>OY970290.1:0-681747 GCA_963716205.1 uncultured bacterium
CATGCATGTGAGACAGACCGAGAGGCTTAAAACCTCACTTTTTTCGCGTTCAAAAAGTCGCACCCCGATAGGAATCGGAGCGAAAATTTTTTAGCCATATTTTTCAACGCACCCCGACAGTGCGACCGAGAGGGTTCGATTCCCCGTTATGGTGAAGAAAAATTTGAAGGTGTTTCAGGTAAAAGAAAACCCCGTTAAAAACGAGGTTTTGAAAGTTTGAAGCATTTCAGGCTTTTATTCACTATACTGTTTTGGAATGACGTACCGAATACGACGATCTCCGATGGGATCACCATATCCGCCCAGTGGAAGAACTTCTATAGTTAATCCAGAGGATGACCTGCCAACGTACGCAACACAGTATCTTTGCCTAACCTTTAAAAGGAATGCGGTTACGACTTCCTTTGAGGTCAGCAAATCGCCGTGTTCTTTGCAGAACTGAAACACCTGGCCTTGAGTGAAAGAAACTTTGTCGAGGCTAATGTTCCAACCACCGATGGTTCCTGGCGTAAAAAACTCTTTCGCCACCTCATTAACTTTAACGGTTATTTTGGCAGTTGGCTTCAAATCTGAATCCGCAAGGATTGCAGGCATCTCTCCGCGAAAGAAAAGTGCCTTCTTTCCGCACTGATCAAGTAGAAGCTCTTTTCCGTTTGTCGCACTAATCGTGCAGGTACAAACTTTATGGAAAAGTGGATTCGTGCTGTCAGCAAAAGCATATCCACTCAAAAAAACGACCAACGAAACCGCAAGAAACAGAAGCTTTTTCATGTATTCCTCCAAGTTGTTATGGTACTACTGTTTGACATGGTAGCATATAATATATTATCTGTCAAGTAATTTAAAATGTTTACTTTTATGGCTTTTGGCGCTACAATCCCATTGTAATAACTAACTAAAATAAAGAAATGAAAAATCCAGAACAATTTTCAGAAGTAGAAAATAATACTCCAGAGAAGGGTGCTTCGTTGAAAGAAAAAATTGAAAAAACTTTAAAAGTTTTTGCCGCTTCCTTTTTTATGTTGGGCGGAATGACTGAAGAATCACTTGCAAAATCTATTAGTCCAGAACAATTGAAACAAAAAGCTACAAAGATTGAACAGATAGTTGAAAAACACTACGATAGGGTTTACAAAAACAAAGAAGGTCATGTGACCGAATATGAAAAGACAGTTGTATTTGAAGGTGGGGAAAAAATAACCGTTGATGTAAATAAATCAGGTATTTTTGTTAAATTTTTTTCTGAGAAAAATGGCGAAGAAGTTACTGATTTTATATATGATGCTCATAATAAAAATGGTAAACCAACTGGTGAGGTGAAAAAATATGTCACAGTAAAAGGAGAAACAAGACCAGATCAAGACGGAATGTTACGAGCTACTCTTCCGGAAGAAAATCCGCAAGGAAATAGTAGACTAGATTCGATAGAATCTGATTTTGAACATATGGCTTCAGAGGCTGGAGAGACAATACATAAAAACCAGAAGGAATCAAAAGATCGGACGTTTGCAGAAAGAGAGGTAATTATAAGGAGTGGTAATAAACTCTTTTTTGTTGATTATTTAAACGGTGAAACTCACCAGATCCCACATAAGGAAGCTGAAAAAATGATTCAAAAAATGCAAACTACTTATGATGCGTCTCTTGATAATTTTGAAAAAGGGTTTGAAGCAGAGAAGTAATTATTAAACTGCTCCTTGGATGGATGAAGTCAGAACTGGAAGTTAGAAGCTGTTTTTAACTAAACACTGTATCTCGTCGGTTGAACCATAGACAATACATAGCTTCTGTCTTTTGTCGTGGTAAGTAATTCTGTCCTGAAACCGACATCCGACATAAGTTTTGTAAAAGTCCATTCGTTAAATTTTACCGATCTGCACAAAAGAATTTTTTCATCCGCCTCCAGTTGGAAAGAATCCTTACCAACAGTCACTTTTTGATCATTTTTCAAAATCATCCAGCATTCTATCTGGTTTTCCTTGTCATTCCAACCGGCCTGGTATGTGACAAGGTCTTTTTTTATTCCAATTTCAAGCGGAATAGTGAAAAGTAAATCCTCAACTTCTTTTCCAGTGTAATGCGGTATTACCTTTGATATTTTTGAAAAATTAGTCATTTCAACACCCACCATGGAGTCATTACAGTAATAGAGAAAATTTCCTTCAGAAAGAAGTTGGTCTTTTTTTATTTCAGCTTTTTTGACTTCGTTCATATAATTTATTCTCTCAATCTACTCCTTTTTGTTTTTTTATTCAAATCAGATTAGAAAGTATAATATACTACTTGTCAAGTAAGAACGAGATTATCTCAAAAGCTTTTTTATAGGCATTTGTTGGCATTTCATAATTTAAACAGAACATTCAAAAATAGTCTTTCTGTGTTCGGTTTGTTCGCTTTTTGAAAACTGACCCAGACCGAGAGGGTTAATTATGCTATACTAAAAATCGCCAAAGAACCCTTGTGGGGTCTCACTATGCATTTTCCGAGACCGACCAAGGGCACAAATAAAATTATTAAAAGAACTTTCATATTTTCTTTTTTTATGTATAATAATTTGGCGGAAATGCGGGCGTAGTTTAATGGTAGAACTAGTCCTTGCCAAGGATTGGGCCCGGGTTCGATTCCCGGCGCCCGCACAAATGAAAAATAACCTAACATTAGGTTATTTTTCATTTGTGCGGGCAAGAAAAAATATTTAAGTTAAAGACAATGAATAAAAAGTTATAAGGACATACAAGAACACAAATTATTTAATATAATAATTATCAATTCCATTTAAGGTCTAAAAATAAGGATTTTTTCATATGAAACTGTTGATAACTATGTTAATATGTGAATGAAAGACATATTTCTATATTATACGACAAATGATAATTTTTTAGTCTTTTATCAAAAAACTGTTGAAAAATATAGTTAATTTTAAAAAGTCGTATTTAATTGTTCTTTTGTCCAATAAGATATGTTTCTTAGTAACATTATTTATTGTTTCACGTGAAATGTGCTATATTTTTTGTTAAAGAATGGAAAATAACAAAACCGATAAAAGAATTCTCGGTGATCTTGGAGAAGATATTTCCTGTAAATTCCTTTTAAAAAAATTTTTTATTGTAGAAAGAAATTATTCAAGAAAATGAGGCGAATTAGATATTGTAGCTACAAAAGATAAAATCTTCATTTTATTGAAGTAAAAAGCGTTTCACGTGAAATAAATACCGACTTTTCACGTGAAACTGATACTTACAGACCGGAAGACAATCTTCATCATTAGAAACTTAAAAGAATTGCTTGAACAATACGAACTTAATATTGCTAGTAAAGCTGTTTCACACGAAACTGATTGGCAATTTGATGTTATTACTGTCTATAATTGATAAAAAACGAAGAATATCAAGGGTTTTTATGATGGAAAATGTGATTTTATAGTTTTGAGCAACAAAAAACCGCCAACTACTGAGCGTAGATTGACGGTTCGGATGAATAACGCCTCGTCGAATCTCATTTCCTGACTGCTTGTTTTTTAAAATAAAATCAAATAAGCAGATTAGAAAAAATTATGAGCTTTCACCAAGCGAATCTTCCAATTTCGAAGATGATCAGTCTTCATTAAAGAACTTCGATATTTTTAATATTTAAAATACTTTAGGAGAACTACAAAATAGAGTTGCATCACATTTGTAATCTAATATTTCAAATACCAATACCTTCTGATTGCAATTATATTCTTTATAAAAGACATGTAAAGGACATAACTGTTGATAACTATTGACATGGTTGTCTTATATAAAGGACAGTATTAAATATGGCTTAAAATATAGATAAAATGCTTTATTGAACAGTTTGACAAGTTATTAAATTGCAGAATTGCGAGATTCTTTATTTTAATTCCAATAAAATAGGGCAGTGGTCTGAACCGAATATGTTGTCTAAAATTTCCGCACTTTTTATTTTGTCTTTAAGATCTTCCGATACGAAAAAATAATCTATTCTCCAACCGACATTTCTATCGCGAGCAAAACTTTTCATATCCCAATATGAATATGCTCCGACTTTCTCTTTATGTAAAAATCTAAAAGTGTCTATATATCCTTTACTTATGACTTTATCAATCCATGCTCGCTCCATCGGTAAAAAACCTGTATTCTCCTCATTTTCCTTGGGTCTGGCGAGATCAATAGCTTGGTGAGCAGTATTCACATCTCCGCAGAAAATTATTTTTTTTCTATTTTTATGAAGCTTTTCAATAACTTTCAAAAATTCATTGTAATATTCCATTTTATATTTGAGACGTTCCGGTCTGCCGCCGCCATTTGGAAAATAGATATTTAAAAGAACAAAATTATTGAAATAGGCAATTAAAGTTCTTCCTTCATCATCGAATTTCTTTATGCCGATTCCATATTCAACCTTTTCCGGCTTGATTTTTGAATAAATAGCAACTCCGCTATAGCCTTTTTTGACTTTTGAATGGTCAAAATATGAAAAATAACCAATAGGAGAGCGGGTTTCTTCCGAAAGCTGGTCTGGATGAGCTTTTGTTTCCTGCAAACAAATGATGTCTGGATTTACCTCAAAAATCGCGTTAAAAGCGTCTTTTTTGACTACCGCACGCAGACCGTTTACGTTCCATGAAACAAGTTTCATGTGAAAAGTATATCATAATTTTGTGCTATAATAATCTCGTTATCAGTTTAATTCCAACAAATATGAAAAAATTAATTGCAATTTTATCAATCGCTTTTCTGCCATCTGTGACATTCGCGCAGCATTATATTTATTATTCCGGGGGATACGGTTATGGCAACAGCTGGCATATGCCATTCTTTTTGCTCGTTTTGATACCGATTGTCTGGTTTATATTCTGTGTTTTGATGTTTATTTTGTGGCTTTGGATGCTTATTGACGCGATTAAATATGCACCGGAAAAAATGAAAATTGTATGGATAATCGTAATTATTTTTACCTCAATCATTGGTGCGCTCATCTACTATTTTGTGGAAAAAAGACCGAGATTAAAGATCCATCATCATCACGAAGAAAATAAGTAATCATAAAAAACAAAAAGGCTGGTTTTTACGAAGCAAAACCGGCCTTTTATATTGGTAAAATTTCTACTTCTTATTATGAAAATTCTTGTGAATATCACGTAGATGCTTATCGGTTACATGAGTGTAAATCTGCGTCGTTGCAATATTAGCATGACCAAGCATGGCTTGAACACTTCGAATATCCGCGCCATTTGAAAGTAGGTCTGTGGCAAAACAGTGCCGAATGACATGCGGAGTAACTTTTTTTGAAATACCTGCTGTAATGGCGTAGTGTTTCACGATTCTTTCTATTGACCTACGCGTCAGTCCTTCATTTTTTGAATTTTCATCTTTTGCCTCCACTTTTGGCAGGAAATTTTTCATCACTGACTTTCACAAAAAGAGCATCTGACATATCTTTTCGCAAAGCTAAATAATTTTTCACCGCATCTTTAGCTTCCGACGAAAGAAAAACAACGCGCACTTTGCCACCTTTACCACGGATAGAAAATTCATCTTGTCGAATATCCAAATCATTTGTCAATGAACAGAGCTCTGAAACGCGAAGCCCCGTAGAAAAAAGGAGTTCCAAAATAGCGTGTCCGCGGGCGGCTTTTTCAGGATTTTCTTCTGAATCTGGGGCTTTGAGAAGCCGTTGCAATTCTTCAGAAGAAATAACATCGATAGACCTCTCACCGACTTTTGCCAACTCGATTTGATCTGCTTGAAGAGAAGTGATACCCCGTTTCGTAAGAAATTTCAAAAAAGTGCGCAAAGCAATGAGGTAATAATTTTGTGTTTTCTTTTTCATGGTCTCACCCGTCGCGCGATTATTGCCCGCTGCTTGCCGGTTGAGCCACATGCGAAAATCACGGACTTTTTCATTGGTGATATCTTTCGGATCTTCAACTTTTGTTTGGCTTAGGAAAACGGTCAGATAATGATCGTAATTTTCTACAGTGCGGAGAGCCCGGCCTTTTTCTATTTCAATGTATTCCAAAAATTGTCTTTTTAAATCCTGTAAATTCATAGCTGTATTTTACCATGTCGCACAATATTTAGATATCAAATATATTGCAATTTATAGATAAATATGTTATCTTTTAGTCATGTTAACTAAGGCAAAAAAACAGAAAGTAATCAAAGAAGTGGCGCTTCATGCCACCGACACTGGCTCTCCGGAAGTCCAGATTGCCATGCTTTCCAAGAAAATCGAGGAATTGACCAAGCATTTGAAGAAAAATGCGAAGGATAATCATTCACGACGCGGACTCATCGGCATGGTTGCCGACCGCAGAAAGCATCTCAAATACCTTGAGAAGAATTCTCCAAAAAGATATTCTGCAATTACGAAAAAAGTAGGTTTGAAATAATTAACACAAAACTGCTCGGGAAGCGGTTTTTTGTTTTTCACGGTATAATGTTAATAGGTCGATTTTATTTACATAAAAATTAAATACTATATTTATATATGGCAGTTATTAAACACAAAGATCAGCGCGTCGGTATTTTTATCGATACACAAAATTTATATCATTCTGCAAAGAATTTATATGGAGCAAAGGTCAATTTTGGCCAAGTGGTCAAAGATGCACTTGACGGAAGAGTCTTGATACGGGCGACAGCTTATGTCATCACAACGGAATCCGGCGAAGAAAAAAGCTTTTTTGAAGCGCTCGGCAAAGTTGGAATCACAATCAAAACAAAAAACTTACAAATATTCGCAGGCGGCGCAAAAAAAGCCGACTGGGATGTCGGTATGGCGGTGGATGCGATTTCACTTTCGCCAAAGCTTGATGCGGTAATTTTGATTACCGGCGACGGAGACTTTATTCCGCTTGTCGAATATCTCAAAGTTACGGAAGGATGCCAGGTGGAATGCGTTTCATTTGGAAAATCAACTTCGGCAAAATTAATCGAAGTGGTCGATGATTTCATGGATCTCGACGAGAATCCGTACGAATACATGATCGGTACACATCCGAGAAGAAGGAGATAAACAAAAAGGGGCGAGTTTCGCTTTGCGAAACTCGCCCCTTTTTGTTTCTGTTGAATCTGCGCTATAATGCTCGCATATTATTAATAGTTGAAAAATATGAACAAAAAAGAATTCTCCACTGAACTTGGCGGAAAAAAATTGACAGCCGAGTTCAATGATTGGGCGGAAAATGCGGATGGTTCAGTTGTTTTGAAATACGGATTGACAACAGTCCTTGCAACAGCGGTAATGTCAAAAAATCAAAGGGAAGGGACAGATTTTTTCCCACTCACGGTAGATTATGAAGAAAAATTTTACGCGACAGGTCAAATTCTCGGATCAAGATATACCAGGCGGGAAGGAAAGCCATCGGATGAAGCGATTCTCTCCGGCAGAATTGTTGACAGAACTATTCGCCCGCTTTTTGACCAGTGGATCAGAAATGAAATCCAAGTTGTCATCACCGTGCTTTCTATCGACGAGGATGATCCAGATGTTTTGGGTGTCATTGCAGCATCGCTTGCCATAAGTGTTTCAAAAATCCCGTTTCATGGACCGGTCAGTGCGGTGCGGATTGGCAAACATAAAAATGACGGCTTTCAAACGAATCCTACCTATGTCGAGCGCGACAACGAAATGTACGAGGTTGATTTGATTGCCTGTGGAAAAGACGGAAATATAAATATGATCGAGCTGGGAGGAGATGAACCGAGTGAAAAAACCGCCGTTGAAGCGCTGACGCTTGCTTCGAGTGAAATCGAAAAAATAAATGTGTGGCAGAAAAAAATCATCGAGGAAATCGGCTTGCAAAAAGTGGAATTGTCCGAGCCGAAAATGCCAGAATCTGTTTCAAAACTTTTCACTGATACAATAGAAGAAAAATTTGAAAAAACTGTCATGAATGGAATTCTGGGAAAATCAAAGGAAATAATAGATGAACTAATAGAAAACTGGATAAAAATTGCCAAAGAATCTCTTTCTGAAAAAGATTTTGAATTTGCGCCCCAATATATAGACACAAAAATTGATCGACTGATTCATGAGCAAGTTTTGAAATACGACAGGCGGGTAGATGGCAGAAAACTCGACGAACTTCGTCCACTTTCGGCACAAGCCGGCGGAATATCAAGCATCCTTCACGGCTCGGGAATATTTTATCGTGGTGGAACGCATATTCTTTCCGTACTGACGCTCGGCGGACCAAAAGACGCGCAGATTATTGAAGGAATGGAAGAACAAAACGAAGCAAAACGATTCATGCATCATTATAATTTTCCCCCGTTTTCAACTGGCGAGACCGGCAGGATGGGAGGGACAAATCGAAGAATGATCGGTCATGGCGCACTTGCGGAAAAAGCATTGCTACCGATGATTCCGAAGCATGAGGATTTTCCTTACACCATCAGAATCGTCTCCGAAGCGCTTTCTTCAAACGGCTCGACATCAATGGGATCTGTCTGCGGTTCAACCTTAGCACTGATGGATGGCGGCGTGCCCATGAAAAAACCGGTTGCAGGAATCGCTTCAGGACTCATGTCAGATGATAAAGGGAATTATAAAATTTTGACCGATATTCAGGGACCGGAAGATCATTTCGGCGACATGGATTTCAAAGTTGCCGGCACGCGAGACGGAATCACCGCGATACAGATGGATGTCAAAGTCGGCGGAATACCCATCAACGTTCTTGCGGAAGCATTTGAAAAAGCAAAACAGGCAAGATTACAAATCCTTGATGTTCTTTCAAAAGCAATCGAAAAACCAAGAGAGAAACTTTCCGACAATGCGCCGAAAATTCTCGTCATAAAAATAAAAACGGATAAAATCGGCGAGGTCATCGGTCCGGGAGGAAAAGTCATCAAAGCGATCAAAGAAAAAACGGGTGCGGAAATCGATATTGATGATGACGGCACGGTATATGTCACCGGCAAAAACGGCTCGGCGGAAAAAGCGAAAGCAATTGTCGAAAGCATCGTCCGCGAATACAAAGTTGGTGAAAAACTTGAAGGAAAAGTGGTTAGAATTGAAGCGTTTGGCGCATTTGTAAATATTGGAGCCGACACGGACGGGCTCGTGCATATTTCCGAAATCGCGCCGTTCCGAATCGAAAATATCAACGAGTATCTCAAGCTCGGCGATATCGTTCCTGTTGTGGTGAAGGAAATCGATGAAAGAAAAAGAGTAAATCTTTCCATTAAAGGAGCAAACCCCGATTTCATCAAAAAGAAACCTATAATATAAATTCATGGACGAGGAGATTGATGTTCAAAAAAAGAATGTTGATGAAAATTTGAAAGAAGCAGTCGACAGCGAACTGACTTCCTTTATCAATCCAAAAACAGCGCCAAATCAAAATACAAAAATCGCCCATGAAATGCTTGAGCAGAAAATCGATTTTGGAATTCAAAACGCATTAAAACCGAAAACGCCGCAGACAGAAGCGACACCAATAAAAGAACCTCAAGCACAGGCGCCGAAACAAAAACCGGTTCAAACAGCGGAGGTTTCAAGCAGGCCGATTATCCGCACATACAAAAGCGATATGGAGGAGACAATTCAAGCCGGACATCTTTCTTCAATCAATATGGCTGTCAGCGAAAATAACAAGCTGATGCAGCAAATAAAACCGGGATCGCTTGAAACAAAAAAATCTTCCGTCAACAGAAACATTATTATCATCAGTCTCATCCTTGTGGCGGGCGGAGCTCTGGCGATTTTCATACCGTATGTCTTGGTTCAAAAACAAAATGCTCCCCAAACAGTCGCGACAAGCACCGTGTCGAGCCAATCCGTCATGACAACGGATATTGAAGAAAAAATAAATCTGAATCAAATCAACCTGAATGGGATCGACGTGACACTAAATGAGCGTGTCAATCAATCATCCACCGAGCTCGGGCAAGTAAAAGATTTTCTACTGACCGAAGGAAGCGGAGCAAATGAAGCGCCCATCACCTCTACGGAATTCCTAACGCTTCTCAAAGCTAATGTGCCGGATGAAATTTCACGAAGCCTTTTGCCGCAATATATGTTCGGTATGTATAACTACGACGGCAATCAGGAGTTTTTGATATTGAAAATCAATTCATACGATACGGCATTTTCGGGAATGCTTTCATGGGAGCCGGATCTCTGGAACGATTTTCAAAATCTATTCGGACTTTCCAATACCGGAGCTTCCTCGACATCATCTTCCACGAGCATCGGCATCATCGTGAAGAAATTTCAGGATGCCGAATTCGACAACAAAGATTGCCGCGTCATAAAAGATGATTCCGGAAATATCATATTCCTCTATTCCATCATTGATCCAAATACCATCGTCATTACCACCAGTCCGGATACACTTAAGGAAATAATCTCGCGCATAACCCAAGTAAGCACGGTTACCCAGTAACAGGTTTTTTGTTTTACTTTTTTTTGATACAATAGAAGCATGAAAGATACGAACATATTCAAAAAGAAATTGGAAACGGAATTGAAGCTGGTAGAAAGCGAGCTCGGCGGCATTGGTATGGAAGATAAGAGCAATCCTGTTGACGGCTGGCAAGCCGTCGAAACGGAGATTGATTCCGACCATGCGGATGAAAACGATGTTGCCGACAATCTGGAAAGTTTCGATGAAAACAGATCGATCGTCGACAAACTGAAAATACAATATGAGGCGATCAAGCTTGCACTCGATAAAATAAAGAAAGGAACATACGGAAAGTGCGAAATCTGCGGGGAAGAAATTCCGGAAAAAAGACTGGAAGCGAATCCGAGTGCGAGAACATGCATCAAGCATTCGAAAAAATAATTTAAAAAATCTGAAAAAGGCAAATTTCGCGGAGCGAAATTTGCCTTTTTTATTTTGTTGTTTCAAAAACCATGTATAATGCTTTCTGAATGAGCTTTGCCAAAGCATATTCCGCACAGACTGTCGGTCCCCACATTTTGGAAGGGTTGCAATATAGACTAAAGAGATAATTCAAAAAGACGGTAATTAATACTGTGTGTTACCGACTTTTTGAATTTTTTATTTTAATATTCATTCGCATTGTCCATGAAATTGTGCGCTCCGCGAACTTCAAAATGCAAATGTGCGCCGGCATCCGGATGCTCGGGTGTTGGTGCAGGAGATACGTCTCCGGTATTTCCGGAAAGTCCTATGGTCTCGCCCTGATACACAGCGTCTCCGACGGAAACAAAATTATTGCTTAAGTGCGCATACACCGTTTCGGTGCCGTTTGGATGAGATATGGCAATATAATGTCCGTATCCACCATTCCAGCCGGATGATCTTGAAATAATGACTTCGCCTGCCGCTGCGGCATATACTGAAGTTCCGATCGGCGTGCCAATATCGATTGCGTTATAGCCATGAAGCCCTTGCGTTTTGATTCCTCCGGAAAGTGGTCTTATATAATAACCATCTTCATTTGGTCCGCTGTCGCCAAGATACGGCTCGTATGTGGAAACTCCGTTCGGCGACAATCCCAAGGTAAACGTGCCGTACGTATAATTGCTTATGGCTGAACCTTCGCCGTCTGGAATGATAATCGAATCTCCCATCGCAAGAGGTGAACTTTGATCGAGGCCGTTAAACTGAGCGATTTCAGTCGCATCAGCTTTATATTTTTTCGCAATAGATGCGAGCGTGTCTCCTTTGACAACGGTATGAAGAATTCCGGAAATAGGCAAAATGACAAGAGTGTCTCCCGGCTTTATGCTTTTTGCCGTCACATTGTTTGCCCAAATAATCGTATTGACCGAAACGCCGAACATTTTTGCGATACCAGAAAGTGTATCTCCATTTTGAACCGTATACTTGCTGATCTGACCGGTATTTGCCGAATCGCTGACATCGGCAAGTGTGCCGGAAGGACCACTCTCGGACATAAGGGCTTCTCCGTCATCAACAACGAGCGGATCTTCGCCGCCTATCGCAGCGGAAGAATTAAAATTAGTGGAATTCTGCAGAAGTGGAAGATTTTGGGAATTCAAATCGTCACCAGCCGAAATATCGGATGAATTCGAAGAATTTCCAGAGACTATATTTGAAAGAGCAGAAAGCAAACTAGCATTTGCAATGACGGGAATTGTAGAAGCAAATATAAAAACAATCAAAAAAACAACAGACCATTTTGAATACATGGCTAAAAACAATGACTTTATGGAACGATTCTCTAATTTTGCATTCTTTTGAGAATCGAGTCTAGATTTTTTTTCTAAAATAAGCCTATTTTCTTAAAGGAATTCGGTATTTCTGAACATAAATGGCTCTGTTGAGCCATATTTCAGCGTGTTTGCTTCGATTTCAGCAGATTTTAATTATAGCGCTTGAGCGTGCTCGGTCAACATAGTTATCCACACCAAGCTTGTGTGTTATATTTAGCGAATGGATTATTTGAAAGACCTTAATGTGCAACAAAAGGAAGCGGTTCTTCAGAAAAATGGACCGGTTTTGATTATTGCCGGTGCCGGAGCGGGAAAAACCAAGACAATTGTTCATAGAATTTTACATCTTATCAAGGAAGGCGTAGGACCAGAGCATATTTTGGCAATCACGTTTACTAATAAAGCAGCAAAAGAAATGCGCGAGCGTGTGGAAAAGATTCTTGCAGAGGATAAACATCTCAATTTGCCGACATCGTTCTACGGGAAACCATTTGTCAGCACATTTCACTCGCTCGGCGTACAAATCATCAAAGAGAACGCCGAGATCATCGGTCTAACGCGACATTTCAGCATTATGGATCGAAGCGATTCGTCCAAGATTATCAAAGACTGCTTAAAAAAATTGGGTATGGACCCAAAGCAGTTTGAACCGAGAAAAATTCTCAATATCATTTCACGCGAAAAAGGAAATCTGATGACCGCACCGGATTATGTTGGCAGCATGGAAGCGAAAGGATACACGCTTCAAGCGGTGGTCGGGCGGATCTGGCCAATGTATGAGGAAAGTTTAAAAAAAGAAAAAGCGCTGGATTTTGACGACTTACTACTCAAAACGTATCAAATTTTGAAAAATGACAAAGAAATTCTGGAAAAATATCAAAATCTCTGGCAATACATTCATGTCGATGAATATCAGGATACCAATAAAGTGCAATATGCAATCACAAAACTCCTTGCCGAGAAAAATAGGAATGTGTGCGTTGTCGGCGACATTGATCAAAGTATTTATAGTTGGCGCGGGGCGGATATCCAGAATATTTTGAGTTTTGAAAACGATTATCCGGAAGCAAAAGTTATTTTGCTTGAAGAAAATTATCGCTCGACGCAAACAATATTGAGTGTTGCAAACGAAGTCATTCAAAAAAATAAATTGAGAAGAGAGAAAAACTTATTTACCAAAAATAGGGAAGGAGAAAAAGTTTCATTTTTGAAAGCGTTGAATGAAGTCGAGGAAGCGCGGTTCATTGCCAGAAAATCCCAGGATTTGATTGCAAAAGGCGCTGATGCAAAAGAAATTGCGGTTTTGTATCGCGCAAATTTTCAATCGCGCGTGCTTGAAGAAGCATTTCTTGCAGAAAGCGTGCCGTATCAAGTGCTCGGCACAAAATTTTTCGATAGAAAAGAAGTGAAAGATATTTTGGCATATTTGCGGGCAAGTTTGAATCCGGAAAGTTTATCTGATATCAAACGAATTATCAATATTCCGGCGCGCGGTATCGGCAAAGTGACCATGCTGAAAATTTTTGCCGGTGAAAAAGAAAAATTGCCGCTTGCGGTAAAAGAAAAAACAAATAATTTTTACAAACTTTTGGAAAAGATTAAAAAAGAAACCGAAACAAAAAAACCTTCGGAAGTTTTGCGTTTCATTATCAAAGAAAGCAGGCTTGAGCTTGAATTGCAAAAGGGAGGTGATGAAGACAAAGAACGGCTGGAAAATATGCGTGAACTTGCGACACTCGCCACAAAACATGATCATCTTCCAAAGCTGGAAGGTGTAGAAAAACTTTTGGAAGAAGCATCGCTTGCGACCGACCAGGATTCTATGGAGAAAAATGAAAACGCAGTCAAGCTCATGACCGTGCATGCGTCGAAAGGCTTGGAATTCGATTATGTATTCATCACCGGACTTGAGCAAGATCTTTTTCCGCACCAAGCCGTCGGCACAAACGAAAAAACACCGGAAGAAATGGAAGAAGAGCGACGGCTCTTTTATGTCGCCCTGACTCGCGCAAGGAAAAAACTTTTCCTGACGCATGCCGAGATGCGCACGATTTTCGGCTCCATGCAGATGAATCTGCCCTCCGAATTCTTTGCCGATTTTGACAGCAAATTTTTGGAGGAAGAAAAATTCGAATTCCGGGAAAAAATTATTTATTTGGATTGGTGATATAGTATTGTCATGGGAAAAATTATTGCAAAAAAATCGCTGGGACAGAATTTTTTGAAATCAAAAAAAGCGCTTTTTGCGATGATTGAAGCGGGAAAAGTTTCGGCTGATGACATCGTGCTTGAAATCGGTCCGGGGCAGGGAGCTTTGACCGAAAAATTGTTGGAAACCGGCGCACAAATTATTGCCGTAGAAAAAGATGACCGGCTGATTGAATTTTTGCAGGAAAAATTTGCAAAAGAAATCGCGAGCAGACAATTCAAAATTATTCACGGCGATATTTTGGAATTGGATATTGCAAAACTCGGACTGAAAAATCACGGTTATAAACTGATTGCGAATATTCCGTATTATATTACCGGCCAGATCTTCAGAAAATTCTTATCGGGAAATATCCAGCCAGAAAAACTCGTCATGATGGTGCAAAAAGAAATCGCGGATAGAATTATTGCGCGTGATGGCAAAGAAAGTTTGCTTAGCTTGAGCGTCAAAGTGTACGGGACACCGAAAAAAATCATGAAAGTGGAAAAAGAAAATTTCAGCCCGCAACCGAAAGTCGATTCTGCAATACTGCTTGTGGACAATATTTCAAAGGATTTTTTTAAAAATATTGCTGAAGAAAAGTTTTTTGAGATTATTAAAGCCGGATTTGCCCATAAAAGAAAAGTTTTAACGGCAAATTTGAAAGGAATAAACGGAAAAAACCTCAAAGAGGTTTTTTCCGCCCTCAAAATTCAAGAAAAATCGCGGGCGGAGGACTTGACGCTTCTTGATTGGAAAAATATCCTGTCCGTTGTATAATTGTTGGCATGAAAAAATCCAACATTTTTTTAACTCTTGTTCTTGTTTCTCTTCTTTCGACGACAGCGTCCGCGGCAACAGTCATTCTCGGACCGTCGGGAACGCAAAATTCGGCAACCACATCTTCAAGTCCGATTTTTACTTTTACCAGAAGTCTAAGTTTGGGAATGACCGGTCAAGATGTTTCGGCTCTCAATAATATATTGGACTTGGAATTCAACACAACGATTGCAAATCCAAGTACCTTTAGCGCTGCGACACAAAACTACGTGATAAGTTTGCAGGAAAGATACGCGACCGATATTTTAATACCAAACGGCTTGAGCGCGGGCACGGGATATGTCGGACCTTCAACAATCAAAAAACTGGATACTCTTGCTCAACAATACAATCTTACTGTTGCCGATTTTCCCGCACCAGTAGCGCCGGCGGCACCGAGCTATCCGCAAATTTTCACCCAGACGCTTTCACTCGGTTCTGTCAGCAGCCAAGTCGCCTTGCTTAAAACAGTTTTAAATTCGGATCCTTCTACGCAAATCCTTTATACAAGCGCCTCGCAACAACAATCATCTTCGGCAAATGTTTTTGATACATCAACGCAGATTGCGGTAAATAAATTCCAGCAAAAATATGCGAGCGTCATTTTGATACCAAACGGGTTGACAAGTCCGACCGGTATCGTCGGTCCTTCAACAAGAGCAAAACTGAATATGCTTTTAGCAACTGTTTCATCAGGAGGCACAACGACGGCTGTTGCCACGACAACATATACCGTTCCGGTAAATACTAATGTCATAACAAATTCCTGTACAACCGACCTTTATAGCTGTAGTGACTGGGGTCCATGCTCTCACGCAGGAACGCAAACTCGAACCTGCCAGATAACGTATGCCTGCCAAAATCCTGGCGCAAACCATGTTTTAAACGAACCGCTCTCTCAATCCTGTACACCGATTCCTTATTGTCCGACATATACAGGGCAATCCTATACGTATACATACAATTTAAATTTTAACGGCGGACGACAAGGCGGGGTGCGATTCAATTTATCCGGGTTCAGAAATGCATATGCTCCGGGAGAAACAGTCACTTTATCAGGCAACGTAGGTATTACTGATGGCGGTCCGTTTAGTATCGATCAAATGAATATGGCAATAAATGGTTCAAATATTGTAGCGGCTAAGGATATCGGGTTATATGGCAGCAGTAATATAGTAGCAAATAGTTCCGGTTCGCAAAGCTTTACTGCACCGACAGCCCCTGGCAATTACATTATGTCCGTATCTTATTATATAGCTGATGTATATGATGGAGGATTAGGAACAGCACAAATGCCAATCGGACCAAAAGTTCTTGGTCAATCTGATGGTGTGTCTCAAGTAGTCAATACTTACTCCATTCCATATACCGTTTTGGATCCTACTGTCTGCGATCCTTCCCTCACTTCCGTTCCTGCATCTTCAAATTATGCAACAGTGGAAATGACTGGAACCCCGATGTCGCGCCTCTTAGATATTCTTACGGCTCCGGCGGATTCCATCGCTCATTTTTTCGGTCTTTAGTTTTTTCTTTCTCGGTTTTGATGGTATAATCTTCTCGTGAAAATCGACAAAAAATATCTCCCTTCAAAGAAATTTATCGCGGCATTATCTATCACCGTCGTTCTTATTCTCATTGCCGTTGCTTTAAGCTACATAAAGCCAAGTGGAACAAAAAGTTACAATCTGATTGGGTCTGCCACGACATCACCATCTGAAATAGACTCGGACAATGATGGACTTCCGGATTGGGAAAAAGTTCTCTATGGTATTGATCCCCACAATATCGATATGGCAGGAGACGGCATACCAAATGGTGAAAAAATCTCGGATGAACTTGACCCGCTCAAAGCAAATACTGCACCTTATGGGCAAGAACCAAATAATAAAATCTCTCCAACTCTTGTTGCTGAAAGCCAAGCAATAGATAATGCGGATCAAAATCTCAATGCTACAGAAAAAATGGCCCACGATTTAATGTCAAACATTATCGCCGCACAGCCAGTAAATGGAACAATGGATCAAAATACGCAGGATACACTAGTCCAGCAAGCATTTGCCGATATTCCACAAAAGCAATTTGCCGGCACGACAACGATCGCTGATTTGAATTTGATACCGGTGCCGAGTGATACTACGGCAGCGCTGAAAGATCTGACAACATATGCAAATGGATATTATTTACTAACGGAAGCTTTTGAAAAAATCATGGGGCAAGATTTGGCACTCGTTGATACTTCAATGACAAAGAATGCGGGTCTTGATACAAAAAGAATGAATATTATTATATCAGTATATCAATATGTCATACATAATCTGATCCAATTGCCTTTACCAGCACTTCCTAATTCCTCCGGCACCATAAATGATTTGCAGGTTATCAATGATTTGGAAACTTTAGTTCAGATTGATAATGATATAATAACTTCGAGTGCAAATTCAGATACTGCGAGCATTTATTCTGATCTGGGAATTTATAATGATACTTTAAATGATCTGACCGGCACACTTGATGCCATGGATGCAATGTTGGGAATAAAAAGATAAAATATATCAATATGAATCAAATATCGCACAAAAAAATAATTTATCTGTTTGTCCCAGTCATTTTATTTTTTGGCATCTCATTTGCTTTTCCAAAAATGGTATCGGCTCAAGCCATGGCTAGTTTGATAGCGCAGAATGCCAGCTGTATTGGACAGGAAATTGGAGTCGATCAACTTTTAAATAGTGTTGGCAGTGCTATTGGCGATGGGGTAAATAATCTTCTCGGTATTGGAAATGGTCCCGGCACTACAAATTATGCCAACCAAATAAATAGTGATTATGGCAACGCGGCTGCAGCGCAAGCTGCTGCTAATGCAAGTAATGGTGCTGCGAGTAGTGCTACGACCGCAGCAGGTAGTGGCATCGACGATAATATTCCTCCTCCACCTGATGCTACTGGTGCGACGAGCGGTAGCAGTGGAAGTAGTGGCGGAAGTGCTTGCAGTGCTGCTGGTAATGCAGCTTCTAACGCTGTTGGTGCAACCGCTGGCAGTATTGGTAGTATTTTGACTAGCGGCCTTGGAAGTGCTCTTTTCGGCGGACTTACCGGTGGCGGCTGCGCTGAAAATGTTAATGTTGTAAAAATTAGCGATTCAACTTTTCTCAGTTTATTTACATCTGCAAACGGCAGTCTTGCTCAAATAGCCGGAAATTCAAATGCACAAAGAGTTAAAAATAATTGCACGCAACCTCTTTTGGTGTCACTTGCCAGGCTTGCTGCACTGTCACTCATGCAAAATCTGACAGAAGCGACGGTCAATTGGATTAACAATGGCTTCAATGGCAACCCAGCGTATGTTGCAAATATCGGGAATTTTTTGCAGCAAACCGGCAATCAAGTGGTCGGCAACGTATTATTTAATGATCCTTCATTAAATTTTCTCTGTGCACCATTCCAAGCACAAGTCAAAGTTGCTCTTGGTCTAAGCTATTCGCAGCCTTTTTATAAACAGATTAACTGTACTCTTACCGGAGCCCTTGCAAATATTGGAAATGCTGCACTTGATTTTACCAGTGCTGCAGGCTGGAATGGTTGGCTTCAACTGGCACAACCACAAAATAATGCTATAGGCGCATTTCTCATCGCAAAAAGCAATATTGATAGCCAAATTTCTGCTAAACAAGCTGCTGTCGGATCGGAAATCAGCGCAGGACAAGGAGCTTTATCTTTTGAAACGTGCGATGTGACCACTCATAAAGTAGACGCTGCTGGACAAAATACGGGGGAAACATCGGTAGTAACAAATGGATACACCGGATCACCGGATTATATTGTGCCGCCAAGCGTTGCATCAGCCAATGGAGGTTGGATTACTTATGATAATTGTAAAGTAAAAACTCCCGGCGCAATCGTGACAAGCCAGCTTGCCGTAAATGCCAATTCGGATCAGAATATTCTTGAATTGCAAGCGGCGCTCGGAGACGGTGTAGATCAGATTTTCAGCGCATTACTCAACCAATTACAGACATATCTGACAGATAAAATTAACAATGGCGTTCTCGATACTTCCGGAAATGCAGCTTATGATGCAGAACTGAATGGATTATCCGCTTCGCTTCAAACAAATTATAATAACGGTTCAATTGCAAATCCAATAAGTAATTATAATTCTACTTTCGGTTCTGGCTATAGTGCGGGATTCAATGCCACTCCAGCAGCAACAACCACTGCCACAGGAATAAGTATGGACGATCCATTCTATTCCCAAAAAACAAATGCAATTTCTATCATCAATTCGATTTTGAATTTTGAAGCGGGATATCAGAATACATTTGGAGCAGCAACGAACATATTGGAAAATGGTAGAGCGGTTTTCGCAAACGAAATAGGGTGCTACCAGAAGCTCGGCGACTCGACATCATACGGGCGATCGATTTCAATCAATGCAAATGTCATTTCAAATATCGACCAGACGCCAAATTATTCGAGAACAATTCCTCAAATACCATGGACCCTTCCATACTTGAGCAATTCGATCGCGCTTTCAAACTCTCACGTTGCTCTTCTCAATGCGGCAGAAAATACCATTACCAATGCAACGACAGCTGATGCAATTACCCAAGAAATGAATATTATCAACGGATCAAACTTCAACGAAGACCAACCGCTTGCAAACATAGTTTCTAATATTTCGCAGTGGCTCACCCAAATGGGAACAATGTATACTTCGGCGCAATGTCCGATAAATCTGACTTCGGCACTTTCTGGCGCCGCACCTGCACCAAACGAAGGAGCAGCGACTTCGACAGTGGGGACGGCAAGCTCAACAGCAGGGAACTAAATTAAAAAACAGAGCGGGCGCTTCGCGCCCGCTCTGTTTCAATATTTTTTCTTATGCACTTTTCACTTTCCATTATCTATGTGGTATAATTTTACTGCCTAATGAAACGATTTTCCAAAAAATCTGTTGCGTTCTTTTTCCTTACCATCGCACTTTGCGGCTTTTTCTCTTTTGGTGTGGTGAAGGCTCAACCAGCACCAACAACGTCAACTGCCTCAACACCGCCAGTAGCACCCACATACATATCTCCTATTAGCCATATTACATATACATACCAAGGAAACGGTGGGGGTTGGTCAACTCCCGGTTCTCCAAACATACCGGATAGTCAATTCTTTACGAGTGCGAATCCAGAAACTACGGCCGTTACTACTTCTGGAGTTCCTATAAGTATGGCAGAAAATACGTATGACACCGCCGAAGCAGCGTATGTAGCCGCACATGGAACAGTAGCGGGTAATACTCTTGGTCTTCTGGGGGGACTAGCAAGCTTTCCTCTTGCTACTGGATTTCTAACTTTTTTTAGTGTTATATATGCAATACTTTCTGCTGTCCTAACTATTGCGGGATATCTTCTTGATATGGGAATTACCATGTCGTTATTTCATATGGGTCTATTTTTTACAACCACGGCAAACAACCCTTCGCTTGCGAGTGTATGGCAGCTTGTCAGAGATACTGCAAACGTTACATTTATTTTTATACTTCTCTATATTGCCATCACCATGATCATTGGCAGTTTCACTGGAAAAGCAAAAGCGACTCTAACCGGTGTCATCGTCAGTGCACTTTTTATAAACTTCAGCATGTTTTTTGCCGAAGTCATAATTGATGCGGGCAATATTGTTGCCGTAGCCCTGTTCAATAAAATACCAAATCTTACCGCATTGGGTGGTGCGGCAACTGGTAGTAGCCCAAACATGGGCGCATCAATATCAGGTGTGATCATGAATGGATTTACCGCAAATGTGAATGGTACAAGTATTTTCCATTTTATTAGCAATTCAAATGTTCAAGTAAATGCAGTGATTACTATAATTCTTGTAGATATTGCTATCGGAATAGCTTGTTATGTGCTTTTTTATGCTGGTGGAATATTTATCGGAAGACTCGTCATGCTCGTCATACTCGTTGTAACTTCTCCGGTCGGATTTCTCGGTGGTGCAATACCGTGGCTTGATGATTTGCGGAATAAATGGTGGAAAACTTTTACTGATCAGGTGGTTGTAGCCCCGATGTTCATGTTTCTCATGCTTTTATTCTTTGATATGCTACAAATATTACAAAATACTACCGCAAACTTAACAAAAGCATCGGGATGGAGTGCGGTTAACGGTCTTGATTTGGCTAGCTATCTTTATTATGTAATTCTCATAGTTCTTCTTTGGGAAGGAATGAAACTGGTGAAAGAGAAAAGTGGGGAGGTAGGCGCAATAGCAAATAGGATAGGAGGTGCTCTCACAGTTGCAGGCGCAGCAGTAGCAACGGGAGGTATCAGTGGAGTTGGAACATTGCTAGAAAAAACAGAGCTCGCGGCAGTTTCGAGACCGGTTGCAAGAGTTTCTGGAGCAATGAAAAATGTTGGTAATACAGCCTACAAATTTGCAACAGGTAAGTATGAAAATAAGCCCGGACTACTGGGGTATGGTGGAAGAGTCGCAAGGGAAACAATGACGGGTGGATTAAAAAATCTCACTGGCGGCATTGTAACAGAACAAACAATCAAAGAAGAAGTTGGTAGACAAAAAGCAGAAATGACAAGAAAAGAAACTGAGTTAGGAAATAAAATAGAACAGTTAAAACAACCGAGAGAAATTGTCGAGGAACGTGCAAAAGCAGCTACTGAAAAAACAACGGGACTTAAACAAGAAAGCGTAGAATCCGAACTGAAAGCTGCGGAGAGGGCTAGAGACAGAGCTAAAGAATTACAGAAGAAAGTGAATGACGAAGTTACGGCGGTTACAGCCGCTGGAGGAGTTCCTAACGCTCAGCTTCTTGACCGAGAAGCAAGAGCACAGGAAAGACTTGTTGAAGCCGAAACAGACTATAAGGACTCTATGGATAAATTGACAGATTTCATGTATAAATTCCTTACTAATTATACTGACACTGCCCGTAAACTGAATGTTGATGTGTCCCCTGATACACTTAAAAAATTAAATGCCAGAATTAAAGGAATAGGAACGGAAAAGAATACTCTGGTAGAAAATAGATTGCAATTATTAAACCAGATTCGAAACACCAAAGACCTTCCGCTATTTTGGAAAGGTATTTCTGTGCTTAAGAAAGGGTCAGATCTTGGTGCCCTCACACAAGAAAGCCGCGAACAAGTTGCCTATGACTTATCAAAGGATTCGGGGAAAAAATAATTAATAGAAATAAAAAATATTTATGGATAACGATCTGCAAAACAATTTACAAGAAACATTTCAATCCTTGCCAAAAGAACTGCAAGAAGCAATTTCGGCTGCTGATCTGCCGCGAAAGCTGGAAGCAGTTACTAAAGATAATAAATTAATGATCGATCAAGCAGGAAAAGTGCAAAATGAAACCGTATTAGTGCTTCTTGGGCTTGAACCACTTGAAAATTATGTTGATAATTTGGTAAAAAACGTTGGCTTATCGAAAGAAACTGCAGAGGCGGTTGCAAATGATGTGAATGAACTGATATTTAAAAATGTCAGGAAAACACTAGAAAAAATAAGCGAAGAGGATAAAACTGCGGAAACAGAAGAAACGATTCCTGCCGCTGAAAATCCCGTGGAAACAAAAACGAAAAATGAAGACACTCTTCTTCCGGAAATATATCCTGAAACCGTGCTTCCGGCACAATCAATACTTACCAAACAAGAGCCCTACCATGAAAATGTCTCTCCGGTCGAAAATATCGTGCAGTCAAAGATGACAGAAACGATCATTGTGCCGAAAAAAAATATTGTTGTCGAAGAAAAATCAAAATTGCCGGAAAAATCTCAACCTTCGGATTCAAGTGATCCTTATCGCGAACCGATTATTTAAAATAAAAAATTATGCAATTTCAAGTTCCGCAATTCATCGAAATAGAAGACAAGATATTCGGGCCACTAACCTTGAAACAATTCATTTATCTTGCTGGCGGAGTCGGAGCATCCGTCGTCTTGTGGCTGTATATTCCATACAAAATAATCGCAATTATTATTATTTTGCCCGTCATGGCTTTTGCCCTTGCCCTCGCGTTTTACAAATCAAACGGCAAAGCGTTCATCGATATTGTCGAAGCGGCTTTCTATTATTATATCGGCGACAAGCTGTATCTCTGGAAAAAGGAAGAAAAAAAGCCGGAAGGAAAGCTCACAGACCAAGTCGAGCAGGCGCGATCGATGATCACCGTGCCGAAAATGTCCGAAAGCAAGCTGAAAGATCTGACATGGAGCTTGGATATCAAGGAAAACGTCAATCCGATAACGCGCGATAAAAATAGTGTATAATAAACGCACATGGCAGTTTCAAAAGCAACACAAGATTTTGTCCCAATAAAAGAAATCCGCGACGGAGTCATCATACTCAAAGACGGCTCGATGAGGGCGATTCTTCTCGCATCATCCGTCAACTTTGCGCTCAAATCCTCGGATGAACAGCAGGCAATCATCATGCAGTTTCAAAGTTTCCTGAACGGCTTGGATTTTTCGATACAAATATCCGTGCAGTCGCGCAAGCTTGATATCCGTCCATACATCGCGACGCTTGAAGGCAGGTACAAAAACGAGCTCGGCGATCTGATGAAAATGCAGATTCGGGAATACATACAGTTCGTCAACAATTTTGTCGAGCAGACAAACATCATGACGAAAACATTTTTCGTCGTCGTTCCATTTTCACCAACCGGAATGGAAAGTAGCGGGAATGCTTTGGAAAAGCTGGTGGCAAAGAAAAAAGCGGAGAATTCCGCAAAAACGGACGCCGATAATTTCGAGGAAAACAGAACTCAGCTCGAGCAGAGGATTGGATCTGTTTCGCAAGGCCTGACACGATGTGGCATCAGAAGCGTCGAGCTCGGCACGGAAGAAATCGTGGAGCTTTTTTACAAAACATTTAACCCGGGCGATATGGAAAAACCGATCGTTCCGGCACCGGCGCAATAATACAATTTTATGAGCTTTTTATCCGACATTTTTAAAAAGAAAGAAAAAGAGGCGCCGCTTACATCATTTCTTCCGCAAGAAATATATGAGTCGGGTGTTTTGGAATTGCAGGACATCATCGCACCAAGCGCGCTGAAAATCTCTTCAAAAGAATTGAGTCTCGGCGAGAAAATCGTCAGGACATTTTTCGTTATTTCCTACCCGAGATTTTTGACCGAAAGCTGGTTCTCGCCAATTATCAACTTGGACAAAGTTTTTAATATTTCAATTTTCATCCACCCGATCGATACCGCAAAAGTATTGAGACAATTTCAGAAAAAAGTCGCCGAAGTCCAAAGCCAGATCAATACGCGCGAGAAAAAAGGCTTGGTCAGGGATCCGATGCTCGATACGGCGTATCAGGATTTGGAATCTTTGCGGGACAACTTGCAGCAGGCGCAGGAAAAACTTTTCGATGTCGGACTTTACATCAGCTTATACGGAGATAGCGATGACGAACTCGATAAAATCGAAGCGGAAATCAAATCAATACTCGAATCACGCCTGATTTACGTCAAGCCGGCGCTTTTCCAGCAGGAACAAGGCTTCAAAAGCGTTCTGCCGATAGCCACCGACCTGCTTGCCGTCCATTCAAAGCTCAATTCTTCTCCGCTTTCATCCATTTTCCCTTTTGTTTCTTTTGACCTCACTTCTAATAACGGCATTCTCTACGGCATCAACAGACACAATGCATCGCTTGTACTTTTTGACAGATTTTCTCTGGAAAATTACAACTCGGTTACATTTGCCAAAGCCGGTTCGGGAAAATCCTACTGCACAAAGCTTGAGATTTTAAGAAGTTTGATGTTTGATATTGATGTCATCGTTATCGATCCGGAAAATGAATATCAATATCTGGCTGAAGCGACTGGCGGCAAATCCTTCGGCATATCGCTCAATTCAAACAGTCACATCAATCCATTTGATCTTCCGGTGCCGAAAGAGGATGAATCTCCTTCGGATGTATTGCGAAGTAACATCATCAATCTCGTCGGACTTTTCAGAATTATGCTTGGCGGATTGACGCCGGAAGAAGATGCTATCGTCGATCGGGCAATTTCCGAAACATACGCGCTCAAAGATATCACTCCGGATTCTGATTTTGCCAATATTGAGCCGCCGCTTCTTTCTGATTTCGAGCTTGTGCTATCAGGAATGAAAGGCGCTGAGTCGATTGTCCAGAAACTTTCCAAATATACGCGGGGCACATGGGCGGGATTTTTGAATAAGCCGACGAGTATCGACATCAATTACAAATTCATTGTTTTTTCCATCAGGGATATGGAGGATGAGCTTAAGCCGGTCGCAATGTATATCATCACGCATTATATCTGGAATGCGGTCAGAAGGGTTTCCAAAAAAAGACTCTTGGTTATTGATGAAGCATGGTGGATGATGAAATCGGAAGACACGGCATCATTCCTTTTCTCCATGGCAAAGCGCTGCAGAAAATATTTTCTCGGACTCGCCACAATCACGCAAGATGTTCAGGATTTCATCAATTCTCCCTACGGTCTGCCGATTTTGACAAACTCGACGATACAGATTCTTCTCAAACAGTCACCGACCGTTGTCGATAATCTGCAAAAAGTATTCAATCTGACCGATGAAGAAAAATATCTCCTGCTCGAATCCGATGTCGGCGAAGGAATCTTTTTCGTTGGGCTCAAGCATGTGGCAATAAAAATCATCGCCTCATACACCGAGGATCAGATCGTCACCTCGGATCCTTCACAGCTTTTGGCAATAAAAAAGGCAAAAACGGACCTACAAGCGGCAGCGGAACAGCCGGAAAACAAATAACAAAATATACACATCTCTCATTTATAAAAAATAGAGTTGGTGCTATAATTTAGGCTGAAATGAAAGATATACTTCAAAAAACAATTGCGATTCTTTTTTCGATTGGTGTAGTTTTTTTTATTCAAACTGTCGCCATTGCTCAAACCGCAAACTCAACAAGTGCGGATAATTTAGTTGAGATGACGGCTTCTCCGCAAACAGCAAATGCTGGAGACAGCGTAACACTCCAACTTTCAAGTCAAGTGATAAACCTTACTGCCTCAAAAATAACCTGGTATGTCGATGACGTTGCCGGACAAGAAGGAACGGGAGATTCAAGTCTGACGATAACAGCGAAGGCTGCGGGACAAAGCACTGCAGTAAAAGCCATTGTTGAAACCACTGACGGCACGACAACACAAGCTTCAATAACCATTACGCCTGCCGGGGTCGATCTCATTGTCGAGCCGACATCGTATGTGCCGCCTTTTTATAAAGGTAAAGCTATTTTTACCACACAAGGAACCGCACGTGTTGTGGCAATACCGGATGTTATTTTAAATGGCAGCCAGGCAAGCTCGAAAGACTTGATTTTTGAATGGCAGCAAGACGGTTCGAACCTTTCATCGGAATCGGGCTTGGGAGATGATTCGATTATTGTAAACGGCACCGTGCCGATCAACGACATTGATGTTTCCGTTACCGTTCTCGATCCTTCGGGAAACACTCTCGCTGCTTCTTCAAAAATACTTTCAGCAAGTGATCCGCAAGCACTTGTGTATGAAGACAATCCTCTTTACGGAATATTATTTAACAAAGCAATTGTGGGCAATTATTACCTGGGACAAAACAGCGAACTTGATCTTATCGCAAAGCCTTATTTTTTCAATCTTTCAAGTGATTCGGGATCTGATTCAACATATAAATGGTCGGTCAATGGAAATTATGTCAGCCCGAGCGGACAGTCCAATGAACTCATTTTACAGCAACCAACTGGCGGCAATCTCTCCGGCACCGCGTCGATTTCACTGACAGTAAATAATAATGTTAGAATATTCCAATACACCGACACGAGCTTTAATGTCAATTTCGGAATTTAATATAAAAATATGAATATAAAAAATACAGCAATCTATAAAAAAATTCTTGTTTTTATTTCAATAGGATTTATTTTTTCAGTAATTCCAGTATTTGCCCAAAATGCACCGGTCTGTAACCAACAAACGGGTATTGATAGTAATGGAAAACCTTGTTATGTAGAACTTCAGCCGGGAGCTTTTCCTGGCGTAACAGAAAACTCAAGCAACTTGGGAGGATTTTTGGGATCAGTATTTAATTGGGGGATCGCTCTTGCCGTCGTCCTTGCGCTTATCATGATTATTTTTGGAGGCATAGAAATGATGACATCGGATTCTTGGACAAAACACGATGATGGCAGAAAAAAAATCAATGATGCGCTTCTCGGTCTTGGTCTGGCTTTAATATCCTGGCTTTTGCTTTATATCATAAATCCAAGTCTTGTTTTGTTTAATGGAAACCTTCTTCTCAACCCGACTCAAAACTCACAACAAACAACAACATCCCCCGCACCATCAACAGCTACCGGTCCTTTTCCTAATCAATAATTATGTCAAAAAAAAACGCAATCATTATCATAGTCGTTGTCATCCTGCTTATTGTCGGCGGCATATTTTTATTTTCTTCGCATTCGACAAATACAAATGAACAATCAATTGCAACAAGTACCAATCCGTTCGGCACCGAACCAGGGAATAAAATCGCGAGCACCAGTACAAATGGTTTTGGAAACAATGGACAGACAAATACCGGTAAAAATCTGGCCCAGCTTTTGGAACTTTATGCCAGTCCGACTTCTGGATCCGTTTTTTTCACAAATGCAAGCAATCAGGATGTTCTTCAATTTGTCGACAGGGGAAATGGCAATGTCTATCAATATATTTCACAATCTCAATCCGGACAGCCGACTCGCTTGACTGACACGACTATACCGAAAATTCAAGAAGTGGTCTGGTCAGCGATCGGAAATGCTCTTGTCTATCGATATTTGGACAATGACACGGACACTATCGACAGTTTTTCCGGCGCTATCGTAAATGCTGCCACCTCAAGCGGAAATCTTGCACAAGTTACTGGATCTTTCCTTGCTCAGAATCTTGCACAATTGGCGGCCAATCCGAAAGGAGACAAAATCTTCGGTCTTCTGGAAAACAGCGACGGCTCAGGCTCCTACGGAATAGAATCGAATTTTGACGGCACGGGCAAAAAGGAAATATTTGAATCACCAGTTTCGTATTGGAATATTTCATGGCCGACGGATACACTTATCACTTTTACCACCAAACCGACGTTCAAAGATTATGGCTATCTGTTTTTCTTCAACACGCAAACGGACTCATTTGAAAGAATTCTCGGCGATATGTCCGGATTATCGACACTGACAAATACGGACGGAAGTTTAGTGGCGTATTCGCAAAGCCAGAATAATTCATTTAGTCTTGATGTCTACGACGCAAAAAATAAAACGGATAAAAATATCAGCGTTGCGACGCTTGCGGACAAATGCGTCTGGGGAATTCAAGATCCGACAACACTTTACTGCGCTGTTCCGCAAACAATTCCTTCGGATTCATATCCCGACGCATGGTACGAGGGTACCGAATCTTTCTCAGACAATATCTGGATGATTGATACCGCAAGCGGAGCGACGACCGAACTTTATCAAATAGGAACGAACGAAACCGCGAGTATTGATGCGATGGATCTGACGATAAGTCCTGACGACAAATATCTTGCCTTTCAAAACAAAAATGATTTGAGCCTGTGGCTCCTGGCTATTCAATAATATTTAAATAATCGATTCGATGTATTTGATGACCACTCTCCTGTCTTTGCCGACACCGATGGATTCTGTTTTGATATTCGGCTGTCCGGACAATGTTCCGTGAATGATCAATCGCTCATACGATGACATCGGCTCAAGCTCGACATTCGCTCTCATACTACGGGCCCGCTCGGCGAGCATTCCGGCTTTCATTTTTAATTTTTCAACCATGCTTGATTTGTAATCATTGATGTCGACGGAAAAATCTCCCATTTCTTCCGCACCTTTTTGGGCCATTCTTCGCAAAAGATGGGTGAGAGCGTAGAGCGTTTCGCCATTTTCACCTATGAGAAGCCCGGATTCATTGGTTTTTATGACGAATATTTTTTCTCCGGTTGCAGAATCCTCATTTACTTCGACAGCATCAAACTGAACACCGAGAGAGGAAAGAAAGCTTTCAAAAATAGATTTTATCCGCGCAATATCGGCTCCGGATAAAGGAATTTTTTGCGTATTTTCTTTTGTCGTGTTTTCTGGTTTCATATTTTTATTATTATAATACGAAATAAAAAATTATTTTGATGCAATTACCGACAAGGTTTTGTTCTTACTTCTGACGAATAATTCCTGTCCGACGGCAAAAACGCTGCTGGTAATCAAATATAAGGACACCACAACGGCAAAATTTCTTGCAATAATGAAGATGATGAACGGCATGATATATTTCATCTGCATATTCATACTTCGGGACAATTCATCTTTAAAATTTGGACCGGTATCAGAATTTGGATTTCTTTTCGGCGCATTCGGCAGCATAAACTGCATCTGGAAAAATTGCGCAAGCCCTGCCAGAATGGCAAAAAGCGTGCTCTTGGCGGAAACATTAACACCGAAAAGGGTTGAGTTCACGACCGTCGGGATTTTTGTGAAAGAATAGATAATCGTGTGATCCACGTTCGGCAAACCTCCCCGAAGAAAAATATAATACAAACCCATCAGGATCGGAAGCTGGATAAGCATGACGAGAATTCCGGAAAAAGGATTGATGCCTTTTTGCCGATATAATTCCATAGTCTTTTCCGCCTGCAGCTGCTTGTTGTCTTTATACTGCTCCTTCAACTTATTGAGCTCAGGTTCCATTTGCTTCATTTCAAACTGGGTTTTGACCGACTTCTGTGAAAAAGGGAAGAGGATGATTTTGATGATCAAAGTGAAAAGAATGACCGCCACACCGACATTATGAAGCGGAATAATGGCGATAAAAAAGATGAGGGCGTTATAAAGCGGAGTATAAAAAATGGCTTTGAGCAGAGCGTGCATAAAAGTCATTCTATACGAAAAATGAGTAATTTACAATGTAAAATAATTTCGGGATTATTTTGAAAATTGAGAATAAAATCCGGCTTTTTTCAATACTTTTTCAGCTTCTTTTTTTATTTCCTTATATGAAATCGGCTTTTCGGTCTTTTTGGGAAAGAAAATGATTGTTTTTTTGAATTTTTCATTTGTTTTTTTTAAATTTTCCTCCAAAGCTGCGCTGATCTTTCTTTTCAAAACGTGCCTGCCGACAGACGTTTTTTCTATCTTTTTTGACACCACGATTGCAAAACTTGTTTTTTCAACTTCATGTCTCGAAACTTTTGCGTACAAAAAATTTTCGGAAATTGTCATTCCGCTTTTGATTGCGTCTTCTATATCTTTCCGGCTTGCCCGATATTTCCTTTTCAGCATGGCACCACTATAACGCATAAAACAAAAATCCGCGATATGCGGATTTTTGTTTATTTTCTTTTTTTGGAAACAGTGAGCTTTGCTCGTCCTTTCTGTCTTCTTCGTTTAATAGTGTTTCTGCCGTATTTGCTCTTACTTCGCGATAGAAAACCGTGGGTTTTTGCCCGCTTTCTTTTATTTGGTTTGTATGTGAATGACATGAGAAAAGCATACATCAAAGTTGAAAAAATGTAAAGCATATTTTTCAAATTTTTTCTGTATAATGGTGGTGTCTCGTTTCAAAAAATTAATTTTTCTCTGTCAACGTTTTATACACAGTTTGTGCACAAAAATAAATTTTCATGTATCAGCATATCAACCTATAATTGAAACACATGACGGACAACAAAACTCTTTGGAACAATCTTCTCGCCCAGATAGAACTCGATATTTCGAAAGCAAATTTCAGTATGTGGTTCAAAGACACCTATATCATCAAACAGGAAGACGGCACCGTCTATCTTGGTGTTCCGAATATTTTTGTCAAAGACTGGTTGATGAACAAGTATCACAAAGACATCATGAAAAATCTTAGGAATTTCGGCGAGCATATACGAAATGTTGAATACATCGTATCAAAAGAGGAAAACAAAAATCACACAAAAGAGCCGGTGAATGTGAATGAGCTTCCGCTGAATGATTTTTATATCAACAAAGAAGACAATTTGAATCCGAAATATACATTCAAAACATTTGTCATTGGTCCGTTTAACGAACTCGCTCATGCCGCCTCGCAGGCGATTTTGAAAAGAACCGCGACATACAACCCTCTTTTTATTTTCGGCTCGACCGGTCACGGCAAGACGCATTTGATCCAGGCAATCGGTAATCAATTCAAAGAGGATGATCAAAACAAGAAAATTTATTATATGACGAGCGAGCGGTTTGCAAATGATTATTTGAATTCCCTCAACAGCGGGGAAATAAACACCTTCAAAGAAAAATACAAGAAATACGATGTTTTGATTATTGACGATATCCAATTTTTGTCCGCAAAAACAAAAACCCAGGAAGAATTTTTTCATTTGTTCAACAGCTTTCACGACAGCGGCAAGCAATTGATCTTTTCCTCGGACAAACACCCGAACTTCATTACCGATATTGAAGATCGCATCAAATCAAGATTCAATGCCGGAATGATCCTTGAAATCCAAAAGCCTGAATTTGAATCAAGAATCCAAATTTTCAGAAAAAAAGCGTCTTTGATGAACCTGCTTCTTTCAAATGAAATGGTTGAGTTTCTGGCATCGTCTGTTGATGGCAATATCCGTGAGCTTGAAGGCATCCTAAACCTTATTTTGTGCCAAACACAGCTGAAAAACAAGGAGTTGAACATAAATGAGGTTAAAGAACTGCTAAAAAACACTTCGAAACCGAAAAAAAATGTGTCTGCAAAAGATGTTATTCGTGTCGTTTCTGAATTTTACGGAATCGACGAGTCTACGGTATCGGAAAAAGGGAGAAAAAAAGAGGTTATCAAACCACGACAAGTGATTATGTATATTTTGCGTGAGGATTTTGATATTTCCTTTCCTTCAATTGGTGACAAAGTGGGAAACCGTGATCATTCGACGGTTATTCATTCATATGAGAAAATCAAAAATGATTTAAAAACAAATCCTGAACTCGTCCAAGAAATAGACAGGATCCGATCGATGTTGAAATGATTGTTTATAATATATGGAAAAGATATGGAGAATTTATTTGAAAACATGTTGAGAAATTATGGATAAAAAATCAAGAAAAAATAAATAACAAACAATACACACTATAAATACACAAGAAATTAAATTTAAAGTTATAAAATAAAGATTATAAACATATAAACATATAAACAAGTATAATAAAAATAAAGATATATTATGAAAATAGAATGTATAAAAGAAAAACTTCATGTCGCGGTGTCGAAAGCGGAAAAAATCGTAGGAAGAAATTCCAACATCCCTATATTATCTTGTTTATTATTTGAAACAAAAGGGAATAATCTAGTTATTAAATCAACAAATTTGGATTTAGGTTTGGAAATAACTATTCCGGTAAAAATACTCGAGCAAGGAAAGGTGGCTGTTCCAGCAACTATTTTAAGTAGTTTTTTGAATAATATTAATGACGATAAAAATGTTTTTTTGGAAACAAAAGAAAATATTTTGAATATCCACACCCAAAACAGTGAGGTGAATATAAAAACAATATCATTTGAAGATTTTCCAACCATTCCATATATTGAGAATGGAAAAATAATAAAAATACACTCAAAAGATTTTATAAATGGCATCAAATCCGTAATTTACAGTGCGTCATTATCATCCGTCAAACCGGAACTTTCCAGTGTATACATGTACTCTATTGAAGATCAGTTATTTTTTGTCGCAACCGATTCATTCCGTCTTGCTGAAAAAACAATAAAAACAAAGAAAAATACAGCAATCCACGGAATTCTCATGCCATTTAAAAATGCAGCTGACACACTAAAAATTATTGATACCATTGACGAAGAAATAGAAATAAATTCAACAAAAAATCAAATTTCCCTGACTTTTAACGGGATGTATTTGGTCTCAAGGGTTATTGACGGCGTATTCCCCGATTATAAACAAATAATTCCCAAAGAAGAAAAAACAAAGGTGACGGTTTTGAAACAAGATCTGATCAATACATTGAAAATATCAAGTATTTTTTCCGATAATTTCAACCAAATAAATATAAGTATTGCTGCAGGCGAAAAATATGTCGAAATCAAAACAAAAAATGCGAATATTGGCGAAAATACGAATAAAATAGAAGCGACGGTGGAAGGTGAGAGTGTCGAAGTGAATTTCAATCACCGATACATTGTTGACTGTCTTAATTCGATTTCCTCGGACAGTATTTCCTTATTTTTCAACGGTATTAACAAGCCGCTTGTCATTCGTGGAACTTCCGACAAAACATTCATGTATCTGGTAATGCCGATGAATAGATAAACCATGTTTGATATTGCCCGCTATCTGGAAAAGTTCAAAAAATTCTCCCAATCCAGGGATTTTTTGAGAAATTCCGTGGCGGAAAGCATAGAAGAAATCTGCAATATAGAAATTGATCCAAAAAAGATTGTTGTGAAGGATGGTGTTGCCTGGATCAGCGAACGACCCATTGTAAAAAGCGAAATTTTCCTGAAAAAAACTAAGATTTTGGAGCTTTTAAACAAAAAACTTGAAAATAAAATCAGTGAGATTTTATAACCCTGTAATGTAATTGCACCGTATCTTTATTCATTTTATTTATTTCTAGAAGTTCCAAGTCGTATTCAAAATTATCATCATTGAATATTTTTATTCCCTTACCAAACAATAAAGGTTCGATATCAAGATATATTTCATCTATCAGCCCTTCTTTCATGAAAGAACTATTTAATTGACCTCCGCCAGCCAAAAAAGCAGTTTTGAAACCTCTATCTTCAAGTAATTGAATAATATCCTTTGGGGATTTGTTTGTAATCAATACTTTATCACCCCACGTATTTTTTATTGATTCGTGAGAGACAACAATATTCAAAGCGTCGGGAAATGGGAAAAATTCCTTCTCAATAATATATAAATGAGTATTTTTTCCCATGATAACATTTCCAACTTTTTTACTCAGCTCATAAAAACCTTTCAGATCTTCGTCGGAAGTAAATTCCGAGTCACCGTTTTGTTTGGCAATATATCCATTTGCCGAAATACCCATGTAAAGAATTAATTTCATATAAAATATATTTATTGATTAATCGTAATCGGTATCGTAATGTCGCCTTCGTTATATACACTGTCGGTTACCGCGACTTTTAAATTATTTACTCCGGGAAGAAGCGATTGAAAAGAGGACGGAATAAAACTGAACACAAACGGCGCGGTGTCTGATGTGCCGATAAGCTGGTTGTTCAGGTAAAAATTTGCGCTCGCCACCGGATATGTTGAGTGCGTAGTAAACGCTATCATGATGCGGCTGCTCGAGCCGTAAGTTCCGTTTTGTGTCGGCGAAACAAGGTTGATAGTAGGTATATTTGCCGGTATATGAACATTATCATACATAGTCGGTTCAACGACTGCCGGTTGCGGATGGGTCAAGAGCCATTGCTGAATCGGATATTCCCAGAGATTGTATTGCGGGTCGGTCGTCGGGTCTGACGGCTGTGGTCCATTCGGATCATCTTTGTCCACCCAATAAAGAATCGAGTGGATATTTGGTATCGCAATTTCTTCTTTTGTTTCGGGCGGCGTGGAGCTTGTTGCAAGCAATCCTGAAACTTTATCGATGAAAAAAGTATCATCCCCCTGCCAAATTCCGCGAAGCACCGGTTTGAGTGTTGGATCAATCGGCAAGGGCTTGTTAAAATCATCAACACTGGTGCTTGCGAGCGCAACAGCCATGAGTTGCTGCCAAAGTGGTGCAACGATCAGTCCAGCGACATTTTTTACCATTGGTGTGTTGTCATTATTGCCCGCCCACGTGCCGACGACGACGTCCGGTGTGTAGCCGATTGTCCATGCATCTCGGGAATCATTCGTCGTGCCTGTTTTTGCGGCAACTTCTCTTCCAGGAAACATAAATACGGAATTTGCACCGTATTCCGGCGCTTTGGCAACATTGTCTGAAAGAACATCATTCATCAGATCTGCAATGTTTGGTTGCAGTATCCGCGTGCTGCTTGTCGCGTATTGTTCAACAACATTTCCTTGACCGTCCGTTACCGAAAGAATTCCCGTGTAAGGGTTTCTGACGCCATCATTTGCGAAGACACCGTATGCACTTGTCATATCAAGCAAAGAAACTTCTCCTCCGCCAAGAACGAGCGTCAGGCCGTATTGATTTGGATCATCGGAAAGACTGGTAATACCCATTGCTTTTGCAGTGTCGAGCGAATCTTGCTGTCCGGCGAGATAAAAAAGCTGAATGGAAGGAATATTCAAAGATAAATCGAGCGCTGTACGCAGAGATACTGGGCCGCGGTAGAGCCCGTCAAAATCTTGGGGCATATAGCATGCGGTTGAAGAAGAGACAACCATGTTCGGATCGATTTCCTGCCCTTGCGGATTGCAGGTGGTTTGAAATTCAGTCGGCAGATCAAAAAGAACCGTATCTGGTGTGTATCCTTTTTCAAAAGCGGTCGCATAAATGAACGGCTTGAATGTCGATCCGGGTTGTCGGTAGGCGAGCGCCACATTGAACTGACCGTCTGTTGTTGTGGAGAAATAATTTTCCGATCCGATCATGGCGAGAATTTGTCCCGTCTTCGGATCGATTGCGACCGCCGCGGTATTTGATGCGTTGAAATTTTTCTGAAGTGTCGGCGCATAATTTGTCACGATTTTTTCCATTTGCGACTGCAAGCTGTAATCAAGCGTCGTGATAACTTTATATCCATTTTCCTCCACCGCATCCTCGCCGTATTTATTGACCAGATATTGCTCTATGAATTCGACAAAGTGGGGAGCAAGAATACCATTTGGCGACGGGGGTTCAAACTGGACATTTTCTGCTGCCGCTTCATTGTATTGGTTTTGAGTGATGAATTTATTATCGAGCATTTTTTGTAGCACGAGATTTTTCCTGGCGTCAAGCTCTGTTTTATTTTGTCCATAGGGAGAATAATAGGTCGGTGCATTTGCAATCGCGGCGATATATGCAGCTTGAGCAAGATCAACATTTGCCGAGCTTGTCCCGAAGAATTTCTGGCTGGCTTCCTCGACGCCGTAGGTATTTCCGCCGTACGGATTTCCATTAAGATATAGGGAAAGAATATCATCCTTGCTCATTTGCTTTTCAAGTTCCATTGAGAGTACAATTTCTTTTAATTTTCTTGAAATGCTTTTTTCATTTGTCAGAACGGAATTTTTAATGACTTGCTGGGTGATGGTGGAGCCGCCCTGGCTGAAACTGCCGGAAAAAACATCGACGAGAAGCGATCGTACGATCGATGTTATTTTTATAGCTCCCTCCGAATAAAAACTCGGATCCTCAATGGCAACGGTTGCATCTTTAATATATTGGCTGATTTCGTCAAACGGCACGACAGTTCTATTTTGATCCTGATGAATACTGTAAAGCAAAACCGTTCCCGTACGGTCATATATATTTGTTGACTGGGCGACTTTAATCGTATTGAATGATGAAAGATCCGGAAGCTTGAAAGTGGAAATCCATAACGCAATGCAGCCGAAGAAAATCAAAATAAGCGCGGCGATGCCGATAAAAATCGCTTTTTTGTCGTGTTTCCAGGTATGTCTTATTGAATGAACGATTCTTTTGGTGTGTTTTTGAACCATTGCGGCACATTATACCATATTTGTGGGTATTCAGTGCAAAAAAATGCGGATTATGCTACATTTTGAGCATGATAAACACTGATCCGAAGAAAATAGAGGAATTTCTCACTCGTGGTGTTGAAAATATTTTTCCAAACAAAGTATTTGTCCAAAAAGAGCTTCAAAGCGGAAAAAGATTGAAAATGTATCTTGGCATCGATCCGACCGGACCAACGCTTCACATGGGCCATGCGGTTCAATTGAAAAAATTAAAAGAATTCCAGGATCTCGGGCATGAAGTCGTCATGCTTATCGGAGATTTTACCGCAATGATCGGCGATCCGACGGATAAAGCGGCAACTAGAAAACAGCTTACTCGAAAACAGGTGATGCTTAATGCGAAGCTCTACAAAAAACAAGCATCAGTGTTTTTAAAATTTGGTTTTGGCGGAGCAAAAATAAAATACAACTCAAAATGGCTTGAGAAAATGAAATTTCAGGATGTCGTCAACCTTGCTTCAAAAACAACCGTTGATCAATTACTGAAAAGAGAAATGTTTCAAAAAAGAATGGGTGAAAACAAACCCATCTACAACCATGAATTTTTATATCCGCTGATGCAAGGATACGATAGCGTTGTTCTAAAAGTAGACGGCGAGATCGGCGGGAATGACCAGATGTTCAACATGCTTGTCGGGCGAGATCTTGAAAAAAATATTTTGAATAAAGAAAAATTTGTCATCGCTACAAAACTTTTGGCTGATAATTCCGGAATCAAAATGGGAAAGACGGAAGGAAATATGGTCGCTTTGAATGATTCGCCGGAAGAAATGCTCGGTAAGGTGATGTCATGGACGGACGGAATGATTTTGCCGGCATTTGAAATTTGCACCTATGCGCCGATAGAAGAAATTGAGAAAATAAAAATGAAAATAGAGAACGGAGCAAATCCTCGCGATCTCAAGATGCGATTGGCAAAAGAGATTGTGACCATCTATCACGGAGCTGAAAAAGCAAAAAAAGCGGAGGAAAATTTCATTGAAACTTTCAAAAAAGGCGGTGTGCCGGAAAATATTGAGCAAGTGAAAGGTGGAAATAACAGACTTCTTTCTGAAGTTTTACTCGGCGCAAAAATTGTCGAGTCAAAATCCGATTTCAGAAGATTGGTGCTTGAAGGCGCGGTATCCGATGCAGTATCAGGTGAAAAAATTACCGATCCAAATTATAAAGTTGAAAAAGAAATTACTCTCAAAATAGGGAAGAAGAGGTTTGTAAAGATAAATTTATAATTTATGAGAATCATCGCAATCGACCCCGGATATGAAAGAATGGGTGTGGCAATCATAGAAAAAAATTCAAATAAAGAGAATTTAGTTTTTTCCGAGTGTTTCAAAACGTCCGCGAAAATTCCGCATGAAGAAAGATTAAAACTCATTGGGCAGGAAATAGAAAAATGTATCAAAAAATACGAGCCGCAAGCGATGGCGATTGAAACGCTTTTTTTTACCAACAATCAAAAGACTGCGATGCATGTCTCGGAAGCTCGCGGAGTGATGCTCTATGTCGCGTCAGTTACGAGACTTTCTGTCGCAGAATTTTCCCCCATGGCGATTAAAGTTGCAGTGACCGGATACGGAGGCAAGCGATAAAGAGCAGGTGACGGCTATGGTGCAGAAACTCATTCAAACAAAAACCGATATTAAATATGACGACGAATACGATGCGATAGCGGTCGGACTGACTTTTTTTGCTACGAATTCAAATAGAAAATAATTTTTACCACTCGGCAGGATTGTAATCCAAATCTTCTTCGTCCTCATCGTCATCGCCGTCAACGGTACCTTCATCATCAACAAGAAGCGGATCAATGGGTTCAACAGCTGCCGGTTCCTCAAACGCATCGAGAACACCATCGGAAATAACTCCGGTTTCTTTCACCTCTTCTTCTTCTTTTACTTCCTCTTTTGGAATTTCTTTTTTAACTTCCTTCAATTTTTTTTCCGGTTTTGTGCTTTTACCTTTCGCTTTCATGGTGTATATCTTTTATTAATTGCTCTTTTTGAGCTAATGAAGATATTCTCCAAAATTATAAAAAATTTGCAAGCAAATAAGACTGTTGACAACTTTTCGAATGCAATTACTCCGCGTTCGTATATATTTCCTGTACTTCCTCGTTGTTTTCGAGATCATCAATAAGCTTTTCGAGCGCAGGTGCATCGGCATCGCCGACTTGCACCATTGTTTTTGGCATCCAGCCTTCGGGTGTTTTCTCAAACGCCCATGATGCACTTCCGGAGGTTGCGAGCGAAGTGCCGTTCTCGGAAAGAATATGCTTAATTTCCGCAGCTGCTTTATTTTTATTGGAAGTCAAAGCTTCAATGATAAGCGCCACGCCGGCAGGACCGTATGCTTCGTAAGTAATGAGTTCCATTTGTTCTGCACTGGCTCCCGTGGCTTTTTTGATTGCTCGCTCGATATTGTCGTTTGGCATGTCAAAAGAACGAGCTTTTTCAATCGCGGCTCGCAACCCAGGGGAGAGCATATTGCCGTTGGCTTTTTTTGCTTCAATCTGAAGTATCTTTGCCATTTTGGTGAAGACGGCACTTTTCTGCGCATCGGTCTTGGCTTTCAATCGTTTTATTTTTGAAAATTTATTATGTCCAGACATATTTTTATATTGAAGAATATACCATCAGATAGAAAAAAATAAAAGCTATAAAAGTTTTCCTGAATTTTTAATATTCAAATGTTTTCTCGCTCTGTCTGTCACAATTCTTCCTCGCGAGGTTCGTTCAATGAATCCAAGCTGCAAAAGATACGGCTCGTAGACATCTTCGATAGTTGCCTGCTCTTCCGAAAGGGAAGCGGCAAGCGTATTGAGCCCAACAGGACCGCCGGCGAATTTTTCCTCTATCATGGTCAGCACTGCTCTGTCCTCCGGATTGAGCCCAACCTCGTCAATATTGAGCATTTGCAAGGCATCTTTGACAATTTCACTAGTTAAATTTTGTTTTTTTATCTGGGCGAGGTCACGGGCGCGTTTGAGAAGATAATTTGCAGTTCGCGGCGTGGAGCGGCTGCGTTTGGCGATTTCTTTTTTCGCTTCGGGGTCTATTTCAACGCCGAGAATTTTTGCAGAGCGTTCAATAATTTTTTCTATTTCTTCCGGCGAATAAAATTCAAGCTTGTAGACTCCACCGGAAAAACGGCTTCGCAAAGGAGCGGAAAGCATGGCGATGCGAGTCGTTGCGGCGATCAATGTGAACGGCGGAAGGTCGAGTTGTATGGTGCGGGCGGACGGACCTTTGCCGATAATAATATCGAGTGAGCCGGACTCCATCGCAGGATATAAAATTTCCTCGATTGTTTTGTTGAGACGGTGGATTTCGTCAATGAAAAGAATATCACCGGGTGAAAGATTGGTTAGGATTGATGCAAGGTCGCCGACTTTTTCTATCGCCGGACCTGAAGTGGCTTTCAATTGTGCGCGAGTTTCTTTTGCAATCAGATTTGCCAGCGTTGTTTTGCCGAGTCCCGGGGGACCGTAAAAAAGAAGATGCTCCGGCGGATGTTTTCTCTGTTCGGCGGCTTTCAATAAAATTTGCAAATTTTCTTTGATGTTTTTCTGTCCGATGTATTCGTTCCATGAGGATGGACGCAGTGTCTGGTCAAGGAATATTACATCGCTATTTTTGGGGCTTGAATTATGAATATTTTGCGAAGGAGTCGTTTTTTTGCCATTTTTGCTTGACATAGTGTTATTTCATGCTAAACTCTTTCCAGGGCCTGTGCAAGGGCTTTTTATTTGACTCAAGTTTTATGTTCCGGTTCTGAATATAAATCTCTAAACAATTATTCTCGCAAGAGGTTACGAGTTTTTCTTCAAGGACGTCTTGGTTTATTTCTTCGGAAATATTGCTGAGGTTATCCTTAAAGGCTAATTTAACTTTTTACCGCCAGGTTTAAAGTATTGTTTAGAGATTTATGTTTTGAACCATCTCTTAGTTTTTATGCTATCCCAGTTTGAAACTTTTGCAAGTACTCCAATTTTTTACAACACGTTTAATTTTCTGATTCAAGATCTATGACCGAGCCGAGCTCTTCAAGCGTGCTAACGCCCCGAAGCACTTTGAGCACGCCGTCCTGTTTCATATCGAGGATGTTCTGGGATCTGGCAACCTCTTTGATTTCCCGTTCGCTTGAATTCGCCATAATGACACTTTCCATCTCTCGTGTCGAAAGGATGGCTTCAACAATGGCTATTCTGCCCTTGTAGCCGGTATCGTTGCACTTGTCGCAGCCGACGGCTTGCCAGATTTTTTCCGTCTGAACGCCCGTCAGATATGTTTTGTCCGAAATGCTTTCAAGGGTTTTTTGAATAATCTTTTTTTCCGCATCAGTCGGAATTTTTTCTTTCTTGCAATACGGACAGAGCTTTCTCAAAAGCCGCTGCGCCATTGAAACGTTGAGCGCCGAGGGGATCGTTTTCGGATTGACTTTCAGATCGATCAATCGTGGAAATGCTCCAGCTGCGGAGTTTGTGTGCAGAGTGGAAAATACCAAATGTCCGGTGAGTGCCGCCTGAATGGCGGTTCCCGCAGTTTCATCATCTCGGATTTCTCCGACCATGATGACGTCTGGATCCTGCCTCATCGCGGCGCGAAGTCCGGCAAGAAATGTGTATCCTTTTTCATCTTCCACCTGCGTTTGAACGATGCCATTTAAATGATATTCAATTGGATCTTCAATCGTGATGATTTTTATCTCGGGACTGTAGATTTTTTTCATGAATGCATACAATGTAGTGGTTTTTCCGCTGCCGGTCGGTCCGGTGATGAGAAGCATGCCGTTTGGCCTATTGATTTGTTCAATGAGGATGTCGAGAGTTCTTTTTTCAATACCAAGCTCTTCGAGCGGCACCGAGATGGATTTCGGATTGAGAAGCCGCATGACGATGGATTCGCTGTATGCGCCCGGCAAGATGGAAGTTCTGATTTCAATTTCGCTGTCTTTTATTTTGATGCTGAATCTGCCGTCCTGCGCTTCGTCTTTGATATTCAATTTCAAACCCGAAAGTAATTTTATGCGGGAGAGCAAAAGATTATATGTTGCCATATCAAATTGATATGTATCGATAAGAATGCCGTCTATCCTAAATCTCATACGTACACCTTCTTCTTGCGGTTCGATGTGCACATCGGAAGCTCCGAGTGCAAGAGCGCCGGCGAGCATGATTTCCAATATTTTTGAAATGCGGTAGGTTTGCTTGACACCGAGCAGATCATCCATCAATTTTTTGATATCCTTAATATGTCCAACTTTTGACATCAGCGTGACGACTTGATCGCTTGAAATATCAAAAGTGCCGGCGACGCTTTCCGATGAATACGACAAATCTTTATATCGCTCCCACGCTTTCTCTAAACTTTTTTTTGATACCATAAAAACAGTCGGCAAGTAGCCTTCGTCCGAAAGTTTATTTAATATAGAAACAGTTTTTTCATTGTTCGGAGACGTAATAGCCACTTCAAGTTTCTTACCAGTCATATCAAAGATAGCGACGCTGGATTCTCGCGCTTCATCTTCATTTACAATACGGAGCGCATCGGTATTGATGCGTATCGGTCCGAGATCAAGATAATTAAAGCCGTATCGGGAAGCAAGAATCTTTACAACGTCCTCTTCTTCGCTTTTACGCATTTCTTCAAGACGCTTTTCTTCTTTTGAATCATCGAAGGTCACCATATAGGGAATATCATACCATAGAAAGCACAAAAGCCATATTTAAAGCCACCATAAAGCTCCAAAGTGAGGAGATAGAGAAAGTACTTGACTTTTTTGTAGTTTAATATATAATATCCAGGTTAATAAATTTGATATGAAATATATGAAAAACACAAATATTATAAATAAATATACATTGCTCTTCGCAACACTTTTGCTTGCCGTTGTTTTTTCTATTGCAATGCCATTTGCAGCGAAGGCACAAGATGATACTGACTACACTGGAACAGGATACACTGACTATTCTGGAACGGGCTATACTGATGGCACTGATTACACCGGAACAGGTTATACCGATTACACCGGAACAGGTTATACCGATTACACGGGAACCGGCTATACTGATTATACTGGAACGGGTTACACAGAGCCAACTTCAAATGATACTCAAACAATCGTTCCTTACGATAATTCATCTGTTGGTATTATTGGAGGCATATATTCCGGAGGATACTATGGCGGCTATTATTATCCTGGTTCAACAGTTTCTTCAGGAAGTTTTACTGGCGGTACTCTTTATGAACCGGTTCCAACGGCTGGACAATATCCGGGTTCAACAGTTACCACTTCAAGTTTTGGCGGCGGTACCGCGTATAACGGATATTATGGATATAATAATTACAACTACGGACAGCTTACCGGTTCATGTTCAGGTCAAGTTTCAACCAATCCGTCAGGAACTTCAATTGTCTGGACCGCTCTTGCTTCAGGCGGAAACGGAGTCTATTACTACACATGGACTGGTGACAGCGGACTTTCAGGAACGGGGCAATATATTTCTCAGATCTATCCGTCCTCAACTGGCGTAGAAAATGCGTATTTGAGAATTAATTCAGGTGATGGACAAACAACCACCGAAGCGTGCTCTGTTACTCTCGGAAATCCAAACGAGGTTTTGGCTTACAGTGCTACCAATCCAAACTTGCAATCAGTCTACTTGAGTAATGTTCCATATACTGGCGCGGGAGATTTTGCAAAAGTTGTCGGATTCCTTTCAATGCTTTTGCTCTGGAGCGCGGGACTTTCCTACATCTTCTTGAAGAGAAAAGAAAAAATGGAAAATCCAATCACTGTTACACCTGAAGCATCGAATTCGTCTGAAAGTTCTGATTATCTTCAAAATTTCAGAATGGAAACTAATTCCGATATTCAAGCGATAGAAAGTATTGAAACGTACGCTCGGATGAATCAAGTATTGCTTTCAAGCGATGCTGTAAAAGAACTTGCCAAACTTTCTCGATTGAACAAAATTAATCCGAAAGAAGCTATCAAGAAAATGTCAAAAGGAGAATGGATCACGATAGGTGAGAACGATTTATCAAAATTTATCTAACAAAAAACCGCCTTTTGGCGGTTTTTTGTTAGGAAAAGAAGCCTTGTTTAAAGCCGAAATAAAATAAGTGAAAGTATTGACAATATTATAGAGTCATGTATAATATTGAGGAAGCTAGCAGTAACCCTTTAATGGGAATAAAAATAAAATTTGTGAGGTGTGCTCATGGACTTTTCCTTTGTTTACAAAATGGGCATGGGAAAGATTCTTTTACTGGTCGTTCCTGTGTTCATCGTAATGGTGATTGTGCTCTGGAATCGGTGGGATGCTTATCTCAAACCGGCTACGGAGCAAGTCAGTGGGAATAACTGGGACAGATGGCGGCATACATTCAGACCGCTATTTTGGATACTGGTATGCTGGATTTTTCTTGCAGGTATCAGTGCCACCATCTGGCTGATTTGGAGCGAAACTGAAATGGTTGTCGGTCATGGATACGGGAGCATTGAAACTCCGGTTCCGACACCGATCCCAACTGTTGTTCCGCAAGTCCCAGCTCCAAGTGCAGAACTTTCGTACAAAGAAAAGCATTACTGTGGAGTCGTTATTGATAACACGGGAAAGCCATCTTTTACGATCACGGAGTTGTCCAAAGAAGGCAAGACCATCGGTACTTTTCCAGTCAAGGAAAATGGAAAGGTAGTGATTGGGTTTAACAATCCAATCACTGGAGCGATTTTGTCGGACGGTATTCACACCCAAAATTTTAAATTTGAAAGTCAAAAGGTGTGGTACACGTGGGATCCTTCAACGAATACGTACATTCCGGGATGAGGATGAAAATCCTCAAGACCCCATTTCTCGTAACAACGGGAGGTGGGGTTTTTTTATTTGGCGGGATTTTCGTGAAGCGAAAATCCCGCCTTTTTGTATGTTAAAATTAACTGATGAAAATAATCAGCAAGAGTTTAAATGACACGGAAAAAATTGCGGAGGATTTTGTAAAAAAATTATCTTTTTATACGCCCGAAGGCGCGCTTATTATCGGCTTATATGGAGATCTCGGTTCCGGCAAAACGACGTTTGCACAGGACGTTGCGGAGATTTTTGGCATCGATGAAACCGTGACGAGTCCGACGTATGTCATTGAAAAAATTTATCCCATCCTTCACGCAAAATTTAAAAATCTGATTCATATTGATGCCTATCGCTTGAACTCCGCAAAAGAGCTTATCGTTCTCGGCTGGCAGAACATATCATCCGATCCGCAAAACATTATTCTGATAGAATGGCCCGAAAAAGTCTCAGAAATTTTGCCGGAAAATCACGTAAAAATTAATTTCAGATTCATCTCGGATACCGAGCGGGAAATTGAGATATAATAGAAACATGGCAAAAAAATCTGGTGATAAAAAAATACTTGTCCTCCTCGATGTTCATGCAATTATTCATCGCGCATATCATGCGCTGCCGGAATTTGCCACAAGCTCCGGCGTGCCGACGGGCGCTCTCTACGGGCTTTCAACCATGCTTCTCAAAATCATTTCCGATTTGAAGCCAGATTATATCGCCGCTTGCTACGACTTGCCGAAGCCGACATATCGTCATATTGCCTACAAGGATTACAAAGCGGGCAGAGCAAAAGCAGACGAAGAGCTCATCGAACAGATCAAAAAATCCTACGACATCTTCCGCGCGTTCAATATCCCCATTTATTCAAAGGAAGGGTTTGAGGCGGATGATATGATTGGCACGATTGTCGAGAAAGAGAAGAAAGAAAAAAATCTTGATATCGTTATTGCGTCCGGTGATATGGATACGCTTCAGCTCGTTGATGACGATCGCGTGCGGGTTTATACTTTGAAAAAAGGAATCAAGGATACGATTATTTATAATGAAAAAGGAGTTTTAGAACGATACGGATTCGGACCGAAGCTGTTGCCCGATTTCAAAGGTCTTCGAGGAGATCCGTCTGACAATATCATCGGCATCAACGGCATCGGCGAGAAAACGGCGACGGATTTAATAAAAAATTTCGGTTCGATCGAGGAAATGTACAAGAAATTAAAAAAAGCCGGCGGAAAAGAACAATTTGAAACAGCCGGCATCAAGGAAAGAATCGTCGGGCTGCTTGAGAATGGCGAAGAGGAAGCGAAGTTTTCCAAAATGCTCGGCACTATAAACAGAGCCGCACCGATTAATTTTTCGCTTCCGGAAAAAAGCTGGAAAGAAAGTGTTGATCTCGAAAAAGTGAATGCAGTGTGGAGCGAGCTTGAATTCAGGACTTTGGGTCAAAGATTAAAAGATGTTTTGTACGGCAACAATAGAAAAACTGAGGAAAAAAAATCAAAAGAAAATACCGAAACAAAAAAAGAGAAAAAAGAACGTGAGGAAAAAATAGAATATCAATACGAAAATATCAAAGAACTTTCGGTCATACTTTGGCTTGTCAATTCGAGCATCACGAGTCCGAAAGGGGAAGACATTTTTAATTTTACGAAGACGAAAGATTCAAAAGAAGCAAAAAGAATTTTGCTTGCTGAACTTGAGAAAAGGGAATTGACGCGAGTCTGGGAAACGATAGAAAAGCCGCTTATTTCGGTTATCGAAGCTATGGAAAAAACTGGAGTGAAGATCGACAAGAAAGAATTAGCGCGGTTGTCAAAGGATTATCATGCGAAACTTGCTACGCTTGAAAAGAAAATTTGGGATCATGCTGGTGATGAATTCAATATCAATTCGCCGAAGCAGCTGGGAGAAATACTTTTTATGAAGCTCGGACTGAAACCGAAAAATCAAAAGAAGACTGGTAGCGGCGCGCTTTCCACCAAAGAAAGTGAGCTTGAAAAAATGCGCGAAATGCACCCGATTATTGATCTGATCATTGAATACCGCGAATTCCAGAAACTTCTTTCCACCTATATCGATGTCATACCGGAACTTTTGGATGTAGATGGACGGCTTCATGCAAAATTCTTGCAGGCGGGAACGACGACAGGCAGAATGGCATCATCAAATCCGAATCTGCAGAATATTCCAAATGAAAGCGAGCTTGGCAGGAATATCCGCGCAGCATTTGTTGCCGACAATGGAACGAAACTTTTGTCATTTGATTATTCGCAGGCGGAGCTCCGCATTGCGGCATTTCTCTCGGATGATAAAAAGCTGATCGAGATTTTCAAAAACAACGAAGACGTGCACACTGCGGTCGCCTCGGAAGTGTTCAATGTTCCACTAGATCAAGTGGACAAGGAAATGCGCCGACGGGCAAAGGTCATCAACTTTGGAATTATGTACGGTATGGGGGTGAACGCCCTGCGGGTAAATTTGAGCGGAGGTCAGACGATCATCACGGAGGCTCGCCCGGCATATTCCGGCGCCGTCAGCAGAGAAGAAGCGCAGAAATATCTGAACGCATATTTTGAGAAATTTTCCGGCCTTGCAAAATATTTGGAATGGATCAAAAATGACGCAAAAGAAAAAGGCTACACCCAGACGCTTTTCGGCAGACGAAGATATTTTGAAGGATTGCGATCCAAAGTGCCGTTTATCAAAGCGATGTCTGAGCGCATGGCGATCAACGCACCGATCCAAGGCACAGAAGCCGACATGATCAAACTTGCGATGATCCATATTGATAAATATTTAAAGGAAGAAAAACTGTCCGACAAAGTAAAATTGATCTTGCAGATTCATGATGAACTAGTCTATGAAGCGGATGAGACAATCGCAGAAAAAATTGCTCCGAAAATTGAAAAAATTATGGAAAATGTCATTCCTCTGAAAGATTCAAAAGGGATTGTCATGAAAGCATCGAGTATGGAAGGGGAGAATTGGAAGGAGATGGAAAAAATAAAATAAAACAGAGCGGCACCGAAGGCACCGCTCTGTTTTATTTTATTTTTGATTTTCTAAAAATTGAATCACTACTTCATTAACCAAAATCATTTCCACATAGGCGCGAACGCGTTCCGGGTCGGCTTCTTTGTAATGTTCCATCAAATGTTTGATTTCTTTTTCTACATCTTCTTTTTTCGGTTCAATCTTTTCCTCAAGTGAAATCTTTTGCAAGACGAGCTGGGTTTTGGCGCGCTTTTCCGCATCGGGCTGCCATTCTTTGCGCAAATCTTCCCAGGATTTCCTGATGTGTTTCAAATATTCTTCCGGCTGAAGTCCCATCTGAGCAATGTCGGCTTTGAACTGACCCTCCATTTTGTCGAGCTCGCTTTCGATAAGAATTTTCGGCATTTCTATCTTTGAATCTGCGGTGATTTTTTCCAAAATCTCAATTCTTTTTTTATCTTTTGCTTTTTGTTCTTTTTCTTTTGCGATATTGTCTTTGAGCTTTGCTTTGAAATCCGCGATGTCTTTGAATTCGCCGAGCTTTTTGACGAATTCATCCGTGATTTCCGGTAGTTCTAGTTTTTCATCATCAGTATGCTTTTCTCCTTCTTTATGAACATGATTTTGTTGCGCATACATTTTTCTGATCTGCTCGATCGTCTCCTCGATTTGTTTTTCAGATACTTCCTCGACTTTCACTTCTTTTTTATTTTCATTTTTAGAGATTTTTTTGTAATCACCAAGCTTGATCTCCGGCATGACGGTGACGGTAATCTTGAATTCAATCGGTGAATCAAGAGCGATTTTTATTATGGAAATATTAGGTCTACCGAGAAAATTCACTTTTGATTCAAGAAGAATTTCCGCAGCGCAATCGTTGATCGCCGCTTCCGCCGCTTCTTCCAGAATTCCAAGATCGCCGATCTTTTCTCGTAATGTTGCATCTGGAACATGTCCTTTGCGGAAGCCGGGCAGCTCCGTCATATCCTTGATTTTCTTGAAAGCTTTGTCTTTGTAGGTCTCAAGCGCTTCCTTCGTGATTTCAGAAGTGATTTCCACGACTGAGTCGGGAAGTTTTTTTGTTCCTTTGATGGTGTATATTTTTATCATTTTGAGAGTCTAGCTGAAAATGGAGAAAAATGCAAAACAACTGGCGGCATACAAAAATTTTCTTCTCAGAAAACTCGCTGCGCTCAAACAGTTCCTCGCAGAAAATTTTTGTATGCCGCTAGTTGTTATTTCAAATTATCGACGCCGTTTCCGAGATTTTGGAAATCAAGCGATGCGGCATCGTTTTGAATACTGTTCAAGTCCTCTTGTGATGAAGAAGCAATCTGCTGCCTTAATGCTTCAATTTGTTTTTGTTTCTGGACGCTTTGCTCGAAGAAATAAAATGCACCGACAATGAGCATGACGATAATGATCAATATCCCCGAAGTCGTTCCTATTTCATTTGTTTCTTCGTTTTTTTGCATAATATTTTTTTCCATCACACTTATTCTTGAGAAGAAGTCGTTGCTTGTTGCATTTCATCCGAACTTGTCGCAGATGACGATTCCTGTTTGAGCATATCTATCAAATTCAATATTGATTTGTGGGAAGTTTCAATAGATATTTTTGCCGCGATACTCTCCGTTTTAATACGAGAGATGATGACGTTTCGGGTGCTTGTCGAAGTCGGAACTGCCAATGCATTTTCCAAATCGAGCACATTATTTGCGGAATTCGCAATCTCGGATTTTGTTTCATCAAAAAGCGCGCTTGAAGAGGCTACATCGTCTCCCGCTGCCTGCATTTTTGAAATGCATGAACCGATCCTTTCAATGAGGTTGTTCAAGCTTGCAATTGCATTTTCAAAACCTTGCGCCACTTCAAGCCGCTCTCCATCAAGGGAATGTTTGACCACATCAGTTTTTGTCTTTGTCGAGGCGAGAAAATCTTGGGCATACGAAATACTGGACGCGCCAAGCGCGAAAACAGTGATGATTGCCGATAAGTAAAATATCTTTTTCATAATGCGATTCTACAATACTTTTATCTTTTATTCAATTCCTTTGTCATTTTCCGCATATTCCGTCTCGACATATTCTCCATCGACGGAAACAATGTCTATTTTCCAGCCGGTAAGCTTTGCCGCAAGGCGCACATTTTGTCCGCCTTTGCCGATGGCAAGCGATTGCTGATCCCGGGCGACTTCCACCGTCGCTTTCTTTTCCGTTTCATCGATATTGATGGACAAAATTCTGGCAGGAGAAAGAGCTTCCTCGATGAATTTTTTCGGATCGGCTGACCATTCAATAATGTCGATTTTTTCTCCGCCCAACTCCGACATGACCGTCGTCACGCGAACACCTCTTTGTCCGACAAGCGAGCCGACCGGATCAATATGATTATCTTTTGACGCAACGGCGATTTTGGATCTCGAACCCGCTTCTCGCGCGATGGATTTCACTTCAACTGTTCCCGCACCGAGTTCCGGAGACTCCGTTTTAAAAAGTTCTTCCAAGAATTTCGGATGGGATCGAGAAAGTCTAAGAAAAATTCCTTTTGGTGTTTCTTCCACACGATACAAATATCCGCGGATTCTTTCTCCCGGCTTATATTTTTCTCCCGGAATCTGTTCTTCATAGGGAAGGATGGCGGTCGCTCTGCCCATATCGACAAAAAGATTTCCCCGTTCAAGTCTTTGCACAGTGCCGGTGACAATTGTTCCTTCCTTTTCGCCGTATTCATTGAATACCGAAACCTTTTCCGCCTCGCGGATTTTTTGGACAATGACCTGCTTTGCCGTCTGCGCGGCGATTCTGCCGTAGTCACTTTTTTCTTCAAGCGGAAAGACGAGCTCGTCGCCGATTTTCACGTCTTTTTTTATTTTTTTCGCGTCTTCAAGGAAAATATGATGCTCCGGATTGTAATAGACGACTTTTTCGCCTTTTTCATTTAATTCTTCTTTTTCTTCTTCAATCCTGCGGGATTTTTTGAACCGCTCGTCTGCTTCCTTATCCTCATTTTTCTCTTCGCGCATGACGACGCTGTTTTTATCCACAACGGTTTTAACTTGGATGAATTCCATTTTGCCGCTGGTAAGGTCGACTTTTGCCTTTATAATCTGTCCTCTTTTTCCATATTCTTTTTTGTAGGCGGTGGCAAGCGCCATTTCAATAGCCTCGATCATTTTCGCTTTCGGTATACCTTTTTCCTGCTCCATTTGTTCGATGACTGAGTTGATGACTTTGAGATCTATCATATATTTATTGATTATTTTGTTATTATTTAAAAAAATGAGCTCGCCTCGCGGCGAACTGCACACCCTCATCATACACGGTTGTTATTTATTGTCAATCTTTGCTATAATTATGCCTGCTTATCAATTATTTATTTTAATTTAACAAATTTAAAAACTCCATGAAAAAAACATTATTCATTGCGGCAACATGCATCGCATGCCTTCTCCCGTTCAATTCCGTTTTTGCTCAAACTGCTTCTTCATCCGCAGGTTTTATTGTCGCAACGGTTGATATCAATAATACAAAAATTGTTTCAGAAAACGGCAGAAACTTTGTTTTATCCTTCACTTTGGCGAATGAAAGCGGAGCACAGCCGCAGATACAATATGCCGTTAAATTGACCAATGCATCGGGCAACAGCCCAATCATCTACGATGAGCATGTGTATAATGAAATGCTTTCAATCGGACAGAACGAACATGTCAATGAGACGATCAATTATTCGATCCCAGATGCATTACCTGCCGGAACGTATCAATTATGGATTGAAGTGAAAAATGAAAGCGGTCTTCCGCTCGGCTCGGCATACGCTGGCAAAGCGATAATTACGGACAATGTTTCGAACACCGTTGAAATCATTCCGAATTCTTGCAGTTTCAATAACCAAACATTTATTGCAACATGCTCGATCAACAGTTCTTTCCAGACAACCGTAACTTTTGTTCCGACGTTTGTCACAAAACAATATTCAATTTTTGGCACAGTTATTCCACAAACAGGAGGTGGAAATTCAAATATCACCATTCAAACAGGTTCGAGCACCATATCTGTCAGCGTGCCGAAAGCAGAGAATTCCGGAAATGACAATGTAACTTTTTCACTTGTTTCAGCAGATGGAAGCACAACCTCAAATGAAGTGAATTTTATGTATACGCTCGGCACAGAGCTTGGTATTATACGAAATGTCATTTTTGATAAGACGTTTTATAAAGCGGGCGATACAGCCAATGTGCAAATCTTTTCAAATCAGAATGTGGCGAGCACGCTTACTCTCTCTGTCGTCGATAGTTTTGGAAATTCCTGCGCAAGCCCAGTCAATGTTACTGCCACAAATGCCGCCGTTACAAAATTGCAAGTCCCAATAATAAAAGACTGCGTCAATCCGACAGCAAATGTTACTTTGTTCACAGTAAGTGCAACAGGCGCAAAGACAATTCTGGATTCGAATAATTTCAAGATAAACAGCCCGCAAAATATCGTAGCGCAGGAAGCGGCGCAAGCATCAAGCGCGACGAATACGATTATTATCATTGTTATTGTCATTATCATTTTGATTATCCTTTTAAGCGTCGCGTTCCGCAAAAAGAAAAATCAGACAATCGTTGTTATCATTGCCGGATTGTTTATTTTTGGACTTGCACATTCTGCAAAAGCATTGACGATAGATTATCCGATCAACGACAGTAGTGGCTGGCAGGGATCGATTGATTTTACTTTGTCTGGAGTACCGACAACAGTTTCTCCCGAATCAGGAATTGCAGTGGGGGTAGATGCTTACATAAACCAAGGTCCATTTTCTCTCGATCAACTTAATTTTTCTGTGAACGGTAATGTATTGCACATGATCGCCGGTGCGGGAAGTTGTCAGTTTCCAAGTGTCGGTCAGAGCGGTCAGAGCGTATCTTTTTTTGCACCTTCAACTGTTGGTGCTGCTACCCTTAACCTTTCTTACTACATATCTGATATTTATGATTGCGGCAAAGGCGGAGAGAAAATTTCTGTTTCACAAACGTTCAATAACCCGGTTACTTACGATGTTGTAACTCCGCCGACATTTACCTCGCCAGCTCCAGGATTTACAATTTCACAAGGCGCCTCAACAACTTTGTCGTGGACTTCAGGCGGTTACAATTATTGTTCGATAGCACAAGAGCCGCAAGATGGAAGTGCTTCTTCCACAATTGTCGTCGGATCCCCGATTGTTCCCCCCATTTATCAATTTACCGGATTCAATAATCCGAGCGGAGTGGCGTATGATTCACTCGGTAATATTTTTGTTGTCGACACGGGAAATAATGTTGTCTATAAATTTGATGCTTCAGGAAATAAAACTACGATCGGCAACGGCCAGCTGAATAGTCCGACGGGAATAGCTGTGGATTCCTCAAATGATCTTTATGTGTCGGATTCCGGGAACAATCGCATTGAAAAATTTACCCTTTCAGGCGACACATATACTTCAAGTGTGTTTGGAAATGCGAATGGTGAATTTGTTTCAGTCGATTCAAACTCCGATGTTGCCACTTCACCGAATGGAACCACATGGACAGTAAAATCAAAAGCGTTAGGTTCGAGCAATACTTGGAACTCGGTAACTTACGGAAATGGAACATTCGTTGCTGTCGATTCAAACTCCGATGTTGCCACTTCACCGAATGGAACCACATGGACAGTAAAATCAAAAGCGTTAGGTTCGAGCAATACTTGGAACTCGGTAACTTACGGAAATGGAACATTCGTTGCTGTCGATTCAAACTCCGATGTTGCCACTTCACCGAATGGAACCACATGGACAGTAAAATCAAAAGCGTTAGGTTCGAGCAATACTTGGAACTCGGTAACTTACGGAAATGGAACATTCGTTGCTGTCGATTCAAACTCCGATGTTGCCACTTCACCGAATGGAACCACATGGACAGTAAAATCAAAAGCGTTAGGTTCGAGCAATACTTGGAACTCGGTAACTTACGGAAATGGAACATTCGTTGCTGTCGATTCAAACTCCGATGTTGCCACTTCACCGAATGGAACCACATGGACCGTAGGTACCGGTGCTATTAGCGGGGGCAGTAACAATGTGTGGAATTCCGTAACCTACGGAAATGGAACATTCGTTGCGGTTAATTCAGGATCAAGTGTTGCAACTTCAAGCAATGGTAGCAATTGGGCAAAAGAAATCGGCACTCTCTTGGTCAGCGGAAATAGCAGAGTTTGGAACTCGGTAACTTACGGAAATGGAACATTCGTTGCTGTCGATTCAAACTCCGATGTTGCCACTTCACCGAATGGAACCACATGGACAGTAGAATCCACCGCTTTTGGAACTAGTGAAAGTTGGAATTCCGTAACCTACGGAAACGGAATAATACCTTTTCCGTTCAATAATCCGACAGGTATATCCATTGATTCTTCCGGCAATGTATATATCGCCGATACAGGAAATAATGTTATTGAAAAATTTAATTCTTCCGGAAATTATATTTCCAGTATTTCTGGATATTCAATAACAACGACAAGTCATGGCCACCAAACAACAACCGGTTATACATTCAATAATCCTACAGGTGTAGCAGTAAATTCTTCCGATGCCGTTTATGTGGCTGATGCAGGCAATGATCTTATTGAAAAGCTTGATTCTTCCGGCAATTATATTTCTGAAACGAGTATTCCGGGAAATACAAAATATGGCGCTACTGCTTCTTCAGAGATTGCCATCGATTCTTCCGGCAATGTTTATGTCGCCACCAATGTGAGCGGCGGTTTTGTCACGGAATTTAATTCCTCTCTTAGCGAACAGCTTGCCCAGCTTAGTGCCAGCGCTTATTATCCTGGTATTGCTGTCAATTCAAATGATGCCGTATCGGGTGGTGAAGCTGTATATATTGAAAAACAGGGCACAGGTCTTGTAAAATACAATTCTTCACTCAATACTGCTTTGAATCTCGTACCGCAAACAGGCAATCCAGAATTCTCTGGTGCCACATCAACGCTTCCGATAAATGCCAATACCAATTTTGTGCTTTCATGCACGGATATGTTTGGAAATATTGCGACAAGCAGTTTGCTGATAAATTTGAGTGGCGCCCCGACTGCAGATATAGAAGTTTCTTCGAGCACAATCACTTCCCAAAATCCCGGCGGCACGACAACGGCAGTGAATGCCGGAGATCCAGTATATCTCTCATATAGCGGATCTGGTTTGAGTTCATATACTGTTTCTTCAAATCCTGATATTGTCGCAGTGTCATCAAAAGGATCAAATAATGTTGCTACGGTGTTGGATAGTGAAACTGGAATTGCTCCATTTGGTAATACGAAAGTCGTTAATATTACTCAAAAAACAACATTCACTATTCAAGGTACAGGAACAAATGGATCTCCGGTGATAAAAACTGCAACTGCTTACATAAAGCCGATAGCTCCAAGTGGTCTTTCTGCAACATCTTCTTGTGGTGGAGTAAGTCTATCTTGGACACCTGTTTCAGGAGAGGGAATAACATACAATATATACAGAACTGATACAGCGGGATCAATTGCTTCAACTGTGAATACTTATTATACTGATACCACTGCGGCAAACGCTTCCGAAAAATATACCTATTATGTTACTGCAGTAGAGGATAGTGTAGCTGAATCAAATCCATCGGGAACTGTCTCGGCAACTATTCCGGCTTATTGTAACCAGCCGCCAGCAACATCAGGAGCCACTTCTTGTTCGGCAAGCCAGGTGAATTCAACTAATCCGACGGGGACTCCTGGAGGAATCATTTACGTAAACCAACAGATGACATGGACTATGAATAATATTGACCCATCAACGGTGATAGGTACTATCTGGAGCGGCACAGGCTTGCCATTGTCCGGCATAAATACAAGTGGAATATCATTAAGTAATATTTACACTACAGTCGGTCCAAAAACAATAAATGCTACAACAACCTACGGAACAAACGGGAGTATTTATACGGCGACGTGTTCGACAACAGTGAGATTGGCACCGGGAACGAATCAGGAAATATAAAAAATAAGGGCTTCGCTAAAAATAGCGAAGCCCTTTTCGAAACAAAACCTATTTTTTAAGGAATTGTGTATGGCCCAGTTGTGTGCGTATCTCCCCCACAACATCCAACATGATGATCTATGTTTGATCCGGAGACATAAACATCTTCCTCGTCCGTAGTCGATCCATTTCCATTAAAGTTGACTATCATATGGACCACACTACCCGAGTGCCCGATGCAAGTCACAGCCCAAGAAATTCCACCGATGGGTATTGTGACATTTTGTTCCACCCCATTGCCATCCCAGTAATTTATTAATCCTGTTGGGGCAATGTTGTTGGCAACGGTAACAGCGTAAGAAAAGGTTACTGTTGGTATTGCTGTCGGTGATGGTGTTACCACTGGCGTGACGATCGGTGTTGGCGATGAGCCCCCACCCAATGACGGATCCGTCGGAGACTTGCTGCATGACTGAAGCAACAAAGTTCCAATGAAAGCAAACATCACGACAAAAAATAAATTTCTCATGACACACCTCCCGATGTGATTAAGTTTTGGTTTCTAACTATTTGATTTGAAGGGTATCAGGTCTCTTGCGAGAACCCTTTACTAACGTTCCTTTTCATGTTACACTATTTACGATATTTTGTCAAGTGGTGGAATATTCAACTGAAATTGAGGCTTTTTGTTCACACATCATCATTTTTTCTGATATAATAATCAGCAAATGCAGCTTGAACCGAAACAACTGAAAGATTTTTTGATCGATACCGGACTTATCACACGGAGTGAATATGACGATATCGAAAATCAAATAAAAGCCGGCGAATTCAAAGATACTATCGACAAAGTGCTGGTCTCTTTGGGGAAAATTTCAGAGGATGATTTGCGGCGGGCGCAGGCGCACACCTTCGGCATACCGTTTGTGGATTTGAGAGATCAGAAAATAGAGCCGGAAGTTCTTTCTCTCATTCCGGAGCCGGTGGCGCGAAAGAATAACATCATTGCGTTCAAGAAAAATGCCGATTCGCTCGAAGTGGCAATGCTTGATACCAACGATCTCGCCTCGATCGAATTTATCAAAAAGAAAACCGGAATGAAAATCCTGACGCGACTGACCGATACCGAATCCATCAAGAATGGAATCTTGCAATATCAGAAAAGTTTGAAAGCGGAATTCGGCGACCTGATACAAAAAGATCTTCTTGCCATCAAAAATGTCGGCGCAGCGGGCGAGGAGCTTGAAGAGGAAACGCTGAAAAAAATCGCGGAAGATTTGCCGGTCGTCCGCATTGTCGAAACGCTTTTGAAGCACGCGATTCTGCAGAATGCATCCGATATTCACATTGAGTGCATGGAAAACAATGTACTCATACGCTACCGCATTGATGGCATTTTGCACGATGCGATGGTTTTGCCGAAAATCGCGGCGACATCCATCACGGCGAGGATCAAAGTCCTTTCAAATCTGAAGCTCGATGAAAAACGGCTTCCGCAAGACGGGCGATTCAATATCGATCTAAACGGAGAAAAAGTTTCTTTCAGAGTTTCAATCATTCCGACGTATTTCGGAGAAAAAACAGTCATGCGGCTTTTGCGGGAGAGCGTCGGCAATTATTCCTTGGAGTCGACCGGTTTTCACGGCATCAATCTCGAAAGAATTCATGAAGCGATGCGCCGGGCAAACGGCATGATATTGACCACCGGTCCGACCGGAAGCGGAAAGACCACGACACTCTATACGATACTTGAAATTTTAAACACGCCGAACGTGAACATAGCGACGATAGAAGATCCTATCGAATACCAAATGATGAGAGTCAATCAGACTCAGGTCAAGCCGGACATCGGATTTACGTTTTCAAACGGTTTGCGGTCTCTCGTCAGGCAGGATCCGGATATCATCATGGTTGGAGAAATCCGTGACAACGAAACTGCATCGCTTGCCGTCAACGCGGCTTTGACCGGACATTTGGTCCTCTCGACGCTTCATACGAATTCCGCTTCAGGCGCGATACCGAGATTAATCGATATGAAAATAGAGCCGTTTCTTTTAGTTTCCACGATCAATATTGTCATGGGACAAAGGCTGGTGAGAAAACTTTCAAAAGAAAAACAAAAATACATGCTTTCAAAAACGGAGCTTGCGTCGCTTGCGAAGATTGTCGATCTGGACCGCGTCCTTTCTATTCTCAAATCCGAAAATATTATCGGCAAAGACGATGAATGGGCAAAAATTCCTTTTTACAAGGCGGTGGAATCTGCGGATGCCAAAGACGGCTATTCTGGCAGAATCGGAATCCATGAAGTGATGAAAATTTCTCCAGCAATACGTGATCTCATCATGAAAGGCGGCACGTCGCAGGATATTGAAAATCAATCGCGCAAAGAGGGGATGATTACCATGGTTGAAGACGGAATTTTCAAATGCGTTCAGGGTCTGACAACGATTGAAGAAGTGCTCCGTGTTGTGACAGAATAAATTTTAATACCATGGACAAATTCAAATTCAAAGCGATCGGAAAAGACGATAAAGTTTATGAAGGAATTCGCGAATCCCAAAATAAATTTTCTTTATACAACGAACTCAAGGCGGAGGGCAGCACGCTTGTTTCTGCGGTGGAAATAAATCGCAAATCTCACTGGTTTGATTCTTTGACTGCGCTTTTTGGAGGAGTTCCGGAAGATCAGAAAATAATGTTCACCAAAAATCTCGGCTATATGATCGCCGCTGGGTTGCCGATCGCAAAGAGTCTTTCCGTTTTGGAAAGGCAGATCAGTAATGCCAAATTCAAGAGCATCATCGTTTCTCTCGAATCGGAAATCAGGAAAGGCCAGACGCTTTCCGATGCGGCATCGGCGTATCCGAGCATTTTTTCAAACCTGTTCGTATCAATGGTCAAGGCGGGAGAGGAAAGCGGCAAACTTTCCGAATCGCTTGAAATCGTCGGCGATCAGATGGACGGAATGCACAAACTGAAACAGAAAATTACCGGCGCGATGATTTATCCGGGCATTATTGTTTCCCTGATGATTATTATCGGAGTGCTGATGCTTATCTACGTCGTGCCATCGATCACCGCGACATTTACCAGTTTGAACGAAACCTTGCCCATCTACACGCAGATATTGATAGGAACGAGTAATTTTTTGAAAAACAACATATTGCTTTCTCTTGTTATCGTAGTCGCGGCCGTCCTTTTCTATTATCTTTTCTCAATCTCGAAAATCGGAAAGCGATCAATCGATTTTATTTCGCTGAAATTGCCGGTTGTCGGCGAGCTTGTCCGTGAGACAAATTCTGCACGTATTGCGCGGACACTTTCGTCACTTCTTTCTTCCGGAGTGGCTTTTGACAAGGCGATTTTGATCACAGGTGATGTCATCGGCAACAGTTATTTCAAAAAGATTTTGAGTGATGCCTCCATGCGCGTGCAGAAAGGCGAGACAATCTCGAGCGTTTTTTTGGCGAATACGAAAATTATGCCGGATTTTGTCGGAGAAATGATGAATGTCGGCGAAGAAACCGGCCAGCTGCCGCAAATGCTCATGGAAGTTGCCACGTATTATGAAAATTCCGTTGATCAAAAAACAAAAGACATGTCCACTATCATTGAGCCCGTGCTGATGATTATCATTGGCGTCGTGGTTGGATTTTTTGCCCTTGCTATCATCAAGCCGATTTATTCCGTCATGGACAACATCAGCTAAAATTATTTTTCTTTTTTAATATTCCAAAAAATAATTCCGCCAACGACTGCAAGCAGTACAATGATAAACCAATACCAAAGGTTATTGGCTGAATTCGCCGGATTCGTTTGAGTGGCGTTTGTTTGCGGATTGGAAGCAGGTAGAGCATTTGCTGAAGCGATATTGGAAGAATTTTGAGCGGCGACATTTGCATTATAGACGGAGATATCAAAATTTTTGGACATATTTGAAGTAACACTTGCCGGCACGGGCTGGACAGAATGATTATTTGTCGACCAATTTTCAAGTATGACAGCGGAAGAACGCGTCGCGAAAGCGAAACTGAATGAAAATAACATTAATGCGGTTATAAATTTTTTAGACATTTTTTAATTGCTTATCCAATTTATCTGCTGGTAACCGGAAGCGGAAAAAGGGAAACTCGGCGGCGGACTGTATAAAAGATTATTGTCATAGGTGTAATACGAATTGGTATAACCGGATAAAACATCAGTGCTGATGCCGCTTGTCCAGACAAAATTATCAAACCACCAGCCGAACTCAATTATTGCTCCGTAAATATTGAGATTGTTTTTTATATCACCTGGATAATAGAAAAACTGGAAACTGGTATTTTGAGAAATGACCGCCGCATCAACCTCGAGATTATTCGGAGCATAATATGTCGGAATGATATCTTTCTGTCCTATCAATCCCAAAACATCCGATCCATCTTTTACTTTGTAGATGATATTGTTCGGAATATATATTGTCGGGGCCGTTTGCGGATTGTAGGGAAGCTGTGCGGCTGCTACCGTTACTCTTCCGTTCACGGTGCCTTCAACCCACACATTATCTTCGACATAAATAATTCCATTTGCCGGAATAGCCTCGGTATATTGGAGTGTCCGATTATTATAATCGGTATAATTATTTTCGGCGATCCAATTCATATTGACATCATATGTGCCGCCTGCGGGATTGGAAAGCAAACTAGTGACTTTATATACACTGACGGTTCCGTTACTTTGAAATACAAGGGAATATCCGTCCGCATTTGAGGGCGGAAGATAAATTCCTCCACTTTGGGCAAGGCTTTTTATGGAAGCCAGATTGGAAGTGAAAGCGGAAAAATCAATTGCGGGCACAGGGAACTGCCAGAAACTTGAATTTCCCGATCCCCAAACACCTGGCATCGTTTGCGATGTGCAGTCTTGCCACGACGGACAGGTATATGTCGCTTCCGCGGAACTGATGGGAGCATTTCCGATAACGTCAAAACGCACGCCGTTATTCGACTGGACTTGCCCGCTGAATACTGACGGGGAATAATAAATCCAGACCGGACCGTTGTTCAATATTGAATACTGGGCAAGCGATGGAATTCCGTATTGTGCGGTGACCGTTCTCGTGATCTTCGGATTGGCAATGGTAGAGCCGGTGGATTGTATCGTGACGATTGTCGAGCCGACTTTCGGCGGAGTGATCTGCAGACTGAATTGTCCTATTATTTGCTGCGTATCAAAATCAACATACGAATGCACATACGGACCGGTCGACGTTGAGCCGTCCTGATAATCGTTTGGAAAATATGCCAAATGCCATTGATAATAATTGATTCCCGCATCGGCGATCTGTAACGCCTGCTCGCGGTCAATGGAAGAATTAATCACCCCGACCCTGACAACGAGGGATTGTATCAGCGGATAGATGATTACGGACATGAGAAAAATAATGACCATCAGATAAATGAGCGCATATCCTTTATTTCCCCCGCACATTTTTTGATACATTTTTTTCATCATATTAATCTCCCAAATTGGTTTTTAAGTTTCGTATTGAAGCCCCGGCGCTTACCGAGAATGTGCTTGTAGAAAGGGCGGTGGTCTTTTTGAGAATATTCATGGTAATGAGAACGTATTTTACTTGGGTTACATTTACCGGCTGAACGAGCGGGAGGGTTGAAGAGATGCCGGCATAATTGCCATCGTAATAATAAAAAATCGGCGCTCCCGTATTCGCAATATTATTTTGCACAGGAATGATTTTTTCGGAAGCGGAATTATAGGTAAGCGGACTGCCGGTCGGAATGATAATACCTTCGTAGAGAGTACCTCCGTTTACATAATAGCGGATCTTGGCGAGAATTCCCGAACTTTGTCCATAGCTTGAATAGAAAATAATCTGAGTTGTGCTTGCTTGATTGATCGGATATCCGCCGTCATTGCCAACCGAGGCATTTCGAATCTGATTTACAAAATTTCCGGCGACAATGCCGGCACTGTCCACCGTGCCGATCGAAGCCGAGCTGTTGTTTGCATTCATAAACAAATTAGTGACAAGCGCGTTGACGCCAAGAGCCAAGATAGTGAAAATGACTATCACCATCATTGTTTCAACGAGAGTGAATCCTGTTTTAAATTTTTTTTTGTTGTGAATAGATCGCATATGTTAATGGCTCAATGAAACTTGAAACGATTGATAGCCGGAAATGCTCAAAGGGCTGATTGTTTGCGTCGCGTATCCAGGTGCACTGACGGTGATTTGATAGTTGCTGTCTTTTTGCAGGCCGGGGAAGAAAACTTGTCCAGGCGTAAAGCATCCGGAAACATAATTTATATTGACGCTCGTCAGAACCGGCGTTTCCGTGTCGTCCGTCGTGCTCAAAAATACTTCATAGCGAAGATAGCGTGCGGACGGACTATTGATGGTCGTTCCAGGAGTCGTATAATAGCTTGCGTTTGTGCCGTCCGGACCGATGAAGTTCCATGTCGTTGTGGCAGTATCCGTATTGCTCGTTGCAATTTGAAATTGTATTAATGTCGCAGGATTTTGCGAGGTCGGCTGCCAATCCAAAGTCGTGTAGGTCGTCGAAGCCGTGCCGGTATCAAAGGTGGAAGAAATCAATGAACCGTTTGAAGTATACGTCACGCCGCCATCATAACTCAATAAGCGCAAAGCCGTCGGTATGACATTGGTGCTGACGTGTCCGTCGTCTGAAAAATATTTCGTATCGTCCGACCAGTCGGCCTGGCCCGATCCGCCGGACCAATCATTGCTACTCCAGATATTGCCACCGGTGAATCCTTCGAAATTCGTTTGCGTGTCTGTCGCATCCTCAAGCTGGACATCGGCATTTTCAATCGGATTGTTCGTGGTCGAATCTTTGACGATTACCAAAAGACTGTTTGTCGTTTTTGGCCCGAGGATGAGCGTAAAACTTTGTGCCGTATCGGGAAGGACGGTTACGACTTGGATGGGTGAAGAGCCATAGACCATTTTTGTTGGATCAGTCAAAATGGGAGTGTAATTGTCCCATTCAATGGAACCGAGAGAAATATTTCCGTTACTGTCCGATGTGTAATCATGATCGAATTTCAATATATTCGGGCTGCCGATAAGCTTTGCACCTTGCACTTCCATGCCGATGTTTGGCAGTACACTACAGAGTTGATCGAGGGTGCTGAAAGACAATGAACTCAATTGGTCGATGGAAAAACTGATTTGAGTGACCTGTCCGTTTGCAATAGTGGAATCTGGTTTGATCGGATTCGGATTGCTGGCCGAGCTCGTATATGTTTGGTCGCTCGAATATCCGTTTTTGGTAACAACAATGTGATATCCGTTGACACTGTCCGGCAAGCCGACTTCAATCCAATCGCCGCTTGCATTCGTTGTTCTGGTCAAATTTATGTTTGGCGTGATGTCGGTATTTGTAATATTTATTGTCGCATCTGGCACCGGCTGTCCGACTGCATTAAAAACTTCTATCGACAATGCCCCGGTGTTTGGCAGGCTTTCCAGGTCTTTCGGCACTATGGTAGTGACAAAATCATATATTTTTCCCGAAGTGATATTTTTTATATAAAGTTTTACCTGTTTGTAATCAGGACTCGACGAAGGATCGGCAGGGTCGCTGATATAATTGACCACATAATAAATTTGGTATGTTGAGCCATTGAGATTTATTTGCGTTGCATTCGGCAGATCCGGCAAGCTGCCGTGCGGATTTCCGCTGAGCGTGCCTACCGTGGAATAGGGCAAATTATGCACGACTTCCATATATTCGTCGGCAAGATTGGAAAGAGCGACATTGTCCCGATAGGCACTGATGCCTTTGACCATCAACGCCGAAGTTTGATAAATGACCATGGCAATCACAACAAAAATCGCAAGAGCAACCAAGCTTTCCACAAGTGAAAATCCTCCCTTTTTTGCCTCATTTTTTAACACCAGACAAATTTTATCATGTTTCTGGGCACAATTCTAATGAAAGCAGCGGCTGCTTTCAAAAATTTTCCCTGCATGCTATCATTCGCATTATGGAAGCAAAAGAAAACAACAAATTTGTTGTGAACATTACTCCGGGTTCTTTTTTGAAGGGAATTTTGCTTGTCCTTCTTTTTTGGTTTTTGTTTTATATCAAGGATGTCGTGCTTGTCGTTTTGACCGCAGTCGTTCTTGCTTCCGGCATCGAGCCTTTGATCGGTTGGTTCAAAAGATTCAAAATCAAACGGCTTCCGGCGGCGATTATCTCTTATGTATTTTTATTCGGAGCTTTTGCCGGACTGATGTTTTTTTTCGTTCCGGCTGTTTTGAATGAGACATCTTCATTCCTTTCAGACTTGCCGCAATATCTTGATTCGACGACTCTGTGGAATCCGCTCAGTATTTCAAGCACCGATATTTCAACATCGCAAAAAGTTGTTCAAAACGTATCAGAAGGTCTTAACAATCCGAGTCAGCTGGTAAAAGCTGCGGGTCAACAAGTAAATCCTACCGGTAATTCAAATTTTGGTATCGGAGACCTGATACAAAGTGTTCAGAGCATCACTTCAAATGTTACTGGCGGATTCGTCAAAATTGTTAGCGCAGTATTCGGAGGATTTCTTTCATTTATTTTAATTATCGTTTTGTCTTTTTATCTTGTCGTTCAGGAAGACGGTATTGCTAAATTCTTGGGTCTTGTCACTCCCGTCAAACAGGAAAAATATGTCGTCGATCTCTGGAAACGGTCGCAAAGGAAAATCGGACAGTGGATGCAAGGACAATTGTTACTCGGTGTACTTGTCGGTGTCCTATTGTTTCTCGGTTTGACGATTCTCGGCGTGAACAACGCACTTTTGCTCGCAGTCGTTTCCGGACTGCTTGAAATTATTCCAGTTTTCGGTCCGATCATTGCTTCCATTCCCTCCATCATTATGGCGTTTGTCGGCGGAGGAGTGACCGCGGCGCTCTTAGTTGTCGGTCTGTATATCATTGTCCAGCAATTTGAGAGCAATCTCATCTATCCGCTCGTCGTCAGAAAAATCATCGGTGTTTCGCCGATACTTGTCATTCTCGCACTCATTATCGGCGCAAAGCTTGCCGGCTTTTTGGGAATCGTCCTTGCCGTGCCGACCGTTTCGGTCCTCATGGAATTCATGGAAGATGTCGAACGGAGAAAAATTCTCTTTTGGAAAAAAGCCGAGGAACTGGAAAAAATCTGATGAAGGAAAAATCAAACTCAAATAAATTTTATATCACGACGACCTTGCCGTATGTGAATTCGGACCCGCATATTGGTTTTGCGATGGAACTTATCAGAGCGGATATGATTGCACGATACAAAAAACTCCAAGGATTCGATGTCTTTTTCAATACCGGCACGGATGAGCATGGATTGAAAATTTTCCGTAATGCAGAAAAACTCGGCATTAGCACGCAAAAATATGTTGATGATTACGCCGCAAAATTCAAAGCATTGATCCCACTTCTCGGTATATCGGATGACGTAGTGTTTACGAGAACGACGGATGCACATCACATCAAGTCCGCGCAGGAATTCTGGAAACTCTGCGTCAAAAACAGCTATATTTATAAAAAGAATTATACGATCAATTATTGTGTCGGCTGCGAGCTCGAGAAATCCAATTCCGAATTGGTGGACGGCAAATGTCCGCTCCATCCAAATTTAGAAATTGAGTATATTGAAGAAGAAAATTATTTTTTCAAATTTTCGGAATTTCAGCAACAGCTTTTGGATTTGTATAAAAAGAATCCTGAATTTGTCATTCCTGCGCATCGACTCAATGAAATAAAAGCTTTTGTCGAGCGGGGACTTTCAGATTTCAGCATTTCTCGGTTGAAAGAGAAAATGCCGTGGGGGATAGAAGTGCCGGGTGACAAAGACCAAGTGATGTATGTCTGGTTTGACGCGCTCGTTAATTATATTTCCGCGATCGGCTGGCCGGATGATATGAAAAAGTTTGAAATGTGGCACAACAAAGAGAACGGAATGACTCAATACTGTGGTAAAGACAATCTCCGTCAGCAGGCTTCCATGTGGCAGGCAATGCTCATGGCAGCAGATTTGCCACCCTCCAAAACTATTGTGATAGATGGTTTCGTGACGGGTGAAGGTGGTGTGAAAATGTCCAAATCGCTCGGTAATACGATCGAGCCAGGTGAACTCGTTGCTGAATATGGAACTGATGCTCTACGACTGTATGTTGCAAAAGAAATCGCTCCGTTTGAAGACACTCCATTTACCAAAAAAAGTTTTCATGACGCGTACAATGCCAATCTCGCGAATGGGCTGGGGAATTTGGTGAGCAGGATTATGACTCTTTCTGAAAGAATTATAAAAAATCCACGCGTCGTTGAACTTATCGTGGAAGACGTTAAAAAAAGAGGACTTACTCTTTTTATCCAGCAGGATTTTGATAATTTTAACCTTCAGATGGCATGTCTTGGAATATGGAATCAAATAGCAAAACTTGATAAAAAAATAGCAGAAGAAGCCCCGTTTAAAGTTATCAAAGTTGATGAGAAAAAAGCAGAAGAAATGTTTGTAAAAAAACCAGTCGATGACCAACGTGATAATATTGGATATTTATGGGATTTGGCTACCATTGCTTACGAACTAGAACCAATTTTACCGGATACATCCCGAAAAATTATTGAAATCATGAAGAGAAACAAAAAACCTGAAACTCCTCTTTTTGTTCGCAAAGATTGATGAAATGAAAATAAATATTTTTACAACAGGTGGAACAATAGATAAAACCTACGCTACTAACAAAGGTACGGTTAATTTTTCTTTTGGTGACCCAGCGATAAAAGAATTATTCGATAAAAAATTAAAAGTAGGATTTACTTTTAATATCAAAAATATTTTATCAAAAGATAGCACTGAAATGACAGATGAAGATAGAATTTTGGTTAAGAAAGCCTGTGAAAAATCTGACGTTTCCAAAATATTGATTACTCATGGCACTGATACCATGATTGATACGGCAAAAGTTTTAGCTGGTATAAAAGATAAAATTATTATTTTAACGGGTTCATCTTTACCTTATATATTTAAAGATTCAGATGCTGATTTTAATATTGGAGTTGCTATTGGAGCACTGAATGTTTTGGAAAATGGTGTTTATATCGCTATGAACGGAAGAATTTTTCCTTGGAACAAATGCCAAAAAACACAAGACGGAAGATTTATTGAATTGTAATTTATGCAGATCAAATACATCGATATCCATTCGCACCTTGGTTTTGCTGATTATGGGAAAGATCAGGATGAAGTAGTGAAACGGATGCAGGATAATGGCGTCTCGACGATCACCGTCGGTACGGATTTGGAAAGCTCGCGCGAGGCGGTGAAAGTTGCCGAAAAATATGAAAATGTTTTGGCATGCATCGGCGCGCATCCGCATGATGATACACATTTCGTATTTGTTGAGGAAGATTTTGCTGAGCTTGTGAAAAATCCGAAAGTGGTGGCAATAGGGGAATGCGGATTGGATTATTTTAAGCTGACGGAGAATATCAAAGCGGAAAAATCCCGTCAGAAAAAAGAATTTATAAAACAAATTGAGTTTGCCATTAAATATCAAAAACCTTTAATGCTTCATGTCCGCGAAGCATACGAAGATGCGTATGAAATTTTGAAAAATTATCCGAAAGCGCGCGGTAATGTTCACTTTTTCACGGGTACTACCGAATGGGCGGAGAAGTTCATTGATCTGGGATTTACCATTTCATTTCCGGGAGTGATAACTTTTGCCAAGGAAACACAAGACGCAGTGAAAAATATTCCGCTCAATATGATGCATGCCGAGACGGACTCGCCGTTTGCGGCACCGACTCCGTATCGCGGAAAGAGAAATGAACCAACCTATGTTATTGAAGTGGTGAAAAAAATCGCCGAACTTCGCGGCAATGATTTGGAAACCATCCAAAAACAGCTTTTGGAGAATGCGAAGAGGGTGTTTGGAATAAATATATAAAAGTAGGCTTCACGGTTGACCGTGAAGCCTTTTGTATTCTTTGAGTCTTATCCGTGCTTCTTTTAATTTTGCTTTTTGATAGGTGATACTTTCCGCCAATTTTTTCTTTTGTTTTGGTCCAAGAGGAGCAGCTTCAAGATGTTGCACGTCCGCCTTAATAGAATTTGCTAGGTCCCTTATAGTACTATAAAATCCGTGAATAAAAGGTTTCTCCATTTCCATCTCATTTCTCCTTGAATGTATTCAAATCTATTTATTATATTAGCTACATTGAAGTAAATGTCAAATTGAAGAAGTCTTTTTATTTATCTTATATTTTGCTAGAGTATCAGGATGGAACCGAAAACTCTTATCACCAAACCAAGCGCGGATTACGAGCTGATCGACAGCGGAAACGAAGAGAAGCTCGAGCGCTATGGCAAATATGTACTACGAAGACCGGACCCACAAGCCCTGTGGCAGAAAACATTGCCGGAAAGCGAATGGAAAAATGCGGACACGGTTTTTGATGCGAATAAAAAAACTTGGAAAAAGAGAAACGGGCAAATGCAAAATGAATGGCAGATCGGATTTGGCGAAATAAAATTCAACATCAAGCCAACCGCGTTCAAGCACACCGGAGTTTTCCCGGAGCAAAAGCCGAATTGGAATTGGATACAAGAAAAAATAAAAAATTCTGGCAGAACATTGAAAGTTTTGAATTTATTTGGTTACACCGGCGGAGCAACACTTGCTGCACTTTCTGCCGGAGCGGAAGTGACACATGTGGACGGTTCAAAATCTGCAGTGAGTTGGGCAAAAGAAAATGCCGAGTTGAGTGGTCTTGATAAAAAGCCGGTGCGGTGGCTCGTCGATGATGCGAGGAAATTCGTCATGCGGGAAATAAAAAGAGGAGGGAAATACGACGCCATCATCATGGACCCGCCGTCGTTTGGCAGGGGAGGCAAAGGCGAAATTTGGAAAATAGAGGATAATTTTCTTCCACTTCTCACTGAATGCGCAAAAATTCTCTCCGACAATCCGGCGTTTTTCTTGATCAATGGCTATGCGGCTGGATATTCTGCCATCGCGTACTACAACGCACTCAAACCGTTTGTCGAAAAATACGGTGGACAATTTGAGTTTGGTGAATTGACAATCGAGGAATCAAAAGGGAAAAAATTATTACCATGTGGAATTTTTGTAAGATGGTCAAAATAAAATAAATGAAAATTTTAGATGGAAAAAAAGTTCGCGACATACTCGCGGAGAAAATAAAAAAAGAATTAAAAAAACTCAAGGCAAAGCCAACACTTGCTATTGTGCAAGTCGGCAATAATCCCGCTTCGGCAGTTTATATACAGCAGAAAAAACTTTTCGGAGAAAAACTCGGCTGTAACGTCCGACACATTCATTTTTGGGAAAAAACATCTGAATCCGCATTGTTGTTAAAGATAAAAAAATTGAATGCCGACAAAAAAGTGAATGGTATCATCGTCCAGCTTCCGCTTCCAAATCATATTGATGAAATGAAAATAATAGAGCATATTTCTCCCGGAAAAGATGTTGATGGACTGAATTCTAAAAATCTACACTTTCTTTTGGAAAATATTCCCGGCGGTTTTACTCCCGCAACGACGAAAGGCATTGTATCGCTTTTGGATTTTTACAAAATTCTGATTGAAGGGAAAAAAGTCACTGTTGTCGGCAGATCGCTTCTTGTCGGCAAGCCGACCGCGCTTGCATTCTTAAATCGAAACGCGACGGTAACCGTCTGCCACAGCAAGACGAAAGATATCAAAAATGAAATCAAGCGGGCAGATATCATCGTTTCAGCAATCGGAAAACCAAAATTCATCAAGAAAAATTTTGTGAAATCAGGACAAATAATTATCGATGTCGGCATTACGAAGACCGGCGAGAAATTCTTTGGCGACGTTGATTTCAAGCCGGTTTCAAAAATTGTAAGGGCGATAACGCCTGTTCCGGGAGGTGTGGGCCCGATGACTGTCGTTTCTCTTTTTGAGAATATTTTGCTATCATACAAGAGACAGAAAGGTCTCAGATAATTTATCAAAATTTAATTTTATCATTATGGAAGATAAAAAAGTTTGTTGTGCGGAATGGAAAAATCACAAGTGCGCGCATATTGCGGTCAGCATTATTGTTATTCTGCTCGCTATTTTTTTGATCAAGGAAATATTTCAGGGCAACGATCGGGGAAATAAAAATGCAGATCAGAACACTGTCGTGGTGACAGGAAAAGGCGAGCTTACGGTCAAGCCGGATATTGCCGAAGTTTCTTTCTCGGTGACCGATGAAAACATGGATGTTTCAAAGGCATCGGATGCGGTCAATACGAAAATTGCGGCGATTGTTTCTAAGCTTGAAGTCGATGGCATTGCCGATGCGGACATCAAGACGACTGGCTATGATATTGAACCTCAGTACAATTATGTAAATGAACCGACACCGATGAACGGTTTGTATATGCCCGCTGGAAAACAAGTACTTGCCGGATATAATGTGACCGACAGTATTGATATAAAAATCCGCGACCTGACGAAAGCGGGAAGCATTGTGACTGATCTCGGCACGCTTGGCGTGACCGACATGAGTGGACTTACTTTCACAGAAGACAAATACGATGATTTGGTTTTGCAGGCTCGGGATGCGGCAATCGCTGATGCGAGGACGCAGGCGCAGGATCTTGCGAAAGCACTCGGCGTGAAGCTCATCAAAATTGTCGCGTATTCGGATCAATCGCAGCCGATCTATTATCCCGTTGCAATGGCGGCAACTTCCATGGGGGCAAATGCCGCTGTACCAGCAACTTTGCCGACAGGTCAGAATACAATCACCTCAAATGTGAGTGTGACATATGAGATACAATAGGGCTTGCATTTTTCGGGCGTTTTGTGCTATTCTATAAAAGCCCCCGACGGGGGTTTTTATATAAAACATATGTCAAAATTATCAAATTACATCAAGGAAACGAGGGAGGAAATGAAGCATGTGAGCTGGCCGACGCGAAGACAGACGATTATTTTTATGACACTTGTCATTATTATTTCAGTCGTCGTATCAGCATATCTCGGACTTTTTGACTATATATTTTCCACAGGATTAAAAAGTGTTCTTTTTTAAAAATACATTATGGCAAAGCAAACAATAGAACAGGGAAGACATTGGTATGCGATCCACACCTATGCGGGATATGAAAATGCCGTTGCGAGAAATTTGAAGCAAAGAATCGATTCACTCAACATGAATGACAAGATTTTCAATGTCGTTGTTCCTGTCGAGAAAAAAATAAAAATCAAAGGTAATAAAAGAGTTGAGGAAGAGGAAAAAATATATCCCGGCTATATTCTCGTTGATATGATTGTGACCGATGAATCCTGGTTTGTTGTCCGAAATACTCCTCGTGTTACCGGCTTTGTCGGTGCGGGTGTCTATCCGGTGCCACTGACACAAAAAGAAATCGATTTTCTTTTGGGAAGAATGGACAACAGCACAGTCACCCATGCGGTGGATTTTTCTGTCGGAGAGTCGGTGAAAATCGTAGACGGACCGTTTAAAGATTTGGAAGGTAAAATCAGCGAGATCGATGGCGAAAAAGGAAAGGCACGGGTGATGGTTTTGATGTTCGGCAGAGAGACATCCGTCGAGCTTGACCTTTTGCAGATTCGAAAAGCATAACTTTACTTTCAGCAGTTTTTCTGTTAGCTTGAATGAGCCTCTGGTTACTAAATTAAAAAAGAAATGGCAAAAAAAATATCAAAAAAATTAAAACTTCAGATTCCAGCAGGCAAAGCTGTTCCGGCGCCGCCAGTTGGACCTGTGCTCGGTCAGGCAGGTATCAATATCGGTGATTTTATCAACAAGTTTAATACGGCGACCAAAGCAATGATCGGCGATATTCTTCCAGTTGTCATTACGGTGTATGAAGACAGATCGTACGATTTTGTTCTCAAAACCCCTCCGACAGCAGCACTTATTTTGAAAGCGATAGGAAAAGAAAAAGGTTCAGGCAAGCCGAATACTCAAAAGATTGGCACGTTGACAAAAACCCAAGTCAAAGAAATTGCAGAGCGAAAGCTTGTAGACATGAACGCTTACGATATCAATGCGGCAATGAAAATGGTGGAAGGCGCAGCGCGATCGATGGGAGTGGAAGTGAAATAAAATAAATAAATTTAAAATAAAAAAAGGGCTTTTCCGTAAAACGGAAAAGCCCTTTTGAAAACTAAATTCACACTTTCCTTTCTTTGAAATCAAAAGTTTCGATGACGACTCCGCAATACCTTTGACCTTCTCCGCAGCCACCATCTTTTACACACGGTGGAGCGAAAACCCAATCCAACTGCGGGTGCAACTTGAGGACCTGTTCTCGCATTTGGGTACCCAAGTGATAAATTTCCTCTTGAGCAAGCCAGCAGCAACGCTTCGCCATTTCATGCGCGATAGCGTTCAGATCGCCTTTCTTGCGATACTTGACCATTGCCCCATACGGAGCAAGAACAGTCGCAAGAGTTTTTGGCAATCCCAAAGAAAGATCTGCCCACAGGGTCAAAACCGATTTGAGTTGCTTACCTAGACCCATCTCTGCAAGAAGTGGAGGTAAATATGCGAAACCAGTAAATTCCGGTTCGCTTCTCCTGATCGTGCGATGACGTTGGTCTTGGCCCATAGTAGCAACAGAAAGAATAATTTCCGCCGTGAAAGTCGTATCGGAATTGTCCATGTACTTCGGTTTGAAGTGAAGCACATCGATTGGATGCATGTCATCGGGATGAGGAATCACGATGTTATCCCCAAGAACGACTCTCTCGAGGCGATATTCCGGTTTCGTCCGACAATCACCGATCTCAATGACTGGTAATCCTTTCGGGAAATAATCTTCCCCGAAGCGCAATTTCGGATCGAACATGTAAGAAATTTCCGGGAACTTTTCCAAGATCAAATCTCGCATGACATCCGTAATCGCACGCATGGTCGGATTTGGAGCACTCTTCCAGAGCGAAAACAAACCCGAAAGATTGACGGTAAAATCAAAACCGGTCGGAAAAATGATGGGAATGAATGCCCTCATTTGTTCTTGAGCAATCTTTCCGCAGTTTGCGTCGATCGATTTTTCCGGAAGTTTCGGCCTTTCAATCGTCATATGCTTTTTGGAAAAAGCCGTGGCTGCTTCCAAATTGTTTTTGTAGTGGCCGATTGCAACGACAAGATAATTCATAATATCGGCAATTTGCTTCTCGGTTGTTTCCGGCCAAAACTCCATGACGTAACGCTTGAGTTCATCAAAATTCGGATTGGCGAACATCGCGGAACAAAATCTTCCGCTGCGCTGGTCCGAATTGTAGAACGGACTCGCAAGATGCATTCCGAAAGTGATGTCACCAACGCAAATACCCTCGATGTTGAAAGTGGCTGACCAATGCTGAAGCGTGGTGTGGTGACCAACATTGAAAAGCCGACCTTTGATATCCATCGACTTCCCCCATTCCGGAGGTTCAGCCTGATAACATTCTTGTGCTGCATGCGAAGCCGAATCTGTCGGTTTCGCACTGGTAAGTGTCAACAGTTCAACACTGATACTGCCTCCATTCGTAAACTTTTTCGAATTCATGCTGTCCTACCTTTCCGTATACTTTTTATGTGAATTTAAAATAACTGCTGATTCCTTTAAAAATCTACTTCATTTAAAAATAAAGTCAAATCCTTTATTTATTTGCAAATAAAAAAGTCGATGCAGCATACAGCGTGTTACATCGACTTTTTGTTATTTCTGAATTTCCCGATCCTTGTGAAGTTTCGGAAGCATCATGGAAGGATCCCAGGATTTCATAATGGTTTTTAGATCTGTCGAGCTCTGATATTTCCCGAGCTTTGCATAATCTGCACCCAAAATTGGTCCGGTCTCCTCAAAAATGATCTGCGCAATGCGTCTTCCAACAACGAGCGGAATCGTATAAGATTTCGAACCGTTCGTAATTTCCATGGTCCAGCGATTGATGAAGCCGACATCACCCCAGCCCGCACACTTACAGACTGTGATAAAACTTCTTCCCATCGATGAACGCGCTTGCATGCTAGTCGTGATGTGTCCTCGCCCACCAATAAATTCTTCGGTGTGTGCGAGAATCATTTCACCTGGCTCGAGCATAATGACCAGATCATTTGGATTGATACCCTCATGATCGAGTCCCATCTCCCCGAATCTGCAACCTGCCCGTTCCGCCTGAAGTGCTCTTTTGCCCCAAACCTGCTTGACGTGCTCCTCATTGTATATGTTGTAAAAGCGCTGGTTGTACGCGGGATTGCGCGCCCGATAAAAGTACCTGCCCAGTGTTACATCATAACTTGAAGTTGCGAGATTGGCTCTATTGAAAGGTTCAATAACAATATACCCTTTCTTTTTTTCCTGCAGAATGCGCCTATCCGACAAAGCCATGATTTTCCTCCATAAAATGGATTGAACGAATTCTTCTAAATTAAATAATACATTGTTATATGAAAAAGTAAATATACAAGATAAAGAATATTCTTCATTTTTATATATGATACAATCATTCGTACTATGGCAAAAATAATTTTTGGACTTGTCGGACCGCTCGCAGGCGGCAAAGGCGAGATAAAAAAATACATTGAAGAAAAATATCACGGAAAAGATTGCCGTTTTTCCACGCCACTCCGCAATGTTTTAAATCAGCTCGATATTACGACAAGCAGAGAAAATTTGCAAAAAGTCTCGACGGTCCTGCGCCAGACATTTGGCGAGAATTTGCTTTCGAAGACAATTGCAAAAGAAGCCGAAGGATTCGATGCTGATATCGTGGTCGTTGATGGCGTAAGACGAGTGACTGATGTCGATTATTTGCTTTCCAAGGAAAATTTTGTTCTTGTTGCTGTCGATGCCGATCCGAAAATTCGATTTGATCGGCTCGTATCACGAAACGAAAATGTTGGTGATGATAAAAAGACTTTTGAGCAATTTTTGGAAGATCAAAATAAAGAGTCGGATCGGCAGATTCCCGAAGTGATGAAATCTGCAAAAGAAATTATTAACAATGACGGAAGTTTGGAAGATTTATATAAGCAAGTTGATTCTTTGGTGAAAAAATATTTGAAATAAAATCCTTGCAATTTCCTGGCTTGGCGCTAGGATACGGACAGAAAAGGTCTTTATCTAAAAAACAAGAGGGTGATCCATGATGGAACACAAAGGTCGTTTTATTGCTGTCTCGGGAGGCGAAGGCGCAGGCAAGACCAGCCAGATCGAGCATGCCAAAATCGAATTTGGCGATCGAATAGTATGCACGCGTGAGCCGGGCGGCACGCCGTCCGCAGAAAAAATCCGGGAATTTTTCTTGTCTGAAGAAATACAGAATTCAGATGTGCTGACAAGGATGCTCTTGATGTTTGCCATGCGGCGTCTGCATGCGGAGGAAAAGATTCGCGGTGCGCTCAAAGGTGGTAAGCTTGTCATCTGCGATCGCAGCGATTCGGACACTTTTGCATATCAGATCCGGGCTGAAGACGGAAAACAGTACGAGAAACTTTTCTGGCAACTGCGCGAAAGCGTTTATGACGATATCAAGCCGGATCTCTATGTGCATTTTGACATTGAGCCGTCCGTCGGTATCTTTCGTAAGCTCGATCAAAGCAGTTCGGAACAGAATACGTACGATCAAAAGCCACTCGGATTTCACGACAAGGTTCATGAAGGACTTAAAGAATTTATGGGCCTCAAAGATATCTTGAGTACTCGTATCGATGCGAGCCAAGGCAAGGAGGAAGTCTGGCATGCATTTCGAGAAATTATTGAAGGTCAGTTGCGCTTTCTCGGCCACTGATATTTCAAAAGGGTTTGGACGCAAGTTCAAACCCTTTTTATTTTTTCTCTGAGTCTGTTATTATGGCTCTATGCTTCTCAAAATCAAAAAACTCCATGCAGATGCAAAGATGCCAAGTTATGCACATCATGACGATGCGGGATTTGATCTCTATGCGGTAGAAAATACCACGGTCAAAGTCGGCGAGCGAGTTGCGATGCCGACGGGGATTGCGATGGAGATACCAGAAGGATTCGTCGGACTCGTCTGGGACAAAAGCGGTATTGCGGTCAAACACGGAATCAATACGATTGCCGGCGTGGTGGATTCGAGCTATCGGGGCGAAGTAGTTGTCGCTCTCGTGAATAATGGTGAGAATGATTACACTTTTGAAAAAGGGCACAAAGTCGCGCAGATGATCGTCCAGAAGAAAGAAACTGTTCAATTTGAAGAAGCGAAAGAACTTTCAGATACTCTGCGTGGCGCGGATGGCTTTGGCAGCACGGGGAAATAATTATAATAATAAAAATCATGTCAGAAAATAAATTTCCAAAAGGATTTTTCTGGGGCGCGTCGACTGCAAGCCATCAAGTCGAGGGAAACACGCACAATCAATGGAGCGAATGGGAAAAATCCCCAGCTCGTTTGGCGGAGCTCGAAAAAGACGGACGTATTGCGAAATACGGCAAGGAAAATTATATTTCAGGACGTGCGGCGGATCATTACAATCGTTTTGAAGAAGATTTCAAATTGGCAAAAGAACTTGGTCACAATGCGACGCGCATCTCTATTGAATGGTCGCGTATCGAACCTCGCGAAGGAGAATTTGATGTGAAAGAAATCGAGCACTATCGCCGCGTCATCGCTTCGATACGGCAAAATGGAATGGAACCTTTTGTCACGCTGTGGCATTGGACATCGCCGATCTGGTTTTCAGAGATTGGCGGATTTGAGCGCAGAGAAAATGCAAAATATTTTTCAAGATATGCCGAAAAAATGGCAAAGGAACTTTCCGATGTGAAATTCTGGCTGACATTGAACGAACCGGAAGTTGTCACGAGCCACAGCTATCTGAATGGCATTTGGCCGCCGCAAAAGAAAAATTTGTTTTTGACAATTTCGGTATATCACAATCTTATCTATTCTCATCAAGTGGCATACTGCTCTATGAAATCAGTAAACAAAAATCTACAAATTAGTGTCGCTAAACACAATATTTATTATGAAGCGTACGAAGGCAGATGGTGGAATATTCTTGTGAAAAAATTCATGGATTGGACCGTCAATTTTTATTTTCTCAACCGTATTAGGAATTATCAGGATTTCATCGGACTTAATCATTATTTTCATAATCGTATCAGGAATTTCAAGCTGAATCAGAATGAAAATAAAAAGGTGAGTGACATGGGCTGGGAATTGTATCCAGAAGCTATCTATCATGCGCTTATGGATTTAAAAAAATACAAAATGCCAATTTATATTACCGAGAACGGCTTGGCAGATGCCAAAGATTTCCAAAGAGCGTGGTTCATTGAGGAAAGTTTAAAAAATGTGCATCGGGCGATTGCCGATGGAGCGGATGTGCGAGGATATTTGCATTGGTCGCTCATGGATAATTTTGAATGGGACAAAGGATTCTGGCCGCGTTTCGGACTAATCGAGATAGATTACAAAACTTTGGAACGAAAAATACGACCAAGCGCGCTTGTCTACAAAAAGATACTTGAAAATAATGGATTTTAAGATTATGGAAGAATTACCTTATTTGTGATACAGTAAACAGGTTCAATTACTAATAATTAATGCAATAAAAATATGGCAGAAAAAGGTTCAGCGTTTATGAAGCCGCTCAACGTGAGCGCAGACTTGGCGAAAGTGGTCGGCAAAGGTCCGATGCCTCGCTCTGAAGTCGTGAAAGCTCTGTGGGTGTATATCAAAAAGAATAATCTTCAGGATCCGCAGAAAAAGAGAAATATTATCGCTGATGCGAATCTAAAAGCGGTTTTCGGAGGCAAAGCGGTCGTCGACATGTTTGAGATGACGAAACTTGTTTCAAAGCACCTTTCATAAAATAGTTTTTAAGAAAATACAAAATCATAAAGAGCGGCGCCGAAGGTGCCGCTCTTTATGATTTACAAAGTCAATCTGGTGAAGTATACTCAAACTCGAATTAAGACAAAAAACGGTCTTTTGCAGGTTCTTTCAAAAATAAAATCCTATTTAAAATAGGTAGAAAAGGAAGTGCGCTATGACAAGGAAATGTGTCATGATGGTAAGGAGCAGAAAATCTTTCTTAAAACCCTTCAAGAAGGGTATTTCTGGTCAAGAAGTTATGAGACGGCTGAAGAAAGCCAATCCGAAGGTTTATGGTCTTTTGAAAAATCCTACGGCGGAAGTGAATTTAGCTTTCAACACAAAGATACTGCGCAATAAAAAAGGTTTGTCGCCAGAGGCTTTAGCGGCACAAGCTCAGATTTTTATTGAGCGATTTGATGGAATTGAGAATTATCTATGTGATTCGGAACGTGGTCCAACCGTGACCGAAGCCGAGCAAATAGCAAAAGCTTTGGGTGTTAGAATAGAAACGCTTTTCAAAAGTCGCGATTGGATAAAATATTTTCTAGCATAGGAAGTCATCGACAAATAAAACCTCTGAAGTGATTCGGAGGTTTTTATTTTTAGCAGATTTAAATTTTTTGTGCTAACCTTTTCTTATGGTGAAAAAATCTCAAGGAAAAAATACCGATATTGCCGATGTCATTGTCATCGGTGGCGGACCGGCAGGGCTCATGGCGGCAGGTATTGCGGCGAAAAATGGTGCAAAAGTAACACTTATCGAAAAGAATGAGATTATGGGTAAGAAACTGCTTATCTCGGGCGGAGGCAGATGCAATATGACGAATGCTGAACCTGATGAAAGAATTTTACTTTCCAAATTCGGCAAGAAAGGCAATTTTCTTTTTACCCCTTTTTCTCTGTTTGATAACAATGACGCAATTCGATTTTTTGAAAAGCTTGGCGTGAAAACCAAAGTGGAAAATAATTTCCGCATTTTTCCGATTTCCGACAAGTCCGCAGATGTTTTGGAAGCATTGGTAAAATATGCAAAAGAAAATAAAGTGGAATTCAAGCTCGGTGTCGGCGTTGCCCATATCAAAAAAATAAAAAATAAAATCGAGTCAGTTATTTTGGAAAATAATGAAGAAATTAAAGCAAAAAATTTCATCCTTGCGACGGGCGGGAAGTCGCATCCGGAAACAGGCTCGACAGGAGATGGCTTCAAATGGCTCAAAGAAATTGGACATAAAGTTGCCGAGGCAAATCCATCGCTTGTGCCGATCCAAACAAAAGAAAAATGGGTCAGCGACCTCGCTGGAATTACGCTAACAGATGTCGGTGTATCAGTTTGGTATGATAGCAAAAAAATTATTTCCAAAATCGGCCGCGTACTTTTTACACACAATGGGCTTTCCGGCCCGACCATCATCAATATGAGCAAGATTATTTCTGATTTGCTTGAAGGTAATGATTACGAGGATGCAAAAGCGGTAAAAGTAGCGATTGATTTCTTTCCCGGTGTCGGGCTCGATGTCATGCATGAAAACATGATCAAAATATTTGAAGCAAATCCGAAAAAGAAAATTAAAAATCTTGTGTTTAAAGAAGTGCCGGAAAAAGTCTATGCGAAAATTCTTGAAACTATGGGAATGGACGGCGAATGGTTCGCCAATGAGGTGAAGCGGGCAGAACGGATGGCGATCGTGGATAAATTTAAGAAATTTGAATTCATGGTGGAAAAATTACTCGGCTATGATAAGGCGATTATTTCAAGTGGAGGAGTAGATTTAGAAGAAGTAGATTTCAAGCATATGCAATCAAAACTTTTTGAGAATTTATTTCTTGTTGGCGATATTTTAGATTTTGATCGTCCGAGTGGCGGCTATTCACTCCAACTTTGCTGGACGACGGGATATGTTGCCGGTAAAAGTGCTACAGAATTTTTCAAAAAATAGTTTTGACAATATTTTTGGTAGGTGTAATATCGAAATAGGAAGTTCAAAAAATAACGGAGGTTCACATGTTTACAACATGGACGATTTATACCATAAGTACGGATCCACTTCTTTATGTTTTTCTGACTGCTTTTATTGGAATCGGACTTTGGGCTATCTGGTCTATATATAGATTAAAATAAAAAACGGATCTAAACACTCCGTTTTTATTTTTCTGGCGAAATAATTTTATACAAACTTGGATCTATATTTCTTGTGAAGCAGACATTTCCGATGCCATGTTGCCAGTTTTGGTTTGTGGTTGGGTCTGGATAAAGTGTCGGTACAGGAACATTTTCATTTTCCGTGCTTGTACTTGCTACTGTTTCAAATGTTGCGCAGAGCTCAAAGCTACTGCTTGAAATTTTGCTGTATTCGTATGATGCGCCGGTTTCAGGATCTGTTGGAACAGTGAATCCGCTGATAGGATCATTCAACACAGATAAATTTTCCGGTACGGTGCCTTTATTTTGCCATTGCGTATACACGATTTGATTTTGAATACTTTCCAAATCACTTACCCTCTGGTCATCAAACATTTTTGCTCTCTGGAATGCAGGCGAACCGATGAGAATGATACCGATAACGATTGCCGAAACTCTGACGATAGCCATGAGCCAAATACGAAGTTTCATTATTTTTGAATATTCCGCGACATTTCTTTTGAGTTCATAAAAACACAATCTAAATGCCATACCAGCAGAACCGAATACCAAGAAAACTTTCAGCAGAAATCGGAGCGTCAAATCTTCCGCACCGAGAAATTGATAAATCAAAGTTACTAGATCAATAGCGATGGTTAATCCGGCCACAAAAAGTGTCAGATAAATCATCCATTTTCTGATCCAGATTTCCTTTTTCTCAGGGTGCGCTTTCAAATCTTGAAACGTGAGGTGCGAAGTATAAAGAAGCGCGGGGAAAAAGATTATGAGTGTCGCAATAGAAGTTCTGATTGTGCCGTCAAAACCTGCTGTGTATTCGTTAGCGAGCGGCAAAAGTTTATTAATAATTGCAAATGCGAGTGCAAGGAAACTGACGGTGCTGACATAGAGCCCGATCACTATTGCCAAATAAAGAAAGAAATCCTTCGCAGTTATTTTTGGTTTGTTGTCCATGCTAATGGAATTATACCATGATTTTATGCTAGTATTATAGGCATGATTCGCGAAATACTTGAAAAATCAATACAGACGACGTTGAAAAAACTCAATATAAATATTACTGATGTAAAAATAACTTTGGAACATCCGGATGAATTAACACATGGGGATTATTCGACGAATATTGCAATGGTACTGGCAAAACAAGAGACACAAAACCCTAGAGTACTTGCAGAGAAAATCGTTGCGGAAATAAATAAAAATCTGCCGAAAGAAGTTTCAAAAGTGGAAGTTGCCGGTCCGGGATTTATCAATTTTTATTTATCTGATGGCTATTTTATAAAAAGCATCGCGGAAATTTTGAAAGAAAAGGAAAAATTTGGTGCGAATAAAAATTTGAAAGGTCAGAAAACCATCATTGAATATACTGACCCGAATCCTTTTAAAGAATTTCATATTGGTCATCTAGTGCCGAACTCAATTGGTGAATCAGTCTCAAGAATTCTTGAAGCAAGCGGAGCGAAAGTCAAACGTGTCTGCTACCAAGGCGATCTCGGTCTGCATATAGCAAAGGCTATTTATGGCATGCGTCTCCTTGAACTTAATAAGGAAATAATACCAACTGAAAAAGATTCACTTGCACTACGTGCTGCTTTTTTGGGAAAGGCCTACGCCGCTGGGGCACAAGAACCGGGATCCGGTATTGATAACTGGAAAGTCCAATTGGCTGATCTCAATAAATTGATCTATAATCGCTCAAACACTAAAGTGAATCATCTTTATAATATGGGACGAAGATGGAGTCTGGAATATTTTGATACGATTTATAAAGTATTAGGAACGAAATTCGACCATTTATTTTTTGAAAGTGAGACACAAGAGCTCGGGAAAGAAATTGTAAAGAAAAATATCGGTAAAGTTTTTGAAAAAGGCGACAATAATTCAATTATTTTCAAAGGAGAAAATTATGGCTTGCATACGCGCGTGTTCATCAATTCCGAGGGAATCCCGACATACGAAGCAAAAGACCTTGGTCTGGCGAAAAAGAAATATGAATATTATCATTACGACAAATCAATCATCGTGACCGGTAATGAGCAGAAAGAATATGCAAAAGTGATGCTGAAAGCTTTGGGTCTGATCTATCCGGAACTTGCGGAAAATACTCAGGTAGTTACCAATGGTTTTCTGAGTCTCTCAACCGGAAAAATGTCTTCGAGAACCGGGCAGGTTGTTACGGCGACCTTGTTGATTTCTGATACGGAAAAAAAGGTTTTAGAAAAAATGTCAGGCCGGGAATTGACTGACAACGAGAAAAAAGAAATTGCGGAACAGATTGCGGTCGGAGCGATAAAATATTCCATTCTCAAACAAGTCAATGGCAAAGATATTATTTTCGATTTTGACAAATCACTTTCGTTTGAAGGCGACTCGGGACCGTACCTGCAATATTCGTATGCTCGTGCAAAATCTATTTTACGAAAAGCGAAAGATGCAAAGATAAAAGGAAATGTGAAAATAAAATCCGGAGAGAAAAAAGAAATAACGGAGCTGGAAAAAATATTGTATCGATTTCCAGAAGTGGTGGAACGAGCGGGAAGTGAATATTCGCCACACTACATCGCGACATATTTGATCGAGCTTGCATCGTCATTCAATGCTTTTTATGCGAAAAATAAAATTGTGGATGAAAAAGACGCTCTCTCGCCGTACAAAGTCGCACTGACGGAAGCATTTTCCATTGTGGTCAAAAATGGATTGAATTTGTTGGGGATTCAGGCACCTGAAAGAATGTAAAAATACTATTGCTTTTTTAATAAGAAGGAATAGAATTCTATTTAGTTCAGTTGTACCATCAACTCTTGAGGAGTTTCAAATGAAAAGGTTAACAAACTGTTTTGTCTGCAAAACAGCGGGAATGATCGATAGCAAAAATGGCGTTACTTGTGGTGATCCGAAATGCGACAATAATCTGTCCAGTTGCATCGAGGATTTTGAAATCTGGAAAAAGAAAGAGGCCATTGAGGAAGAAGAACGGATAAAAGAGGAGCTTAGAGATCTTCAAAAACAAAACAAGGAATTACAGGAAAGCCTTGAGGAAGCAGAGGAAAAGTTCTCTAAATCTAAGAAAGAATTCTTCGAAAATTTGAGAAAAAAAGTCGAGGAACTCTTTCCGTAAGAACGCATAATTATGAAGGGCGGTACACTTTGTACTGCCCTTTTTCTTTTCTCAAAAATTGCTACAATGAGAACTCAAATATATGGCTGAAAAAGAAGAGAAAAAACCAGTAACAAAGAGCAAAATTGCCGAACGAGAAGAGGAAATACTGCAGTTTTGGCAGGAAAAGGATATCTTCAAAAAAAGTTTGGACAGCGAAAAGCATCCGAAAGGTGAGTTCATATTTTACGATGGTCCGCCGTTTGCGAGCGGTCTTCCGCATTACGGGCATATTCTCGCCGGCACGATGAAGGATTATGTCGGCAGATACCAGACGATGAACGGTAAGCATGTGCCGCGCCGATGGGGCTGGGATTGCCACGGATTGCCAATAGAAAACCTAGTCGAAAAGGATCTTGGCTTGAAGTCGAAAAAAGACATTGAGGATTTTGGCATAGAAAAATTCAACGATCTGGCGCGGGAAAAAGTGATGATGTACGCCGATGACTGGAAACTAGTCATTCCGCGCATGGGCCGTTTTGTCGATATGGAAAATGATTACCGGACGATGAACCCAACATTTACCGAGACGGTCTGGTGGATATTCAAGGAGCTTCACAAAAAAGGTCTGGTGTACGAAGGTTTCAAAGCGATGCATCTCTGCCCGCACTGCGGAACAACGCTTTCCAACAATGAAGTGAACCAGGGATACAAAGATATCACGGATATTTCGGTCGTCGGCAAATTTGAAATGATTGATGAACCCGGCACGTATTTTCTCGCATGGACGACGACGCCGTGGACATTGCCCGGCAACGTCGCGCTTGCGGTCAATCCGGATATTGATTATGTGAAAATAAAAATCGGCAACGAGAAATTTATTTTAGCTGAGTCTCGACTCAGTGTTGTAAAAGAAAAATACGAAGAATTAGAAAAAATTCCTGGTACGGCACTTATTGGACTTTCCTACAAACCGCTGTTTGATTATTACAAAAATGTTGACATCAAGGACAAGGAAAACGGTTGGAAAGTATATGGTGCGGATTTCGTGACCATAACGGATGGTACTGGCATTGTGCATATTGCGCCGGCATTCGGCGAGGACGATATGAAGCTCGGGAAAGAAAAAAAGCTTCCGTTCATCCAGCATGTCGGCATGGACGGCACATTCAAAAAAGAGGTGAAGGATTTTGCCGGTCAAAAAGTCAAACCGATCGAGAATCCGCAGGCAGCCGATATCGAGATTATCAAATTCCTCGCAGGCAAGGGGACGCTTTTTGCGAAAGAAAAATTCACCCACTCGTATCCGCATTGCTATCGGTGTGATACACCGCTTCTCAACTACGCGGCAAGCTCATGGTTCGTCGAGATCGCAAAATTCAAAGACAAGCTGATCGAGGTGAATAAAAAGATCACGTGGGTGCCGAATGATTTGGGCGAAGGACGTTTCGGCAAACTTCTCGAATCCGCGCCGGATTGGGCGATCTCACGCAGCCGTTTCTGGGGGGCACCGATGCCAGTCTGGCGATGTCAGAATGAAAAATGTAAAGAAACCGAATTCATTGGTTCGGTGGATGAGATCAAAAAACATACGACGAGAAATAATACTTTTCTCGTTGTTCGTCACGGCGAAGCGGAAAGCAATGTGCTGAAAATTTTAAGCTCAAATCCAAAGGCAATCAATCATCTGACAGAAAATGGCAGGGAACACGCAGTTGTTGCTGCACAAAATCTGAAGGGAAAGAAAATTGATGCCATCTATTGTTCGCCATTCATGCGCACTAAAGAGACCGCGGAGATTATCGCTGAAAAAATTGGTTTTCCGAAAGATAAAATTATTTATGATGAGCGATTGCATGAACTTTTCGGCGGAATACTTGACGGAAAGCCGGACTCGGAGTATCAGGCATTTTTCGGCTCGCGATTTGAGAAATTCTGGAAAACACCGGAAGGCGGGGAAAATTATACGACGGTTAAAAACAGAATGACGGAATTTTTATATGAAATTAACGGCAAACATGAAGGGAAACACATTCTGATTATCAGCCACAATACGCCAATCTGGCTTCTCTTTTCCGGCGCGGCAGGACTTGATCAAAAACAGACTGTGAGAACCCGAACAAAACTCAATTTCATAGAAAATTCCGAGATTCGCGAGCTTTCTTTTGCACCCATTCCGCACAATCGTAATTATGAGCTCGATTTGCACCGCCCATTTATTGATGAGGTCACACTGAAATGCAAATGTGACGATATTATGAAGAGAATTCCGGAAGTGTTTGATTGCTGGTTTGAATCCGGATCGATGCCATACGGCGAAATGCACTATCCATTTGAAAATCTGGATAGATTTGATCCGAAAAAACATCTTGGTTTTCCGGCAGATTTTATTGCAGAAGGGATTGACCAGACGCGAGGATGGTTCTACTCCATGCTTGTCGTTTCCGTTGCACTTTTTGGCGAAGCATCATACAAAAGCGTTATTGCCAACGGCATTGTTCTTGCCGAGGATGGTTTGAAAATGGCGAAAAAATTGAAAAATTATACCGACCCGGTGCTTCTCGCTGACAAATATAGTGCTGATGCCATCAGATATTATCTGCTGTCTTCTCCCGCGGTCCATGCAGAGGATTTAAAATTTTCCGACAAGGGGGTTGATGAAGTTTTGAAAAAAGTCATCATGCGGTTTTCCAATGTCTACTCATTTTTTGAAATGTATGCTGGTTTTGATGCGGATTTCAGCAAAAAAGTCGAGTCAAAGAATATTCTCGATATTTGGATTCTTGCCAGACTGAAAGAAACGGCGTTTCAAATCACGAAAGCGACGGATGCGTATGAGCTTGATCGTGCTACGCGGCCGATCGCGGATTTTGTCGATGATATTTCCACGTGGTTTTTGAGAAGATCCCGGGACAGGTTCAAATCCGAAGATGCGGAAGATAAAAATTCCGCTATGCAGACAACGCGGACAATTATTCTGGAATTTTCCAAGCTTCTTGCGCCGTCCATGCCATTTATCGCCGAAGATTTGTATTTGAAAATCACCGGTGGGCTTGAAAAAGAAAGCGTGCATTTGGAAAATTGGCCGGAATATTTGCTCAGTGAATTGACCGAGGAAGAAATAAAAATTCTGGAAAATATGAAAGAAGTCAGAAGCACTGTTTCTTTAGGGCTTGAAGCAAGGGCAAAAGCCGGAATAAAAGTCCGCCAGCCGCTTTCAAGTTTGAAAGTCAAAAATGAAAAATTAAAAAATAATGAGAAGTATCTTGAACTCATTCAAGATGAAATCAATGTCAAAGAAATTATTTTTGGTACGGATATCACAGGAGATGTCGAGCTTGATTTGAATATGACAACTGAATTAAAAGAGGAGGGAATGATGCGCGATATTATCCGGGCGATCCAAGAATTGAGAAAAAATAACAAACTCAATCCGGGAGATATCGTGAGCTTGGCGGTTGAAGCTGATGAGACGGGCAAAAATTTGATTAAAAAATTTGAGGAGGATATTTCAAAAGCTGCCGGATTGAAAAAAATCAGTTTTGAAAAAACGGAAAATGGTAGTAGAATTGCATTTGAAAATATAACAATTTTATTGGCAATCAAATAATCAAAAATATATGAATTTTGAAAATTATAATGCAACATTGGAAAGACCAGTTACGCCCGAATGGAGTGCTGTCGCAAAAAAATTGTCACGAGCGAATATTGCCCTTGAAGAATTTGGTAAACTGAATCAGCATTTTGATGCAAAAGAACTTCCAAACATGCATGATTTTGTCGATTTTAAAAACGCTCTTCAGCTTGCTATCAAAGCATGCGAACAAACAAAAGACGAAACTTTGCAAAAACTTGGAAGAAATCTTATTGAATTTCGCACGCTTTATTTCGCTAAAAAGTTTGATGAATTTTCCCAATTAAAAGCCACATATGAAGAGCTGTCATCAATACCCGAAATAGATGGACTTGTGAAGATGGAAATAGAAAAGATACAAGGAGATGCTATTGTGGCATAGGTAAAAAATATTGTGCACCATATCTACACCACGAGAGCCATTATTATAAAAAGTCTGCCGCACGGCGAGGCGAATAAGATATATTTTCTTTTGACCAAAGATCTCGGATTCATCAGGGCGAGCGCGCAAGGTGTGCGGCTCGACAAATCAAAACTCAAAGGTCATCTGGAAGATTTTTCCGTTATTTCTCTTTCTGCCGTCCGCGGCAAAGAAATCTGGCGCGTAACGAGCGCGGAGACGATATGCCGGAGTACTTTTTTGAAAAATCCGGAGAAACTTTCCATTGCAAAAAATATTTTTTCCCTGCTTCTCCGCCTGCTTGCTGGCGAAGAAAAGAACGAAATCCTTTTCAATTGCATCGATTCGTTTTTTATTTTTTTGGCGGAACAGCAACTTTCAGTTAAGCAGTTGAAAAATTTGGAAATATTGACCGTACTCCGCGTACTGCATCATCTTGGATATTTGAAAGAGTCTTCGGATTTGTCGCCGTTTGTCTCAGATGATGCGTTGTCGGAAGAGTTTCTCGCTGAAGTAAATGAAAAAATGAGAATCGCACTGTATCAAATAAACGAAGCCCTGAACAATACAAATCTGTAATTTTGCCATCCCGTTGTGGTATAATATCTTGCACGAGTATGGAAGAGCCGCAGGAGAAAAAAAATAAAATAGAAGAGCTCGAGGACACATTGTATTCAAGGAATGCAGACAATGTGTTTTTCAAAAAAAGGCACTCACTTTCAAGCGAGCCCGTGGCGAAAAACATTTCTTCCGCATGGTCAGATGATGAAGAAAAGCCGTCGGACATGATTCATATCCCTTTCACCAAAATTTTCATCGGAGCGCTTATTTTTTTCATCATTGCCGCAGGATTTGCATTCTATGAATTTTTCGGCGGATCAAATACCGTGTCGGGAGACAATATTGCCATTCTTGTCAGCGGTCCGGTATCAGTTTCCGGCGGGGAGGCTTTTCCGCTTGATATCAAAGTAGAAAATAACAATGCTGTGGCGCTCAATAATGTCAGCTTATTGGTTGAATATCCGGACGACACGCGCGACCCGAATGATTCATCGGTTGCCTTGCCCCGATATACGCAGACGATCGGGACGATTGATGCGGGCAAAAATATCGATCAGATTGTAAAAGCTGCCATGTATGGACAAGAAAATACTCCCGAAGTTATAAAAATAACGATTCAATACAACATTGCCGGTTCAAATGCCGTTTTCACCAAAGAAAAAGATTACAATCTTGTCATCAGTTCTTCGCCGGTCAATATCGCCGTCACCGGAGATTCCGAAGTCAATGCAAATCAGCAGACGAGTTTTTCAGTCAACATCACTTCGAATTCTTTGACAACGGTCAAGGGAATGATTTTGAAAGTAGATTATCCGTTCGGATTTAATTTTACTTCCGCCAATCCGGCGCCAACATCTTTAAACAATGATGTTTTTGCCATTGGAGATCTTGCACCCGGAGCACAAAGGACGATTAACATTACCGGTTCTATAAACGGTCAAAATGGCGACGAGCAGGTTTTGAAATTTACTGTCGGCACTCCGACATCAGACAATACTGATGTAGCGACACCGTTTGCGGTTTACTCGATGGACGTTTCTGTCAAAAAACCGTCAGTCGGAGTCACTGTCTCTGTCAATCAGAATTCGAACAGTCCGATTCCAATCGATATTGGCGATAAAAATAGCGTGGCTATTGCGTGGCAAAACAATTTACCTCAGCAGATAAACGACATGAGCGTCAATGTAAAATTTACTGGGCAAGCGCTCGATGAGCAGTCGGTCAATGTGGATAATGGATTCTATAATTCATCGGATAACTCCATCACTTTCGACAAAACCGAAATTTCCGATCTTGAGACCGTCAATCCGTCTGATCAAGGCACGATGACATTTGATTTTTCAACACTTCTTCCTTCTTTGAATCCGAGTATACCGTTCGCCAATTCGCAGATTGCCATGGACATTACTGTTACCGGCACACCAGCAGGCGGCAACAATACGGTGCAAACGCTGTATTCCGGCGAAACCGTTTTGAAAATATCATCTGGCATTAATCTTCTTTCCCAAGGATTCAGAACAGTTGGACCATTTGAAAATAGCGGACCATTTCCGCCGCAAGTCGATAGCACAACTACATACACCGTTACTTTGACCGCGACAAATTCTTTCAACAATGTGAACAATGCAAAAGTTACCGCCGCGCTCGCTCCGGGTGTTATCTGGACCGGATTCACAAGCCCGTCAAGCGAACAAATCAATTACGATCAGGCGAGCGGTCAGGTCGTTTGGAATATCGGCACTATGGCGGCAAATACCGGAGTCAATTCTTCACCGAGACAAGTTTCTTTCCAAGTCGCAGTCATTCCGAGCATTACAGAAGTCGGTTCCATCATGACTCTGGTAAACGATGCGACCTTGACCGGCACGGATACCTTTTCCGGAGAAAACCTGAATGCAACGCAGCCGCCGGTAACGACCGATATCACGTCCGATCCCGCGTATCAGGATGGTATCGGAATCGTGGCGCAATAAAATAGGCTGGAAAAATAATTCATTTTGGAGTAGATTAGATAAATGGCAAAAAACGAATCAAACAAAAGGATGGAAGAAATCATTTCTCTTTGCAAAAGGAGGGGATTTGTCTATCCAGGATCGGAAATCTACGGCGGGCTTGCCGGCACATGGGATTACGGCCCGCTCGGTATTACGCTGAAAAATAATATTAAAAATCTGTGGTGGAAAACATTCGTGACTGATCGCGAGGATATGTATGGTATTGACGCGGCGATTTTGATGAATCAAAAAGTCTGGAAAGCGTCAGGGCACGTTGCCACGTTTTCCGATCCGCTCGTTGAATGCAAGAAGTGCAAAAAGCGTTTTCGTGCGGACCAGCTTGAAAATGACAAGAAATGTCCGGAATGCGGCGGCGAGCTTGGCGAAGCGCGCCAGTTCAACATGATGTTTCAAACACACGTGGGACCTGTCGCAAATGACGAATCAATTTCATATTTGAGGCCGGAGACCGCGCAGGGTATGTTTGTAAATTATAAAAATGTTCTCGACAGTTTCCATCCGAAACTCCCGTTTGGTCTGGCGCAGATCGGCAAAGCGTTCAGAAATGAAATTGCGCCCAGAGATTTTACGTTCCGCTCGCGCGAGTTCGAACAGATGGAAATCGAATATTTTCTGAAAGGGGAGAATTGGAAAAAAGTTTTTGAATATTGGAGAGGCGAAATGTGGACATGGATGGAATCGCTTGGCCTGCCGAAAAATCATATTCATGAGCTTGAAGTTCCTGCGGAAAAATTGGCGCATTATTCAAAGAGAACGATTGATTTCGAATATGATTTTCCATTTGGTCTCAACGAGCTTTATGGTTTGGCGTATCGAACAGATTTTGATTTGAAGAACCACTCAGAAGCAAGCGGAGTCGAGCTCAATTATCTCGATGAAGAAACAAAAGAGCGCTTTACACCGCACTGCGTCGAGCCGACATTCGGCGTAGATCGGAGTATTCTTGCTGTTATCTGCGAAGCATATACCGAGGATGAGCTTGGCGGAGAAAAAAGAATATTCATGAAATTCAAGCCGGCGCTTGCACCGGTGAAGATTGCCGTCTTTCCGCTTTTGAAAAATAAGCCGGAGCTTGTAAAAAAAGCACGGGAAGTGTATTTGAGTTTAAAAAAAGAATTTGGCGCAGTCATGTTCGATGATAATGGCAATATTGGCAAACGATACCGCCGGCAGGATGAGATCGGTACGCCATACTGCGTGACGGTGGATTTCGAGACAATTGAAAAAGATAACTGCGTGACCGTGCGGGATAGAGACACAGGGAATCAAGAACGGGTGAAAATCGAAGATTTAACAAAGCATTTCAAAAAAGCACTTTAATATGCAATACACGAAAAAAGTTTTGAAAAATGGTCTGCGAATTATTACCGTACCAATGAAGAGCAACCCGACCGTGACGGTGCTCGTGCTTGTCGAAGCTGGATCGAAATATGAAAATAAAGAAAATAACGGCATATCGCATTTTCTTGAGCACATGTGTTTCAAAGGAACGACGAAACGGCCGACGGCGGGAGACATCAGTCGGGAGCTTGACGGCATCGGATCTGTCTACAATGCGTTCACCTCGCATGAATACACCGGATATTATGCAAAAGCGGATTATAAAAACACCGATAAAATTATTGACGTGGTTTCGGACTTGTATTTGAATCCGATTTTTCCGGAAAAAGAAATCGAAAAAGAAAAGGGAGTGATCATTGAAGAGATCAACATGTATAACGATTCGCCGCGAAGCATCGCTATTAAAGAATTTTTCAAACTTCTCTATGGCGATCAACCGGCAGGATGGCCAGTGGCCGGATTAAAAAATAATATTCACAAGATGGCGCGGACGGATTTTATCGATTACCGCAACAAGCATTATGTTGCATCGGCGACAACCATTATCATCTCCGGCAAGATACATGAAAAAGAAATTATCCAGAAAATTTCAAAGATTTTCAAAGATGCCGGCACTTGGAAAAAAGAAGGAAAAAGAAAAGTGATTGAATCGCAAGTGGCACCAGAGGCAGTCGTTTTTTACAAAGACACCGATCAAACGCATATTATTGTTGGCAGCAGGTCTTTTGACGTCTATAACAGATACAATCCGATTATCCGCGTTCTTGACGGTATTCTTTCTGGCATGTCCGGACGCTTGTTCCAGAAAATGCGCGAAGAGCTGGGGATTTGTTATTATGTTTCTGCTGACAATGATGTCTTTACCGATCACGGCGTGTTTTCAGTTTCGGCGGGAGTCGACAGCACGAGAGTTAAAGAGGGAATCAGTGCAATCCTTTCGGAGCTGAAAAAATTAAAAACTGAACTTGTAAAAAAAGACGAGCTCGACAAAGTCAAACAGTATTTGATCGGAAGGATGAATCTCGGACTTGAATCGTCCGATGCAGTCGCCAATTTTTACGGCGGACAGGAAATACTGAAAGAAAAAATAAAAACTCCGGAAGATATCGTAAAGGAAATAAAAGCGGTGACAGCGGAAGAAATAAAATTCGTCGCTGAGCGAATATTCAAAAATGAAGGACTGAACCTCGCCATCGTCGGCAAATTCAAAGACAAAAAAGAGTTTTTGGAAGTGCTGAAATTCTGATTGCATCCGGCAAAATAATGTGCTAATCTCTATTTCTATGAGTAAAAAAGCAGGAGCGCCAAAAGTAAGCGGAGAGAAGATATACGAAATCGGATATCACATTATTTCCTCTGTCGCCGAAGAAAATATTCCAAAAGAAGTCGCGAAAGTGAAGGAATATTTGGCGAAAGAAAACGCCATTATTATTTCCGAAGAAACACCGGCACTTCGACCGCTCGCATACCCTATTAAAAAAGCTACCGGCGGAGTTTATAAAACATACGACAAAGCATATTTCGGCTTCATCAAATTTGAATTGTCCGAAGGTGGAGATGTTATCAAAATTGACGAGAAAATGAAAGCGGATGAAAATATTCTCCGATTCATTGTTGTCAAAACCGTTAGAGAAAACACCATGTATTCCCCGAAAATCACCGTATTTTCCGATAAAGAAGCAAAGATAAAAATTCCTGCAAAAGCGGAAAAAATCGAAAAAGTTGCAGAAACCTCCGCATCTGCCGAAGAAATCGACGCGGGGATCGACGCTCTTATCTCAAAAGAGGAAATATAGTATACTGTTGTTATGAACATCAACAAAGCATTTTTGTTCGGAAATTTAACAAGGGATCCGGAATTAAAATCGCTACCAAGCGGCACGAAAGTCGCTTCCTTTGCCGTGGCGACGAACAGGACATGGAAAGATAAAAACGGTGCAAAGCAGGAAGATGTAACATTTCATAATGTCGTTGCGTTCGGCAAACAGGCGGAAGTCATTACTCAATATTTAAAAAAAGGAAACAGTATTTTTGTCGAAGGAAGAATTGCCAACAGATCCTGGGATGACAAAGACGGCGTGAAGAAATATCGTTCGGAAATTATCCTTGAAAATTTCCAATTTGGTCCGAGCGCAAAGGGAGGAACATTTTCAGGAAGTTCAACATTGACAAATACGGAAGCTCCCGCAAAAGGAAAAATGCCGGAGATGGATACCATCGAATATCCTTCAGAGGAGATCAATCCGGACGATATTCCGTTTTAGTTGCAATAAATAATAAATTATAGTAGTATCGAGCTTCAAATATGAAACAGTGCTTTTTTTCGCAAAATAATATCAAATACGTGGATTACAAGGATATTGCGCTCCTCAAGCAATTTCTCAATCCGCATGCGCGTATTCAGGGCAAAAAGAAAACTTTTGTGAATGCAAAGAGTCAGCGACAGCTTTCTCAAGCCGTCAAACGAGCCAGATTTATGGCACTCCTTCCATTTGTTGCAAAATAGTTCTTGCTTATGGCAACGCTTAACTACAACGAAATCACTCCGAGAAAGACGATCATTTACGATGGTCAGCCGTGCGAAGTTTTGACCAGCAAAACTGGTTCAAAAGGTGGCTACAAAGCGGTCAATGTCGCCAAACTGAAAAATATCATTACCGGCAAAGTGGTGGAAATTTCATTCCATCAGTCCGAGCGCGTGGAAGAAGCTGATATCGAATACAAAGACGCGAAATTTTTATACAAAGACAACAAAGGCGAGCTGTGGTTTTGTGATCCAAAAAATCCCGCGAACCGTTTCAAGCTTGAAGAAGAAGTCATTGGTATGCCGGCAAAATTCATGAAGGCGAATTCCATCGTGGAGACCATGATTTATGATGAAAAAGTCATCGGCGTGCACTTGCCAATTAAAGTTGACCTTAAAGTAACTGAGGCAGCTCCGGCAGTGAAGGGAAATACCTCCGGCAATGCGACGAAGCAAATTACGCTTGAGTCCGGTGCTATTATCAACGCTCCGATGTTTATTACCGAAGGCGAAGTTGTCACGGTGAATACCGAGGACGGACAATATGTTTCGCGAGCAGGGAAATAAATTTGAATACAAAAGGGCGGCTCGCGAAGCGAGCCGCCCTTTTTTAACTAATTACTAAACAAGCTTTTGATCAATCCCAAAATACCGACGACAAGAAGAAGTTCGGAAAGCGAAAAAGTAAAATTGATTTTTGGATCATAGATCATGACGACACCGAGTATGATGAGAAATATCCATCCAAGTTGTTTCATATTATATTTCTTTTAGCTTTGCTCTTATAACTTTTAATATTTCATTGGCGACTTTCGGATTTTCTTTCAAATAGGTGCGGGCACTATCATATCCTCGGCCGATTTTTTCACCGTTGTATTCATATGATGAGCCGGATTTCTTGATAATATCCATTTTTTCTCCGAGCGCCAGCATTTCGCCTTCTTTTGAAATACCCTCGTTATACATCAAATCGAATTCTGTCTGCTTGAACGGCGCCGCAACTTTATTTTTGACGACCTTGACCCGCACGCGTCCGCCCATAATTTCTTCACCCTTCTTTATTTGTGCAATTCTGCGGATATCAAGTCTCACTGAAGTATAAAATTTCAATGCTTTTCCTCCTGGCGTTGTTTCCGGATTGCCGAACATTACGCCGATCTGCATGCGGATTTGGTTGATGAAGATGACAACTGTTTTTGATTTTGCGACGATTGCCGTGAGTTTGCGCAAAGCTTGGGACATGAGCCGTGCCTGTTTGCCGACATGATATGCACCCATATCGCCTTCGATTTCGTCTTTTGGAGTAAGTGCGGCGACGCTGTCTATGACAATAACATCCATTGATCCGCTTCGCACGAGAGAGTCCACGATATCAAGTGCCTGTTCGCCAGTATCTGGCTGGGAAATCAGAAGCTGGTCGATCTTCACGCCGAGTTTTTTTGCATATTCAGGATCCATTGCGTGTTCGGCATCAATATATGCAGCGGCACCGCCCATTTTCTGGGCTTCAGCGACAACATGGAGTGCGAGCGTTGTTTTGCCTGATGATTCAGGCCCGAATATCTCAACGATTCTTCCGCGGGGAAGCCCACCGACGCCAAGCGCCGCATCGAGTCCGATAGATCCTGTTGGAATGACATTAACATTGACTCTCGGTTTCTCGCCGAGCATCATGATAGCTTCATCGCCGAACTTTGTCTGAATGGCTTTGATCGCACTTTCGATCGAATGCGCGCTGTGTTTTGCAGAAACTTCTTCCGTCCCCATTGCTTCTTCAGTTTCAACTTTTTTCGCTTTTATTTTTTTCATAGTGCAGAAATTATATCATATTATTTATAAACAACCTCTAATATTTTTTCCGTTTCGCTTCCAAATGCATCGCTTGCTTTGAGAGCTATCACATTATAGCCGGGGAAGAGAAGAAGCTCCTCGCTGAAATCTCCTTTTTCATCAACGAATATTTTCCGGTCATCGAGACTGATGGAGTTTATGTTTTTTGCTATTCCCGATATAAGAATCGTTGAAGTCGATACCGTTTCGCCATTTTTGGGGGAATAGACGGTTATATTCGGTCCGGAAATAATTTTGCTCACTTCATAGAATGTATAGCCAACGACCAGCAATACCAAAAGGACAATAATAATTATGCGGATATTTTTTCTTGTTTGATAGCGTTCGGTCATGACTATATATAGTCTCCATCTTCATGCAATTCTTCCGCTCCAAGCTTCCGCATCTGTTTTTGGCGTTTTGTCCGCAGTTCCTCCAATGACCTCGCGCGGTTTGGCGCCATCGCCCGGACCGATTACACCGCGCTGTTCAAGCAAGTCCACCAATCGTGCGGCGCGTGCGTAGCCAACGCGTAGTTTTCTCTGCAAGTATGATGTGGAAGCTTTTCCCGCTTTCGTAACCTCTTCTTTTGCTTGGCTGTAAAGTTCATCATCATCTTCATCATCAAAAGAACCGTCGATAGCATCACTTTCACCGCCAGCTGCAACCACCCCCAGATCTATTTCTCCGCCAATAAGCTCATCCTGATATGAATTTGCGAGGTACTTGACGACATCTTTTACTTCTTTTTCTGAAATGAACGCAGATTGGATTCTGATCGGTTTTGAACTTTCGCCTCCGAGGTAAAGCATGTCTCCGGCACCAAGCAATTTTTCCGCGCCAGTGGTGTCCAAAATGGTCCGCGAATCTATCTGAGAAACAACTTGGAGAGCAATTCTCGACGGAATATTTGCCTTGATGATACCGGTGATGACATTGACCGACGGTCTTTGTGTTGAAAGTATCAGATGAATACCGACAGCCCGGCTCATCTGTGCAAGACGGACGATACCTGCTTCAAGCTCCCGCGGATATGCCATCATGATATCAGCAAGCTCATCTATGACGACAACGATAAAAGGCATCGGCTCAGGAATGGGATTTTTTTCAGGATTATATGTACCATTTTTCTTCAAATCCTCAATCTTTTTTATCGCAGGAGCGAGAATATTTTTATGATATGAATCAATATCTTTGACCGCTTTTGATTCAAGAACGTCGTATCTGCGATCCATTTCTTTTGTCGCCCACTTGAGCGCGAGAATAGTTTTTTTCGCATCGGTAATGACCGGTGTCAAAAGATGGGGAATTTTATTATACAGAGTAAGTTCGACACGCTTCGGATCAATCATGATAAATCGTAAATTTTCCGGAGAATTGCGATACAGCAATGAGGTAATGATGGTATGAATAGTGACGGATTTTCCGGAGCCCGTCGCTCCGGCGACCAAGACATGGGGCATTTTTGCCAGATCCGCATAATGCGATTTTCCTGAGATACCTTTTCCAAGTGTGATAAGAAGTGGTTTAGCAGATTTTTGAAATTCTTCTGAGCCGATGAGTGATGCGAGTCCCACGGTTGATTTGACCGAGTTTGGTATTTCAATGCCGACAAGCGACTTACCCGGGATCGGTGCTTCAATGCGGAGCGGGTGGGCGGCAAGCGCGAGCGAAAGATCATTTTGAAGTCCCAAGATGCGTGAAATTTTTACACCTTCGGCCGGTTTCAATGCATAGCGGGTGACCGAAGGACCGATCGAAACTTCATCCATCTCGACATCAATGCCGAAATTCTGCAGTGTTCGTTTTATAATATTCGCATTTGCTTTGACGTCGCCCGAAACGATTCTTCCGCGGTCATCCTCAAGAAGCGAAAGCGGAGGCGGAACATAATTTGCATTTCGTATGACGCGGTCGGAAACTTTCAGTTCGTCTTCTTCTTTTTTAGCGAATAATCCCTTCGGCTTTTTCTCCGTTTTTTCCTCCTCAATTTTTTTCGGTTCGGCAGGCTTTTCTTCTTTTATTTCCGCAATTTTTACATCAGTGACAGCATTTTCTTCGGTATCTTTTTTCTGCCACTTTTTCCAAAAGAGGATTGATTCAATCGTTACGCGAGTTTCAAAGACAACAAGGCATGCAATAACGATAAGAGCGACGAGAATTACTGCGCTCGCATAAAAACCAAAAAGATTGAGCAACGGAATGGAAATAATATGTCCAAGCCACCCTCCGTCCGCAGTCCAGTATGTTTTTGAGATAAGATCAATCAATCCAAGTCCAGAGGCGAAAAACAAAAGCCCGCCGATAATTTTGATTCTGTTGAACTCTTTTTCTTCAGCCTTGAAAAATGAAATGGAAAGCATGAGGAAGAAAAGGGGAATGAGATAATAGCCGATACCGAGAAACACAGAGAGGTAATAGTAAAGCTGATCTCCAACCATGCCGGCTTTGCCGAATGCCGAAAGAATAAAAATAACGAAAAGAACGAGGAATGTGATTGCGATGATACCTTGTTTTGTTTCACTTTTTATTTTGTCCCACGAGCTTGTTTTTGAGTCGTTTTTTCGAGCCGGTTTCTCTTTTTGTTTTGCAGCCATAATTATTTTCATTAGTATATCAAATTAAGCAAATATAATAAATATGATTTTTTAAATAATATTTTATGTAGAATATAAAAGCTTATTTTCATGAAGCATCTTGAATGTTTTTTGCGCCCGTTTTATGGCACTATTTTTCACTTGACATATTCTATAGGACATAATATAATGTCCTTAAGTCGTTATTTTGTCCTTAAAAATAATAAAGGACTAGCAAAAGGACATATACAAAATACTATTATTTTATAAGACATTTTAACAAAAACAAAAAATATGGAAAATCAAAATAATAACAATTCGGTAAGTTTGAATACTCAAAATAAGCCGATAATAAAAGCAGATATTAATATTCTTTTTGCCGGTGATTCATACGGTCTTTTTGTTTTTAAAAAGACAGAAAAGATAGTTACTGCCATCTATCTGCTTACTGGTCTCATGAATGAAAACGAACCAATGAGAGAAAAGCTTCGAAGTATTGCGACGAACATGCTTTCAAATGCATTGCTTATGTCCGAAAGAGTTTGGGGCGAGGAAACATATCAAAAAAATCTTTCAGGCGCGCTTTGCGAGATGTCGGTGCTTTTTGACGTTGCGGAAACGGCAAAAATGATTTCAAAAATGAATCATCAGATTATCAGCGATGAATTGAAAAAATTACTGAATTTCCTCACAGAATCATCTTCAAATTATTCATCAGCGAAGATTGCTTTTCCAAACGGAATGTTTGACGGCGATTACAGTTATACTCCGGATCAAACGTATCAAGCGAAGCCATCAATTGAGAAAACACCAGTTTCGACTGAAATTTCCGATTTTTCTCAAAGACAAAATGTTGTAAAGGACAATCAAGTAAATATTGAAAATCAAAAAATTTCTTTAGTGAAAAATGAAGTAAGCCACAAAATTATAAAGGACAAAAATAACAGGCAGGAAATAATCATTTCAATGCTGAAAGGCGGAGCGAAGCTAACAATAAAGGATTTTGCGAAAAACATAAAGGACTGCTCTGATAAAACCATACAAAGAGAATTGATCGGTATGGTTGGAAAAGGAGTTCTCAAGAAAGAGGGGGAAAGACGATGGTCAAAATATTTTTTGGCATAAAAGACTAAAAAACAAGGGCGGCGCGCTTTGCGCGCTGCCCTTGTTTTTTGATTTGTTTTGTGCGAGTATCGTTTCATGTGGTTTACATGATTAAAAGGTTGCAACTAGGCGTTTCTCACTTTAATTAAAAAGTTGGAAAGTCATTAGTTGCAATCTTTTTCAGTTATCCACAGTTATATATTTTGCTTGTTTTTCAGGTGCGATATATAATGGTCTTTGAGACACGAGTTGCATTTTATTTAAAGTGCTATTCGTATCTCAAGCTAGGCGGCGCAAAGCGTTCGTCTAGTTTCGGCGGTATGAAAATATCGCCAATTACAGAAATACTGATTCGGGCTCGCTCAAGCCCCATTGTCAGTGGTCGAGAACTTTGACAATTGAATACTCGGAAATTACAGAAAGTCAGTTTTGTTTTATGTCAGCTAATCCTCTTTCTTGTGTCGAACTCATCCGCACATTTTTTCTTTCACAAAAGAAAATAAATTTTTATTTTTCTCAAAATAAAAATTGCGTTTGAGAATATAAGAAAGAGGAATAGTAGAAAAAGTCGCGCGAGCAATTTGTCGGCAGCGCGTTATCCCGAATTTTCCCGGATGGTCATTCCGGAATTTTCAATGGGAAGAGAGACGATCGTCGGTCCAAAAATAAAAAGTTTTTAGTCGAAATTTTTTATTTTGCTTTCAGTCACGTAAAAATGATTGCAAAGTTTCACTGGCGAAAAACGCGAGAATTTCTTTCCAAAGTTATTAGCTTTTATTAGTTAAGTGCGGGAAAGATTTCTCATAAGTTAAAAATTACAAATTCATTTATGAAAAAATTTAGTTTAAAATCATTGGCAGTTTCCGCTGTTTCAGCGGCAATGGTGCTTTCAATGGTTGGGATGACAGTTGCGCAAGCAGCTGCTCTCACATCAGCGCAGGTAAGCGCAATCGTCTCATTACTCCAATCATTTGGAGCTGATGCAGGAACAGTTGCGAATGTCGAAGCTACCCTTTCAGGTACGCCGGTGACATCAATGCCAGCAATGACATCAGGTACATCTGCATACACCTTTACCACCGACCTTACACTCGGAAGTACTGGTAACGATGTTACTGCATTACAGAATATTCTTATCGCTCAAGGTGATCTCACTATGCCAGCAGGCGTAGCGGAAGGTTACTTTGGAACACTTACGCAATCAGCTTTGGCAAAATACCAAGCAGCAAACGGCATTACGCCAGCAGCTGGTTACTTTGGTCCGAAGACGATGGCTTTTGTGAATAGCGCACAGGGTGGCGTTTCAGTTACTCCGGTAACGGGAACAGGAACGACAGGAACAGTTACCCCAGCGGGTAACGTTTCAGTTGCTCTCGCAGCGACATCACCTGTGAACAGCACAGTCGTATCGCCATCAGCAACAGCTCTTCTTGCCCAGTATGTTTTTACAGGCTCTGGTCAGGTAAATAGCGTTGTTCTTCAGAGAACTGGCGTATCATCAGACAATACACTCGTAAACGTGTACTTGTATAATGGTGCAACCAGACTCACTGATGCAGCAACAGTTGCAAATGGTGTCGTCAGCTTCAATAATCCAAACGGACTCTTTACGGTAAGCGGTTCAATGACAATTTCTGTCAGAGCTGATATCGCATCAAGTCAAGGAGGTGAGACAGTTGGTGTTTCTTTGACATCACTTTCACTCGCGGGCGCAACCGCAGCGGTTAACGTCAATGTTATGGGTTCAACTCAGAACATTGCAAACAACGGAACCCCAGCAGGAGTTACTATCGGTACACAATCTGTCGTAAATTCTTCAGTCAATGCCGGTACAGTTAACTATAATGTGTGGCAGAATACCCTCACTGTTTCACAGCGATCAGTTTATCTCGATGCTTTGACATTGAAATACATTGGTTCAGCACCAGCATCTGCATTCCAGAATTTGTCACTTTATGTTGATGGTTCAAAGGTAGGTACTGCAACGATCAACGGTAATGATTTTGCCGTTTTTGATCTTTCAGCTTCACCATATACCCTTACAACAGGAGGTCATACAATTTCTGTTAGTGCTGATATCGTAGGCGGTGCAAACTACAACGGATCATTCACGCTTCAGAACGAGGCAGACATCATGCTTGCCGATTCTCAGCTTCAGGGTGTTTACGTTGCAGTTACAGATGCAAACGGTTCTGCTTTCACGCAGAATGGAACAAACAGTGTGATTGCTACGATTGATATAAATCCAGGTTCAATCACTGTTTCTCAGGATCCTTCATTCACAGCTACACAAGTTACTGGCGGTTCAACAAATGTTGCTATCGCTCAGTACTTGTTGCAGGACTTTGGTGAATCAGTAAAAGTTTCACAGTTGACAGTTTTGCCAGTTATCACCGGAGCTTCAGCTTCAACAGGTGATACAGGCTCATTGAATAATGTTGGATTGTATGTCAACGGTGCTCAGGTTGGTTCTTTGACCAACTGGTCTGCGACAACAAGTCCGGCAGGCATCACGTTCAACCTCGGTTCATCTTTGGTTGTTCAGGCAGGTCAGACAGTTACTTTGACTGTCAAAGCTGACACAATTAACGCAGAGTATGGAAATTATACTCAAGGTAATTTGTCAGTCATTTTGAGCGGTCCAGCAAATAACGCTCAAGGTTTGACATCGAATGCACTTTCAACCATTCCAGCAGCGTCAGTCACAAGCAATGCTTTGACTCTCGGTGTTGGTCAGATCACTCTTGCAAAGAATACTGCGTATGCAAACCAGTCAATTCTCGCAAATACGCCTGGCCAGGAAATCGGTTCGTTCATTTTGCAGCAGAATTCTTCTGAGAATGCTCAGTTGACGGGTATCACCGTTGGTGTTGGAGGAACTCTTCCTTTGACTTCATTGTCAAATTTGAGAACTTCAATCACGACGACCCCTATTGGTCAAGTTGCTTCTTCAAACAACTTCTCGGTCAATAACATCATTAACGAGAATACCTCACAGGAAATCGATATCTTTGCTGATGTTGGAGCAATCCCTTCAATACAATCAACTGCTTCAACTTCATTCACAATTAGTGGAACGTTCACCGGTACTACGGCAACAACATCAATTGGTATTGTTGGCGGTGCAACTAGTACTTATGCTGTTACTGTTGGAAATTACAGCTATGTAGCATCAGAATTGGTTTCAGCTATTAATAATAATAGCTCATCACCAGTAACTGCTGCTATTACTGCTACCGGTGCAACTTCACAGACAATAACCTTGACCGCGAAAGCGTCAGGTTCAGCTGGAAATACCATTTCATTCATCAATGCAGGTGCAGGTGGATCATTTGGTACAGCGTCTGGAAATCTTTCTGGAGGTGGTGTTACAGTTTCAACTGCAACGATTCAAACAACCTTGTTAGCTACGGCTCAAGGTCAGACAAGTCACGCAGCTCTTACCATTAATGGTAACGGTGGAACAGGTCAGTTGATCAGTCTCACCAGTGGCTCATTGTCAATCGGTAGTGCGATTGTGAACACATCACCTGTTACGCAGTTTGTTACTGGAGCTTCAACATTCCCAGTAGTTGTCTACAACGCAGTTTCATCTGTGGGTAACTCAACTATCACGGAAATGGATTTCCAGACAGATGCAAACAGCACGATTTCTTCAGTTACAGTTGGTAGTCAGACAGCGGCGGTAGTTGGAAGATTGGCAGTTGTCACTGGTCTTAACATCAACGTTCCGTCAGGATATGCAGGTGTCAATATCCCAGTTTCAGTTACTTACTCTAAGGTTGGACAAAACGGTCTTACTGGTGAAACGACTGGATTCAACAGCACTTTGTCTTTGACACTTGTCAAATCACAGAGTGGTACGGGATCGATTGTTTCATTGAGTACAACACCGCTTCCACTTGCAGCAAACCCAATGGTTCTTGTCGCTTCAAAACCGACAGCCGTCATTGCAAATGCAGGTACGATATCTGGTGGAGCAGTTGGCAATCCTGAGATTCTTGATGTTACCGTTTCAGCTGATGCAGCTGGCGATATCAATCTTGATTCGTTACCAATCTCTATCACGACGAACGGTGCTATCTCAGTCGCAACAGGAACATTAGTCATCAAAGATGTGAATAATAATACGATTACCACCGCTACAGGTTCAGCTGCATTCTTGGTTAATCAGAACAGCACAGCCACAACAACCCTCAATTTTGAGGCAAATGGCGCTACAACTGGTTACAGAATTCCAGCAGGTACATCGCAGACATTCAGAATCTATGCTAATACTTCCGGTTCAGGACAAGCAGGTACATTGTCAGTCGCGTCACAACTTGGTTCATCCGCGTTCTTTAAGTGGACTGATATCCAAGGAGGTTCAACCGAAGGTGCTTTGTCAGGTTCATATATGGCAAATTATCCGACGGATGTTCACACGATTACGAACTAACCGCTTGTGATCAAATATTAGCTTCGGTTAATGTTTGATGGTTAAACAAAAATCCCCGAAAGGGGATTTTTGTTTTGTGCAAAAGAGAATACAAAAAAGCGCGCTGCTTTTGCGGCGCGCTTTTTTGTATTTAGCTGACGATTCGCGCACGATTGTTCACACGCTTTCTCTGGATATAACATTTCTTTCTGGACCCGGCTTTTTGGAATCTTTCACTTTTAAATTTTACGGTTTTTTGAAAAGTGGTATAATGATCGGCATAACGAATATGTTTGATTCCACATTTTTCAAATTTCTTATTGTTTTCATTATTATCATTATTCTGAGCTTTGTTATCATGCATTTTGTCGGCAACACGGGAAGCTAGGTTGACAATTATACGGATTTTGCTACTATCTAAAGCCAAGCTCTTCGGGGCTTAGCTTTTATTTTGTAAAACAATTTTATGGCGCGATCAGTCAAAAAAGGACCGTTTATAGATGAAAACCTTCTCAAAAAAATAGAAGGCAAAAAACCGATTGAAACCGGCGTCATTAAAACATGGTCGCGCAGAAGCCAAATTTCTCCGGAGATGGTCGGATTTAATTTCGGCGTCCACAACGGCAGAGCACATCTCGAGGTGTTGGTCACCGAAGATATGGTCGGGCACCGGCTCGGCGAATTTTCCCCGACCAGAAAGTTCACCAGACACGGAGGCAAAATGCAGAAAGAAATCGACATTGCAGCGAAAGAATCCGAAGCGAATGCGGCAAAAGCGGCAAAAGCATCGACCGAAGCTAAAAAATAATTATGATTACCGCAAAATTGAGCGATTATAGGCAAGCCCCGCGAAAAGTCCGACTCGTCGTCGATCTCGTCAAAGGCAAAACGATAGAGGATGCAAGAAATTCTTTGAATTTTTTGGTCAAGCGAGCTTCAAAACCGCTTTTGGATTTGCTCAATTCCGCAGTCGCGAATGCCGAGCACAATTTTAATATTACGAGCGACAAGCTTTTTGTGAAAAATTTCCGGGTGGATGAAGGAATGGTCCTGAAAAGACGAAGACCGCGGGCACGAGGTATGGCATATCCGATCAATAAAAGAACAAGCCATGTATTTCTTGAGCTTGATACGACCGACAACATGCCAATGAGCAAGAAAGCAAAGTATGCCGCCGCAAAAGCTGCGAAGGCAATTTCAAAAAAATAATATGTCACACACCGTCCATCCATATTCGCACAGATTGGGAGTCATCAGAGATTGGAAATCTCGATGGTTTTCGACTGGCAAAAATTACAAAGCATTTTTGAGGGCGGATATGATGCTCCGGGAATATTTGGAAAAGAAAATGCGAGGACAGTATGTTGCCTCCATTGAAATGGAAAGAAACGACAAGACATTCAGATTGATCATCAAAACCTCTCGACCGGGCATTATCATTGGCAGAAATGGCGAAGGATCCGTTGTATTGCGAAAAAATATTTTGAAATTTGCGGCGAAAAACAAGCTTTCCATTCCAGCTGATTTCAAATTGGATATCGAGGAAGTCAGATCTCCGGAATCAAATGCAGCTATCGTTTCGCAAATGATTGCCGAAGGACTGGAGAAAAGATTGCCGTTCCGAAGAGTGATGAAGCAGACGATTGAAAAAGTCATGGCAAACCGCGATGTCAAAGGTGTCAGGGTGTATTGCGGAGGAAGACTCGGAGGTTCGGAAATCGCACGCTCTGAAGAGCTCAAAAAAGGAAGAATCCCACTTCAGACGCTCCGAGCAGACATTGATTATGCGGAGGAAAAAGCGCACATGACATACGGAGATCTCGGCATCAAAGTCTGGATTTATAAAGGTGATATTTTTGCCAAAGATAAGAAATAATTTACATATATGTTAGTCCCAAAAAAAGTAAAATATCGAAAATCCCATACCTTCAGAGAAAATGCCGCAAAAGTCGGCGTTGAATCGCGGGGAACAAAAGTTTCTTTTGGATCTTTCGGCTTGAAGACGCTTGATGGCGGAAGAATCAAATCGAATCAGATAGAGTCTGCCAGAAAAGCTATTGCTCACACCATGGGCAAGTCCGGCAAAATCTGGACGAGAATTTTCCCGGATCATCCGTATACGCAAAAACCTGCCGAAGTGAAAATGGGTAAAGGAAAAGGGGAGCTTGTCGGCTATGTTGCAATCGTTAAACCAGGCAGGGTGCTTTTTGAAGTTGATGGCGTTGATGAGACGACTGCCAGAGAAATTTTGAGAAAAGGCGGCACCAAATTGCCGGTCAATACCAAAGTTGTCGCAAGATTTTAATACCATACAGATATGAAATTAAAAGATTTACAAAAAAAGAATACCGTGGAGCTCGAAAAAGAACTGAAAGACAAAGCCGAGCTTTTAAGCAGCTTCAGACTCGGTATTTCAAATAGCAAAGTCAAAAATGTGAAAAACGGAAGAAATTTGAGAAGAGAAATTGCACAGATACACACACTGCTTAAAGAAGAAAAAATAAAAAAAGCATAATATTTCACCATGGAAACAAAAATAGAACAAAAGAATATCGGAAAAATTTTGAAAGGCACAATCGTCTCGACAAAGATGAAGGATACCGTTGTCATTTCCATCGATTCATTCAAGAAGCATCCGAAATACGGTAAATTCGTCAAAAGCCAGAACAAAATCATGGCGCATGACCTCGGAAACAAGCACCAAGTCGGGGAAGTGATTGAGATCATTGAAACTAGGCCGATTTCAAAAAATAAAAAATTCAAGGTGTTTGAAAGAACAAATAAATAATTCAAATATATGTTGCAAGATAGATCACTCGTACATGTCACGGATAATTCAGGAGCCAAAATCGGCAGAATTTTCAAAGTGCTCGGTTCATCAAAAAAGCGATGGGCGGAGATCGGCGAAGTCGTCGTGTTTTCCGTTCAGAAAGCGGAGCCGAGAAAGCAGGTGAAGAAAAAGGATATTCTCTACGGCGTCGTCGTCAGGCAGAGAAAGCCATATCGCCGGGAAGACGGTTCCTATATCAGATTTGACGAGAACGCGGTTGTCGTCCTTGAAAAAGGAAAGAAAGAGCCGATTGCCGGCAGAATCTTCGGTCCGATCCCGCGAGAAATTGCCGAAATGGGATACAAGAAAATCGCATCGCTTGCGCCGGAAATCGTGTAAATAGATTCAAAATAATATGAAAATAAAAAAGGGAGACAATGTCATCATTATCGCAGGGAAGGACAAAGGCAAGACAGCCAAAGTGCTTGTGGCATATCCAAAAAAGGATATGATTCTTGTCGAGGGAATGAACATGCACAAGAAGCACCAGAAAGCAAAGACATCCGGATCAAAAGGTCAGGTTGTGGAAAAGGCAATGCCTATTCATGTTTCAAATGTGATGATTCACAACAGTGGAAAGAAAGCACGCGTCGGCAAAAAATTGATCGGCGAGAAATTCGTCCGCATCAACAAAAAAACGGGAGAAGAAATTTAATATAAAACTATGATATCACTTCGAGAAAAACAGAATAAAGCATTTGAAGCCCTGAAAGGTACCATGGGCCTCAAAAATAAAATGCAGTCGCCGAAGATTGTAAAAGTAATCGTCAATGTCGGCACAGGCTCTTTCAAAGACAAGAACAAAAACAAGATTGTCGATGACCGCCTTGCAAAAATCACTGGGCAGAAAGCTGTCCTGAAAGCCGCCAAGAAATCCGTCGCAACGTTCAAAGTCAGGGAAGGAGATCCAGTCGGATACCAGGTCACGCTCCGGGGACAGCGAATGTTTGATTTCCTCGACAAGATTGTTTTTGTGGCGCTCCCGCGAACAAAAGATTTCCGAGGACTTGCCGCAACTGCCATCGACAATATGGGCAATTACACGCTTGCCATCAAAGACAATACTGTTTTCCCAGAAACTGCCGATGAGGAATTGAAAGACGTCTTCGGTATGGGCATCACCATTGTCACATCCACCAAGGATAAAAAAGCAGCCAAACTTTTCCTTGACTATCTCGGCTTCCCGTTCAAGAAGGAGGAAGAAGGAAAAAAGAAGAAATAAACACTCATGCAAGAAAAATATCCGCAGAAAGCGGATTTTTTCATGCATTGACTTTTTCATACTTTAGTGTAAAAAGATGTAAGAAGTCACTCAATGTTTGAAAGGGGAGAATAATGAAGGAATTAAACAAACTGGCGCGGGTCGGATTCATATCCGGTCTTGCCAGTATATGTCTGTTCTTTGCCATAATGCGGTGCGACCGTTTTCTGATCGTGGTGCACCATCCCATCGGTGCACGCACATCAGCGGCCATTCTGTTTTCATTGCTTCTTGTCACTGCTTTATTTTTTGCAAGGGAAGAAAGTGACTGGCATCGCATGTACGTTTTCATGTTGAATGCTGTCATATTCGGGATTCATTCGATCAGTGCGAATCCGCACAGGCCGTTGTTCGGATACGTCGCGTTTGTTCTTGGGAGCCTGGTGTTCCTGGGCGCCTGCGCGGTGTTCATGATAGCTGGCAACCTCAAAGTGAGGTATGGTCCAGTCATAATCCGTTTTGTGCCGCTGTGGTTCTTCTTGTTTATAACTGTTCATTTTTTCGTCAATTGCTCTGATGGTTGACCGGATAGCCCGAACACATTTGTGGGAGGGCTATTTCATTGTCTGCTCTTTTTGCACGGAGAATATGACAACATCGCTCGGTGGCAGCATTGACTTTGCAATGGGTTCTTGCTAGTATTTCGGGACGAGCTTTTTCAAGCTTTATTTAATTTATGGCAAAAAAATCAGTCATCGCACGGTCAAAAAAGACGCCAAAATTCGCCTCACGCGTGGTGAGACGATGTTTCCGCTGCGGACGAAAACACGGCTACATGCGGGACTTTGATCTCTGCAGGATCTGCTTTCGAGAATTCGCCAACGAAGGAAAAATTCCCGGCATTAAAAAATCATCATGGTAACTGACAAAATCGGAGATCTCATCATACGCATCAAGAACGCAAACCTCAAAGGAAAGGAAATGGTGACTTTGTATACCTCAAATTTGAAATACGCGGTTGCGCAAGCTCTCGAACGGGCCGGCTTCGTGAAGTCTGTTGCAAAGTCCAAGAACGGCAAAATGCTCGAGATCGAGCTTGCCTACAAAACGGACAAAACTTCCCGCATTGAAGATGTCAAAAGAATTTCAAAACCATCACGAAGAATTTACAAAACTATTTCAGAAATCAAACCCTTCAAAAATGGATTCGGCGCAACGATTCTTTCCACGCCAAAAGGTATTCTTTCCGGCAAGGAAGCATTCAAGGCCAAAGTCGGCGGAGAAGTGATGTTCCGAATCTGGTAATATTTTTTATACAAACACATGTCACGAATAGGCAAAAAACCAATAGAGATTCCAGCAAAGACCGAAGTCAAAATAAACGACGGAGTTGTTTCCGTGAAAGGTCCGCTCGGCGAATTGACGAGAAACTTCAAGAAAAATATTCTAATAACGGTTGCCGACGGGAAAGTCGAGCTCAAGCCCGCGAAAGATACGCTGGAGAATAAAGCGCTTTGGGGAACATACGCTTCCCATATCAAAAATATGATTGCCGGCGTGAATAAAGATTTTACGGAACGATTGATCGTGGAAGGCATCGGATATAAAGCCGAAGTCACTCCGACGGTCATTACGCTCAAAGTTGGTTTCTCGCATCCGGTCAAAGTCGAGATACCGAAAGGATTGAAAGTGACTTCAGAAAAAGAAGTAATCGTCATAAGCGGAATAAACAGGGAATTGGTAAGCAGTTTCGCCGCAAGCGTCCGGGCGATAAAAAAACCGGAACCCTATAAAGGCAAAGGTATCAGATTTGAGAAGGAAGTTGTCAGACGAAAGGAAGGAAAGAAAACCGCCTAATCCAAAGAGCACTCAAAAATAAAAAAATGAAAAGAGTCAATAATAAAATAACAAAAATCCAGACACGACACGCGCGCATCAGAGCAAAGATTTCCGGAACTCCCGAGATGCCGAGATTTTGCGTGTATAAATCAAACACATCGGTCTACGGACAGATTATTGATGACACCAAAGGCATGACGCTTGCCGCATATTCGGCGGACAAAGCAAAAGGAAAAGGCTTGGTGGAAAAATCAAAAAATGCTGGTATTGAAATCGCCAAGCTTGCGATCGCAAAAGGAATTAAAAAAGTCGTTTTTGACCGCGGCGGATTTATTTACACCGGCAAGATCAAGTCCTTTGCCGATGGCGCAAGAGAAGGCGGACTTATATTTTAATAAAAATTATGGATACCACAGAAGTAAAAACAAATACTAAAGCTTCGATTGCACCGATTCAAACAGGTGCTGCTGAACCCGCAAAAAATACCGTTGCCGATACTAGAAAACCTTTTGCAAGAAAGGGATTGGAAGGCGATAGGGTTAAAAATTATCGAAGAAACTCCGGACCGAGAGTGGAGCGCGTGAAGCCGGAATTCGATCAGAAAATTCTCAATATCAGAAGAGTCACCCGAGTGACCAAAGGCGGAAAGCGGATGAACTTCAGTATTTGCATGGTTGTCGGAAACAGAAAGGGATCCGTCGGTGTCGGCACGGGCAAAGCCAATGACACATCGGCTGCCATCGATAAGGCATATCGAAACGCCAAGAAAAATGCGATCCAACTGAATCTGACAAAAACCATGTCTATTCCTCACGATGTTTCCGCGAAATATTCAAGCGGCAGAGTGATCATCATGCCGGCGCCGGGACGCGGAGTTTCCGCCGGAAGTGCCGTCAAAAATGTCATTGAGCTTGCCGGCATCAACGATGTCAGCGCAAAAATCATTTCTCCTTCAAAAAATAAATTGAATATTTCCCGCGCAGCCGTCCTCGCGCTTTCAGTTTTTGATAAAAGAAAATTTGCCGGAGAACAAAAAGCAAAAGATGCCGAAATCAAAAAAGAGGGTGAAAATAAAAAAGAAGAGAAAGCTGAAAAATAAATTTATGAAAATACACGAACTCAAAAGAAAAACAAAGAACAAGAAATTTCCGCTCATCGGTCGCGGAGGAAAAAGAGGCAAAACATCCGGTCGCGGAGGAAAAGGGCAGACTGCCCGCGCGGGACACAAAGCGCGACCGGAGATGCGCGATACGATCAAAAGAATGCCAAAGCTTCGCGGTCACGGCAAAAACAGCAATCTTTCATATCAGAAAAAGCCGTTCGTCGTCAATGTCGGCGATCTTGAAAAAATTTTTGCAACTGGTGCAAAAATCACGCCGCAAACGCTTGTCAAAAAGAACGTGGTAAAAATGGAAGCGGGAAAAAATCCCGTCATTAAAATCCTTGCACTCGGTGACATTACAAAGAAATTCATCGTTGAACAATGTGCTGTTTCAGTAGAAGCAAAAGCAAAAATAGAGAAAGCTGGAGGTTCTGTAAAATAATTTCATTTATATGAATTTTTGGAGCAAAACGAAATTAATTTGGGAAGACAAAGGTCTGAGGAACAGATTGCTTTTCCTTGCATTTGCTCTTGTCATCTCGCGATTGCTCGCGACGATTCCGATTCCGGGAATCGATGCGGCGAAGCTCAATGAATTCTTTTCCGGAAGCGAATTTTTCAGCTTCTTGAATATTTTTTCCGGCGGCGGTATGTCTCGGCTTTCCATCGTCATGCTCGGTGTCAGCCCTTATATTACTGCATCGGTCGCGATGCAGCTTTTGACGATGATTTCTGGAAAATTAAAATCAATGTATCAGGAAGAAGGCGAAGCAGGCAGAAGCAAATTCAACCAGATTTCGAGAGTTATCACGGTGCCGATTGCCTTGATCCAGGCATTCGGATTTTTGGCTTTGCTCGCGAGTTCTGGAATCATTTCCAATCTGACCCACACTCAGCTTATCGTCAATGTCATTGTCATTACCGCGGGCTCGATGCTTTTCATGTGGATCGGTGAATTAATGACGGAATTCGGCATCGGGAACGGTGTCTCACTTCTTATTTTTGCCGGAATTGTCGCTACTTTGCCGAATACCATCACCCAATTGAGTTTGATTTTTAATGTGTCGCAGATACCGATGTATATTTTGTTCGCGGCATTTTCACTTCTCGTCATTTACGGCGTCGTATATATTTCGGAAGCTGAAAGACCGGTGCCGGTCACTTATGCGAAAACAATCCGCGGCTCAAAAGTTTCTGGAGGAATTTCCACCTATCTTCCGCTGCGGGTCAATCAGGCCGGAGTCATGCCCATTATTTTCGGCATGTCCATACTTCTTTTTCCGCAGATGATATTCAAATACGTGGCGCAGCTTGTGACGAATCCGACGATAAAATCAGTTTCCTCCACGCTCAATAATTGGATTTCCAATCCATGGATTTATGCGGCGCTGTATTTTGTTCTCGTTTTTCTTTTCACGTATTTTTACACTGCGGTCACTTTTGATCCGGATCAAATATCCAAAAATCTCCAGCAATCTGGAGCGTTCGTTCCGGGAGTCAGGCCGGGGGAAGCAACATCAGAATATTTGGGTAAAGTCCTGACACGAATCACTTTGCTTGGGGCAAGTTTTCTTGCAATTGTCGCGGTATTGCCGCTTGCCGTGAGATCAATCACCGGCATTACATCGCTTGCCGTCGGCGGCACAGCTCTTCTTATCGTTGTTTCAGTCGTCATTGATTTGATCAAGAAAATTGATGCGCAGATCACGATGCGGGAATATTAGAAAACACAAAAAGAGCACAAAATTTTGTGCTCTTTTTGTGTTTTAGGCGATTTTTGCTATACTCATTTTATGATTACGATATTAAAAAAAGAAGATGCAATATATAAAAACATGCCGCCGATGGCATATGTTTTCATGGGAAGATCCGGCTCCGGCAAGGGCACGCAGGTCCAATTGCTCAAAGACGAATTTACGAAAAAAAAAGTTAAATTTCTCCACATTGAAACCGGAGCACTTCTGCGCGAATATGCAAAAGGAGATTCGTATGTGCAGCGCATCGTCAGAAATTTGATACAGTCGGGAGAGCTTGCGCCGGACCCAGTCATTATCGGATTGTGGATCAATTATATTGTCAGAAATTTTACCGGAAAAGAGCAGCTGATTTTTGACGGCGCACCGAGAAAACTCATCGAGGCAGTTTTTCTCGACAGCACGATGAGATTTTTAAACATACATAAATATCAGGTTCTCTATATCGATGTGTCCCGCGAAACATGCATCAAACGCCTTACCTCGCGAAGCAGGAGCGATGATGTTGCAAGCGCGATAGAAAACCGCATGAATTGGTTTGACCGAGATGTTATGCCGGCTTTGGAATTTTTCAGAACCAACAAAGACTGCATTGTTACCGGCATCAATGGTGAACAGAAGCCCGAGGCGATTCATCAGGAAATCATGATAAAGATCCATCTGTTATAAATGGTTACTATAAAAACAAAAGAAGAAATAGCGATCTTACGCGAGGGAGGAAAGCGCCTGGCATTCATATTGGTTGAATTGAAAAATGCGGTGAAGCCGGGAGTTTCGACAAGTGATTTAAATTTGCTTGCGGATAAACTTGCAAAAGAAAAAGGAGACACGGCATCGCTTCTTGGCTATCGGCCGAAAGGCGCGAAGCGTCCGTATCCGGCATCCGTCTGCGTTTCTCTCAACGATGAAGTGGTGCATGGAATTCCGAATGAAAATCCGAAAATTCTCAAAGAGGGCGACATTATTTCTTTTGACATGTGCCTGACCCATAAAGGGCTCATCACCGACTCTGCGATTACGGTGCCGGTCGGAAAAATTGATGCGTCCGCGAAAAAATTGATTGCCGTTACGGAAGAATCTTTATATGCCGGCATCAAATCAGCAAAAGGCGAGAAACATATCGGTGATATCGGTTTTGGTGTTGAGCGGGTGGCGAAAGCAAATGGTTTCTCAATCGTTGAAGATCTCTGCGGCCACGGTGTCGGATACAAAGTCCACGAAGATCCGTATATTCCGAATTATGGCAGCAAAAGCAGCGGCGAAAAATTAAAACCGGGAATGGTTTTGGCAATAGAGCCAATGCTTACCGCGGGCGCAAAAAATGTCTATCTGGATAAAGACGGCTATACCTACAAAACCGTGGATGGATCGCTCAGTGCGCATTTCGAGCATACGATTGTCATTACGAATGGCGAGCCGGAAATTTTGACGAAACTGTAAATCAATTATTGTTCGTATTTTCGTAATTATATACCAATGCGGAAATATCTTTAATGATACTCGCAAGGTCGGCTTCGCTTGCATCAGGATATCCTTTCGTCATAACACAGATAGTATAAGGATTTTCGGCATAAACAATTCCGCAGTCGTGAAGTTCTGTTGCAGTGACTGCGCCTGTCGCATCAGTATCGACTCGTTCGCCGTATTTGTGGGATACAACAATATTTGAAGGGATGCCGGCAACGAGAGCGCTGGTGAATGTCGTATGGCTCATGAGCGACAAAGCCTGTTCAGAATCGGCATCAGTCAAATAAGTCGTGTTATATAAAATTCTCAAAAATGTTGAATAGTTTTTTGCGGAGATCGTAAAATCCGGTACCTCACTCGGCACCTCAATATTGAGATCATGATAAATATCATTGAGAATTGTTTGATTGGAATTATCCAAAAGCAAAGTTTCGGCACCGTTGTCGGAGTTCTCAATCATGTTGGTAATCAAATCTTTGACACCGTACGTTTTACCTACAATCATGTTTGAAGGAAGATTAAAATCAATTGCATTTGCTTGATCCGCTATTGTTTTTGTATACACAAAATTTTGATTTAAGATTGACGGATCGAGCTGATCTTGGCGATAATAGGCAATCATAATGAGTACTTTCATCATGCTTCCCGGATGATATTGCGCATCTGCATTGACTCCTGCCCAGCTGTTTCCTGAAAGACTTGAAATATACACGGATATACTTTGCGCTTTTTGATTATCATATTCATTTTGCACGTAGCCGGTGATTTTCTGCTCAAGTATTTTATCTTCAAGATAATATTTCGCATTGCCGAAATCGTAGCGGAGGAATGGAAAAACAAATTGATAGTCAAAATTATTTTCCCTGACGGGTTTGATGTTTTCAATCAGATTTTCTGTGTGCGCATTGTCACGGACAGCGCTTATCCAAAAACCTGCGCCAAAAGCAACGGCAAAAATGATAACGGATAATAATATGATATGCACTCGGCTTTTCATAGTGAATATTTTATCATAGCTGTGATATAATCAAACCACGGTATGGCAGAGACTTTTATTCCCGAAAAATTGGAGCAAAAATTCAAAAACCCGCAGGAGGAGCTGGAATTTTTGCGCGCGCAGGTAATGCAACATGAAAAAGCGCTTGCAGAAAGAAATGAAACTCCGCTTCATGATGAAGTCATTCATCATGAGCTCGCTATTCATGCGGACAGGAAAAAAGACGATGTACTCGACAAGGATTATGTTCTGAAAAATCATGAAACGGAAGCGATTGTACTTGATTTGTCGCCGGAGGAGCATGATGCGAAAATTGCCGAACTTATTACGATTTTACAGGAGAAAGGCATTCTCAATACTCTTGCCGTCGTGGAAAAAATGAAAGATTCCCACGTGGAAGATGATTTTCAGCGATTTCTTGTCCAATACATCAAATCCGGTTTTTCTGTCGGAAAAAATGAAAAAGGTCCGGTCTGGCGCGCGCTTCACATGACCTTGTTTGAAGTTTCGCTTCCGGGAATTGCAAAAGACGACACGCAAAAAGGAAAGCATTTGAAGGAGCTTATTTCGAAAATGGAACAGTTTTATGCCGGCATGCTTTCCGTCGAATCAAATGATACCGACGGCGCGGGATATTTTTCGCTTGAGCTTGCGAGCGGAAATCATTCGAGCGAGATTATTTTTTATATCGCGGTGCCGGACGCAAAAAAATCGCTTTTTGAAAAACAGGCGCAGTCCATATTTCCCGATGTAAAAATCGTGGAGAAAAATGACGACTATAATATTTTCAATGAAGAAGGCGACTATGTCGGCTCGCAGGTGGAATTTCAGACGAATGATATTTTTCCGATAAAAACATACGGCGAATATGACTATGATCCGCTCAATGTTATTTTGAACAGTTTTTCCAAAGTCGATAAAGACGGCGAGGGCGCTGCGATACAGATTATTGTTAAGCCAGCCAAATCGAAAACAATGAGTTTCTACAAGCGCGTGCTGAAAGAAATGGAAAAAGGTGACAAATTCAAAGATGCGCTCGAAAAAGCGGACTCATCGCTTTTCACGGTTTTGAAAGGAGTGGGAAAGGAACTCGTCAGTTCCGGTTCAAAAAAAGACGACAAAAAAACCGACAACACAGCTTCCAACCAAATGCCGATTGAACAAATCAAAAACAAAATCGCAAGCCCGCTTGTCAATATCAATATCCGCATCATGGCGAGCGCGGTGACAAGGGAAGAAGCTGCAGCAATTCTTTCCGACATTGAATCTGCGTTCAATCAGTTTGAAAATACCAACGGCAACAAATTTATTTTTGATCGCATTGAAGGCAAAAATCTCCTGAACATGACACGCGATTTTTCATTTAGGATTTTCAGCGAAAAGAGCGCACTCTCGCTTAATCTCAAAGAATTGACCACTGTGATGCACTTGCCGGAAGTTGATTTTGCAAATACATCAGCGCTCAAACAATCCGTGGCAAATACCGCGCCGGCACCGCTTGATCTGCCGCAAAAAGGAATTCTGCTCGGAGTGAACAAATACCGCAACATCGAAACTCCAATTCATATAACTCCCGAAGATCGCTTGCGGCATTTCTATATCATCGGTCAGACCGGCACCGGTAAGACGACGCTTTTGAAGACGATGATCCGCCAGGATATTTTAGCCGGTGAAGGCGTCTGCATGATCGATCCGCACGGAAGCGATATCCAAGAAGTGCTTTCATTCATCCCGCCGGAGCGATATAAAGATGTGATTTATTTTGATCCGAGCTATACCGAGCGACCGATGGGACTCAACATGCTCGAATATGACAGAAGATTTCCGGAACAAAAAACATTCGTGGTGAATGAAATGCTTTCCATTTTCAATAAATTATTCGATATGAAAACCGCCGGCGGTCCGATGTTCGAGCAGTATTTCCGAAATGCCGTCATGCTGGTAATCGAAGATCCGGAAACCGGTTCGACACTTCTTGATGTTTCCCGCGTGCTTTCTGACAAGGTGTATCGCGAATTGAAATTGTCCAAATGTAAAAATCCGATTGTCATTCAATTTTGGCGCGAGATTGCGGGCAAAGCCGGCGGGGAAGCGTCACTTGCAAATATTGTGCCATATATCACGAGCAAGTTTGATGTTTTTCTTTCCAATGAAATCATGCGGCCGATTGTTTCCCAGGAAAAGTCCGCGTTTGATTTCCGCGATATCATGGACAATAAAAAAATTCTTCTCGTCAATTTGGCAAAAGGAAGGCTTGGCGATATCAATTCCAATCTCATCGGCCTTATTATTGTTGGCAAGATTTTGATGGCGGCGCTTTCACGCACGGATTCATTTGGAGAAAACTTTCCACCGTTTTATCTCTATATTGATGAATTCCAAAATGTCACAACGGATTCAATCTCGACGATCTTATCCGAAGCGAGAAAATATAAACTCGCCCTTACCGTGGCGCACCAGTTCATTGCTCAGCTGGATGAAAAGATAAAAAATTCCGTTTTCGGAAATGTCGGCTCGATGGCGGTGTTCCGTGTCAGCTCGGAGGATTCGGAATATTTGGTCAAACAATTCGCGCCGGTATTTACCGCAAATGATCTGATGAATATCGATAATCACAATTCGTATGTGAAGCTTCTTGCAAACGGCAGGCCGGCAAAGCCATTCTCTATGGAGACCAATTTGCCTCCGCGCGGCAACAAACTGTTGCTTGAAAAAATAAAAGAAATTTCGTATCTTGCGTATGGCAGAGACAGGGCAGAAGTTGAGGAAGAAATATTGGCAAAATATAAAAAGCCGGAGCCGGCAATGCCGAAAATATAAATTATTAATTAAAAAATAAAAATGAAAAACGAACGAACATTTGTGATGGTGAAGCCCGATGGAGTACAGAGATCTTTGATAGGGGAGATTATTGGAAGATTTGAGAGGGTTGGATTAAAGCTGGTGGCGATGAAAATGATTTTGCCGAGCGCAGAGCTCGTAGAAAAGCATTACACACTTGATCCCAATTGGTTCAAGACAAATGGAGAAAAGACGCTTGCCGGTTATATCAAAAAAGGAATCACTCCACCATCGCATGATCCGATTGTTCTCGCACAAGCAACATTAAGACGTCTTGCACTCTATATGTCGAGCGGTCCCGTGGTAGCTATGGTTTGGCAAGGGGCGCATGCTGTTGGTATTGTCAGAAAATTAATTGGAGGAACTGAACCTCTTACTTCAGACGTGGGAACAGTGCGAGGAGATTTTGTTTTGGATTCATACCAGCTTGCTGATACGGATGACCGAGCAGTGAGAAACCTTGTTCATGCATCCGGCTCACCAAAAGAAGCAGAGGATGAAATCAATCTCTGGCTGACAAAAAAAGATCTGATTGACTATCGATTGGTCCAGGAAGCGATCTTGTACGAATAAACTTATCTATTTGCATTTTGAACAAAGCGGCTGTAATATTGAAACAGACGCTTTTTTCTTGAAAAATAAATAGAGAGAAGGAGATTGAAAATGAAACAGCCATACGTTGGCATCACCGGATTCCTGCTGTCTTCCGAAATTGAACTTATTATGAAACATTTTGAGACGATGTCCCGATCTGGTCGTTTGCTGATGGTTGGTGTTCTTGCAAGTTCACGAGATATGAAACATCGGCATCCGAATCGTTATCCGAACGAAGATTAAATTCCACTTATTTTTTCGAGACATGATTTTCTTTTGAATCTGATTCATTACCATACAAACCAACCGGAAATTTTACTCGAAGAGCTTCGATGGATGACCGAAAAAGGAGATTCAAATCTTGATGGTTTTCAGTTGAATATGGCGTGGCCGAATCCGCGAGCCCTTGAGAAATACTGTCGTGCATATTCCGATATGCAGATTGTTTTGCAAATCGGTAATCATGCTCTCGATATTGTTCATTATTCACCGGGCTTACTTGCTGAAAAGGTGAAAGAATACGATGGACTTATCGAGTATGTCCTTTTGGATGAAAGTGGCGGTCTCGGAAAACTTTTGGATGTGAAAAAAACAAGACGTTATCTTGATGCTCTTGCCGAAACGGGTATGGACATCGGTCTTGGCATCGCAGGCGGTCTTGGACCATCAACACTTGATCATATCGACTTGCTTGCGAAAGATTTTCCGTCTCTTAGTATTGATGCCGAAGGTCGTCTGCGAGACCAGAATGATCATCTTGATCTGAATGTCACGCAAGAATATCTTCGCAAAGCTTTGGAGATTTTTTCCAACAAAGTTTAGTCTCTTTAAAAAAGTTTTATAAACACTCTCGTTTTGGCGGGGGTGTTTTATTTTACGTTGCAAAATAAGGCTTAAATCAAAATCTGGTTCTTATACACAGGAAATCCCCAAAATCGCCATATTTTCCTTGACTTTATTTTCATTTCCTATATACTCTTTGAACACAGAAATTATGTTTACAAAGAACCAATTTACTAAGCGGCTTCTATAGATGCATCTTTGATGTTGTCTCTACGAGCCGCCGAAAGGCGGTTTTTTAAATTCTGAACGACTGAAACTTGTCAATTAAATTCTGTCCTCGCATCACCAATTTTATCCATGATAAGTGGATACGAAGGGTCTTTTATAGATGCGGGAGACAGGCAGGTGAGTCAGGCAACTTTTTTTGAAGAGAGTTGCACTGACTTAAAACTTATCAAAATATTAATTTATTTTGATGAGCAATCTGTTATATGAATTAATTTTATATAACAGGTTAAAACATGATATCGTATCCGTTGCAAAACGGATGACGAAGAATTGTGGTTTTTAAATTTCCTAATGGGAAATTTAAGGGCGTACGGTGGATGCCTTGACTCTAATAAGCGATGAAGGACGTAGTAAAGCTGCGAAAAGCTTCGGGGAGGTGCCAAACAACCTTTGATCCGGAGATGTCCGAATGGGGAAACCCAGCCGATTTTATCGGCTATTGTATAAATTATATACATTGCTCACCCAGGGAAGTAAAACATTTCAGTACCTGGAGGAATAGAAAACAATGTCGCGCAAGCGATGATATTTCCTTAGTAGCGGCGAGCGAAAAGGAAACAGCCCAAACCGATCACAAACTTTGCACATAAATTTATTTTGTATGTAAAGTTTGTGATCGGTGTAGTAAGGTCAAAACGTCATTTATTTATAGATGAAAAAAGTTACAAAATATATTGTTAGCAGAATCTGCTGGGAAGCAGAACCCAAGTGGGTAATAGTCCCGTAAGCGAAAATAATATATCTTTTTTGTTTTGATTCTTGAGTACCTCAGGACACGAATAGCTTGAGGGAATCTGCCGGTACTAACCGGTAAGGCTAAATATTGTTAGAGATCGATAGTGAACTAGTACCGTGAGGGAAAGGTGAAAAGCAGCCCGGTGAGGGCGGTGAAATAGACCTGAAACCGTATGCCTACAAGGAGTCGGAGCGGATCACACAGTGAACGCAAACAGAGAAAATTATTTTTTCTTTTTTGTTTTTAATGTGTGGTCCGTCACGGCGTGCCTATTGAAGAATGAGCCAACGAGTTGATCTGTGAAGTAGGCTAAGTCCTTTACCGGATGGAGCCAAAGGGAAACCGAGTGTGAATAGCGCGTTTATTTTACAGATCAGACCCGAAGCCAGAGCGAGCTTATCTTGAGCAGGGTGAACCTTTGAGAAATCAGAGGGGAGGCCCGAACTGTTTAGCCGTGCAATACTATCGGATGACTTGAGATAAGAAGTGAAAAGCTAATCGAGCCTGGTAATAGCTGGTTCTCTCCGAAATAGCTCTAGGGCTAGCGTTGAATGTACCTTCTGGGGGTAGAGCACTGGAAGGTCTTGACAGATAGAAATATCGCAAGACCTATCAAACTCCGAATACCAGAAATAAATTATTCAGCAGTTAGACTGTGGAGGCTAAGCCCCATGGTCAAAAGGGAAACAGCCCGCATCTCTATTTAAGGTCCCAAAATCTATGTTCAGTACACTAAAGGTGGTAATTTTTCTCAGACAGTAAGGAGGTTGGCTTAGAGGCAGCCATCCTTTAAAGATAGCGTAACAGCTCACTTACTAAGAGATTTTGCGCCGCAGATAATCGGGGTTAAACATAGTACCGAAACTGAGGAATGTAATCGTCTTCGGACGATTGAATTGGTAGGAGAGTATTCAACTCTGCGATGAAGCCAAAGGGGTGACCCATGGTGGAGCGTGTTGAAGTAAGAATGTTGGCACAAGTAACCACAATGCGGGTGAGAACCCCGCACACCGAAAAACCAAGGTTTCCTTTGCGATGACAATCAGCGAAGGGTTAGTCGGGCCTAAGGCAATGGCGAGAGCCGCAGCCGATGGACACATGGTTAATATTCCATGACTTTTATATGTTGCGATGGGAGGACGAAGTTTAGTATGGTACGCGCATTATTGGATTTGCGTTCGTGCCGTGATTGCGATCTGGAGGTAAATCCCCAGACTTTCTTAAATGATATGCGAAAACGGAGCGAAAATTCTGCGGTTCGCCGTGGAAAATGTATCACAGCAAGCTTCCGAGAAAATTCTCTAAGCATAAACATGTAAAATCCGTACCGCAAACCGACACAGGTGGTTAGCTCGAGTAGAGTAAGGTGAACGAGTGATAGATCTTCAAGGAACTCGGCAAAATAGCAGCCGTAAGTTAGCGATAAGGCTCGCCCACAGCAATGTGGGCTGCAACAAAAGCATCACTGCCAACTGTTTATCAAAAACACAGCTCCCTGCGAAGTCGCAAGACGATGTATAGGGGGTGACACTTGACCAATGCCAGAAGGTCAACCAACGACGTTGTATGTAGCAATATATATGGTGATTGTTGTAAGCCCTGGTGAATGTCGGCCGTAACTATAACGGTCCTAAGGTAGCGAAATTCCTTGTCTGGTAAGTTCAGACGCGCTTGAATAGTGTAATGAGTGGTGAACTGTCTCGAAGATCAACTCGGTGAAAATGCAATACCGGTGAAGATGCCGGTTACCTGCAGTTAGACGAAAAGACCCTAGAAGCTTTACTACAGCTTGGTATTGAGTATATGTTTTGATTGCGTAGCGTAGACGGGAGGATTTGAAGTTTTTCTTTCGGGGAAGATGGATCCGCAAGTGAAATACCGTTCTGTTTGAATATATATTCTAATCTTTGAGGCAAAAACTCATAGAAACAGTATCTGGCGGGTAGTTTTAGTGGGGCGCTATCCTCCTAAAGAGTAACGGAGGAGTCTATTAAGGTCGGCTAGGCGCGAATGGAAACCGTGCCGATAGCATATTGGCAAAAGCCGGCTTGATTGCAAGACGTAAGTGTCGAGCAAGTGCGAAAGCAGAGCAAAGTGAACCGAAGGTACGTGTTAGACGCGGCCCGGGATTATCTGACAAAAGCTACCCTAGGGATAACAGGCTAGTTCCGCCTAAGAGTTCAAATCGACGGCGGAGTTCGGCACCTCGATGTCGGCTCATCTTATCCTGGGGGTGGAGAAGCTCCCAAGGGTATGGCTGTTCGCCATTTAAAAAGATACGCGAGCTGGGTTCAAACCGTTCAGGAAGTAAAAATTATTTTCTGGACAGTTTGAATCCCATGAGGATTTTCGTTTAAAGAAAACTTACAACAGGATAAGCAATTTTGTTGTGAGTATAAATAGAGAGAAGACACAATCACATCACGGCGGTCTGATATTTAAAAATATCATGATCAAGCTGGTTTATATCGGTGAAATCCCGCAAGGGACAATACCGAGGGAAAATAACAAATTTATTTTTATTGCCCGTAGAGACTAAACACCAGCACTGGAAATTTATTTTCAGTAAGCTATAGTCCAATGCATTCAGCAATGAATGAGAACATGCGTGAGACAGGTTGGTCTCCTATCTACTGCAGGCGTAGAATTTTGAGGGGATTTGACTTTAGTACGAGAGGACCAAGTTGAACGTACCTCTGGTCTATCAGCTGTTCCTGCCAAGGGCAACGCTGAGTAGCTATGTACGGAACGGATAAACTCTGAAAGCATCTAAGAGTGAAGCCGTCCCCAAGATTAGAATTCGTTTGAGGACCCTGGGAGATGACCAGGTTGATAGGTTTGAGCTGTAAGCGCAGTAATGCGTTGAGGCGACAAATACTAATTATCCGATTCTTATTAGGAAATTTAAAAAGTCACGTTCGCATGTTTTAACCTGTTATGTGAAATGAATTCAAAAAATATTTTTTTGAGTGATTTTCACAGTAGTTTGAGTTGAATTTTTTGTTCTGGTGCTTTGTCGCGGGTGTTACACCTGATCTCATTCCGAACTCAGCAGTTAAGCCCCGTTGAGGCGATGATACTCTCTCTGAAGGGGAAAGTAGCTAGGCGCCGGAACAAAGAATTGAACTCCTTGAATAAAAAAGAGCTCCCACAAATGGGAGTTTTTTGCTATAATACGTTTCAATATTTAATTTTTATGTCCTGGGCAAGCCGAAGAAAAACAACATATATACTTATTTTTTTCATCATCGTAATCGTTATTATCGCTGCCATCGCGTTTTTCTTTTTCTACAAACCAGCATCGTGTTTTGACGGCATTCAAAACGAAGGCGAGACAGGGATTGATTGCGGCGGGCCATGCGCCATGCTTTGCCGCGCAAATTATGCCAATCCGACTGTGCTGTGGACGCAGTGGTCAAAAGTGACGAGCTCTGGCACTTACAATCTTTTGGCGTACGCTGAGAATCCAAACATCGGTGTCGGCGCTACAAATGTTCCGTATGAATTTAAAATCTACGATACCAACAATATTTTGCTTGATGATGAAAAAGGCACTGCTTCGATCCCGGCAAATAATAATTTCGTCGTCTTCGTGCCGGGCATCAATATTTTTGATAAAATTCCGGCGCGGATTGATTTTGCATTTTCAAATGCGATTATCTGGCAAAAAATTCCGGATCTTGAACAGGGGATTAATCTGGTTTCAAGCACGCTGACAAACGAAGATACCGCGCCGAAATTATTCGCTACATTGCAAAATACCACCGTAAGCACTATAAATAATATTCAGTCCGTGGCTATTATCTATGATCAAAACAACAATGCAATCGCCTTTTCAAAAACCGTGACGGATTCAATCGGTCCGAATGCAAGCGCCAATATCGTTTTTACCTGGCCAGAGCCATTTTCCGCGCCGGTCTACAAGACCGATATTATTTCCCAGGTTTTATCCCAATAACATATTATGCTGCCGGAAAAAAGAAACACTCCTCGGTCCGGATTTTTTTCAATGTTTTCCGATGTCAATGTCGACTGGATCATGCTCGGTTCTGTCCTTGTCATTTCTTTTTTCGGCCTCTTGACGATGACATCATTTAACGGAGACAATACTTATATTGTCAAACAAATTTTGTGGATTTTGATTTCCGTATTCGTTTTTTTCTATTTGAGCACTCTTGATTATGGCTTTTTGAAAAAAACCAAAGTGGTCACCTGGATTTTTGTCATTTCGATTATTTTACTGGTGACACTTTTTGCCGTCGGTCATATCGCGAAAGGTGCGGAGAAATGGTTTGCCATCGGCGGGCTTTCATTTCAACCGTCCGATCCCATCAAGCTCGGTCTCATTATTATTCTGGCGAAATATTTTTCCCGGCGACATGTGGAAATCGCAAATATCCGGCATATTCTGGTGTCGGGTTTTTATGCACTTGTCATTTGCGCATTGATTTTCTTGCAGCCGGATTTCGGAAGCGCGCTTATCGTATTTTTTATCTGGCTCGGAATGATTTTGGTTTCCGGTGTTTCCAAAAAACATTTGTTTGCCGTATTTTTCCTCGGACTCACGGCTTTTTCCGTATTGTGGTTTTACGGATTGAGGGATTATCAAAAACAGCGCATTATTAATTTTGTCCATCCGCTTTCTGATATCCAAGGGTCCGGATACAATGCGTATCAAGCGACGATCGCCATCGGTTCCGGCGAGCTGCTCGGCAAGGGAATCGGCTACGGCACTCAATCGCGCCTGAAATTTTTGCCGGAATATCGCACTGATTTTATTTTTGCTGCTTTCGCCGAAGAATGGGGGCTTGTCGGCGTCGGAATCTTATTTTTATTTTTCGGCATTTTGATATGGAGAATATTGAGGAATGCGTATTACGGAGCGACAAATTTTGAAATTCTTTTCGGACTCGGTCTTGCAATCATGTTTATGAGTCATTTCATCGTAAATGTCGGAATGTGCCTCGGACTTATGCCGGTAACGGGAATTAATTTTCCTTTTATGAGCTACGGCGGGACCAATCTTCTCGCCTCATTTACCGGTCTCGGAATACTTATGGGAATGAGCAGATACCGACGAAGTGCGCATAAAGAAGCGACAGAAAAAGAATTTTTAGGACTCGAATAACACTCTTGATAATTTGTTTCTGATATTTTACAATATACAGTGATGAGACTGCAAAAAACATACAGATATACTGCATTTTCGCTGTTCGCTTTGTTTGTTTTTTTGCTTGCTTCCCGCTATGTTTCCGCTACTATTTATAATCCCGGTGAGACGCTCAATCCTGATTGCATAATGGGATCGAGTAATTGCGGAGTGGATCTTTTTTCTTCATTTATTCCTTATACCGGAGCGACAACGACCATCGATCTCAACAGTCAATTACTTACCAATGTCAGTGCTTTGAATGTTACAAGTACGACAACAATCGGTCAATCGGTCCTTATAACTTCTGGAAATCCTGATGGAATCGGTACCTCCTCTCAAGATACCGGAAGTAATTTACTTGCAGAAGGAAGTATTTATGATTTTCATATTTACTCTTATAGAATGGTGAATGGTGTACAAGTTTTTTCTCAAAACTACACGGACATTCCATTTACTGATGATAATCTTGGCGGAACTTATAGTATTGGATTGACGTGGGACACGGTGCCGGGAGTGAGCGGATATAGAGTGGTAATCGTTCGAGATGACGAGGATGCTTATTACAGCGATCATTCAATAGATACTACAAATGATACGATTGAATATGATGGACTTACCGATGTTAATCCGACCAGTAATGTAAGCCCGTCTTCTTATGTGTATTCTTCCGGCGGTTTTTTACAAGTTGATGGTTCAGGCAGCATAGCAGGCAATGTAACCATCAATAATGATCTTACGAGCGCGACAACAAAACCGGCGACCGCTCTGACCGTTTCAGGGACAATTTTTAATGATATTGGCAATTCATCCCAGATTTCTCAGATCGCCACCACATCTGTTGGAAATGATCCGCAAGGAATTGCTATTTCCGGCAAATATTTATATGTAACGAATCAAAATGATAACACCTTGTCTGTTGTTAATATTTCGGATCCTCATCATCCAATACAGATTGCCACAACTTCTGTTCCCAATGGTCCCAATCATATTGTTGTTTCAGGTAATTACTTATATATAGGTCTTGATGGAGGTTCCGGTCACATTCCCACGTGTACCTCCGGAGAAGATTGTGTAGCTATTATAGATGTTTCAAATCATTTTTACCCAATAATAACCGCTATTGTTAATGTCGGGGAGGGTCCATACGATATCGCTATTTCTGGAAAATATCTTTATGCGGTTAATAATGTTGGCCACGCCATCTCTATAACAGATATTTCAAATCCTTATAATCCTTTTAACATCGCCTCCTTATCTGTTGGAAACACACCAAACGGTATTGTTATATCCAGTCACTATGCTTATATAACTGACACAAATAACAATGATATTTATACTGTTGATATTTCAAATCCGTATCATCCAGTGCAAATTGCCACAACCTCGGTTGGAAATAATCCTTTAGGTGTTGCGATTTCAGCTCCATATCTTTATGTAGTTAATGAAAGTGACAATGATATTTCTATTGTTGATATTTCAAATCCGTATCATCCAGTGCAAATTGCCACCACTTCCACGTTATTTGGTACTTCAATTGGCGGTGATCCTGAAAATATTGTTGTCTCTGGCCGATATGCTTATGTAACGAATCCAATCGGTAATACTTTCTCGGTTATAGATGTTTCGAATCCTTATTATCCGATACCGATTGCTGATACTATAGTCGGAAATTCTCCAAATAATCTTGCTGTTTCAGGAAAATATGGCTATACAGTTAATACAAATGACGGTACCATTTCAGTCATTGATCTTGGAGGTATTGATACAGGGAATCTTTCAGCCGGTGCACTTGAAGCAGGAAATATAAATGTCGACAATAATATTGATGTTGCGGGTTCCGTAAATATCGGCACTGCGCTTTCTGTTGGAGCTGGAGGAATTCTTTCCAACGGAGATCTTTCGGTAAACGGCACAACCACCACTTCAGGCTTGAAGATTTCAAATCTTTCAAACACTTTCCTTGCAGTTGACGCAGATGGAAATGTTATAGCTGCTTCATCATCGTTTTCACGTGTTTTTATTTACGCTTCAAGTTTGCCAGGTATTCATGACAATTCAAACCTAACAACTGGTGGTGGTACGGACGATACTGCGGTTTTGCAATCAGCCATTAATAATATTTCTTCATACGGCGGCGGAACACTCGTTATTGACGGTGTTTTTCTTGTTTCTGGTTTGGTCGTTCCAAGCAATATCACGATTGAAGGCCTCGGATGGAATACGGGCTTCTATCGATCAAACTATGCCGATGTTCCGATTATCAGAAATGCAGACCCGTCGACCACTACAGTTATGGACAAAAACATTCAGATGATCAACTTTGCCGTAAACGCCAACGGAGGTAATCAAAATGGTTGCCCGCTTTTGACTGAGGGTGATTACTTCGTCCAAGGTATTGCCATGTATGGCGTAGATAATGTAACCCTCGATAATTTGCATTTCATTAATACCAACGAAGTCGTCAGCAATTTCACTGGTGCTATAGCGGGTTGTAGTGCAGATAACGACTCAAATTATAATTACGCGTTTTTCTTTAGTAACTGGTCTAATATTACCGTTGAAAACAGTTATATTGAACAAGGTATGCTTTCCGGAAATGATGGAATACATTTTATCGGCTCAGGAAATAACGCAATCATCAAAAATGTAAGAGGTTACAGCGGTGATGATTTCATAGCTTTTAATAGCAGTGATTATCATGACTATTCAAGTCCTAATTCCCCTAGCTGGGTTATTGAGGATGGTCCACAATCAAACATTTTGGTTGATGGAGTTAACCTTCAGAATTCAACAGAAGGAATTTCTTTCTTGAGTGGTTACGATATCTCAAATGTTCGTGTCGAGAATATTACAGGTACAACGACTGCAGAAACCATACATTTCTGGAACTGGTATGGCGGTAGCGGTTCAGTCAAAGATATTATTTTTGACAATGTGAATGCTGTGAGCACAGGAGATTATGTTTTTAAGATGGAAGTCGGCTCGAGAATTGATAACATGCAAATTTCAAATTCTAGATGGGAAAACCAAATAGCGAACGGTCCATCATGGATAGGTGTTGATGGGACTGTTATTAATGATTTGCAAATAAACAATATGATCGTTGATGAGCCAACAACCGGAACGGATGCAGAGTCTTTAATTGGTTTAGTTGGCAGCAGTGCCTCAATCGGATCACTTGCAATTAACGGTCTTGATTGGGAACGACCATCGGGTTCGAATCCAGCGGGTTACTATATTCTATCCGGAAATGGAGCAATTAACAGCACATCTATTGCTGATATTAACATTCCGCTTTTGAGCGGAATTGCCGAAAGTACTTTAACTATATCTACAAATCAAACAACTATGGGTGGCAGTTTGGTTGTTCCTGGATCTGTTTCAATTGGTAACAATGCACTTTTTCTCCAAGCTGGAAGTATTATGTCAACAGGAACAATGGCAATTGATGCGACGAATATTGGTATCAATACAGCTAATCCCGCAAATACACTTGATGTGAACGGTACATTCGATGTCTCTATTCCTTTAGTAACTGAAACAGGGGCAATGGTCAGTACAAACGGCACTGATACCGTCCTTACTTATAATGGTTCTGGAACATTTGATCCGGGAGCGTATGTAAGCGAGGTACAAGTTTTAGTTGTCGGAGGAGGGGGCGGAGGAGGAGCAAAAAGAGCGGGCGGCGGCGGCGGCGGCGGAGTTATTTATGATGCAACACATTCAGTTACAAATAATATATATACAATTACAGTTGGGGCTGGCGGAGCCAGAGACACAACAGAAAATGGCGGCTCAAATGGATCAAATTCCATATTTGATAATTTAACCGCTATTGGTGGTGGTGGAGGAGGAGGAGATAATTCTAATGATGGTCATAACGGTGGCTCAGGCGGCGGCGGTGGTGCGGATAATGGCATTGGTACCGGAGGTTCTGGCACTATTGGTCAAGGAAACAATGGGGGCAGTGGTAATACAGCTGGAGAAGGTGGCGGAGGTGGTGGTGGTGCAGGCGGGGTTGGGGTGGCCAGTACAACTTACGGCATGGGTGGAAATGGCGGAAACGGCATTTTAAACTCAATCACAGGAACATCTACTTATTATGGAGGTGGCGGAGGTGGCGGAGGTTTCTCAAGTGGTTATGCTGGAGGTATTGGAGGAGAAGGCGGCGGCGGAGCCGGTTCAGAGTCAAGCGGAGTTTCTGGTTTGAATGGAACAGATGGCTTAGGTGGTGGAGGTGGCGGAGGAAATGATTCAGCTGATGGAGGGACTGGCGGCAGGGGTGTGGTAATTATTTCATATCCAACAAATGATACTGCGATCAAAGCACTTACTATTATGAATTCTGGCAACATCGGCATCGGCACCACCACACCATCAGCCACTCTAACCATCGTCGGCAATCCTGCAAGTACAACATTAAGACTTGCGAATTTCGGCGCAGGAACTCTCATGACCGACAGTCTTGGAAACGTCTACGACAATTCCGATGAACGATTAAAGAATATTATCGGTACCTCAACCATCGGTCTTAACGAACTCGAAGGATTAACTCCCATCAACTACTATTGGAATGCCACCTCCGGTCTTGATATGACAGATGAAAACACCGGCTTTTCCGCACAGAATGTAGAGCAATATATTCCAAACGCAGTCGCCACCGATACACGAGGCTACTTAACTCTTCAAGATCGTCCGATCATTGCGGCACTCGTCAATGCGGTGAAAGAAATCGGATCATTCATCAGTACTATTGGAAATGGTCTTGCTCACCTGACCGGTATTGCTATCGGCACTTCCGACAAACCGGAGGGGATTACGATGTATGACGAGTCTACGGGACAGCCGTATTGCGTTGTCATTAATAATGGAATTTTGGTTAATAATCCGGGTGAGTGTACGACAAAAAATTCATCGGTAGGCACGTCAGTAAGCACGACTGAAAGTATCACTACTACTTCAACGGATGAAATACCGGTTGAAAATTCTTCATCAAGTTCTACTCCGGCGACAAACACTCCCGATATCGCGAGTTCAACTGAATCCGCCTCATCCACCCAATCCATAACGGGCACTGATGCTTCCACAACTCCACAAGTATCAACAAGTACTTCTGCTCTTGCGACAACAACACTCGAAGATATCATCGCTACGACAACTGAAAACACGGCTTCGTCGTCCGATGAGACTGATGCAACGAATACGGCAACAAGCACCGGATCGTAATTGATAATCTGATTTTTCTGTTCTATAATACATGTGAGTATTGCCAAGATTTTCACATGAACAGCAAACAAAAATTTCTTCAAACAAAGAGATTACGATACGCACTCTATATAGTGTTTTCGCTTTTATTTGTATTTTCTCTTCAAAGAGCTTTTGCTGATATTTACGCTCCGGGAGCGACGCTTAATCCGGACTGCACCATGGGTTCGGCAAATTGCGGGATAGATTTCAGTCTTTCTTCAAGTTCAGAACCTCTTTTTCTCGCAGCTTCTTCATCCCTTCTTTCTACCACGTCTGCTTCCGCACTGTATGTTCCATATACCGGAGCGAATCAAAACATTGATATTGGAACAAATAATTTGCTTGGAGACAATGTTCTTACTCTTCAATCTCCAAACGGATTTGCGTTTTCAGGAAACGCGACCGATAGTTTGGCGTTTGATTTGAATAACAGTGAAGTATTTTCGACTTTTAATAATAGCAGTACAAACGCGAACGGCACGATTCAAGTTAATCCGGGTGACTTTGAAGCAAATTTTAACGATGGTTCAGGGAACAATGGAAATTTAGAGGTTTCAAATACCGGTGCCAATATAGATTTTTCTGATGGGAGCAATGGCAACGGAGGTTTCAGTTTAAATTCAGACGGAATGGATTATGGTTTTGGCAGTAGCGGCGGCGGAGGGGGTTTTGAAGTAAGCCCGGCATATTTTAGTTTTGATTCCGGTGACAGCAACAGTGATGATGTTGCTATTAACGTAGACAGCAGTGAGAGCTACTCTTCATTTAATAATGGCAACGGAGCAAGTGGAAATCTTTTTGTTAATCCGGGTGACTTTGAGGCAAATTTTAACGATGGTTCAGGAAATTCCGGCAGTTTGAATGCCGCAAACAGCGAATTTGATTATCATGCCCAGACAAGCAACGGCATCGTTTCTGGTTTTGGAGACAATCAATCCAACTTTTTTATTGAAGACGCGAGCGGTACTAATAATTTCTTCATCGATCCGAATACGAGCAAAGGAAATACCATTCTCTCATCCGCGGGGAATATTGATTTTACTTCAAATGTAAGTATTGGATCAATGATCAATACTAGCTCGAATGATAGCGTAAGCACCAGTTCAATATTAGGAATTCTCACTCCATCGGGGGCGTATACCGCTTTCGGAGATTCAATCACGAATGGTTCGGGAGGATCACAACAATCTAATGCATACGTCAATTTGATATCCACAGATTTGGGAGTTACCAATCTGGTCAATTATGGATATCCGGGAGATTTTGCCTGCAATGTGGCGACGGAACAAGTTTTTCCGAATGAAAATCCGAATAATACTTCCAATCCCATTTATACTTTGATGGTAGGCACGAATGAAGCTATCAATAAAGGTGCGGGATCATACGAATCAGTATATGAAGCATGCGATCAAGCATCGCTTGCATGGCTTGCTGTTCCATCAGAGAATAAAGTATTCGGTACAAGCAGTTCAGTCGTACTTGCCGGATCATGGACTAATAGCAATACCTATACAACCGGCAGAGGCACATACCCAACCGTGGGAATCCAATCATCAACCAACGGATCGGTGGCAACATTTCCGATCACGACGACCGGCGGACCAATTTATATTTGGTATCGTATTATTGATGGCAATGGCGGAACATTCACATACCAGCTTGATGGTGGATCGGCGGTATCAGAAAATGCATTTACCAATCCGGAAGTGGATGATAATAACAATGGCAATCAAGGCATTGCGCTTGCGAGAATCACAGGAGTTTCAGCCGGTTCCCATACTATTGCAATCACGGTTACTTCAGCCACCAATTCCGGCAATCTCGTGCCTATCATTGCGGTCGGTACTGCGCCGAGTAGTATTTCTTCCGGTTCACCGAAAGTTTTTCCTAGCGGCTTGATATATTATCAGGATGACGAGCTTTCAGCCTCAACTGCGGCATATAATGCTGACGCGCTTGCCGATGCAGATTTGCTTGCGGACGACGGTCTTCCCATTTATCCGGTCAATGTAAGAAATTATTTTACTATCGCATATGATGTTTCCGGAATATTCGGCGGACCGCATCCGAATGATCTCGGACACTCTCTCATACGAGATGCTTTTGAAGCGGAGATGCTGCAAGTCGCTGAGGATCTATCGACATCAAGTGAAAACAGTCTTTCTCTTCCATCCGTTGCATTTCAAGTATCTACCACAAGCAGTGCGGATGGTGTTGCCGATTTTATTTCATCTTCCGGACAGTCCGCACTCTATATTGGAGCCGATGGAAATATCAGTATCGGCACCACCACTCCAACCACAGCGCTTTCTGTCATCGGCACGACAACGACAAGCGGTTTGAATATTTCAAATCTTTCAAACACTTTTCTCGCCGTTGATGCAAATGGAAATGTTGTTGCGACGACGAGTCCATCAGGCGGATCATCCCAATGGGCAACAACAAGTGTTGGTGTTGGTTATGATGTCCCGGGCATTTATTATAATATCGGCAATGTCGGCATCGGCACAACAAATCCGAACGATGAGCTTGTTGTTACCGGAACATCGACAACAGATACCGTTGCATATTTTGGCGGTAATGCTGATATAGCTGGCAATGCTGTGATCGGTAATACAAACACTCTTGCTCAAGGTTTGTTTTTACTTGTCGGTCACAGATACGCTCCTAATCTTCAGCAGATAAACATTGAGTCAAGCGATGACGGAATAAATTTCTCCGATTTTGAGCAAAATCCTATTTGGTCAAATCCTGACAATGATTCTCCGGCCATTGCTGCTGCCCGAGACCCGTCCATTGTCTATTATCACAATATTTATTATATGGTTTATAGCGCAATACCGTATAATGGAGGCTTTGATTCGAATACTGTTTTTGGGCTGGCGACTTCTTCTGATTTGAAAAATTGGAATTTCGTCGGGGATATTTCCGTTACCTCAATCGGGACGGTGTATTGGACATGGGCGCCTAGTTTGCTTGTTGATGCAAGTGGAAATTTGCACGTTTATGTTTCAGTTGCTCCTGATGGCAGCGATTCTACGTTCAGTATTTATGAAATGCACCCGACAAATCCAAGTGCGACAACATGGTCTGTTCCAGCTCTCATGCTTGGAACAAATAAAATTGATGCGGATACAGTTTATAACAACGGAACATATTATCTTTGGTATAAGAATGAAACGACAAAATATATCGAATATGCAACTTCTTCCTCGCCAACCGGCCCATTCACGGTGGCAGAGACAGGTAATTGGGCCGGGTGGGGAACAGGTTTTGAAGCTCCATGTCCGGTCCAGATCAGCGCCAATGATTGGAGAATTTATCTTGATGAATATCAGAACACGTCATTTATTCATTACAGTGATTCATACGATAATTTTGCAACATGGACTGCTCCATTGCCGATATCCACGCCAATTCCTGATTTGGACAGTGTAAGCGTCATACGATTACGTGGTATTACCCCAAGCGCCGCGCTTTCTGTCATTGGTACAACCACGACATCAGGTCTCAATATTTCAAATCTTGCGAACGGTTTTCTTGCCGTTGATGCAAATGGAAATGTTGTTGCGACGACATCAAGCGGTTCTCAATGGACAACAAATGGCTCCAATATTTATTATACGACTGGTAATGTCAGCATTGGCACCTCAACTCCCGGTTCCGCTCTTAGTGTGGATGGCGCTATTGATGCAACATCAATATTCAGTTCCAGCATAGGACTTTTGGGAAGTTCAATGCAACCGCTCACCGCAGATATTATTGTCGTTGGCGGTGGTGGAGCAGGCAGTTCGGGCGGTGGCGGTGGCGGTGGTTTTATTGCCACCTCAACGGAGATTTCAGATGATCCGTATGTGGTAACGGTTGGAAACGGCGGAAGTGTTACCCATGGAAATGGTTATGATTCTATTTTTGGATCATTTGATGCGGTGGGAGGAGGAGCGGGAGCGGGTATTAACTCGGGGAGTGGAGCTAATGGCGGTTCGGGTGGTGGCGGTGGTTCTACTTGCGGCGGTGGCCCAGTATCCGCTGGTGGTTTGGGAACAACAGGTCAGGGAAATAATGGTGGAAGTGCAGCTGCCGGAAATTGCATTGTGCCTTATACATCAGGCGGCGGCGGCGGAGCTGGAGCGGCGGGTCAAAATTCAACAGCAACCACGAACGGAAACGGTGGAATCGGAACTACAAGTTCGATTACGGGAACCGTTACTTATTATTCAGGCGGCGGCGGCAGCGGAGATTATTACGGAACAGAACCGTTCGGAACAGGCGGTCTTGGCGGCGGCGGCAATGGCGGAAATCCGGCAACGGCAGGAACGGCAAACACCGGCGGCGGCGGCGGCGGAACTATCAACGGCGGCACATCAGGCAATGGAGGTTCCGGTGTCGTTATAATAAAATACTTAACTTCCGCAGATGGCGATGGAACCGGAGGTATAATCACTCATGTCGGCGGTTACACCATTCATACATTTACATCAAGCGGAATATTCACACCTCCGCCCCCAAGTCCGGTAATATACAATATTACCTTAGACAACAATTTGTTCAGTTTTGAAAACGGAATCTCAGCACCGAATCTTGCTGTCGGCACAACATCGTCACCGATCACCCAATTCGATGTTTATGGTTCAAGTACAAATGATCTTGCCAACTTTGCTTCCTCTTCGGGACAATCCATTCTTTATATTACTTCGACCGGTAAAGTCGGCATCGGCACCACCACACCATCAGCTACTCTAACTATCGTCGGCAATCCCGCAAGTACAACATTAAGACTTGCCAATTTCGGCGCAGGAACTCTCATGACCGACAGTCTTGGAAATGTCTATGATAATTCTGATGAACGATTAAAGAATATTATCGGTACCTCAACCATCGGTCTTAACGAACTCGAAGGATTAACTCCCATCAACTACTATTGGAATGCCACCTCCGGTCTTGATATGACAGATGAAAACACCGGCTTTTCCGCACAGAATGTAGAGCAATATATTCCAAACGCAGTCGCCACCGATACACGAGGCTACTTAACTCTTCAAGATCGTCCGATCATTGCGGCACTTGTCAATGCGGTGAAAGAAATCGGATCGTTCATCAGTACTATCACGGACGGTATTGCACATCTCACCGGTATTGCTATCGGCACTTCCGACAAACCGGAAGGGATTACGATGTATAGTCCGAGTGGAAATGCATTTTGTATACAAGTTTCAGATACCGGACTGATTCAAAGTTCATCGGGAGAATGCAGCAATGCAACCTCGACAATTTCTACCGCTTCAGTTGTTTCTTCAATCAGTCAAGCTTCTGATTCTTCAAATACATTAGCTACATCCACAGCTTCAACATCGGATAATGTATTGCAGTCATCATCAACATCGGATGATGCAAGTTCTTCCGTTGCAACAACTTCCGATCAAGATACACCGGCAACTTCAACAAATACTACACTAACTTCACCTATTGCAACAAGCACATCGGATCAAGCGACAACAACTTCCGATACTGATATAATCGCAACAACGTCTGAAAGCGCGACTTCGCCATCTGATACCACGGATGCCGCGACAAGCACAGGTCAGTAATTATTTTTTTGAATATGCGCATTACATTTTATAAATATTATTTTCTTTTTTTACTCTTCTTTTTTTTCATTCCCGCAATTTCTTTTGCCAATACCGGTACAATCGGAAGCACAACAAATGCTGCATGGAGCAATGAAATCGGCTGGATAAATTTTGCGCCAACAAACGGGGGAGTAGTTGTGAACGATTCATCTTTGACTGGTTCGGCATGGTCTCAAGATTACGGCTGGATTAATTTTGCCCCGACGAACGGCGGCGTGACAAATGACGGACAAGGGAATCTCGGAGGAACCGCATGGGGGGATAATGTTGGATGGATTAGTTTTTCTGGAGTGACAATCAATACGACAACAGGAAAATTTTCAGGACAGGCTACGGGCACAATTATTGGAACACTGACATTTGATTGTACCAATTGCGATGTTGCAACTGATTGGAGACCGACAACGGTTACTCCACCACCGTCATCTGGTGGAGGCGGAGGTGGAGGCGGAGCGCCGGGAGCTGGCGGAACAGGTGGCGGCAGTTCTCCATCTCCGACACCTACCCCTTCTCCAACCCCAACACCTTCTCCAACTCCATCTCCGACACCTACCCCTGAACCTACACCAACCCCAACTCCTGTTCCATCTCCAACACCCTCGCCAACCCCATCCCCCACACCAACACCAACGCCAACCCCAACTTCCGGACCAAGTATAACTTCTGTTATTAGCGGATCAATTTCATCCGTCGGTTCATTTATTACTTCAGCCGCAAATGGATTCATTACCAATTTAAATACTATTTATAACAACGCTCCGGCCTCGATAAAAAATACCGTTACTGTTACGAAACAATTTGTCCAGACAAAAACCGGTTCAGCTATAACAAAAACAATTTCAACAATCGGTGTTGTGACGGGCATTTCACTTCCCGTTGCTGTTGCAGCAACTTCATTTTCAGATTTATGGCTTATTTTTGTAAGAATGTTCGGATTATTCTTTGAAATATTTGGTATTCGCAAAAAATCCCGTCCATGGGGCACGGTATATGATTCCATCACCAAGCGTCCGCTTGACCCCGTTCTTGTCACTCTCATCAATGTTGAAACAGATAAGCAGATCACTTCAGCCATTACGGATATCGATGGGCGATACGGATTTCTCGTTTCTCCCGGCACATATCGGATTGAAGCCAGGAAAACCGATTACACATCTCCATCGCTCAAGATGAAAGGCAGATCATTTGATGAAGTCTATAATGATCTGTATTTTGGAGAAAATATAACTGTTGTAAATGAGGAAGAAACAATTACCAAAAATATTCCTATGGATTCAATATCGTTCAACTGGAATGAATTTGCCAAGACAAAAATGGATGTGAATAAATTTATTAAAGGCAGAGACATTACCTGGGCCCGCATTTCCAAATTCCTTTTTGTCATCGGAGCTCTCGTTGCACTCATTGCCGTTCTCATTGTTCCAGAACCGTATAATTTTATTATCGCCGGATTCTACATTCTCGCATATATATTGAACTATGTGGTATTTACGACGAAGAAAGCCGGCACTCTGATAGAAAAATCCACCAATTTGCCCCTCTCATTTGCCATTATCAATATTTTTCGAGAAGGTGAAACGGCTCCGTTCACTAAGAAAATCGCTGACAAGTTTGGCGATTATTACGCGCTGGTTCCCAAAGGCAGATATTATTTGAAAGTTGAAAAGAAAAATGACGATGAGACCTATACAGCTCTTTTCCAGACATCACTTTTTGATGTGAAAAATGGAGTGATCAATGTCAATATTACGGGATAATACAAAGACTATTTTACGGGGTCACATCGTAGCAGAGATCTGGATTTGAAGGTCCAATCGAACCGGAAACACAATTATCCGCTTGCCCGTTGAATCCGACATTAATATGTTTTGCGCTGGTAAGAACTGCATTTGCCGTACTTGAGAGCGCTATGCCCAAATGATACGAAGCGCAATCTGAAGAACAAACAATAGTATTTGTTATGTCGGTGCTCTGATATTTTATATTGGGATTTATCGACGGGATGTATTTTGGCACAAGGGCGGTGATTAAATCAGTATAAGAACTTCCCGTCGGATAATATCCGTTGTCGGTAAAATACAACTGTAATGCTTTTTGGACCTGCTGCAAATCTTCTATTTTTGCGGAGTCATTTCCTTTATTTGTTGCGGAGCTTAACATAAAAAGCGCGACCGCGGAAAGGACGGCGATGATACCAATCACAATGAGCAATTCTATCAAAGTGAATCCGTTTTTTTGTTTTTGATGGAACATGAATATTTTGTTACATTGATATGCCCGTATTCTATCACATTGAATACATCGCGATAGTCTTTTCAATCATAGTTTTCAGACTGAATTCGAAGTCGATTTTTTTCTTCAGTTTTTTGCCGAAAATTTCTATTTTTTTGCGGTTTTCCAAAACGTATTCTATCGCCCGCTGTATTTCTTCTGAACTTTTCGATCGTATGAGGATTCCTGTTTCGTTATTTTCTACAATTTCCGGTATGCCGCCGACATTACTGGCAATGATAGGCAGTTCGGCGGCGCCGGCTTCAAGAAGTGCATAGGGAAGCGCTTCAGTCACGGAAGTTAGGGTGAACATATCAAAAGCTTTCAGATACATTGAAGCAGATTCGATTCTTCCGAGTAAGAATATTTTTTGTTCGACTTTCAATCTGCGGATCAATTGTTCCAAATTTTTCTTTTCCTCGCCGTCTCCAATGACGGTGAAAACAACATTCGGTATTTTTGCAATCGCCTTCATGGCGAAGTTCAAACCTTTTGTTTTATGAAGCTCGGATATCGTGCCGATCCAGACCGGATTTTTTGAAAATATTTCCGCGGCGCTTGGATTTTCGCTAAGTATTTTTTGCGACAAGAACTCCCGGGCCAAAGTTTTCTCTTCAAAATCAATGGGTCGCAAGCCATTCCGTATGACAATCATTTTTTTATTCCATGGTTTGCCGATTTGATCATATGTTATTTTTGATACGGCGACCGTCTGGTGGGCAAGGAGGATAGTAAGAATATGGAAAAATCTCGCAAATATTTTTTGCCACCACGGTCTATCTTCATTAAAAGCCCAGCCGTGCCCAGTGAAAATTATTTTTTTAATACCAACGATCCTTCCGACAAACGCTCCCATACCGCCCATTTTGGAGCTGTTGAGATGGATGATATCCGGTTTTTCCTTTTGAAAAATATGGAAGAGCTCAAAAAATAATCCGAATTCTTTCAGTATGTTGATATTCCGTTGTGAATTTTTCAGTGGAATTGTTTTAACTCCGGCTTCATCAAGCTTTTTTTTCAGCTCGCTGCTGCCGCCGAGAAGGACAGAGACCTCAAACTGTTCTCTCGGAATATTCGTGGCAATGTCATAGACATATTTTTGCGCTCCACCCCAATTTGATTTGGTGATGCAGATGAAAACCTTCTTTTTCGACTGTTCGGTCATGAGCTTCCATTATATAAAAAAAATGCTACAATTTCTAGCACATAATTTATGCGTATTTTCAACAAAAAAGAGCCAATACTCCTTTTTCTGGGGGATATCATCATCTTTGCCGTTTCTTTAATGCTTGCTCTTTTGATACGCGGAGGGGATGATCTTTTTTGGAAGACATATCAGAATTATGTTCTGCCGTTTGCCATTATATTTCTCCTGTGGGCGCTGGTATTTTTCATTGCCGGATTGTATGACAAATATACAACGATTCTGAAAGACAAGATTTCCTCGACCATACTGAATGCCGAGCTCGTGAACAGTGCTCTTGCCATCGCATTCTTTTATTTGATTCCGTACTTCGGTATTACTCCGAAAACTTTGCTCTTTATTGATTTGGTCATTACATTCATTCTTATCTATGGATGGAGGATTTACAGTCATCAGCTTTTCGGACTGAAAAGAAAAGAGCCGGCGATCATTGTCGGCTCGGGCGATGATATGAAAGAGCTTGAAAAGGAAGTCAATGACAATCCACGATCCGAGTTGCAATTCGTTTCATCCATCGATCTCGACAAAATATCGGGAATTGATTTTGTCGATGAGATTGCAGACAGGATATACGCCGAGCATATCGGCATCATTGTCATCGATCTGAAAGACGAGCGCGTGGAGCCGATCCTGCCGCATTTGTATAATCTGATTTTTTCCGGTGTGCGGTTCATTGATATGTATAAAGTCTACGAGGATGTTTTTGATCGCGAGCCGCTTTCGCTTGTCCGCTACAATTGGTTTCTGGAAAATCTTTCATTCTCGCCAAAATTTACCTATGATACACTCAAACGTTTTGCGGATATTATATTCGGACTTGTCGGAGGAATCGTTTCTCTCGTTTTTTATCCGTTTGTTATTGTCCTGCTTTTATGCGACGAAGGACATGGTATTTTCAGCATTCAGGAGAGAATCGGCAAGGACAATAAGATCATAAAAATGTACAAATTCCGCACGATGAAAATCGCTAATGACGCGGGCAAGTGGAATACCGGCGAGAAAAATTACGTGACGAAGATCGGTAAATTTTTGAGAAAGACTCGTCTTGATGAATTGCCCCAGCTTTGGAATCTGCTCTTCGGTGATGTTTCCCTTATCGGTCCACGACCGGAATTTCCCGATGCAGTGAAAACGTATGAAGAGGAAATTCCGTATTATGGTATTCGACACCTCATCAAACCGGGTCTTTCCGGCTGGGCAATATTGCATATAGCCAAGGATGCTCATCACGGTATCGGCATCAGCGAAACAAAAGAAAAACTTTCTTATGATTTGTATTATGTAAAAAATCGTTCATTTATGCTTGATGTTGTGATTACTTTGAAGACAATCAAGAAATTATTGTCGATTGCAGGAGAATAAAAATCCTGTTGCAAAATATCGAAAAATAGTTATACTAAAACGCATTATGATCAAGAGAAGATTCTGGGCAGTTGTCCTCATACTGGTTGCCGCACTTATCGGATATTTTGTCTATGCAACGCAAAAAAATCCTTCATCGAATTTTCCATTCCGGCTCGGTCTTGATCTCGACGGCGGAACAGAGCTTGTCTACAAGCCGGATCTTTCAAGCACTTCGACAGTTCCAACGGATTTGGCGAGTTCAATGAGTGTTCTTCGCGATGTTATTGAGCGAAGAGTCAATACGTTCGGCGTTTCCGAGCCGGTCGTTCGTGTTGAGCAAGTAGGCTTTACCGGTTCATCCGACAACGAACAGCTGATCGTCGATCTTCCCGGAGTGACCAATATCGATCAAGCGGTTGCTATGATCGGCGCCACACCAACACTTGATTTCCGACTTCTCGCATCAAGCTCCACCAATTTTACCGAAGCTCAATTGCAGGCGGAAATCGCATCGACGAGCATGGACAGCGTTTTTATTCCGACCGGTTTGACCGGAGAATATCTAGAGAGTTCACAGCTTCAGTTTGATCCGACATCCGGCGAGCCGGAAGTTTCGCTTCAGTTCAATTCAAAAGGCGCGGATCTTTTTGCAAGCATTACCAAAAACAATGTCGGCAGAAAACTTGCGATTTTCCTCGACGGATACATGGAATCTTTGCCGACCATTCAGGAAGAAATCGACGGCGGACAAGCGGTCATCTCCGGCGGCTTTACCGGAAGTACCGGCATCAAAGATGCGCAAAGCTTGGTGAACAATCTTAATCTTGGCGCTCTTCCGATTCCGATTCAGCTTATTTCAACGCAGACGGTCGGCGCATCGCTCGGACACGACGCAGTCCAAGCTTCGACGAAAGCCGGCATCATCGCGTTTATTGTCATTGCAATTTTCCTCATTTTGATTTACCGGTTGCCGGGGTTGCTCGCGGTCATCGCACTTTGTATTTACACGATCATCAACTTGGCGATTTTCAAATTGATTCCCGTGACGCTCACTTCCGCCGGCATTGCCGCATTCATTCTTTCCGTCGGTATGGCAGTCGATGCAAACATTCTTATTTTTGAAAGAATGAAAGAAGAATTCAGAAGGGGACGGGAAATCGGCGACGCGGTCTCCGAAGGTTTCCACAGAGCATGGACATCGATCCGTGATTCGAATATTTCCTCGATGATTACAGCAGTCATTCTTTATATGTTTTCAAGCACGTCAGTTGTAAAAGGTTTTGCACTCGTCTTCTTCATTGGCGTTGCCGTTTCCATGTTCACTGCGATCACCGCATCAAGAACTCTGCTTCTTGCGATCAAACACGATCACGCGGGCAAATTTCTAAAATGGCTTTTTGGCGGTTCAATGAAAAATCCGGTTAGCACAGAAATTAACACGAACAAAAAATAACATGTTTATCGTCAAACACAGAAGAATATTTTATACGTTCTCACTTCTGCTTGTCGCCGCATCAATAGCTGCGCTCTGCACGTGGGGAATGTCATTCGGCATTGATTTTACCGGCGGTTCATCCGTTCAATTCCAATATGCAAACGGCAGACCAAGTATTGCCGCTGTTGAATCAGAAATCAATTCGCTCACATTTACTCCGTCCATCAAAGGCGAATATTCACTCGTGCCAAGCGGTACAGATAGCTATACTTTGGATTTAAGAACGATTACCGATACCGAACGATCGCTTTTGACCGGTGTTCTTTCAAGCGACGCTTCAAATACTCCGACCATTAGTCAGTTCAGCTCGATCGGTCCCGTGCTCGGACAAGAAGCCGCGTCAAAATCAATCATGGCGATTATTCTCGTGATTCTTTGTATCGTTCTTTTCATTACTTTTGCATTCAGGAAAGTTTCAGAGCCGGTCTCAAGCTGGAAATACGGCATGGTCTCGATCATCGCGCTCTGTCACGACATCATTATTCCGACAGGCGTATTCATAGTCCTCGGACATTTCTTGCCGGGCTATCAGATCGATACACTTTTTGTCACCGCTATCCTTGTCATCCTCGGTTTCTCGATCCATGATACCATCGTCGTGTTTGATAGAGTCCGCGAAAATCTCAAAAACAATCACAGCGTGAAAAATCCAAAACCATTTGATGAAGTTGTTGGTGCGTCCATCAGTCAGACATTTGTGAGATCCATCAACACTTCGCTCACCACACTTCTTGCTATTCTTGTTGTGTATCTCGTCGGTCCTGTCGCGACGCAGCATTTCGCTCTCGCGCTTCTTGTCGGTATTTTCTTCGGAACATATTCTTCGATCTTCATCGGTTCAAACTTGCTCGTGACTCTTCAGAAAATGCAGGAGAAGAAAGGAGGGAAGAAATAATTAAAAAAGCCATGAAAAAATCACCTTTTGAGGTGATTTTTTCATGGCTTTAAATAAGCCTTTTTTATTAAACTAGACTAACTCAAGAATTGCTTGACTTCACTCTTGTTATGAGTATAATAGCAAAGCTGTCTTTTAATAAGGATACGCCATTTTTTTTCACTAAAAAACGGCGATATCCAACGTTGTTTTCTTAAATAACATTTAGGAGGCAGTGTTCATTTACAACCGAATAGTACAAGATTTAAAGATACATCATTTTTTACATGAGAATGATGTATGAGATAGTGCGAGTCTAGTCTCAAACTCTAAAATCGTTTCAAGTGAATTAAATAAATGAATTATAGAAATATTATTTTTTATTTTGTTCCGTTTCCGAAACAAATAATTCTTCAAAAGATTATTTTATTTTAGAGTTTGATCCTAGCTCAGGATGAACGCTGGCGGCGTGGATAGGGCATGCAAGTCAAGGGGACCGCAAGGTCACCGGCAGACGACATAGTATAAAATAGGTAACGACCCCAAAAGTCAGGAATAGCTCGTCGAAAGACGGGGTAATACTTGATGGTCTGCATTTTCGCAAGAAGGTGCAGTAAAGATTTATCGCTTTTGGATCGGCCTGTTCGGTATCAGCTAGTTGGTAGGGTAATGGCCTACCAAGGCTATGACGCCTAGGGGAGCTGAGAGGCTGACCCCCACCGATGGGACTGAGACACGGCCCATACACCTACGGGTGGCTGCAGTCGAGAATATTCGACAATGGAGCGAAAGCTCTGATCGAGCGACGCCGCGTGGAGGATGAAGTCCTTCGGGACGTAAACTCCTTTTGTGAGACGAATAAGTTATTGAATGGTCTAAGAATAAGAGGTTGCTAAACTCGTGCCAGCAGCAGCGGTAATACGAGTGCCTCAAGCGTTATCCGGAATTATTGGGCGTAAAGGGTGTGTAGGTGGTTTTGTTAGTCTTCTGTTAAATCTCTGGGCTTAACCCAGAGCATGCAGGGGAAACGGCAAGACTTGAGAGTATGCGAGGGGTCTGTGGAACTCATAGGTGTAGCGGTGAAATGCGTTGATATTATAGGGGAACACCAAAAGCGAAGGCAGCAGACTGGAGCATTACTGACACTGAAACACGAAAGCGTGGGTAGCGAATGGGATTAGATACCCCAGTAGTCCACGCCCTAAACGATGTTCTCTAGGTTTTCGGAGTATCGACCCTCTGAGAGCCACAGCTAACGCGTTAAGAGAACCGCCTGGGTAGTACGACCGCAAGGTTAAAACTCAAAGGAATAGACGGGGACTTGCACAAGCGGAGGATCATGTGGTTTAATTCGACGGTAAACGAAGAACCTTACCAGGGTTTGAAACCTAGCTGAAGTCTAGGTAGAAACATTTGACGTCTCACAAGGACAGCTAGGCAGGTGATGCATGGCCGTCGTCAGTTCGTGGTTTGAATTGTTCCCTTAAGTGGGGTAACGAACGCAACCCTCGTTGTCTGTTATATATGTCAGGCGAGACTGCCCAGCCTTTTGGATACGAAGTTCACGCTTCGCGGACAAGAGGCTGGGAGGAAGGTGAGGATGACGCCAGGTCAGCATGTCCCTTTGATACCCTGGGCTACACACGTGATACAATGGCACGTACAACGCGATGCGACGCAGTAAGCTGGAGCAAATCGTAAGAAAGCGTGCCCAAGTTCGGATTGAGGTCTGCAACTCGACCTCATGAAGCTGGAATCGCTAGTAATCGCGGGTCAGCCATACTGCGGTGAATACGTTCTCAAGTCTTGTACTCACCGCCCGTCAACTCAAGGGAGCTGGGAATACCCGAAACCAGCGCTTGTCGCTGTCTACGGTAAGTTCGGTGACAGGGAGTAAGTCGTAACAAGGCACGGCTAGCGGAAGCTGGTCGTGGAATTTTTCAAATCGAACACGCTATCGTCTGGAAGTTTCTAGATAGATGCTGATCGGTCGGTTTTCAATGCCTCAATTGAGCATTGAAAAGGTTGTATGTTCCTTCATAACATACTATGCAGTGGGAAAGACTACACAAAGTCCGCCTTCGGGCGGACTAGGAAACGGAACAAAATAAAGAATGATATTTAGTATACAAAAAACAGGTGCATCCGAAGGGGTGCACCTGTTTTTTGTATGCAATTTTTGAAATGGACTTTTTATTTTTCTTATGGTAATTTTATTCTCGAACGTTATTTCAAAGAAAGAGGTTTTGACATGAATCATACAAATATTGCTGCGAACATAAAAACAGCATGTGAGCTCTTTAAAAAAAAAGAACCAAGGAGTAAAGATTTTTCCATAGTCTTGTTTTCAGCTTTAGTAGCGATAGTTTTTATTATTATTGCTATTTATCATATTTTTGCCAAATAAAATCTTTCGTTTTTCTAAAGAAAGCAAATCAGGAGATACTTGACAAATATGATATATATGCGATAATTAACACTAGAGAAAAATAAGCCATTCTCTTCAACATTATCTCGACACTTTGGAGGATTGGAAATGTTCAATGCAAGCATGATTTTGAGAAAAGGTATCAAATTCTGTAACAGGCTCGATAATCAGTTCCACTTGTGGTGTAGCAAATTATCGCCGGTGGGTATCGCTGCCGTTATTGTTATTTTGATCATGTTGTTGCTTCGATAAATTTTTTTAAAGCGGTGCGCTCTCGGTTTACCGGGGGCGCTTTTTGTTTGTATTTTGCATAATTTTTTGCTATATTTCGGTTTGTCTGCGCGATTAGCTCAGGTGGTTAGAGCGCGTCACTGATAATGACGAGGTCCCAAGTTCGAGTCTTGGATCGCGCACCAAGTAAGACATTTTTATTTTGCCTAAATTGTTGTATCATCAGCCGAATGGGCATGTGGTGGAACTGGTATACACGTACGCTTCAGAAGCGTATTCCGCAAGGATTGAGGGTTCGAGTCCCTCCATGCCCACAATCAGCGATGAATCGGCTTTGTAAGGCTTCAAATCCGTTTCTACACTTATATCCCAACGTATTTTCAGAAAGGGAAAGTTCGGAAAAAATTACCTTTACCATTTCGGCTTTTTCTTCTGAATTAGCCAGTTTGTAATATTCATAGCCATTTTTTAAGAGTTCGGAAAGTTTTATAATATCCTTTATTACTTCATGCATTGCAATATCTGAAATTTGCTCGGCATCTTGAAAGGTAACGAGCTCATTACTCAATTTATTTTCTTCATCTAAAAATGCCTCGGGGGAGTATACACCACTTTTCAGTAAGGTAAGTTTATTAGTTCTTAGATAAGTAAGGTCTTCTCGCACTTTCTTTTTTCTTCTATCGTTCTGTTCAATTTCTTTCAATCTTTTATTTTCAAAGGTTGTAATATCGTTTTTAGTCCTAGCATCTATTTCCGCAAGTTCAGCATCAGTAAAAGAAAGATTTGATATAAGCTCACCAACTTTTTCTTCAAGGAAGTTGAGATTGAAATTTTTCTTTGTATTATCACACCCTTTTGGACAACGAGTACCAAAATAAAGAATTCCTTTGCGAGTGTAGGGTGTATAGAGACGTTCGCAAACAGAACAGCGAATCATTCCTCTGTGAATATGCTTTATTTTGTCTGTGTAATACAAACTAGTTTTCTTTTTCTTTAACATCAATTGGACATTCTCAAACAACTCATCAGATATTAATGCCTCATGACTTACACTTGTTAGCCAGACACCTTCATTACCCAATATTCTGCCGGTATAGAATTTATTACTCAAGATTTTCTGAAGACTATTAGCCTCTATAATTTTAGATACTTTTTCTTTATTTATTTTCTCGTCATCATCTTCGGCAAGCATTTCCTCCTTTGTTCTCCTAGGACGCATTGGATTAGTGGTGAATCCTTGTTCTGTTGCATATCGTGCAAGGTCGGCCAAAGACCAGTCACCATTAGAATACATTTCGAACATCTTTTTTATAATTGGTGCTCTTATGGGGTCGAATGGCTTATGTTCCATTGTTCCTTCATTTAAGTAGCCTATGGGGGCTTTGTAAGTGCATACGCCTTTATTTCTCAAGTTCCACGTAGCAATGGTTACTTTCTCACTCGTAACCCTTGAATGGTGTTCTGCAAACATTCCATCTATATCCATGTGTAGTGCACCAGAGCTAGATTTATCATAAGTAGCATAAACAAAATGGACATCAACACCGCTTTTCATAAGTTTTCGTATAATAGTATCATCGCCTTGATTTCTGCTAATCCTATCCCAAGAAAAACAAATAAAACCTTTGAATAAACCTTTACTCAAAAATTGAACAAGTTTAAAAAATTTTGGTCGTTCTATGTGGTACTGGACTGAACCATTTTCAGTAAATGTGAGAACATCATCTGTTTTGAATCCAGAATGTTTTTCAGAAATTATTCCATCAGTGCAAAAACCAGTAATGGTTAACGGGGCTATGTTGAACCTGTGATTAAAAGCATATTTTGTGTTTTCTGCTTTTTGAATTTTGATTGAATTTTTTTGGTTATCAGCCTCGTCAGTACTTTTTCGATTATAAATCAAATAATATTCCCTATATTTGCCACTATCAATTTCTTTTAAGATTTTTTCATCAATCATACTTTTATATTAATATTTTATGATATCAAGTTTTTTTATTTTACCATCAACGATAGTATATCCTTCAGAAATCAAACGTTTGTGGATTTTTTTTAATATTTCCCCTAGTTCACCTAGAGATTCAACAGTCTCTTTGGTGAAAATCAGCTCATCCCTGTTTACGGGGGGATAACAAGGATTTATGCTTAACTCCTTCATTTTAACAATTTCCAACTTAATTCTCCAGTCTTAACTTTCTAGCACAATTCTACATATGCAGGGTTTAAACCGTTTTCTACTAAAATATTTTGAGTAGTTCTTCCTCACTAATTCGACCATCTTCTGCAATGTTCATGACGTTCATATGTTCACTATCGCCAAGGTTTTCATCAATAATACCAAATCTTTCCTTCCAAAAATCAAGTCTTTCTCTGTTTTTATTAGTATCAAGAATCCACCCATTACTTGTTCTTCTTGATTTGAGTTGCAGTTTTTTTCTAAGAAGATATCCGATTTTTTTAGGTGATAACATATCTTTAAACTCAAGTTCAGTGTCATGATTTATAGCATTAGAAATTTCCTTCATAGTAAATTCTTTTTTGTCTATATCGTGTTCAAGTTTAAGAATAGTAAAGACAATTTCAGACTCTCTACTCTGACCCCTGTCAGCTATCAATTCTTGGTTATAATTTTGTATAAATTCCTTGAATTTTTCTTTCACCTCGTCAGATTCAATAATCGAAAGAATTGGAATTGCAATTTGTTGTAGCCTCGGTGTTATGCCACTGATTATGCCTTCGTGATATGCAAGGGGTTTAAAATAGTTTCTAAATCTCCACATCAATAATTTATTTCTAATCATTCTAGCTTCTTCATAAAATTCGTCTGGGAGTCTGTGTGGTATATCCGTTCTCAGTATTCCAATACCCATTTCCTCAACAAGAAATCTACTCTCAAGAGCACTATCACTGAAGGTTTCTCTAGTGCCAACTATTTTTGGTGAATATACATCATATGCTTTTACTTCATAGGTATTGGCATCACATCTAAGCACAGACCCACCTTTTTGAAATCCCATATTCAGTATTTTCACAATATCATCTGTAGTTTCGCTTGATTTATAATCAGCTTCATCTAGAACAAGAGTTCCACCTATATCATTTAGAATTCTAAAAATTGGTGCTGAACTTGTAGCTCCACCCGTAAATATGGGTTTGTAACAAATTGAGCCAATTGTTCTTAAAAATCTACTCTTACCAGAACCCAAATCACCCAAAGCTCTTAGATAGGGTACTTCATTGAATCTATCATAAAGCCAACTAAGCATAACGTAATAACTAGAAATCTCTTCAAATTTTGGCGAGATATCTAAATATTTATGTATGAATACTCTTATTTCTTCAATGATTTTTTCGTTCGTTTCATACTCAACCGGTTCTGATGGAAAGAGTATAATATTTTTGGTAATTAAATCACTTCTTCCATCTAGTGGCTGAAATTCACCATTAGAATTTTTTATAACATCAAGTCTTGTAATTTCTCCATTCTCATAAGATACGAACTCCGCCTTTTGATTGGCTGAGTCATATACCATTTCTACTATCTGATTATTTATTACTAACGATGCCTTTCTTTTTATCTTGCTATTTTCCATGTAATTTTTATATTTATTTTATTTCTTAATAATTTCTAATCATTCAATCTATCCAACAATTCTTTTCTAGCTCTTTCGTATATATGGACTGAAACAAGCAGTCTTTCATCATCTCTGTCTCCAAACTTATAAAGCCAATCCAATTCTTCTAGGGTCGGAGTTTTGATAAAAACGAATTCTTTCTGGTCGCCTTTAAGCGGATTTATTCCAACAATTTGTTGGCTATTGGCATACAGAAAAACTGCCAAGTTTAAATTTGTTATTCTCAAATATCTATCATCTATCTTCATAAATAGTTTTATTTAATTTTATTTTCAACTTCTTTTACATAAACAAAAAAGGAGGTCCTCTGACCCCATCATTGAAAAAAATATTCGACCAAAGCTTTGCAGGGGATGATAATGTATTAAATCCCCAATTCTTTATATTAATCTTAATGTTGTGTGTCAGAGGTCTAACGTTATGAACCCCTAATCAATTGCAAACTGTAAACGAACTTGTATATGTATTATAACATAATCCTTGACAGAATGCAAGGACTATTATCAAAAATATGTATCTTTATGCCAATATTTTGGTAGTATATATTATTATACCCTTATTTATAGGCATATTTTAAAAATAATAGGAAAATACCTTTGAGATATATTATACAATAAAATAACCCCTTGACAGAGCTAAAAAGACCATTTTTACCTAGATAAGGTCATTTTAATTGGTGTGAACATGTGAACTTTGTGTACATTGTACAGGTAGCTAAAGTGATAAAAGTTTCACTTTCTCCATAAAAAATATTTACCGCAAAAATACCAATATATCCAACAAAATTAGGCTTTTATTTGAATCTGGACATTGTATATTTGAACTATTTGATAGGTTAACTTTAAATAATTCTTTTCCCTAATAAAACCCTCTCGGGGGGTATGTTGTTTAAATATTCTTTTTTGGTGCTATAATTAGCTGACAATTGAATAAGAAGTAATCTAAACTAGCGAGTAATTGCTAGCATGATGAAAGGAAACCGATAAAGGATAAAAAACCCATCATATGGGGCTTTACCTTTATCGGTCATATCGGGAAACTGGTATGGATAGCGCAAGCTATCACCCATGTGGTGGGCTTTTTGTGTTTAAAAATTTAATCAAAATAATTATGAAACCTACTATAAGTTATTTTGCTGATGCTTTAATGTCTTTTGGTTTATTGGGCGAAATTTATTCTGTAGCTTTCGCCTCTTTCTGGGTAGCGGTTTTGCTTGTTGTACTATTTTCTACCATGTTTATTGTCGGACTTGAGATGGCTATTGAAGACGTAATTTATAAAGATAAACTTAAAACTGCGCAACAAGCAGTTGTTGATGCACAAGGAGCACTTGATGAAGCACAGAAAGCTGTTGATGTAGCTAAACAAAATTCTGAAGAAGTGAATTTAAAAGCAATAGAGGCAATGAAAGAAATCAATACGAAGATTAGGGATGGTGAGAAAAAATTGAATGAAGAAATGGCTATTGATGCTGAAAATTTTTATAAACAAAATCCAAATTTGAAATGGAATCCAACTGATAAGCAGGCAAAAGCTATAAAAGTCATTAACGAAACAAAAAAATTGTTTGGAATTAAGTAAAAAATATGAAAAAATATCTCTATATTTTAATTTTTACTTCTCTAATTATTCCAACTATTTCTTTTGCTGATTCTGGTGCATGTTCATACCATGATGGAGTTAATTGTTCTGCTGGACCTAATGTTTCAGACGGTACAGTTATTTGTAACGACGGTTCCAGTGATAGTTCGGTTTTGTATATAAATATGAACGAATGTAATAATGTTCCTCCAATATACTGTCCTAGTTCTTGGACTCAAACTGATGTAGTTAGTACAAATAATTCTGTTGCTCAGCTTCAACAACAAGCAGACAACAATTTAAATGAATATGAGTCTGTTATAAGTCAAATAGAAAATGGCACATATCCACTAAATCCAAACCAACAAAGTCAAATAAATAATTATAAACAACAGACTGAAGCCCTGATACAACAACAGCAAACAGCAAATCAAAACCTACAAAACGGAATGGCGATGTCAAACTTTAGAGAAGGAGGTTCTTATTCACCCGACACCTACTCTCAGGTAGGAAGTAGTGCAGTAAATAATCTTACAATCCAAATGAATGGAACAATAGCTTCTTTGACCCAATCTTTTTTAAATACCGATGTTGGAATTGAAAAAGAACTTTATTCTGTAGAAGAAAATTCAAGTAATGGAAAAATAGGGCGACTTCTTAGTTTACTAAACTGTAATCGTACTGATTTAGTTGTTCCAACAGAATCGACTTCAACTATTGAAGTAAATAACAGTGTTTCAGAAAATATAACACAGAACATACCTACAACAACAGAGTCACAACAGCAACCTGTTATTGCACCACAAGCAGTCATTCAGTTTTCTCACACTAAAATTCCAACACCACAAGAAGTACAAAATTTTGGTCAATCATCAGGAACAGAAAGTAAAATACCAAACTTGAATACTGTTACAATGCCACGTACACTTCCAATAACACAACCTAAACCATCTAAATTTCAACATTGGTATGATTGGCTAAACCCATTTAATTGGTTTTAAAAATATGGTAGTGTGTGGAAATAAGTGCTAAAATTATATAATAATATGTTTAATTTTCTACACAACATTTTATCAGCTATAGGTACAGCTATTATTTCTATAGGCTTACTTTTCGGTGGAACACATACAGTTCTAATAAAAGCTACTAGCACATCAGATATAACTGTTGTAAGCACTTCTACTCCTCGAATTGTAACAAGTACTACAACTACTATCATCAATACAATTCAGGATAAACAAAATTATGAACCCCTTTTAGAAACTTTTATAAATGGCAGAATAGAAAATTTTAATAACCTTAATCAATGGATTGCATCCACATCTGAAGTGTTTGATTCAAGACTGGATATGCTTAATAAATTAATGTCTAGCAACCAAGCTACTTTTTTAGCAAGTAGTAACCCAACATTTAATTCAATTGGTCAAATGTTTAATCAGTTGTACCTCAATGACGCAAGTACAACAAATAGTTATAAGTCACAAATTAATTTTATTGTTTCTGATATAAATTCTGCTATTACAACTCTCCAAACAAATAAAAATAATGCAAAGGGCACGTCTGTTTCAAAGCAAAGTTTTTTATCAGATGCTAATACACTAAATCAGTGGGATACTGCTTGGAGTGTTGCACAAAAAGCAGTTGTAACAGTTTTAACAAATTATAATAACTGGGCAAATTATGCAGATGCTGGATACAATCAAGCATGGTCTTCCACTGATACATTTCTGAATAATTATTCATCAAATTATACTAACTACGTTAGTAGTAATTATATTCCACCAGTACAAGTAGTAAATTTGAATAATATACCTAAAATGCCGGTCGTTTGTACGTTTAATGCGAATACAAGTTTTAGTGGTGATTCGGGTTATACAAATGGGTCTGGTATGTGCCAGTAATATTCTAATTTCTCTATAATGTCTGATTTTATTTTAAAATGGCAATCATTAATCGGTGCTTTAGTAGGAGCCGGCGTTCCATTTGCGCTTTTCCTTCTATCAAAATGGTACTTTGATAGAAAAGAATATTTATCAAAAGTACATAGGATAATTGTTGTTGCAATAAATAATCTTATTGATATAGATAAAACAGTAAGAGATTTTTCTGATACACGGTTGGTTCAATTTATTGCTAGAATTGAAGAAGATACGACTCACAATGTTTACTCCCTTGGACTGACATATTTTCCCCTATTCGCCAAAACACCATTTCCAGATGATGTTATAAATTCTTCTACAATGAGTGGTTATGTGGATAATAAAATAATTCAATTATTTTTAATGTCAAAGGATTTTGCATTAGGTGTAGATGATATAAAAAGACAGTTTGAGGGTATATTGGAAGCAAATAGAGTTATTGCACTTGAGAAAGCAAACGCACCAGTGATTCAAAATGAATCCTTTAGGACAAATGTTGAAGAATATAGGGCCTTTTTAGAAAGAGATTTTTTTGGAAAAAATGTTCCCGTTTATCTTAAGGCTCTTGCTACCGGAGGAGTAGCATTACTCAAGTTTAAATCTTTTTGGTTTATAAAGTGGAATTTTAAGTTTAGGCCAGATTTCAAGTATTTTAAAGATATCCGTGCTTATAATGAATATATTGTCAAAACTCAAGACCGTATAGACCTATTTCTAAAAAAAGAAACTGAAGCAGAAGTAGAAAGACTATCTTCAAATCTTACCAAATCTTTAGTTAAGTAGAGATTAAAAAATAAATTCTTATATGATAGATAATAATTTGATTAAAAAACAAAAAGTAACAACGAAAAGGAGACATTCAGTTTCAGAACCACTAGATGAAATAGAACTTTCTGAAGAACAACTAACTACTGCGATTACAGAAGCTACCACTGGTTCTATAGGTTCTAGTATCCCCATATTTAGAAAAGTGCTTGAATGGACTGAAAGAGTAAAACAAAATACAAAAGAAGAAAAATTAAAAATACTTCTTAAACATTACAGTGCCCACTTTGAGTCAATTGAGAAAGCAAATGAAACATTTAATTTTTTACTCGGGACACGTTCTGGGCAAGTATTGTTTTCAAAAATCGTCAACCTTTTAGACAGTAACACTGACGAAGAAGCGATTGAACTTTTAGCAAATATCTTGAAGAAAATTTCAGATACTGATTTTGAAAAACAATTTGAACAGCATTTATATATTTTGAGTCAAATTGACAAATTAACACCACAAGCACTTATTATGTTAAGCAAATATGAGATTTGGAAACAAGTCTCTCTTTCAGGTGGAACTACAACAAGCAAACATACAGTTCTTGGAGACTGGGATTCACAAGTTGCAAATTTTCTTGCTAGGTCCCTTAAAATAACAGATTCCAATACAGTTTTACGAATAGCCCATTCATTTCTTGAGTTAGAAAGTGCAGGTTTAATTTTTTTAGATGGTAGTTTTATTAAATTAGCTATTATTGGTGCCGAAATATATCAAATAATAATAAAAAAATAGTTTCTTCTATCATATAGTTTTTATATAACTATAAATGCATATCCAATGAACTTGTGAACATTATGAACGTTAGCATGGTATTAACTGACTTAACTCTTTAATACTAATTTTTATATCATTGCTCTGTTTGATTAGTTCTGAAAGCCAAGATATTTGCCCACAAATATTTGACATCCTTTCGTGAGGATGCTAGGATGTTGGCTCGTTCTTATTATGTTTAAGGGGGCAAAATGTCGAAGCGGAAAAAGATGGAAAATGACTTATTGAGGGATGCAAATCCTTTAATGGTCGAAGCTCATGTAGTTTCAAAAATAAAAGGGAGGACTCCATTGCCTTACGTGGAAATAAACGAACCGAAAACTCTAAAAGAGTATAAAAATCGTTATGGACACCTGTCGCTCATCCAAAACTTTTTTCAGGAAAAAAACTTGGAAGGGAAAATTCCACAAAGTTTGGTTCCTGAAAGCATGGCAAAGTCTCCTTACGGAGCTTCTGCGGCCAATCAATTGCGGAAGCATTTTTCGCCGGTTGGTTGAGAAAGAAGGAGTTGAAACAGTTCGTGCTCTGCGAAGAGCCGAGAATGAAGAACTTGTCCGCGTCTAAACATAAGGGCGTACCCAACAGCACTGTGCTGTTGGGTATTTTTTTTGCTCAATTTTTATTTTCGTGTAGTATAGGAATATGAAAAAATTCTATGTCATTGGAACACCGATAGGGAACTTGGAAGATATCACGTATCGCGCAGTGCGAGTTTTTGGTGAAGTCGATCTGATCCTTTGCGAAGATACCCGAGTGACGGCAAATCTTTTAAATAAATACAGCATCAAAAAGCCGACCATGAGCTATCATTCGCAAAGCAAGATTGCAAAACTTGAAAAAATAATCGAAATAATTGCCAATGGAAAAACACTCGCACTTGTTTCTGATGCCGGCACACCAACGATTTCTGATCCGGGCTCAATGCTTGTTTCAAAAATTCGGGAAAATTTTCCCGACGTTGAAATCATTGTAATTCCGGGACCGAGCGCGCTGACCTCGGCACTTTCAATTTCTGGACTTCCGGGATCGGAATTTCTTTTCTTAGGATTTTTGCCGCACAAAAAGGGAAGGGAAACGCTGTTCAAAGAAATTGCCGCGTCAGAACGAACGGTGGTGTTTTATGAATCTCCGCACCGAATATTGAAATCTCTCGAATTTTTGAAAAAATATGTCGTAGATCGAAAAGTTGTCATTGCACGGGAACTTTCCAAAATATATGAGCAGATTATTTCCGGCACGCCGACCGAAATTGAGAACTATTTCAAAGACAATGCGGACAAAGTCAGGGGAGAATTTGTCGTCATGGTCAGCGCAAAATAGGATTTATTTTCATTTTATATTGTGCTAAAATAGCCCTATGATAAAAATTTCAACGATTTTCGGGCTTGGTATACTGGTGATATTTACCCAATTTTTAGGATTGCCGATCGGCTGGAAAGATTTTATTTATATTTTTTCCGGGCTTTGCATCACTGTTTTATCAATGCTCATACGGCGGGAACTGCTTGATGTTCTCAAACAAATGCACACTGGACCTGTAAATACTGAAACATTTTCAGAGAGCAAGCCGCAACAAAACCAGCCTGAACAATAAAACTCCCGCAAGGAGTTTTTTGTGGTATAATATTTCCCAAATGGATCCCGAAAGAATCACATATTTTGGCGAGACTGATTCGCGCAATAAGCGGGTAAAATTTGGCATTAAAGCCAAAGACAGGACCAAGCATATCTATGTCATAGGAAAGACCGGCATGGGAAAATCCACCGTTCTTGAAAATATGGCCATTCAGGATCTTCAAAATGGCGAAGGAATGGCATTTATCGATCCGCACGGCAACACTGCTGACAAACTCTTGAATTATGTTTCCGCGGAAAGAATACATGACGTCGTGTATTTTGCTCCGTTTGATACCGATTATCCAATTTCATTCAATGTCATGGAAGATGTCGGTCCGGACAAGCGGCATCTCGTCGTTTCGGGTTTGATGAGTGCGTTCAAGAAACTTTTCGGCGAGGAAAGCTTTTCCGATCGTATGCAGTATATTTTGCAAAATACCATTCTTGCGCTTCTGGAATATCCGGGAGCGACGATGCTCGGCATCAACAAAATGTTGACAGACAAAGTGTACCGAAACAAAGTTATTGCCAATGTTACCGATATGTCGGTCAAGGCGTATTGGACGCAGGAATATGCAAATTACACTGAACGTTTTGCTCAGGAAGCGATACCGGCAATTCAAAACAAAATCGGACAGTTCACTTCAAATCCTCTTATCCGTAATATCATCGGTCAGCCGAAATCGAGTTTTGATTTCAGGAAAATCATGGATGACGGCAAAATCATGATTATTAATCTTTCCAAAGGCAGAGTCGGCGAATCAAATGCCAATCTGCTCGGCTCGATGCTCATCACCAAAATTTATCTTGCGGCGATGTCCCGTGCCGACATATCGGAAAAAATATTGAAAAATCTTCCGAATTTTTATCTGTATGTGGATGAATTCCAGTCGTTTGCCAATGAATCGTTTGCGGATATTCTTTCGGAAGCCAGAAAATATAAACTCAATCTGACCGTGGCGCACCAATATATCGAGCAGATGGCGGAAGAAGTCCGTGCGGCGGTTTTCGGCAACGTCGGCACGATGATTACATTTCGCGTCGGCGCATACGATGCCGAAGTGCTTGAGAAAGAATTTGCGCCGCAGTTCACCGCGGAAGACTTGGTCAATCTTGGAATCTACCAGATGTATCTGAAGCTTATGATAAATGGCGTCAGCTCGTTTCCATTTTCAGCGACTGGACTCCCGCCATTTCCCGAGCCGGTTATCTCCTACAAAAAAGAGATTATTGAAAGTTCCCGGAAGCAATTTGCTGTGCCAAAAATCGAAGTTGAAGGCAATATCCAAAAATGGCATGACGAAAGCAAGCCCGCGCCGAAAATCACAATTCAGCCGAAGCCATCAATTATGGCAAAAGAGATTCCGAAAAATTTTGAAATAAAAACACCAGTGCCGCCGGCTATCGCAAAAGAAAAACCCGTTTTGAAAGAAATAAAAAAATCAGTTGAAGAAAATGCGCGTAAAACAATGCCGATTCGTCCGCCGATTGAAACGGAAGTCGGGGAAGATTTTCTGCCACTCAAAGATTTTGCCAAAAAATCCGTTTCTCGCAGCCAGAATAAATCAATGAGCAATGAAAATCTTTCGGATTTGAGATATGCTCTCGCTGCGGCGATGAAACAGAAATCGTCAGAAGCATCAAAGCCGGAAGAAAAACTAATTACCGAAAAATCTGAAACGGTAGTGAAAGAGAAATCAGAACAGAAAAAAGAAGAACCGAAACAGCCGCATGGACTGAAGGAAATTTCCGAGCATGATTTAAAAAATATTTTCGGTTCTGAAGAATAACATCATGTTGTTTTTTGCAACAATCATTTTTATTTTCTTGGCTTTGTTTGCCGCCATTTGGGCGAGAATGGAAGGCAGAAAAGAAAAAAAGCGCTTTGAAGAAGGTGGTCTTTCGGCGGAGGATTTTGAGATTACTGAATGAAATTTATTCCAAGTTTTCCAGCTTTTCAAGAAGCTCTTTCCATTGAGGGATAATTTTATCTACGGAAAAATCGTGAGATCTTTTTTTTGATTTTTCCGCATACGATTTTATCAGAGCTTCATCATCCATTATTTTTATCAGTCCATTTGCCCATTCTTTTTCAAGAGCGTTGTCATTTTTTTGACGAGACGTGTATATAACGGGTAGGAGCAGTCCAAAATCGGCAAACTCTGCCTGTGTTATTTGATGAGTTGTTTTCGACAATGATAATTCTTCGCGTGGTCCGTAATCGCAATCCGTTGATATGACAGGCAGTCCGCATGCCATGGCTTCAAGAACAACCATCGGGAAACCTTCCCTTGTTGATGAAAGAAAAAATAATTTTGCTTTTGCAAAATACGCGTAAGGATTTTTTTGATATCCCAAAAAATATACATCGTATTCGTTTCTTATATCTTGCGTATTTTCATCATGGAAAACATGCAAACCGATTTTTTGACCATGGTGAACCAATGTATTTTTTAGCAGTCCTTCTCCCAAAATAACCAGCTTGAGATTTTTTATTTTTTCACTTGCTCTTTGAAAAACGTTTAATAAAATCCACTGAGCTTTTTCCTCCATCAGTCTTCCGGCAGTTATTATTACTTTATTTGAAAAAATATCTGAATATCTTTCTTCAATATGTTCTCTCGATGCTATTTGTATTTTTTCCAATTCAATAGGATTGTAGATAACATCTAATTTTTGCGGATTTATTTTTACAAAACTTTCCAAATTGCGAGCTATACCGAAAGAAACCGGTACAATCATGTCCGCAAGCGGATAGAGCAGTTTTATAAGAACATAATAAAATATCTTTTTTTTATTTTTAAATGCGTTTGTCAGACCGGTGTGTATGGTAATAACAGATTTATTTTTCCAGAATAACTTGGAAATAATATTGACGAAATTTGCCCGCTCGATGAAACTGATGACAATATCATTTTTTTTGATTATTTTTCCAAGCCTGAAAGCGTACAGGGGGATGAAAATAGTTTTTACAAGAGCATTTGTTTTTGAAGTGTGCGCGCTGAGCGTTTTCACTGGAATATCAACGGTAAAATCTTTCTCATTTTCGAGCATGATGATTCCATCAGCGATTTTACTCGATAGAATTTGTGCAACCCGCTCTGCGCCGCCAGCCTTCAATGAATTGATCAAGATATATTTCATATTTTTATCTTTTTATTGTCCATCACATACAGATAATAAGCAATAGGTGCGATTGCTGGCGATATGATTTTAAGCCACACAATAGCAAGACAAGAGATTTGTACGAAAATATTTTTCTTGGCATGAAAAGAAAAACGCAGATAATTTATGAAATTCCTGATTTTCCAAGCGGGATTGACGGGCAGTGAAAGAAATTCCTTATAATACAACAATGTGCCAAGCGGATTAGCCATTCGCAATCGCAGTGAAGATTTGGAATAGCCGTCTTTTTGGTATTCAACTACCAATAATTTTTCATTGATGAAACGGGTTTTGTATTGTAAGCCGATTCTGTTGAAAACAATCGCCTCCGATATGAATTTTTCATTATTGATAATGGGGAAAGGGTATTTTTTAAAAATTTCTGTTTTAAAAAACCCCCATTTGTCACCTTTGACATTATACACATAGAAAGTTTCTATCCATGAGGAATCAAAAATATCTTTCGGAAATTTATCACCTATCAATTGATTATTTCTATCAACACACAGAGACATAATTCCGGAAAATTCCTTCTGTTCAGTTTCCGGAATGCTTTGCCAGTAAAAAATCAGTTTTTCCAAAGCAGTATCGACACAATAATCATCCGAATCAATGTTGAGGAAAAATTTGCCCTCGGCCTCCTGTACTCCGAAATTAAAAGCCGATTGCTTGCCCTGATTTTCCTGCTTGAAATATCTGATGGGGATACAATTTTCTTTTATCCATGCAGAAACAAATTTTTCTGTGCTGTCAGTGGAACCGTCGTCAACAATGATCCACTCAAAATCTTTAAACGTTTGTTTTTTCAAACCGTTGTAGACGTTCATCAAAAGATGACCTCGGTTGAAGGTGGCTGTGAATACGGTAAATTGATATAGAATTTTGTTGCTCATTTTTTGAAATCTAATTTACGCTTGGCAATTATTCCTGCATAGGGAGAAAAGAACGAGTTATTGAAAGGTAAAAACCGAAGCAACTTTCCTGACCCATTCAATAATTTTATAATGAGTTTCCCCCAATAATTATTGCCCGCGTCTTCCGCCCAAAAATCAAAGCCTCCAAACCATCCCCAATAAATGACATCAAATCCTTCTTTTTCTACTATTTCTTTCCATATAAATGGATCCATCGATGGTAGATAGTGTCGCTTCAGATTTTCTTTATCAAAAATGGAATGAAGCATTTTTTGAATATAACCCCTAAAATTCGGTGTCGTTATCATCAGGTATCCATTTTTTTTCACTAAGGAAATATGTCTGGCAATAACTTCTTCATAATTCGTAAAATGTTCAATAAAACCAAAAGAACAAACCACATCGTAGGTATGATGCATTGCGTATGTTAGGAAATTTTCCTGATAAAATTCTCCAATTTTATATTTATTTTCAGCTAGCCATTTCGGCATGTCGATCTTGACTCGAGGAGTTAGATCAATTCCATTTAGAGAATATCCAAGATCTCCGAATACGCTCAGATATCTTCCGGGAAAACACCCTACTTCAAAGGCGGTTTTTTCTTCAGTTATTTTTTTAATATACTTTCTTATGAGAGTATGTATTGGATCAAAATTACTCGGCTTGAAAAACACAAGTTTTTCATACGTGGTATCCCAATGATTTTGATTTGCCAGATTTTTTATTTCCATTGCCTTGAATGTTAATTGATCATTTGATGTGGTAAAAAACTTTTCCTTTTTTTTAAATCAAGCAGAAAAAGGTAGAATTTTTTTCCAAATAATGCGCAACACGCCGTAACAATATTTCGTATGCTTGGATCCATTCTGATCGAATCGGCAAAAGATTTTCTTGCCTCTGATGTTTCCCCAGCCAATAAATGCATTGTGCCCAAATGCCGATGATATACCGCAAAAATTTTCGGATATTTTTCGAGCAATGTTTTGTATTTTGAAATAAATCGTTCATAATCCGGAGATGCTCGCTTGAAATCTTTTGAAAAATTGGTTTCCTCGATATAATAGTTGACTAACGTCTCATCAACAAAATCAATATCGTAGCCTGCCAGCACCACGCGGATTGTGAAATCCAGATCTTCAAAAATTTTAAGATTTTCATCGCGAGGACCGACAATATTGATGACAGCGCGAGGAATCATCATTGAACTATTGCTGAATGCATAATCACCGGCATGTAGCAGCACATCTTCAATGGATTTATATTTTGATATCTGATGAATCCCTTCTATGTGCTTATTTTTAATCATAAGAACATTGCAGCTTACCAAACCAAGTTTTTTCATCGATTGCTCAAAAAGGTTATATTGTTTTTCCAATTTGGCAGGGAACCATTCATCATCGTGGTCCAAGTAGGCGATATATTTTCCTGTACAGAATTGAATGGCATTGTTTTTCGGACTGGCTGCTCCGCCGGAATTTTCCTGCCGGATGTATTTAATCCTTGAATCCTTTTTAATAAATTGATCGACAATTTCCGCAGTAGTATCGGTAGAGCCGTCATCAATGATGAATAATTCAAAATCTTGAAGCGTTTGATTCAAAACGCTGTTTATTGTTCGCGGCAATAAATCGGCTCGGTTATATGTTGGAATAATGATTGAAATTTTTGTCATAAATACTATTTGATTTATCTTATGTATTTTCCAATATTTTTTTCATTGTCGAATGTAAGATTGATGCCGTCAAAGAATGCCCGTATCAATATTTTCGATCGTTCAACGGTGAATGTATGTATCCCCAGTTTTATAAAAGCATAAGCGATTTTCATTGAGATTCCAAACATGCCGTTGACACAGAGGGATAATTTCGTTTGCGACTTTGTCATTAATGCCAGAGCATATCGATTCCTTGTCATGAAAAATAATTTAACCGAACTTACATTTTTATCAAAAGATGCCAGAGGAGACAAGATATCAGAAAACGTGTGGTCAATATCATCAATCATCGGCTGATAGGTTTTATATGTCGTGTAACCACTCTCGTTTATTCTGAAGAAGTATTCAGTATCATCGGCATACAAATAAAACGGTTCAAAAGGGGGATCCGTTTTTTCAATGGCCTTAAAAGGCATAAAAGTGCCGCCATATCGGAAGGCACCGCACGGAAGATGTATAACTGGCTGGAAAACGCCGTTTTCTTTTCTTTTCTTAAATTTAAAATAATTTATTTTAAAAATTTCTTTTTTCGATACGGGGCGTGCCGAATTAAAATTATCATTGCGATTTGCCCGTAAAATGACATTCTCTTTGCCAGGGAAGTAGTTTAATATGTGTATAAAATAATCTGACCAGTTATTTTCAATAACATTATCATCGTCGAGGAATAATACATAATCGCTTTTATTTTTTATAGCTTCAAGAATTCCTGCCCGAAAGCCGCCAGCAGAACCGCGATTTTCCTTGTGCCTGACCAAAATGATTTTCTTCTTTTGATCATTTTTTATATACGCGTCTATTTCAGCGCCATTTTCTGAACCGTTATCGACCAAAATAATTTTATCGACACGGCTGTCGGAAATTACCGCATTGAGCGTTTTTTCCAAAAACACGAATCTTTTTCCGTATGTCACTGTTATGACGTTTATTTTCATTAAATTATTTTAATCTGTTGACTACAAAAACTTCACGGCAAAAGCTGCTTAAATAATCGGACTATTTTTCTCATGGCGTTTTTTCCATGCGATAAAAATATATAGCTGTAATATATCAAGGCATATCCGGCGTCCCCGAATGATAATAAAAGATAGATGCATCTCACCAGCAAATTATTCGGGTTAATTTCAAATGATTTTTTCACATAGAATTCCACTTTATCTTTTTTGTCATCGATAATAAACTGTCTGCCAAGATGAAAAAGCAATTTTGCATTATGTTTGAATTCAGCATGCTTATTGAGGATAATTTCAGCTTCCAAAAGCAGCTGGAGCTGATTAAAATTTTTCGTTATATTTGTCCTATGAATGTAGTAATTAAAAAGCGGATAATCAACGAAATCAAATTCGTAATTCTTTGATACTCGTATCCACATATCCCAATCATCCAAATATTTTAATTTCGTATCAAATGCACCGGTTTGAATCAAAGCTTCCTTTTTAATTAAAATATTTGTACAGCTCCAAATAAAATTTCCTGCTAAAATCGTATTAAAAACCTTACCGCTATATTTTATTTTATATTCAGTCTTTTTAATCTTATCTTTGCCTACCGTTTCAATAATAGTCGCATTGCAGCCGACAAAGCCAACATTGGCAAAATTTGTTTTTTCAAACACCAAAAGCTGTTTTTCTAATTTTTCAGCCAGCCACTCGTCATCCGAATCTAAAAAAGCGATAAATTCTCCCGCCGCTTTCTCTACGCCGACATTTCTGGGATTGGCAGGACCTCCAGAATTCTTTTGCCATATATATGCAATCCTAGCATCTTTTTCAATGAATTGATCCACCACTTTTTTTGTATCGTCAGTGGAACCGTCGTCTATAATAAGCAGCTCAAAATTTTTAAAGGTTTGATTCAAAACGCTGCTGATCGCTCGCGGTAATAAATCAGCTCTGTTATATGTTGGTATGATAACTGAAACTTTTGGCATGATGTTTTTTCATTTTTTATCGTTGATAACCATTATCAGGTTTTCTTTACTATTGACTCCGTAGGTAAAGCACTCGTTATCACTGAATACACTTTTGTTTTGTATGATATTTAAGCTAAAATATTTTGACAATTCATCAAAAAATTGCCGTTTCGACACCACACGCACATGATCTTCCTGTCCATAAAATAATAATCTCAATTCATCAGTATTGATATTGCGATCTTCAAAATGATTGTAGAGCAATTCTGAATACGGCGTCTGCAAAATCGCAATTCCGCCTTTCTTCAAAACCCTTGATATTTCTTCCAAGGCCTGCACATAATCAGGAACATGCTCAAGGACATGATTGCAAATTAATATGTCAAAGTGATCATCTTTAAAATCTATTTTTGTAATATCAATTTTCTTCCAATCATCTTGCCTTGGAAACAAATCACATTTAATATACTCTTTTGGCGCGAGTTGTCCAATTTTCCGGGTTAATGGATTTTCAGGGGCAAAATGCAGAATTTTTGCGTTTTCAAATTTATCCCAGAAAGACAGCTTATCGAAAAACATAAATAGATGCCTGTCCCTGTCGTTGCAGTAGCAATAATGGCAGCCGAAATTTTCCATATCGCTGTCAACCATCTGTAAATATTTCGTTATTTTTTTGTTTTTGTTATCGGTACGAAATTTGTAAAAATATCTGAATTGTTCACCGCAGATGTAGCACTTTTTTGTCTTTATTTGTTTATTTATTGCAAGAAAATACGGCTTTGCAATTCTTTTGGCTGTTTTTTTGAAAGATTCGAATATATTTTTCATTTTATTTTCCATTTTTAGCAACGGTGCTTGTTATCCATAATTTCATTTTTGGCAGGTTAAAAAACATGTAGGGAATTGATATATAATAGCAGATTGTGAAGACAAACAGTATCAGGGGATCTTCCTTGTAATAGTTGAATATTTTTCGGTATTTGTTTTTAGATTCGAAATAATACTTTTTTGGCCAAAGAGCTATATTCACGAGCATTGGCCGTATAAAATGCATCAATAATTTCCTTTTTTCCTTTTTGAAAGTTTTCTTTGCAAGTTTTCCGCTCTTCACTTGTTCGGTCAAAAGAAAAATATAGTTGTCTAAAAATACTTCGAGCAAATCATAACCGCCCTTTGTGCTTGGATGGATGGATTCAAATAATTTTTCATTATCAACGAATATCGATTTTCCGGAATTGATTAATCCAAACATAACTTCCATGTGAGGAAATCGCAATGTTGCTCGCCTGCTGAAATTTTTTATTTTTGCAAAATCTTCCCTCCAGATTCCAAATGTCGGCATCCATGTCGCATAGAAAGATACATGCTGTATGAATGAATCAAGATTATCAATCAAACGAGTATTGAAATTCTTAAAAATACCGTTTGAGAAAAATAAAATATTTTTTTTAATCTGATTTTCATATATGATTTCGATCATGGCATCAAGCGATCCATCAATATGTTTCAATGTGTCGTTGTTTAATTTCAGAAATACTCCTTTTCCATACGACAGAGATTTTTCCAAATTTGCGTCCACAATATTTGATTCATTTTTATAATACCTGACTTTTTCACCGTATAGTTGTATATAATCAGACACTATTTTTTCTGTCTCGTCTCCGGAACAATCGTCAGATATTATTATTTCCACATCATTCGTTTCCGTAAATCTTTTTTGATTCGCGACGGAAAAAATAACCTCTTTCAAATACATCGGTCTTTTATAGGTCGGAATGCAAATGCTTAATAACGGATCGTTCATGATTTTAATTTTTCAAAAATATTCTTTTCATATCATGCCGTGTTTGTTTGAACAACAACAATGCAAGCGGACCGAGCGAATATGAAATGAGCGTCGCGTAAGCAGAGCCGATGATTCCATATCTTGGTATCCAGAGAATGTTCAATGTAACATTTATTATCATGGGTATAAAGGTTCTAAAAACCAAAACTTTTCTGTTATTTCCGGCTATGAGATACGTGTCGGTCAATGTCGATAAAAAGGTGCCTACCAAGGCCCAAATATATATTTGCAAAATTACGCTTGCGCCCATGAATGCAGGACCATAAATCAAATGGATGAGAAATGGCGAGAGTATCGTCATAACGAATGATATGCCAATCGCGAGCGCAAGAAGCAGATACGAAAGTTTTTTCAATCTTGCATGATACAGTTCTTCCGAAGTCTTTTTTGCATTTATAATAGCGGGGAATAATGATGAAACAAGAATGGTCGGCACAAAACCCCACACTTCCGCAAGTATGACTGCAACACTATAGATACCAACGGGTTTTGCACCGAGCATATTTTTGATAAGAACTTGATCTATTCGTGCATAAATCAAACAAAAAGCGCCGGTAAATATAAGCGGCCACGAATCGATCAATAATTTTTTCGCTATAGCTCCGTCAAATTTCCATGAAAATAATTTTCCCTCTATTTTTTTCTCGTAGAAGAACCAATACAGCATTGCATATAATACTGATCCGAACAGAGTGACAAAAGCCAGATAGATGACGCCTTTGCCGCTCAATATGACTGTGACCTCAAGCGCATTGATTACAAAATTCACGATTGAAGAGATGATGGACGGATATTTTGATTTTACCTGCGACTGGAATTCAAAATTGATTATCTGGAAAGCGTTAAAGATAAAAGTTCCCGAAAGTATGACGATAAGTATTTTTGACACATCATCTTGCGCGAAAAAAATTGCAAAAATGCAAACAAGGATTGCTGTAATGAAACCAGCCATTAGTTTGATCATAAGAGCGGAACCAAGATACTCTTTCTTTTTTTCAGGGTATTTGATGAGCTCTCTATACAGGATGCTGTCGATGCCAAGTGTTGCCAAAACGGAAAAAATACTGATAAAGCTCAATGCATAGCTTAATTGTCCGAAATTTCCCGGTCCCAATCTTCTGGCAATGATGATCGTTGCAAAAAAAGACAACACCATGCTGAATATTTGAGCGCCAAACATCCAACCGGTGTTTTGGAAATATTTTTGGAATCCGATATCTCGCCACTTTGCTTTTATATAAGCCATATGTGCATTCTCCATAATCCGTAATAGCTTAGCATTTTTGTGTTACAATAGCATCTGTAAAAAACGGAACAATTTTCATCAAATGGACATCAATAAACTCAAATCCAACAAATTTTTGAGATGGTTATTTCGCAAACCGGCATTTTTTACTGCGGATAATACAAAAATAAAAGGCGTTGAAATAGGCGCTTTCACTTATGGCGTTCCAATCATCGGCAAAGTGACGGATACTTACAGTTTGAAAATCGGCAGATTCTGCTCAATTGCCGACAATGTAAGAATTTTTGTCGACAGCGATCATAATCCCGATTCCATTTCAACATATCCTTTTGCAAACATATTTAAAGATATTCCGGAAATAAGCGGCAGATACACCGGCAACGGCAATATGGAGATTGGCAACGATGTATGGATAGGATCAAGCGTCTTAATTCTTCCGGGCGTTACCATTGGCGACGGTGCTATTGTCGGAGCAGGTTCCATCGTTACAAAAAATATTGAAGATTATGAAATTGTCGGCGGCAATCCAGCCAAGCATATCAGGCATAGATTTAGTCCGGAACAAATCAAATCTTTGAAAAAAATTGCCTGGTGGAATTGGGATTTGCAGAAAATTAAAAAAGATGTGCCGTTATTGTTGTCAGAAAATATAGACGAATTTATCAAAAAGCATGAAATAAATTAGCAAAACCTTTTTATTTTTTTATGCTATAATCAAAAGCATTAAAATTTAATCACGAATTATCATGAATATGAAAAATGTTTCCAGATATGTTATTTTTATCGGCCTATGGTCGGTACTTCTCATTCCGTTTTATGTGGCGACCAGCATGTTTTTTCCGTTTATTTCCGGAAAAAACTTTGCGTTCAGAATCATCATTGAAATTATGTTCGCTCTCTGGGTATATCTCGCATATATAGATGTAAAGTATCGCCCGAAGCTCTCATGGCTTTTGAAAACAATCGGAATTTTTGTCATTGTCATGCTTATCGCGGATATTTTTGCCGTCAATCCGATGAAAGCACTGTGGAGCAATTACGAAAGAATGGACGGCTGGGTGACGATCATTCACATGTTCATGTATTTCCTCGTGCTCGGCTCAATGATGAAGGCGGAGAAAATCTGGCTGTGGTTTTTCCGATCATCCGTAGCTATGTCCGTGATCATGTTTATCATTGCAATCGGGGAATATTATTCCGGCGGTCCGACAAATACCATGACAACGCTCGGCAATACGATTTATGTCGCGGTCTATTTTCTTTTTAACTTTTTCTTTACGCTCATTCTTTTGTATAAAGATGTGATCGTCAAATCTGCCGGCACGCTGGCATCTATCTTTAGTAAATGGCTGACGTATGTTTATTTGATTGCGGCGATACTCTTTGCATACGGAGTTTGGATAACGGGAACACGAGGAGCGATACTTGGTCTTATCGGCGGCTTGATCATGACGGCAGTCATCATCATTATTTTTGAGAAAGAAAACAAAATAATGAAAAAACTTTCCGTGGCTTTGATTGTGGCGATTGTTATCGTTGTCGGAGGATTTTTTGCCGTCAAGAATACGCAGTTTGTAAAAAAGAATTCGATTCTCAACAGTTTTGCCGTTATTTCTTGGAATAGCATCAACGGACAGGGTCAAGCCAGACAGCTTATCTGGCCGCTCGCAATCAAAGGTTTTCTTGAAAAACCGATCCTCGGCTGGGGGCAGGAAGGTTTCAATTATGTCTTCAATAAATATTATGATCCAAGACTGTATAATCAAGAACAATGGTTTGATCGGGCTCACGACGAGCCGCTCGATATGCTTGTTGCCGGGGGCGCGCTCGGGCTTCTCGCATATCTTTCCATGTTTGTCGCCGCAATATATCTTTTGTGGAAAAAGAAAAATGTGCTCGGAGTGACGGATGCCGCGCTTATCGTCGGACTTCTCGCAGGATATTTTTTCCAAGGGCTGTTTGTGTTCGACAATCTTTTCAGTTACGTATTTTTCTACACAGTGCTCGCATATATTCATTCGCGTGATGTGGAAAGCGGGGTTCACGTCGTTCCAGTCAAAAATCTTCCGAAAGAAAAAAATAACGATGAAATGGCAAATTATGTTGTCTTACCCGTTCTCATTATCGCGCTGTGTACATCGATTTATTTTGCAAACATAAAGCCGATTGAAGCGAATCTTACTTTGATCCAGGCGATGCAGCAATATCAGCAAGGTCCGTCAGAAAATCTGCAGTATTTCAAAAATGCATTCGCATACAATACATTTGGCAGTCCGGAAATTCGCGAACAGCTTATCACGATTGCGGCGCAAGTCGCTTCGACGGCGAGCATTGATGCGACAACAAAGCAGGATTTTGTGAATTATGCCTATAGCCAAATGCAGGAGCAGTTGAAAGAGACTCCGCTTGATGCAAGGTATTGGTTTTTCACCGGAACATTTCTGGACAACATAAATCAGTATCAATTGGCGATCCCGTTTTTGCAAAAAGCAATTTCTCTTTCGCCGACGAAACAGACGATGATGTTTGAATTGCAGAAAGCGTATTCATACACCGGGCAATATTCTCAAGCGCTTGCGATCGCCAAGCAGGCATATGAGCTTGATACGGACGATGCCGATGCGCAGTCAAGTTATCTTGCCGCTGCAATATTGAATAATGATACCGCGCTTGCCACCGAGCTCTGGGGAAATGCAACGACCACGACAAACAGCACGATTTTGCAGGCGTATCTAATTGAAGCATCCACTGCGCTGCAGGGCGGAGATGAAAAGACGGCGATCGCCGATGTGCAAAAAGATATTGCAATTGATCCGACTTTTGCAAGCCAGGGAAATTCAATTATCCAGCAAATCCAAAGTGGCGCGATAAAATAATTGATCGCATCCAGATGGAAAATGAAAAAATCCGCTTCAAGCGGATTTTTTCATTTTATGCTATGATATTTTCCTATGTTTTTAGATAATATTTTCGGCACGAGATATGATAAAATCGTAAAAGAAATACGGCCAATTGTTGAGACAATCGGCTCTTTTGAGGCTGATTTGGAAAAGCGTGCGGATGAAGATTTGCAGGCAAAAACGGCTGAATTCAAATCACGAATTGCAAAAGGAGAAAGTCTCGACGATATCTTGCCGGAAGCGTTTGCGACTGTCCGCGAAACGGCAAAAAGAACTTTAGGACAGAGGCATTTTGACGTGCAGATGATTGGCGGCATTATTTTACATCGAGGAAATATTTCCGAAATGAAAACTGGAGAAGGAAAAACGCTTGTGGCGACATTGCCGGTCTATCTCAATGCTCTCACAGGTTTTGGCGTCCATGTCATTACGGTCAACGATTATCTTTCGCGCAGGGACGCTGTGTGGATGGGACAGATTTACAATGCACTCGGGCTTACCGTCGGCGTCATCAATCACGAAGCGTCATATCTGTATGATCCGGCGCACATATCATCGCCGCAGGAAGAAACGGAACTCGATAAAAAAAGGGATGAACTCGGATCGTTCAAAGTCGTGCATGAATTTCTACGACCGTGCACGCGCCGCGAAGCATACGCGGCAGATATCACATACGGAACGAATAATGAATTCGGTTTTGATTACCTGCGCGACAATATTGAATATAATGTCCTCAATCTCCGCCAGCGCGAATATAATTTTGCAATTGTCGATGAAGTCGATTCCATTTTGATCGATGAGGCGAGAACACCGCTCATTATTTCCGCTCCGACCGCGGACTCGGAAACTTTGTATGATACGTTTACGAAAATTGTAAGGGGTTTTGTGCGTGACGAGGATTTTACCGTTGATGAAAAAAGAAAAGCGATCGAGCTTACCGATAGTGGCATTAACAAAGCCGAAAAAGCGCTCGGTGTGGAAAATATTTATACCGAAGGCGGCATCAAATACGTTCATTATCTGCAGACGGCAGTCCGCGCAAAAGCACTTTTTGAACTGAACAAAGATTACGTGGTCAAGGACGGCGAGATTGTCATTGTCGATGAATTTACCGGCAGACTTCAGCCAGGCAGGCGATGGTCCGAAGGGTTGCATCAGGCTATCGAATCCAAAGAAGGTGTCAAAGTGCAGAAAGAATCAAGGACTTTTGCGTCAATCACATTCCAGAATTATTTCAGGATGTATAAAAAGATCGCCGGCATGACGGGAACCGCACTCACCTCGAGCGAAGAATTTTTCAAGGTCTATCACATGGATACCATTCCGGTGCCGACCAACGTTCCCGTTGCGCGAAAAGATTTCAATGATTTGATCTTCCAGACGGAGCAGGGTAAATTCAAAGCGTTGGCGCGAATGATCAAAGAAAAGAATAAAGCCGGACAGCCGGTGCTCATTGGCACGGTCTCAATAGAAAAAAATGAAATCTTTTCCGAATTTTTGAAACGGGAAGGAATTCCGCACAATCTTTTGAATGCAAAAAATCACGAACGCGAAGGCGAGATCACCGCTCAAGCAGGAAAGCTCGGCGCGGTCACTGTCGCCACCAACATGGCGGGCAGAGGAGTCGACATCAAGCTCGGCGGAATGCCATTTGACCAGAGCCAATATGAAAAAGTCAAAGCGCTCGGCGGACTATGCGTTTTCGGCACCGAACGCCACGATGCACGGAGAATTGACAATCAATTGCGGGGCCGCGCAGGCAGGCAAGGCGATCCGGGAGAAACGAGATTTTTCGTTTCGCTTGAGGATTCGCTCATGCGGATTTTTGCGAGCGATACAGTGAAAAAATTGATGAACCGATTCGGCATACCGGAAGACGAGCCGATAGAAAATTCTCTCATCACGCGATCACTTGAAGGCGCACAAACCAAAATCGAAGGATTTAATTTTGATACTCGAAAGCAGGTACTGGAGTACGACGATGTTTTGAATTTTCAGAGAAAAACGATTTATGAAAGGCGAAGGAAAATTCTGCTTGCCGATATTGCTTTCATCAAAGAAAGACTCACTGAAATCATAGTTGATGAAAATTCTCAGAAAATAATTGCGGAGAAAATTTCTGTGCTTGGTGAGGAAGAATTTTATCGTATCGTGCGCATTACCATGCTACAAGCTATTGATATGTTCTGGGTTGATCATTTGGAAATAATGGATTATTTGCGTGGCTCAGTGAATTTGCGCGCCTACGGCCAACGAGATCCGCTTGTGGAGTATAAAAGAGAAGGATTGAGATTATTCAAAGATATGCAGGAAGCGACGAATACTCAGATTATTAATTTACTACCGCATATTGGAGCTGGAGCATTTCAGGCAGCAGAAGCAAAGCTCAAAGAAACCCAAAAACACATGAAGGAAGCTGGCGCGGAGGGTAAATCTGATAATCAGTCGAGCATAACATCAAAGAAAGAAAAAATTGGCAGAAATGATCCTTGTCCATGCGGTTCAGGGAAAAAATATAAGAATTGTCACGGAAAATAGTTATGAAAAAATCTTCCCAAAAATCAATTGAACATCTTCACCATTTCCACTGTGTTTATTGCAGAAAGTGGTGGACAATTGGCGATGCGCCAAAATTAAAAAGAATGTGGTGGTGCCCGTGGTGCGGAAAAGAAAATAAATTGAAAAAATAAACATGCTATCAATTTTCTCCAAAAAGCCAGTTGTTGTCGTGCATTCCGGAAAATTTCATCCGGATGATATTTCTGCTGTTGCGATCATTTCACTGTATCTCGGAAAATCAGTAAAAGTTGTTCGAAGTCGAGATCCGAAAGTTTGGGAAACTGCGGATTATATGTTTGATGTTGGCGGAGAATATGATCCGACAAAAAACAGATTTGATCATCATCAGCCAAGTTTTACGCTCAAACGAGAAAATGGTATCAGCTATTCTTCCGCAGGACTTGCATGGAAACATTTTGGAGAAAAAGTTGCGGGAAGCCATGAAGTCTGGCAAAAAATCGAAGAGAAAATTATCGAGCCACTTGATGCTGAGGATAATGGTATAGAATTATACAAAAATAATTTTGAAGGAATATCACCGTATACATTTGCCGATTATCTATTTGCTTTCAATCCTACCTATTTTGAGAAAAAACAAGGATCACTCAAGGCGTTTGAAAAAGCAATTGCCGAGGCAAAAAAAATGTTCAAGCGGGAAATCAAAAAAACAAAGGATAATCTGCGCAGTCAGAAAATTGTTGAGAAAATTTATCAGGAAACTTCGGATAAAAGACTTATTATTTTGAATGATGAATATTCCTGGCAAAATGTTCTGGGAAAATATCCGGAACCACTTTTTGTGGTGAAGCCCTCGTTTGAAAGCGGCACATGGCATGCATACGCAGTAAGATCAATTGGAAATAGATTTGACAGTCGTCTTGATTTTCCAGAAAGCTGGGGAGGTATGAGAGATGAAGAACTTGTAAAAATTACCGGCGTGGCGGATGCAGTTTACTGTCACAAAGGAAGATTTATTGCAGTTGCCAAATCAAAAGATGGAGCAATTGCACTTGCAAAGCTTGCTTTAAATCAAAAAAGGCAATAGACTCAATTATATCTACTTAAAAATTTGATTTAATATAAAAACATGAAAAAAAATACAAAAAATTTGCCAAAAAAACATATTGTTCAGATTCAGATTCAGACAGATCAAATTATACCTACTGTGCATGATTTGCAACCAATTCATGACGGTGGCAAATATATGATTCCAAGGACATGGATTTCAGAGAAACAGGTGCTTCGTATGATACAAAAGACTCCAGCGCAGCATGTTTATACACGACCAGCAAAAGGAGGTGGATCATGGATGTATGTCACAGGGCATTATGTCGAGAAGGTTCTTAACTATACTTTCGGATGGAACTGGGATTTTGAAATAATGAATCACGGCAAAGAAGGAGACATGATATGGGTACTTGGAAAACTTACAGTCAAGGATGATCATGATCACCAGATTAGTAAGAGTCAGTTTGGAAGAAAAGAAATCAGATACAAAAAAGATTCAAAAATTATGCTTGATTATGGAAATGATCTTAAAGGTGCTGCCACAGATGCAATGAAAAAGTGTGCGTCGCTTTTAGGTATCGCTTCAGATATATATGGCAAAGAGGAATTTCGTGAGGAGACAGGAAAACAAATCGAGGAAGTAATAAATAAGAAAAACAGTAAACAATCGGATGATGAAATAACTTGGATATGCGAAAAGTGTAAAAATCCAGTTGATGATCATGTTAAGGAATTTTCACAAAAGATTTATAAAAAAACACTTTGTCGAGAATGCCAAATTGAAAAGAAAAAAAGTAAATAAAATTTTAATTGTAGTTGTGGGGTATTGTTTTAAAAACAGCAAAAACATGGAAGAAAAAAAAGAAGGAGTTATAGAATCTGAACTCTACGGGGGTAAAGTAAAAGTGAAGTACTATGGTCCAATACCCGAAAAGCCAAATAGACATCTTTATTATGTTAATGGAGAAAGAAAAACAGGTGTTACTACTTTTATAGGAATCAAAGATAAAAGCCAAGCACTTTTATCTTGGGCTACAGAACTTGCGGAAAATCATCTTCTTGATCTATTACACAATAATAAATCTATTACAGAGTATGATATTTTAAGAGCTATTAGTTTACATTCCGAAATAAAGGAAGATGCGGCAAATATTGGAAAGGAGATACATGGATGGTGCGAAAAATATATTAAGTATAAACTTAGGATTAAGGGATATAATACTATACCAGAACTTTCTGAGAGAAAAGAAGTTCAAATTGGCATAAATGCATTTCTTGATTGGGAAAAAGAACACAAAGTTAAGTTTGTATCAAGTGAAAGATTAGTTTATTCTAAAAAGTATGATTTTATTGGAACAATGGATATTGAAGCAAAGATAGATGGCAAACTTTGTTTAATAGATTTAAAGTCATCAAATGGACTTTACAATACGGTACAAATGCAAACAGCCGCATATTTGAAGGCTGATGAAGAAGAGAGTGGACGTAAATATAAAGGCCGATGGGCAATTCGACTTGCGAAAGAGACAGAAAAAGAATATCTAACGAGAATGGAAAAGAAAAATGCAAGGAGAATTAAAAAAGGTAAAAAATCAATAGAATATCCCACATATAAAATATTTGAAGCAAAATATCTTGATGAAGACGAGATGCAGATTGAAAAGGATTACAAAGCTTTTCTTGCCGCAGTCAAACTCTTTAAATGGGATGCTGAAACTGATTATTTTAAAAATTAAAAAAAGTTTTATCTAAAATTATACTTATGGCATTTATTGATGAACTAAAAGTACGTATAAAAGCGGGAAACGGTGGCGACGGTGTGGTGCGCTGGAGACATGAAAAAGGCATTGAATTCGCCGGTCCTGCGGGAGGCAATGGCGGCAAAGGTGGCGATGTGTATTTGCGTGCCATCCGTGATATTGGAATACTTTTTAAATATAAAAATACTAAAGAATTTGCCGCAGAAAATGGTGAAAGCGGAATGAAAAAAAGTATGCATGGAGGAAATGGCAAAGATTTAATTATCGATCTGCCAATTGGTTCTGTTGTAACAAATTTGGAAACAAGAGAAAAATTCAATCTTCTTGAAGATGGAAAAATCATAAAAATTCTCAACGGTGGTAAAGGAGGCCTTGGTAATGAATATTTCAAATCTGCCACGCACCAGTCGCCGAAAAATCAAACCGATGGAAAAAGAGGTGAAGAAGCGGATTTTGATATCGAGCTTGAGCTTGTGGCAGATGCTGGACTGATTGGTCTTCCGAATGCTGGCAAATCATCGCTCATTAATGTCCTGACGAACTCAAAATCTAAGATCGGCGCGTATCAGTTCACCACTCTTGAACCGTATCTTGGCGACATGCATGGGTATATTTTGGCAGATATTCCAGGACTTATTGAGGGTGCTTCGGAAGGCAGGGGGCTTGGACATAAATTCTTGAGACATATCAAACGAACAAAAATTCTTTTGCATTGCCTCTCGCTTGAAAATGAGGATTTGGTCAAAGCATACAAAGTTATCCGCACAGAGTTGAAAGCATATAACGAAGAGCTTGCCGAGAAAAAGGAAGTGGTGATTCTCACAAAAACGGATTTGATAGACAAAAAAATACTCGATAAAGCGGTGAAGAAAATTTCAAAATTAAACAAGAATATTTTCTCAGTGACAGTGCTTGATGATAATTCGATCAAGAAATTGAAAGATAATCTGATAAAAATTTTGAGGAAAATGGAGAAATAAAATAGGTGGGCTTCTGCGAAGCCCACCCGTTTCTTTGAGAATTTTTATTTAGCTGTGTACAACAATGCAAAAAGAACTGCTGACCAAACAAAAGCGCCAATCGAGGTGACGCCAAAAGCTACGGCAATTCCATAACTTTTTAAGTTGGTCATAATTCCAGCAACGCCAGCATTGAACAATGCAAAACAAAGCAAGAGTAATTCAAGATTATGCATTTTCTTCCCCTTATTTTTGATTTAATCAGATAGGATTTTCCAATCCGTGTCCTTCAACTATTTCTTAATCATAATAACAAATTATATTTATTCTGTCAAGTATATAAAAACGCCTTAAAATAAGGTATATTTGACCCAATGAATACGGAAATGCAGAAAAAATACAAGACGACCATCGGTCTGGAAATCCACGCCGAGCTTGCGACTAAAACCAAGATGTTTTGCAATTGCAAAAACGATCCGGACGAAAAGCGCCCGAATGTGAACATCTGTCCCGTCTGCACCGCGCAGCCAGGTACATTGCCTGTTTTAAATAAAGAAGCGATCAGTCACGTTATCCGTGTCGGGCTTGCCTGCGGCTCTGACATCGCCGGCTTTACCGAATGGGACAGGAAAAATTATTTTTATCCCGATATTCCAAAGGGCTATCAGATTTCTCAATATAAATATCCGCTCGTATCAGGCGGCGCGATAAACGGCGTGAAGCTTACGAGAATTCATCTCGAGGAAGACACTGCACGCTCGACACATGATAAAGGAGATTTTTCGCTCGTGGATTTCAATCGCGGCGGTGTGGCGCTCATGGAGCTTGTAACCGAGCCAGTCATTCATGATGCAAAAACCGCGGCAAATTTTGCCAAAGAGTTGCAATTGCTACTGCAATATCTCGGCGCAGGTGAGGCCAACATGGAAAAGGGCGAGATGCGCGTGGAGGCGAATGTCTCCGTCAGTAGCGAGGATGGAAAGCTCGGCACGAAAGTCGAGGTGAAAAATCTCAATTCATTCCGAACGGTGGAAAAAGCGATTGAATACGAAATAGAAAGACATATTGAAACGATTGAAGCTGGAGGAAAGATTGTCCAAGAAACGCGCGGCTGGGATGAAGGTAAACAGAAAACTTTTTCACAGCGATTGAAAGAAAGCTCGCATGACTACCGATACTTTCCTGATCCGGATATTCCAAAGATGATGGTGCCGGAGATTTTTGATTTGCCAAAAATGAAAAAAGAATTGCCGGAATTGCCGTGGCAGAGGAGAGAGAAATATATGCAGTTTGGTATTAAAGCCGAAGATGCGGAAAGCTATGTGGGCGACCGCGAGCTCGGAGACTTTTTTGAAAAAGTCATTGCGGATTTTGCAGGCGATGCGGAGCTCGTCAAAACCGCTTCAAATTATGTTTCGTCTGACCTCGTCGGACTGCTTTCCAAAGATAAAACTTTGAAATATCCGGATCACAAAAATTTTGCAGAGATCATCAAAATGTTCAAAGCAGGTGAGATTTCTTCACGCGTTGCGAAAGATCTTGTTGTGCGGATTTTGAAAGAAAATATTGACCCGAGGAAAATCGCTGAAAAGGAAGGCTTGATTCAAAAGAGCGATGAAGGAGAATTGAAAACAATCATTGAAAAGTTGGTCGCGGAAAATCCAAAAGTTGTGGCGGATTATCGCGCTGGCAAGGAAGCATCACTCCAATTTTTCGTCGGTCAAGTGATGAAGATCACTAAAGGTTCCGCAAATCCGCAGATTATAAGGAAAGTACTATTGTCTGTTTTGAGTTAGTGATATAATGAGTGCATGAAAAAACCTATCAATCTCGGCGTGAGATCCCACAAACCGAAAATTTATATCGGGACGGATCACGCTGGTTTCAAATTGAAAAATCAGCTTATTCCATTCGTCAAAAGTCTCGGATACGAAGTTGCCGACTGCGGCGCGTATGTCGAAGATCCAAAGGACGATGATCCAAACTTCGTCTCGCAAGTGGCGCGCGCAGTGGCGCTCAATCCGGAACATGTCCGAGGAATAATTCTTGGCGGCTCGGGTCAGGGCGAGGCGATCGTAGCAAATAGATTTCCGAATGTCCGCGCCATCGTCTTTTACGGCAATCCGGGAATTTTCTCCAAGCTTGATGTGATCCGGCTCGGCCGCGAGCACAATGATTCAAACGTCCTTTCGCTCGGCGCGAGATTTTTGAGTGTGCAGGCAGCGAAAAAGGCGGTGAAAAATTGGCTTGAGATTCCATTTTCCAAAGCCGAGAGACATATTCGCCGGATCAAAGAAACGGAAGCGATCTCCCGCAGTGTGAAAAATAATTTGGAATTTAAATAACATGATAGACGTTATTCCTGCAATCATTCCAGAAAGTTTCGAGGACTTGAAAGAAAAAATGCACCTCGTGAAAGGGCTTGCAAAAGTCGTGCAGATGGATGTTTGCGATGGGAAATTCGTTCCTTCAAAATGCTGGCCGTATGTGAATGATGACGGTGAATTTGAAAAAATCTTGCATGAAGACGACGGGTTTCCATTTTGGCAGGATATAGATTTTGAAGCAGACTTGATGATAGTCAATCCGGAGGATGGCGGCGCGGAGGATTTCATCAAAGCTGGCGCGAAACGGATTATTTTGCATATTGAATCATCCGATACAATTTTGGATTTCGTGAAAAAATTGCGCAAAGAATACGGCTATCCTCTCGAGTCGGCGGTGAGCGTGGAGATCGGTATCGGCATCGGTGTTGATACGCCAAATGACGTACTTGATGTATTTTTTGAAAAAGATAAAGAGGGCAGGACGCTTGCGGATTTTGTGCAGTTCATGGGCATCAAAAAGATCGGCTACCAAGGGCAAGAATTTGATCCGGAAGTCTTGAAAAAAATAAAATTCCTGCGAAAAAAATATCCTGAAGTGATCATTGGCGTTGACGGCGGAGTGAATTTTGAAAATGCGCATGACCTTGTAAAAGCCGGCGTGAACAAGCTCGTCTCCGGCTCGGCATTGTATGAGCGTGAGGATATGAAAGAAGCGATTGAGGAGATGGAAAATAGTTAAAATAAAATTATGAAAACCTTACGACAATATATACAAGAAGCAGGCGAGAAGGGAATTGCAATCGGGCATTTTAATATTTCCAATCTGGAAATGCTCCACGGGATTTTCAACGCGGCGAAGAAATTAAATTTGCCGGTTATTATCGGCACAGCAGAAGGCGAGCGTGCATTTATCGGCACTGAGCAAGCCGCGGCACTCGTCAAAAGTCTTCGAGATGAATACGATTATCCGATTTTTTTGAATGGAGACCACACACATTCATTTGAAAGCGCGAAGGAATGCATCGATGTCGGATATGATTCTTTTATCATTGACGGCTCGGCAATGCCTTTTGAGGACAATATTAAAATGACAAAGCAATGCGTGGAATACGCGCGGGAAGTAAATCCGGAGATTATCGTGGAAGGCGAGATCGGTTTTATCGGCGGGTCGTCAAAAGTTCTTGATAAACTTCCCGAAGATGTGAAGATCACCGAAGAATTTCTGACCAAGCCTGATGAAGCAAAAAAATTTATTGAAGCGACTGGTGTCGATATACTTGCTCCCGCTGTCGGCAATATTCATGGAATGCTTGCGAGCGGAAAAGAACCGGCGCTCAATATTAAAGTGGTGAGCAATTTGCGCAAAGCGATAGGAAAAACTCCGATGGTGCTTCACGGCGCTTCCGGAAATACCAAAGAAGATATCCAAGCGGCGATCAAAGCGGGGATGAATGTCGTGCATGTCAGTACGGAAATCCGCGTGGCTTTCAGAAAAGCGCTTGAAGACGAACTCAAATCAAAACCGGACGAAGTCGCACCGTACAAATACATGGACAATGACATTATCGCCGTTGAAAAGCTTGTGGAGGAGAAATTGAGAGTTTTTAATTTTCTCTAATTAGCTCTTGATTTTTTACTGAAAATAGATATACTGTCTGTTCTATGATTACATTGGAAGTAGAGAAGCGAGATATCAAATCGCCACTTGGCGAGATGAGAAAATCGGGCAAAATCCCGGCGGTTTTTTATGGCAAAAAAGAGAAATCAACGCCGATCGCACTTTCATTTGCTATTTTTGAAAAAACCCTTCAAACGGCCGGTGAATCCACCGTTTTGCATTTGAAAGGTGCTGGTATCGATGTTGACGTTTTGATCTACGACGTGGACCGGGATCCTGTCACCGACAAGCCGCGACACGTGGACTTTTATGCTATTGAAAAAGACAAGAAACTTGAAGTGAAAATTCCTCTCGAATTTATTGGCGTTGCCCCTGCTGTCAAAGACATGGGTGCAGTTTTGGTGAAAGTTATGCACGAGCTTGAGATTGAAGCACTGCCAAAAGATTTGCCGCATAATCTCGTCGTGGATCTTTCCACTCTTGCAACATTTGACAGTGTCATCAAAGTAAAGGATATCAAATTGCCAGCCGGCGTCGAGGTCAAAGGAAATGTCGAGGAAATCGTCGCATCTGTCTATGAACCGAAAGAAGAAGTTGAAGCAGCACCAGTTGATCTTTCAGCGATCGAAGTAGAGAAGAAAGGCAAGGAAGCCAAGGAAGGTGCAGAGGGTACAGAACCAGCCGAAGTTCCAAAGAAAGAGGAAAAGAAAGAAGAGAAGAAAAAATAATACAAACCTATGAAAAAAGATATTCACCCAAAATATTTTGACAAGGCAAAGACGACCTGCGTATGCGGTGCGACGTATTCCTTTGGCTCAACGAAGCCGGAGATCCATGTTGAAATCTGCGCCAATTGCCATCCGATCTACACCGGCAATGAAAAAGTGCTTGATACCGCTGGACGTGTTGAGAAGTTCCGCGCGAGAAAAGAAGCCGGAGCAACCAAGGCAAAGAAAGGAAAATAACATTCACAAGACCGCTCATTTTGAGGTACGCATAATTTCTTGCTAGAAATTTGCTCGATACTCGCGCCACCGCTCGGTCGCCCTCAAAATGAGTGGTCTTGTTTGTTATAATAAAACTATGAACGAACAACTCGAAGAATTCAGAAAGAATAAAAAAACCACGTATCTCGCCGAGGAATACGCGCGTCTTGAGAATGAGGAAGAATCCATCAAAAAGATGGCGGAGAAAGATCCGAGCATGCATGTGCTTGCTGAGGAAGAATTGAAAAGCATTGTAACGCAGAAAGAAACGTTGTTCGCGCAGATGAAAAATATTCTCGCAAGCGGAGAAGAGGAAGAGAAATTTCCGAACGAAGTCGTCATGGAAATCCGCGCCGGTGTTGGCGGGGAAGAAGCGGCGATCTTTGCCGAGGATTTGGCAAAAATGTACAAACGTTTCTGCGAGCTTCGCGGTTGGTCATTCAATGTGGTCGCCGAATCCAAGTCCGCGCTTGGCGGATACAAGGAAGCTTCGTTTGAGATCCGTGGCAAGGAAGTCTACAAAGAATTGCGATTTGAGACTGGTGTGCATCGCGTCCAGCGCGTGCCCGAGACAGAGAAATCCGGCCGCGTGCATACTTCGACTGCATCGGTTGCCATTTTGCCGATCCGCAAGAAATCAAAAATAGAAATAAAACCATCCGACTTGCAGATGGAATTTTCCCGTTCAGGTGGCGCGGGCGGACAAAATGTGAACAAAGTTGAAACAGCAGTGAGGATTATTCACGTGCCGACCGGCATTGATGCACGTTCGACTTCCGAGCGAAGTCAGTTGAAAAATCGCGAAAAAGCCATGGCTGTTTTGACTGCGAAGCTTGAATTGAAAAAAGAGGAAGAGGATTTTAAGAAATTTGCCGGCGAGCGCAAAGAGCAGATTGGCACCGCAGACCGATCCGAAAAAATTCGCACCTACAATATTTTGCAAGACCGCGTGACCGACCATCGCGTGAAGCATTCCTGGTACAACATTGAAACGATTTTGGCGGGGGATGGTCTTATCCCTGTCGTTGATTATATTGTCAAAAACGACGGCAAGCCAGCTTCTGGTGATGCTGATGCGGACGAGGAATAAAAGTCTTTTATCTCCTTGATATTTTAAAATATTCTGCTATACTCTCACTTCATGGTTACGGAAAACAAAACAAAAGAGGGCGATATGATCGGAGCTATGTTTACGGCAGGCGCTCATTTTGGCTATCAGAAATCACGCAGAAATGCTTCCACAGCGCCGTATATTTTCGGTTTGAAAAACAAAGTTGAAATCATCGACCTCGAACAGACTGAAAAACAACTCGAAAAAGCAAAAGAATTCATAAAAAGTATTGCTACGCTCGGCAAACAGATTCTTTTTGTCGGCGGAAAAAATGAAGCTCGCGAGATCATCAAGCTCGCTGCGATGTCTGTCGATATGCCATATGTGGCATCGAGATGGATCGGCGGAACATTGACGAATGCAGTCGAGATCAAAAAAAGAATTGCCAAATTCGAAGATCTCCAAAAACAGAAAGAAAAAGGCGAGCTTGCAAAGTATACGAAAAAAGAACGACTTTTGATTGACCGGGAAATTGCAAATCTCGACATGATGTTTTCCGGAATCGTTTCAATGAAAGAACTTCCGAAAGCACTTTTTGTCATTGATCCGAAAAAAGAATTCATCGCCGTTGCCGAAGCAAAGAAAATGAGTATTCCTGTCGTAGCACTTCTGAACACTGATTGCGATGTCACTGAAGTCGAGTACCCGATTGTCGGCAATGACGCTTCCGTTTCAAGCATTGCGCTTTTCACCAATGAAATTGCAAAAGCATACAAAGCTGGCAAGGTAGCGAAAGCATAAAAGAAATATGGCAGTATCAATGGATCAAATAAAAGAATTGCGAGAGAAAACAGGCATTTCGATCATGCAGTGCAGAAAGGCATTGGAGGATGCGAAAGGCGATATGGGAAAAGCCATCATTCTTTTGCAGAAAAAAGGCGCTGAAGCCGCGGGCAAAAAAGCCGAGCGCGTGTTGAAATCCGGCAGAATCGTTTCTTATATCCATGGCACCGGCTCCGTTGGTGTGCTTGTCGAGCTGTGGAGCGAGTCGGATTTCGTCTCGCGAACGGATGAATTTGGAAAGCTCGGGCATGATATCGCGATGCAGATTGCCGCAGCAAGCCCGATGTATCTCAAGCGCGAGGATGTGCCGGAGGATGAAAAAGTAAAAGTGACTGATGCTTTTGCCGATGAAGTCAAAGGCAAACCACTTGAAATTCGAGAAAAGATTCTCAACGGCAAACTCGACTCATTTTTCAAGGAAAGAATTTTGCTCGAACAGGATTTCATCAAGGATCCTTCCGTTACCATCACTAATTTGCTTGAAACTGCCATCCAGAAATTCGGCGAAAAAATAGAAATAGGGAAATTCGTCCGGTTCAACACGATGAAATAAGTGCTCATTTTTGATATAATAACCTTATGGCGATAGCTTTGTTTTACATAGCACTGATTCTTTTGGTCGGAATGATGACAGCCGAATATTTTGATGTATCGCCGTTTCATCATAAAGCGATTGCCGATATTGTTTCCGAGCAGGAGAAAAAGATCCGCACGATCGCAAAGACGAGCAGGCATTTTGCCTCGAAAATCCGGTTTGATAATTTCCACAAGCTTGTTGTCCGTATTGTTAATTACATCAAAAAAGAAATCATTTATTTGAAACGAAGATTCGATAGCCAGCAGCCGAAATTTTTCCTTCAAGCACAGAAACCGAGCGATGTGCACAAAAATTCTGTCTCATTTTTCCTCCGCAGCGTCACTGAGCACAAAAATTCCCTGAAAAAGAAAGATTTGTAATTTCTATTTTTTTCTGTTAAATTATCCTTACTAAGCCACCTTAGCTCAGTTGGTAGAGCAACGCTTTTGTAAAGCGAAGGTCCCCAGTTCAAGTCTGGGAGGTGGCTCCGCAATCGAAGTTGGAAAAAGCCAACTTGTATCTTCAGACAAGCATCATGGATTATAAAAACAGCATATATTATCGGGTAGGGAGGGCAAGCGATTTAACGGGCAAAGATCGCGCCATATATCGTTTCTTTGAAATGCTTCCGGGAATTTTGGCTTGGCTTACCATTATAGGAATTTTCTTTCTTTCTTTTTACAAGCCGTTTTATTGCGCGGTTTTCATTATCTTATTTGATATCTATTGGATTTTGAAAGTCGTCTATCTTTCGATATTTCTGCGCCAAAATTGGAAAAAGACGAAGCACAATATGTCCGTCAACTGGCATGAGATGCTTGCGAACATAAAATATGACCGGATTCATCAGATGGTTATTCTACCGTTTTATCACGAGTCGTGGGAAGTGGTCAAAGGAAGCCTCGATGCACTGCTTGATTGTGAATATGACAAGAAGAAATTCATTGTCGTCATCTCCGGCGAGGAAAGAAATAAATTATATTGTCTTGAAATCATTGAAAAAATAAAAAAGGAATATTCGGGGAAATTCGAACATTTGTTCTGCGTCATTCATCCTTCCAGTATAGCTGGCGAAATGCCGGGCAAAGGTTCCGCGATAGCGTATGCCGCGGAAGCAGCGCGAAAAGAAATTTTGGACAAAAACAATATTAAATACGAAGATGTGCTTGTTTCGGCATTTGATATCGACACGGTGGCGTATCCACAATATTTTGAATGCCTGACATGGAATTTCTTGACCTGCGAAGATCCACTCCATTCGTCATTTCAGCCCGTGCCGCTTTTCAACAATAATATCTGGCAGTCGCCGGCGCTTTCCCGCGTAGTTGCATTTTCCGCGACGTTCTGGCAGATGATCCAGCAGGAGCGCATCGACCGGTTGGTGACATTCTCATCACACTCGATATGTTTCAAAACACTTTATGAAATCGGCTATTGGCAGAAAAATATGGTTTCGGAAGATTCTCGTATTTTTTGGAATGCATTTATAGCAAACGACGGAAATTACAAAGTCGTGCCGCTTTGTTTCCCTGTATCGATGGATGCGAACCTCGCGCCGACATTCTGGCAAACGACTCAAAATGTCTATAAGCAGCAAAGGCGATGGGCATACGGCGTGGAAAACGGTCCGTATGTGTTCATGGGGTTTTTGAAAAACAAAAAAATTCCGAAAGCGAGAAAATTCAAATTGACTTTCATTCTTCTTGAAGGATATTGGTCTCTAGCGACAAATCCAATTGTTATTTTTTTTCTCGGATGGCTGCCAGTCGTTCTCGGCGGACGGGAATTCAATCGCACGGTTCTCTCATACAATCTTCCGATCATCACGCGAACGCTCATGACGATTTCCATGCTCGGTATTTTCCTTTCTTTGACTATTGCAATGAGTTTTCTACCGAAAGCGCCGACTGGAACGAAAAATATCAACAAAATAGCGATGGTCATTCAATGGATATTGATACCGATAACTGTTATACTTTTCGGAGCAGTTCCGGCGCTTGATGCCCAGACACGCCTCGCGCTCGGCAAATATATGGGTTTTTGGATAACGCCGAAACACCGGAAAAAATAAATCACATGGTTATTATCAAACGACAGATCAAAATTCTCATTTTTGTTTTATTATTCATTATTATCGCTCCGCTCGTAGTGCTTTATGCAAACGGCGACATTTTTGCCGATGGATGGAATATTCTTCCGACTGGCGGCATTTATGTGGAAAAAACCCCGACTGGCTCTGAAATATATTTGAATGGAAAATTAAAAGATACGACAAGTTTTTTCAGCCGGAATTTTCTCATCAGAGATCTTGAGCCCGGGAATTATCAGGTTTCGGTCAAGAAAGATATGTATAATTCGTGGACGGAAAAAATCTCCGTTTCGACCAACTTGGTTGCCGATGCAAGCGTATTCATGCTGCCGGAAAAAGTGGATCAAAATGGCATTCTAAAATATTTGACTGCCGATAATAATATTGCAACATCGACTATTACGAAAAAGAAAAATCCGGAGTATTCCGAAATATCGGAATTATTTGCCACCAGTTCGCTCGTCACTGTCGAGAAACCTTTTTCGACTTCGACGATTGATTTTACGGATAATTTTGGCACAGATTATTCGCCGATCATGGATAATCAGCTCGGTTTGTGGCAGAAAAACGGAAAGATATATGTTCAATGGTTTGGCGATGACGATTCAGCGCCGGAATATCTCTGCAACAAGTTGGACTGCACCGAGTCACTACTCGTCTATGACAACGCAAGCGTGCCGACATCAATCGGTTTCCTGCCGGGATATTATGACGCCATTGTCATTGCTTCGGGAAATAAAATTTTTGCTGTTCAAGCGCAAAATTATTCCGCCAAAGTTCCACAAATAATTTATCAGGGCATTCATCCGGATTTCAGAATTCACGACGGAAATCTTTATATAAAAGACAACGGCGTTTTGTTGCAAGCGGTCATCTGAAATCTTTTGATTTTCAGCCAATTTTCGCTATAATGGGCGGATGGAGAAAGATGCTGAAAAAACGATTCATATCCACCCGATTACGCGGGTTATTGACGATATCGCAAGGATTTTTTCTGAAATGGGTTTCGCCATTGTCGATGGACCGGAGCTTGAGACGGAATATTATAATTTCGATGCTTTGAACGTACCCAAAGATCATCCGGCGCGCGACATGCAGGATACGTTTTGGATAAAAAACAAGCCGGGATTTTTGATGCGGACGCAGACGAGCAATGTGCAGATTCATTTCATGGAGAAAAACAAGCCCCCGTTCAAAATCATCTCGCCGGGAAGAGTTTTCCGGAATGAAGCGACTGACGCGCGGCATGAAGCAATGTTTCATCAAGTCGAGGGACTTTTGGTGGATAAAAATGTTTCCTTGGCGGATCTGAAATCAACCATTAATGCTTTTTTTGATAAATTTTTGGAAAAAGATGTCGATGTCAGATTTCGACCGAGTTATTTTCCTTTTGTCGAGCCCGGTGTTGAAGTCGACGTGACGTGCTTCAAATGCAAAGGAAAAGGCGAATGTCAGCTCTGCGGCAGCTCCGGCTGGCTTGAGCTCGGCGGAGCGGGAATGGTGTATTCGAAAGTTTTGAATGGTGTTGATATAAATCCAAACGAATGGCGCGGTTTTGCTTTTGGCGTCGGAGTGGATCGGCTTGCAATGCTCAAATACGAAATAGATGATATCCGACTCTTATATTCTGGCGATCTGCGTTTAGTCAATCAATTTTAATATGAAAGTATCTTATAACTGGCTCAATGAATATTTGAATGGCAAAGCGCCGAAGGCAGAAAAGGCGGCGGAGCTTTTGGATATGCATTCAATGGAAGTTGAAAATGTTGAAAAAGTCGGCAGTGATTTTGTCTTGGATGCGAAAGCGACGCCAAATTTGAATCACAGCTGCCTGTGTCATCGGGGGATTGCGCGGGAATTGGGAACCATCGTCGGAATAAAAACAGAAAAATATTCGAGGAAGTTTAAGGATTTTGATACTGCAAAAACTTCAAAAAATTTTGTTGTAAAAATTGCTGACCCAAAATCATGCAGGAGATATATTGGTAGGATCGTTGAAAATATCAAAGTCGGTCCGTCGCCAAAATGGCTTGCTGAAAAGCTTGAAATGATTGGTCAGCGATCGATCAACAATGTAGTCGATGCAACAAATTTTGTCATGCTCGAGATTGGTCAACCAATGCACGCGTTTGATGCAGATAAACTGGATAAAAAAGATATTTGTATCAACGTGCAGAATGCAAAAACGGGAGATATGATAACAACACTTGATAAAAAGGAAATGGTTCTCAATGAAAATATTTTGTTGATTACCGACGGCAAAAATCCTTTGGCAATCGCTGGCATCAAAGGCGGGAATTATGCGGAGCTTGATGCGAATACTACGAATATTGTTCTTGAATCGGCAAATTTTAATCCGGTTTTAATACGAAAAACCGCGCAAAAAATAAAGATTCAAACCGATGCTTCAAAACGATATGAAAATGATATCACTCCGGAGCTTTGCGGCGAAGCAATGGATATTTTGACGAAGCTTATTGTGGAAATTGCCGGTACCAAAGATACAAAAGTTGGCGAGGCGATAGATAATTATCCGCGAAGAGCAAATCCGTACAAGCTTGGTATTTCTGCGCAGGAAGCAAGCGATATTATCGGTGTGAAAATATCTGATAAAGAAATCGAAAAAATATTCGACCGGTTTGATTTTGAATACAAAAAGGTAAAGCCGGTTGATGAGGTGTTGAAACTCGCTCAAAGTTTTGTCGGAGTTCCATACAAGCTTGGAGCAAGCATTTCCTATGATGCACCAAAAATTTTCGATTGTTCAGGTTTTGTCAGTTACTTATTTTCTCAAAGCGGAGTCCAAATTCCAAGAATATCTGCGGATCAATATATTTTTGGAAAAGAAGTGGTGGAAAAAGAATTACAGCCGGGCGATATTGTTTTTTCAAATACCGGTGAAGGTAAAATATATTTTGAATCCATTGAATTTTTGCCGAAAACAAAAGTGCCTGGAGGCGTTGATCATTGTGGATTGTATCTTGGCGACGGAAAAGTGATTCATGCTTCTGAATTGACGAACGGAGTGACGGTAGAAGAATTAAAAAAGAGCAAAAGATTTGGGCATATTGTGGGTTGTTGCAGAATGTCTGATAATACTGGACGATTTGTCGTAACTGCGCCGGCGGAACGGCTTGATTTGCGGATCAAAGAAGATTTGGCGGAAGAAATCGGCAGAATCTATGGCTATGAAAAAATAAAAGATATTGAAATACCAAAATTGGCGAAGCCGGTAATGATAGATAAAAGTTTTGCATACAAAGAAAAAATCAGAAGAATTCTTTATACTGAAGGTTTTTCAGAAGTAATGAATTATACGTTTGTTGCAAAAGGCGAGATAGAACTTGAGAATCCCTCATCACCAGAGCGGAAATTTTTGAGAGCAAACCTTGTGAATGGATTGGGTACTGCTCTTATATTAAACACATGGCATGCGGAGCTTATTGAGATGCCACAAATACGGATTTTTGAATTTGGACACATTTTTACAGCAAAAGGGGAATACGATCATTTTGTTCTCGGCATTCAAACTCCCGGTATGAAAAATTCATCTGATAAAAAAGATCTCGAATCAATCATCAAAATTCTTTCAGAAAAATTGGGCATTGAATTGAAAAAAATAAATACCGAAGAAAATATCGCTGAATTTGATTTTTCTGAAATAATTCAAAAATTATCCGAACTCGCGGAATATGATTTCTCGGAAATCGGGAATGAAAATACAAAATTCAAAAAGATTTCCCAATATCCGTATATGATTCGCGACATTGCGGTATTCACTCCGGAAGGTACAAAAGCCGAAGCCGTGTTTTCAATTATCCAAAAAGAAGCGGGGAATTTGATGATAAAAAATCGCCTGTTTGATGTATTCACGAAAAAATTTTCCGATGGAAGCTCAAAAATTTCCTATGCGTATCGCCTGATATTCCAATCTTATGAGCGGACGCTTTCCGATGAGGAAATAAATACTATTATGGGAAAAATCACTAAAAAAATGAATGTTCATAATGGCTGGCAGGTCAGATAAATATATGAAACTAAACATTCCTTATTATTCGCAATTTTTGGATGTTGATGATCAATATTGGTCGCCGCGCGCATGCGGGCCTGTCAATTTATATACGGCGCTTATTTTTTTGAAAAAAGTGCCGGAAAATATGACGCTGATTGATCTCATAAAAAAAATGAACAACGATGAAGGATATTATACGAACGGCTGGCGCCACGATGTATTTGTAAACACAGCGCATGAATTTGGTTTATTGAAAGCCCACCGAGAAGAAAAAATAGATTTTGATTCTGGACTTCTCAAAATAAAAGAAAATCTTGATGCAGGTTTTCCTGTTATTTTTTCTGTAATCAAAAGAACACTTGAGCAGACAAAATTTCACATGCTCCTTGCGATTGGATATGAACCAGAGAACAACAGGAGCATAAAAGGATTATATTATTACGATCCGGAAAGCACAGATAGAGAAAAAGGAAAAGATCATTTCGCAACAAAAGAAATGCTGGAAAAAGATTGGCGAAGAATGGCAATATTTTTTCAATAAAAAAGCGCTGAATCCATAATGGATCAGCGCTTTTGCACAAAGTTGTTACTTCTTTTTTATCTCGTGTTTTTTCAAATATTGTTCATCCTCACGTTTCTTCACCTCTTTTTCCAGAAGATTCTTTATATCTTTTTCCTTGAGATTGTGTTCTTTAGCAATATCTGAGATTTTCCAGCCGGATACATCTTTGATTTGTTTCTTCCACGTGATCATCCGCCGAGCCAGGTCCTCAATATCCATTTTGAGTTTTTCTTCCCCAATTTGTTTTGGATCTCTCGGTAATTCCTTCTTCCCAAAAAGAAGTCTTTTAATCACCATAACGCGACCCTCCCTTTTTAATGATTCTTCTACTTTTCACAATAACATATTATTATAAATAATGCAACTTTTTTATCACCTTTTTCACTTCCATTCTATTGTCAAAATGCTATAATTAGAGCTATAAAAGCGATAAACGTTTTCATTTATGCCTAAAGAAAAAGAGTCAAAAAAACTGCAAAATCAAGGAAGTTATGATGCCAGTTCCATTCAAGTCCTTGAAGGTCTTGAGCCGGTCAGAAAGCGACCGGGCATGTATATCGGTACGACGGGTCCGGATGGTTTGCATCATTTGATAACCGAGATTTTTGACAATTCGCGCGATGAAGCGATGAATGGTTTTTGCAATCATATCGAGGTGGTTCTCCTGCCGCAAAACAGAGTGCGAGTGACGGACAATGGCCGAGGCATTCCCGTTGACATCATGAAGCAGACAAAAGTTTCCGCACTCGAGACGATCATGACGACGCTTCATGCTGGAGGCAAATTTGGCGGAGAAAAAACGGGATACAAAGCATCGGGTGGTCTTCATGGCGTCGGCGCATCGGTGGTCAATGCACTTTCCATTTATATGAAAGTCGTCGTGCACAAAGACGGCGGAATTTATTATCAGGAATATTCAAAAGGAAAGAAAAAAGCGGCGGTGAAGAAAATCGGCAAGTCCGACCTGCACGGCACGATCGTCACCTTTGAGCCGGACGCGGAAATTTTCAAAGAGGGAATCGTTTTTAATTTCAATAAAGTTATTTCGCACATGCGGCAGCAGGCGTATCTGGTGAAGGGATTGAAAATTTCGGTCATTGATGCGCGGGAAGTTTCGGCAAAAATAAATGACGAAGAAGTATTTTATTTTTCCGAGCTTGGAATCGAGACACCGTCCGAGTCATTTTATTTTGAAGGAGGACTTTTGTCATTTGTGAAATTTTATAACCAGATGCAAAAGCCGATCCACAAAAATGTTTTTTATGTAGAGAAAAAAGCGACCGGCGTAGAATCCGTCGAAATCGCACTGCAGTATGTCGACGATATCTCTTCGCGCATCATGGCGTTTGCAAACAATATTGAAAATCCGGAAGGCGGTGCGCATGTGACCGGCTTCAAAACATCCCTGACGAGAAGTCTGAACAATTACGCAAGAAAAAATAATATCGTCAAGGAAAGCGAGGATAATTTTACTGGCGACGATGTGCTTGAAGGCTTGACCGCAGTCATTTCCGTCAAAATTCGCGAGATTCAATTTGAAGGACAGACGAAAGCCAAGCTCGGCTCGGTGGAGGCTCGCGGCGCGGTGGAAGAAGTCTTTAGCGAAGCATTTGGCGCATTTCTCGAGGAAAATCCAGATGATGCCAGGGCTATAATTTCCAAAGTCATTTTGGCTTTGCGCGCAAGAAAAGCGGCAAAGGCTGCAAAGGATTCCATTCTTCGAAAAGGCGCGCTTGAAGGCATGACATTGCCGGGCAAACTTGCGGATTGCCAGTCGAAAGACGCGACAGAGTCAGAACTTTTTATCGTTGAAGGAGATTCCGCAGGTGGTACTGCCAAGATGGGTCGCGACAGAAAGACGCAAGCTATTTTGCCTTTGCGCGGGAAAATTTTGAATATTGAAAGAGCTCGACTCGACAAAATGCTTGACTCGGAACAGATTAAAAATTTGGTGGTGGCGCTCGGCGCGGCGATCGGCGATACGTTTGATATTGAAAAATTGCGATACCACAAAGTGATTATTGCGACCGATGCCGACGTGGACGGTGCACACATCCGCACACTTTTGCTCACACTTTTCTACAGATATTTCAGACCGCTCATTGATGGCGGACATATTTGCATCGCTCAGCCGCCGCTCTACAAAGTGAAGCTCGGTAAAGCAGTGCATTATTTTTATGATGACAAGGAAAAAGACGCGTTCTTCAAAAAAGAAAAAATTTCCGATTCTGAAGTTTCTGAAGAATCGAGCGAAGAAAATTCTGAAGTTGAAGCTGAAACGGAGACTGAAAATAAAAAATCACCGAAGCTTTCTGTTCAGCGTTACAAAGGTCTCGGCGAAATGAATGCCGAAGAGCTCTGGGAGACGACAATGGATCCAGCGAGAAGAATGATGAAACGCGTGCGGGTGGAGGATGCGCACGAGGCGGACAAAATTTTTGATATGCTGATGGGCACGGATGTGCCTGCGCGAAAAGCGTTCATCCAATCGAATGCAAAGCTTGCGAATATTGATATATAAATAAAATAATTCAAAAGAGCGGCGCCGAAGGCGCCGCTCTTTTTATTTTCAATTCATTTTTTGATTAGTATACCATCGCACTGCACTCGACCGTAATCGTCTGGCCATTTGAGGTGACAGCCACGTTGGCAACTTGAAGTCCAGATGTATCATATGTATGAGTTGCAGTGTTGGTCGTTGAATACAATCCATCACTTCCAGTCCAGTTGTATGAGAAGTATCCGTTTCCGCCGGAAGCTGCGACAAACCAGTTGATGGTGCCGCCAGGATAGGTGGTCTGCGGATTGGCATAGCAATTTGCGTTGATATTAGTCCACGTGTAGATAGTTCCATAACCGGAAGTTGTCGGGGTATATGTACTAGCCGGATACACAGTATATCCATATCCGTTTGAATAACTCGTTCCTTCAATATTGAATGGAACGGTCAACGAATTGTTCATTTTATTTGATTCGTCGATAAGATTCAAAGGATCAACGGTAATATAGCCGGTATTGATACCTTGTGCAATCGGACTGTCAAAACTTGCAGTGAAAATCATTTCATCGCCTGGATTAATCGATTGCTGATACGGAGAATCATAGTTTGGAGTCGTTCGTGAAGGCATTGTCAATCGAAGCGTCCACGGACCAGAAACATTTGTGCCGATATTTCTAACTGCAAATTTGATACCGACAGTATCGTCTGCACCGGCATATGGAGTTTGGATAAACTGTCCGTTGGAAATGATACCAGTTCCAATCAAGCTGATAGCAAGATCAGGCAATCCATAATAGCTGGCAGCAGGAGCAACATATGTGTTGGTATTTTGCGGCACTGAATTATTTGCGGTTTTTGTTTGGGTTGGCTGAGTTGCTGAATTTGAATTTTGTGTTGCAGTTGATGTTGCAGGAATCAAAGTTGACGAAAGGGTAGTGGCAACGTAGTTTGAACCGGTTGAGAAAAGAGCCGGAATCAATTTGAACGGTATCCAGATGAAAAGCGCGATGACAAGAATAATACCGGCAGCAATAGCTGCTGTTATAAAATGATGTTTTACCGTCATTGTTGGTGCTGTTTGTGGTGTTATTTTCTCAGGCATGATAATATTTTGGATAAATCTATTAAATTTGTAACACAAACACTATACACTACTTGACTTTTATTGTCAAGAGATTATAATATGACACGTAAATAAGCCAAAAATATGAATGAAAATAAGCCCCAAAACAAAATAGGAATCAGGCAGCTCATTTGGAAGCATAAATTCCATTTTTTTCTCGATGTCATTATCGTGTTTTTGATAACATTCGGGGTCTTGTACCTTTTTGGTTTCGTTCCGAATGAATTCAACAATACCATCGGCAGATATCCTGACCAGGAATCAAAAGGCAACCAAATCGGCGAGCTCCCACTTACATTAAGTGCGCCCGAAGTCGGCATTAACACACAAGTCTACAATCCGGACAGCACATCGACTGATGTGCTCGACAGCTGGCTTCTGAAAGGCGCGGTGCGCTATCCGGGATCCGGACTTCCGGGCGGACAGGGAAATGTTTATATCTTCGGACACAGCACCGGATTCAAAATCGTGCACAATCAAGCATATAAAACTTTTGTCGGACTTGATGATTTAAAGCCCGGCGATCCGGTCTACCTTGATTCTGCCGATTACCAATATACCTATAAAGTGCAGTGGGTAAAAATGGAAACTGCGAGCGAAGCGCTTGTCGTTTTCAATACCAATGTAAATCTTCTGACGCTTTCCACCTGCGATACCTTTGCCGCAAAAGAAGACAGGTATGTCATGCAAGCGCAATATGTCGGCCGCACGCCGATACCGGCAAGCTCGCAGTCGTAATTTAATTGATTTGACTTTTTAAAGTTTTTATTTTAGTATCGTTATTCGATAAGTTGTTCTTTGTTGTTTTGTTGAAAACCAAAATAAAGGGAGTACACCATGAATGTTGGAAATCCTCCAGTGTCTTATGATTCTTTAGTCAGTCAAGTAACGGATGCGGTTCGAATTTTTAGCACCATTCCAGGCTTTGGGCTCAGGAATTGTGGTTTTTTTACGATTCTTGAACCTGGCAAAAAGGCGATCACATCTCAAATTGGTAAATGTCCCGTTGAAAGAGCCGAAAAGTATTTTTTACTTTCACAGGAAAAAGCAAAACGGCTTCTTTCTGAAAACAGTAAAGAATTTATTGCAGAAGGTGATGCCCATTTGCTGAGTTGGGAAAGTAGAGATCCAACTGCAACCATTGCTGGCCAGCCAGTTGAAGAAAAACCATGGGGAAAATGGGGAGGTGCGATTAGAGCGGGTGGCTGCTTCATTTCACTTTCTGGGCTTCCAGAATTGGGAGGTGAAGCGGCTATGATCTACACTGCTTTCAAAGTCGGATGGTTGAACAATGAAGCAGTAGGAGCCTTTCATCGAATAAATAACAATGAGTTTTTAAGTTATTTTCCGCCGTTCAAAAACATACTTCAGAAAGTTAGCTAGTTTTTACGCAAGACATAGCGGGGAATTAAATTCCCCGCTATTTTATTTCCTATTTTCTTTCTCTTCTTTTATTTTTTTAATAAATTCTTCAAGTTTTATCTGTCCGAGCTGGCCTTTGTCCCGCGACTCGACGGAAATTTTACCAGCCTCAATATCTTTGTCGCCGATGATGACAGTGTAAGGAATTTTATTATTTTTTGCATCGCGGATTTTTCCGCCCATATTGCCTTCATTTGTGTCGCAGTCAATCCTGAAACCAGCAACTTTCAATTCCTTTGCGATTTTTTCCGCGTGTGCATTATGATTTTCCCTGACAGGGACGATTTTGATCTGTGCCGGTGCGAGCCAAAGCGGGAAGTTGCCGGCATAATGTTCGATGAGAATTCCCATGAATCTTTCCGGAGAGCCGATGATCGCCCGATGAATCATCATCGGAGTTTTTATTTTTCCGTCTTTGTCCGTGTAAATCAATTTAAATCTTTCCGGCATGATTAAATCGAGTTGTATCGTGGAAATCTGCCATTCTCTGTCGAGGGAATCTTTTGTCATGATATCCATTTTTGGTCCATAAATGGCGGCTTCTCCGACAGCTCGGACATATTCAATTTTATTTTCAACGAGAATTTCCTCGAGGATTTTCTGGGCTTTTTCCCAAATGTCAGCACTACCCAAATATGTTTCCGGATTTTCCGGATCCCAAAGCGAAAGGCGAATTGAATAATTCATTTTATATGTTTTGAGGGCTTTTTGGATAATTCCCAAAACATTTACAAACTCTTCTTTGATCTGGTCTTCACGGCAAAAAGCATGAGCATCATCCTGACAGAAGCATCGCAATCTTGTCAGACCGGAAAGTTCTCCTGGCTTTTCATCTCTATACAGATTTGCAAAGTCGGCAATGCGCACCGGCAAATCCCGATAGCTTCTACTTTCCGATGCGTAAATCTGTGTGTGTTGTGGACAATTCATTGGCTTGAGGAAATATTCTTCTTTTGAATAATTCGACATCACTTTCAGCATGCTGTCTTTATATTTTTCATAATGTCCGGAAACTTTGAAAAGCTCAGCTTTGTTGATATTCGGTGTATGGACTTCCTGATAGCCGATTGCTTCCTGCAGTTCGCGCGAATAATCCATTATTTCTTTTCTGACAATTGAACCTTTAAATGTATAAAGTGGAAGACCAGGACCTACAAGATCGGAAAAAACAAAAAGCCCGAGCTCTTTGCCGAGTTTTTTGTGGTCGCGCGCTTTTGCCTCCTCAATCCTTTTTATATAACTTTCCAAATCTGCTTTTGTCTCAAATGCCAATCCATAAATGCGGGTGAGCATTTTATTTTTCTCATCACCGCGCCAATATGCGCCAGCGACACGGTCGAGCTTGAAAGCATCCTTTGCGATTTCTTTGATATCATCGACATGTCCGCCTGCGCAGAAGTCGAGGAATTCACCGGATTTGTAGGTCGTAAGCTTGTCGCCTTTTTCTGCGTGCTCCTTGATCAGTTCAAGTTTGTACGGATTATGAGAGAAAAATTTTTCAGCTTCTTTTTCGGTGACGTCAGTCTTTTCAAAACCTTTCCATTTCTTGAGAAGTTCCCGCATTTTCTGCTCTATCTTTCCCAAATCTTTGTCGGTGATCGGCTCTGCAAAATCAAAGTCATAATAAAAGCCGTTGTCGATCGCAGGACCGATGGCGAGCTTGGTTTCCGGCCAGATTTCAAGCACTGATGCACCGAGCAGGTGAGCCAGAGAATGTCGTATCTTTTTGAGTTTTTCGTCCATAGGTTTATTATAAACAAAAATGCTTGAAAAACAATGAGATTTTAAGAAAATTTTATTCTTGACACCAAGTTTATTTTCTGGTACTCTCTGACCAAGTTGTTAACACTTAGTGATTATTTTAAAAACTGAGTGAGTTTAAAAACAGGAGAAAAAAATGATACAACAAATTGTTGGTTTTTTGTCGTTGATTGGAATAGTTTCATTCGGCATTTTTTTGAGCTATGTAATTAACGGCCCAAAACAATGCCAAAAATGCAATACGGTGACGACAAATCGTTTTTGCACGTCCTGCGGAATGAAAACCCTTCCTCTTCCGCGTTGCAAATATTGTTGGACACATATATATCCACATGACTTGCATTGTGGTGGATGTGCCGCTCACCGTACGAGTGCAATAAAAATTAAAAATCAACGAAGTGCACTAGGTGAGGTTACTCATTTGTAGAGTCCACCAGATGTTGTAGCACCCCTCGCAGAAATTTTGCGAGGGGCTATTTTTTTTATTCCAACTCCTTCAACCTTTCCAGCACCAAACTGATCTCGCCATTACGTTCTGAAACTTTGCAGATAGCAGCAATGCATTTGTCGACCGCAATGATATTTTTGTATTGGGCGTAGGTGCGCGGGAAGACGACCGCTTCAATGACGCTGGAAAGATCGGCGATTTTCAGAAATGCCATCACTTCATTATTTTTCGTCATGATCACACGCAATTCTTCAATGATCCCACCGATCGGCTTGCCGCCGTCGATTTCATTTTTCACTGCCGCAGTTTCTTCTTTGATCCGTTTTATATTGATCGGCTGTTTTTCCAAAATCGCTCTGAATTTATCAAGCGGATGTCCGGAAATATACAGTCCAAGCAATTCTTTTTCCCATAAAAGTTTGTCTTTCAACGTCGCCGGCTCGGCTGGCTCAAGGCGGAAGTTTTCATTTTTACCTCCATCGAACATTCCAAAAAGGGAATCCTGATCTTGATTTTTTGTCGCAACTTCTTTGCAATATTTGAGCATGTTTTCGAGATTGGCAAGCATCACGCCGCGGTCGGTGAATTCATGGAGTGCTCCGGCTTTTACTAGTGCTTCAAGCGATCGCTTATTAATATTTTTTCCCGCCATTCTTTCAAGAAAATCCGAGAGGGATTTGAATTTACCTTTTTCTTTTCTGTTGGTGATGATCGCATCGGAAATATCCGAGCCGAAATTTTTGATCGTCATCAAACCAAATCTAATTTTATCTCTATTCTCGCCGGTATCATGCGGAGAAACACCCGGAGTTTTGACGACGGTGAAATCGCTGAAACTTTCATTGACGGATGGCGAAAGAACGGGAATTCCCATTTTTTTGCAGTCCGCGATAAACTCGCCGATTTTTTCCACATCGCCCGAGTCGGCGGTCAGAACGGCAGACATATATATGGCGGGGAAGTTGGCTTTCATGTAGGCGGTCTGATATGAGACGCGGCCATAGCTTGCGGCGTGGGCTTTGTTGAAACCGTAGCCTTGGAACGGTTCAAACAAATTCCAAAGCGTCTCCGCTTTTTTTGGCGTCATTTTGCCGTGCTTGACGCAGCCTTCGACGAATTTGACATGCTGTTTCAACATTTCCTCTGGAATTTTCTTGCCGACGGCTTTTCTGAATTTATCCGCTTCGCCCCACGTGTAGCCGGCAATTTCAATGGCGGTCATCAACAAATCATCCTGATACACGAGCACGCCAAACGTGGTGTCGAGATATTCTTTCATTTGCGAATGCATATAGGTCGCCGGTTTTTCGCCGTGCTTGCGGGCAATGTATTCGTAAATATTATCCATTGGTCCCGGGCGGTAGAGTGCGACCATGACATTGATGTCGTGAATGTTTGTCGGCACCAATTCCTTTAAAACTTTTGTCATGCCGGAGCCGTTGAGCTGAAATACGCCGACGGTTTCTCCGCGTGCAAGCATGCCGTAAGTGAGCTTGTCGTCAAGCGCAATCTCCTCGATATCAAGATCGATATTTTCAATGATTTTTACCCGATGCACCGCATCAGCGAGAATGGAAAGATTCCTGATGCCGAGAAAATCGAATTTCAAAAGTCCGACGCCGTCTTCACCGACAGAATTCATATCATATTGAGTGATAATTTTATTTCCTTCTTTGGTGTCGTATTGCAAAGGGACATAATTAACGAGCGGACTCGGTGCAATGACGACTCCCGCAGCATGGACAGAAATGTGCCGCGCGCAGCCTTCGATCTTTTTCGCCATATCCATGATTGTTTTCGCATCTTTGTCTTTTTCATATAGCTCATCGAGCTCCGGAACATCTTTGAGTGCTTTATCAATGGTCATCGGAAATCCTTGGGCTCCGAGTGGGATAAGCTTTGCAATTTTATCCGCGAGCGGCAAAGGAAAGCCCATCGCCCGTGCGACATCGCGGCAGGCGCCGCGCGCCATCATGGTGCCGAAAGTTCCAATCTGCGCGACATTTTCCTTACCGTATTTTTCACGGACATAGTCAATCACTTCATCACGCCTTTTGTCCGCAAGATCCATATCAATATCCGGTGCCGAGGGCCTTTCCGGATTGAGAAATCTTTCAAACGGAAGCTTGTATTCGATCGGATTGATTTTGGTGATGCCGGTCAGATACGAAACCATCGATCCTGCCACCGAACCTCTGGTATTTGAAAAAATATTGTGTTCCGTCGCGTATTTCAATAGATCTGCCACGACCAAAAAGTATTGAGAATATTTTTTATTTTTAATGACCTCAAGCTCATATTCTAGCCGTTCAATAACTTCCTGCGAATGATGTAATTTTCTTTTATCGATTCCTTCGTAAGCGATCCGTTTCAATTCCTCGTCGTATGAAAGCCCGTTTTCCGCGATGAATTTTGGAAAAACCCACGCATCTTTGCCGAGAACAATTTCCACGTTGCACATATCGGCAATTTTTTTTGTATTTGAAAGCGCGCTCGGCTCATCTTTAAAATATATTTCCGCCTGCTCGCTTGAAATGAAAGAAAAATCATCGCTGCTTTCGCGTTCGCTTCGATCGGAAAAATCCGAGTGCGAATTGACCGAGACAAGCGTATCGCGTGCCTGCTTGTCCTCCGACTTCAAATAATACACATCGTGCGCGGCGACAAGCTCGGTGTTTGTAGCTTTTGCAATTTTTGTAATCTGTTCTTTGAGCTCAAGCTGGCCTTCAATCTCCGGATGATGGGTGATTTCCAAAAAGAAATTATCCGCGCCGAATATTTTTTTATGCCACGCTATCAGTTCATTCGCTTTTTCAACATCATTATTTTTCAAGGCGATTGAAATTTCTCCCGCAAAATGCGGCGAGACGGCAATGATCCCTTCGGAATATTTTTCAATCAGTTCATGATCAATTCTCGGCTTGTAATAAAATCCATCAAGGTATGAGTCAGTGACGAGCTTGATCAAGTTTTGATATCCATCATGATTTTTGGCAAGGAGCACAAGTCGAGTGCGGCGATTGTCCACTCCGCCTTGTTTGTCATTGCGTGTTCGCGCTGCGACATAAAAATCCACACCGATAATCGGCTTCACGCCATTTTTTTTGCATGATTGATAAAACTCAATCGCGCCGTACATGTTGCCGGCATCAGTGAGTGCAAGCGCTGGCATTTCAAAATCTTTCGCGGCTTTTACAAGCTCTTTGATTTTTGGCAGAGCGTTGAGCAGGGAATAGTGCGAGTGAGTATGGAGATGGATAAATTTTTCGGACATAGTTGCTTTCAGTATAACAAAAATTTTTCAAAACAAACCGATTGACATAAAAGATTTTGATATATATAGTTGAGAGAAAGAAGTTCTTTAATTTAAAAATAGGGGTGAAGAAATGAAGATTTCTCGAGGAATGACCCTTCGTCAATTTATACAAGTAGATAAAAAAGAGCTTATTCCGCAAGTTGGGAAAGAGAGCTTTGACTGGCAGCTTAAATGGGCTCAACAGGAAGAAAAAGAATCTTTGGAGTCTCCTCTCGCACATTTTTATTTCTTATTCATGAGATCAGGAGAGAAAGAAAGATCATCAAGTTTTTTGTTGGCACACAAAGAAGAACTCATCAAAAAATTCGGTAAGGAAGCGATAGATCACATCCTTCATCCGAAAAGAAAAAAAAGAGAAGTAAAAAAAGAACATTGGTTTCAAAAGTTGTTTCAAAAAGTTTTCAAGGCGCACATATGATAAAATCAATGTGCGCCTTTTTGTATGATGAAAAATAAACAAAAAATAAAATATATTATCGGCATCGATGAAGTCGGGCGGGGACCACTTGCCGGACCGGTTGCCGTGTGTACGTTCAAAATGCCGGTGGATTTTAACGCGAGGAAATTCGGCAAAATAAAAGATTCGAAGAAATTGAGTGCCGAAAATCGCGAAGCGATTTTCGGCATGCTTTGCGCTCTCAAAAAAATTAAAAAAGTTGATTACTCAGTTTGTTATGAAAGTGCACAAAGGATAGATGAGATCGGTCTCGGCAAGGTGGTTAAAAACTGCATACAAAATTCCCTGAAGAATTTAAAATTGAAGCCGAATAAATGCATGGTTTTGCTCGATGGCGGACTTAAAAGCTCCAATCCGGTTTAAAAATCAAAAGACGATTATAAAGGGGGATGAAAAAGAGCGGGCAATCGCTTTTGCTTCTATCGTTGCCAAAGTTTCCCGTGATGCTTTGATGCGTAAATTTTCCCAAAAATATTTCCAATATGGTTTTGAAATCCATAAAGGATACGGGACAAAAATGCACCGTGAAGCAATACAAAAACACGGTTTTTCAGTCGTTCACCGCAAATCTTTTTGCAGGAATATAACCATTGACAAATCCATATAAGTATGTAAAATTACATGTAGATCTACTGAATCGTCATTGATTCACCCAGTTGTTTGATTTTGAAAATTTAGTTGAACCGAGGTTGCCATGAGCCTATTTGAAAACTTTAACGTTGTGACTCACCACTCTGTGCTGTTTTGCACAAAGGAGTTTTCGGAAACAGGTTTGTGCATACTTGCTGTTTCTGAGGATAAATATGAGGGTGCTGCGCACAAAGCTCCGGGAGGAACGAATAAGAATCATCCTGACGAAACGCCGTTTAAAACTTTAAGACGCAAGGGAGATGAGGAAGCCAAGATTTTTATTAAAAAAGCAAGGATGTTTTTTAAAGAAGAAATACGATGGCATAAAAGAATGTATTTCTTTGTAGAAAAATATTCTCGCAAAATCCCTTTTGTATATCCTGCAGAAGTCTCAAATGGCGCGGGAATCACAGCATATTGGCTGCCAATCCGGGAATTTGTTGGTGACGGACTTTGGAAAACGCAGCGGTCTGCCGTTGCAAAGCTTGTTTGTGAGATTTTGCCCGAGTATTATTCCAATTTTGCCAACGAATATGCGGATGTGATTGAAAGAGTACAATCCGCAGATTTCATCAAAAACAGGGAAACGAGAAAGGAGGTAAAGCCGAACATCCTCGAGAGATTTTTCTTTTCTCCGCTCAAGGATACTTTGAGAGAATTTTCAGAAATGTGTTTTTAGTTGAGGAATTTTAAACTTCCGGGAATCACTTTGTGTGGTTTCCGGATTTTTATTTGGCTAAAATAGCTTACTTGACAAATTTATATTTTAATGTATTATTATAAACAGAAGCACCGTATTCGGTTGAAAAATCGAATAAGAAGCTAGAAGGACAAATTGAAAATGAGGTGAAAGCCATGACTGTTATAAATAAATCAGTTTACGGACTTTTTGTTGATGAGCAAGTGGGAAAGTTATCCGTTCTGGCAGTGATGGATAAATGTTGCGCAGATCGGACTTTTTTGCCTGGAGGTTTAATTCAGGGGGTTGAACAGCCCGTTGAAGCTCTTGTGAGAAGAGTTTGGGAACAGACAAGACGCGTTGTTCGCAGATCCGAGTTTGTTCTTGAAGAGGATCGGAATGAAAGCAACGCCATTTCAATTAGCATTTTTCATCGCATATTTCGGATCGGGAAATTATCTGAATCTGCGAGAAGTAGGCATTTTCATGAAGGGAAACATGAGTATGCCACGGGCTTACTTGAAATAAATAGGTTCTCGGAAAAGTTGGATCCCAGTCAGGAAGAAGGTTTTTTGAAAGGACTAAGTCGGACACACTCCTTCCATGGGAATCCAGAGTTCTGTAGAAACAATCCAGAAGTTCTTAAAATTTTTTTGAAGAAGGTAAAATTTCAATAAAATTTTAAAAATTACAAAAAGGCCGGGGAATCTAAAAAATTCCTCAGGCCTTTTCTTTTTATATAAAATAGGCTATACTCTTCCCACTATGGTAAATCGAATGAGACACAACAGATCCCAAAGAGGATCTACCAGATCGCATCATGCACTTTCGGGAATTTCACTGACGAAATGCCCGGATTGCGGCAAGCCGGTCGCCAGACATCAAATCTGCCAGAATTGTGGCAAATATCGGGGCAAAGTCATAATCAATATGGAGCCGAAGAAAAAAGTTGAAAAGAAAGCGGTAAAAGGAAAGAAATAAAAATACAATAATAATAAAGAGCGGCGCCGTAGGCGCCGCTCTTTTCTTTTCTCATAAATTTGCTAGACTATATTCAGTACTTAATATAGTCAATATATATGTCAAGCAGGCACCTTGCAAGATCAATAGTTCTCCAAACCGCCTTTGAGTGGGATTTTCGCAATCTGTCTCGGGATGAGGCCATTTCCTCGCTTTCGCGAAATGCAAAAGAATTCGGCGACGGCGATTCGGAAAAAACTTTTTCTGAAAATCTTTTGAAAGGCATCATTGATAAGAAGTCAGACCTTGATTCGATTATCGTCAAAGCTGCTCCGGACTGGCCGATTGAGAAAATTTCCATTGTCGACAGGAATATCCTGCGCATCGGGCTTTACGAGCTTCTTTTTTCCGACCGGAAAGAAGTGCCGGCAAAAGTCGCCATCAATGAAGCCATCGAACTTGCCAAAGTGTATGGCGGGGAAAAGTCCGGCGGTTTCATTAACGGCGTTCTCGGTACGATTTACAAAGAGCTCGGCGAGCCGGGCAAAGAAGAAGTTTCCAAAAAGCACAACAAAGACATTCCGTTTGAAAAAATGCCGATTAAGCGCCTTGCCGGTGCGGTCGTGTATGCTATCAAAGACAATAATATATATTTTGCTTTTGTTCATGATGTGTTTGGCAGATGGACGCTTTCGAAAGACAAAATAAAAGAGAATGAAGAACTTAAAGATGGCGCGATTCGAGGCGTAAAAGAAAAACTGGGCATTGATGTGACTATAGAAGAAGAACTTTTGAATAACGAATATATTGCGAATCATCCGCAGGAAGGCAAAATCAGAAAGCAAGTCACATATTTTCTTGCACATGCAAAAATGGAAGAACTAAAACTTGGCGAGAGCGGCGGGCTTGACGATGCGCAATGGTTCAAGCTGCAGGATATTCAAACATTGAATTTTTACAACGACATCTTGCCGATTATCACAAAGGCGATTACCATCATCAGCAGCAGAAAGTCATAACTATGCAACCGGATTTCTCAAAATTTGAAAAGACCATAGGAATAATCTTCAAGGATAAAAATCTCTTGAAGCAGGCTTTTACACATCGTTCATATTTGAATGAACACCGCGATCGCGAGCTCGTCCACAATGAACGTCTTGAATTTCTCGGCGACGCGGTGCTTGAGCTTATCGTGACTGAATATCTTTACCATAAATATCCGGATCAGACCGAGGGCGATCTAACTTCATATCGCTCGGCGCTCGTCAACGCCGTAACACTTTCCGATGCTGCAAGCAAAATCGACATGAATGATTTTTTGCTTTTGTCAAAAGGCGAAGCGAAAGATATCGGCAAAGCAAGACAAATAATTCTGGCAAACACAATCGAAGCTTTGATTGGCGCAATTTTCCTCGACCAAGGATACGAGACGGCAAAATATTTTATTTCAAACAACATTTTCATGCTGGTGGAAAAAATCGTCGAGGACAAAAGCTGGCTTGATGCCAAAAGCGAATTTCAGGAAAAAGCGCAGGATAACGAAGGTATTACGCCGTCATACAAAACGTTGAAAGAAGAAGGTCCGGATCACGACAAGAAATTCACCGTCGGAGTGTATTTGGAAGAGAAAAAAATTGCGGAAGGGGAAGGAAAGTCGAAGCAGGAAGCTGAACAGCTTGCCGCCAAAGCAGCACTCGAAGTGAAAGGATGGGAAAATAATAAATAATATGACTGAAAATTTTGATCCAAAAAAAGAAATTGGTCCTGAAGATAAAAAAGAAGTTTTTTTCCTGCTAGCCAGAATAAAGAATTTTTATTCACTAGAAGAAATTTATCCTCGAGCGAAAGAAATCGAAAAAAAAATAAAATCCAAAGGTGTAAAACCTGATCATTATAAACTATGGCACATGTTACTCGGAAGCACTATGACTCCAGAAGATGCACGAGACCTTCCGCTTGATACAGAGGAAAAAGATATCTTCAAAGAAATCCAAGCTACTTTTCTATTGGAAGATAATATACAATAAACAATCATGAAAGAAGGATTTGAACAATCAGAAAATTTATCAGAAAAACAGCAGGAAATGCTCAATGCTTTTTCTAAGGAAGTCTTGCCACTCATCATACAGCTGAAGCAAACGAATGATTCAAGTTTTTCTGAACAGATTTTTGAAGCAACACGAGATTTCAAAGATGCACTCAAAAAAGAGGATATTTTTATTCCTGATAATCAGATAGAAAAAGTAATTCAAGATCTCTATAATGTCCAAGAAGCCGCCTAAAGGCGGTTTTTTTATTTCAAAAATCTGGTAGAATGGACACTATAATATTTACCAGTAATGTACTTAAAGAGCATCGAAATTTCCGGATTCAAGTCGTTTGGCAAAAAAAGCTCGCTTGATTTCAACGTACCCATTTCTGCCATTGTCGGTCCCAACGGCTCAGGCAAGTCCAATGTCGCGGAAGCATTCCGTTTTGTTTTGGGCGAGCAATCCATCAAATCTTTGCGCGGCAAACGTGCGGAGGATCTCATTTTCAACGGCGGCAAAGACGCAGCTCGTTCCAACCGCGCTTCAGTAAAATTGGTTTTTAATAATATCCAAAGAATTCTCAATATTGATTTTGACGAAGTTGCGATCGAGCGCGTGGTGAACCGCGATTCTTCCAGCGAATATTTGATCAATGACTCGCCGGTGCGCCTTAAAGATATCATCGAGATGCTTGCTTCCGCGCATATCGGAGCATCAGGACATCAGATTATTTCTCAAGGTGAAGCAGACAAAATTCTCAATGCAAACATGCGCGAGCGACGGGAAATGATAGAGGACGCGCTTTCACTGAAAATTTTCCAATATAAAAAAGAAGAAAGTCAAAGAAAACTCGAGAAGACCGAAGAAAATATCAAACAAGTCGAATCATTGCGCCGTGAGATCGCTCCGCATATCAAATTTCTTAAAAAGCAGGTAGAAAAGATTGAGAAAACGGTGGAGATGAAAAACAATTTGGTTTCTCAATACCATGAATATTTCCGCCGAGAAGAAACGTATATTGATTTTGAAAAGAAAAATATTTCCGCTGAAAAGATACCACTTGTTTCCATAAAAGAAAAATTGGAAAAAGATCTGGCAGAGGCAAGACAAGTGCTTGCAAGCTCGTCATCAAAGGATCAGAAGTCCGACGAAGTTATGCATGTCGAAGGGAAGCTCAAGGATATTCGCACGGAGAAAGATTTGCTAACACGCGCCATCGGCAGGATTGAAGGGGAAATTTCATCGCTCGTAAGACTTGTGAAAAAACAGCAGGAAGCGAGCACGAATGCATTGCATAAGACCGTGGAGCTTGGAAGCGTAGAAAATCTTGCGAAGGAAATTGATCTGGAAATAGACAGCGTGATGCAGAGTTCGGACGCCGGCAAGATAAAAGAAATTTTCGCATCGATCAAGAAAATTCTGAAAAATTTCATTGAGAAACATAAAGAGACAGAGGCAAAGCAGGAAATCAACGATCTCGAAGATGAGATCAAAAAGCTTGAGACAGAAAAGAAAGGATATGAAAGTAAAATTGCCGAGACGAGCAAATCTGAAACGGAATTAAGTGAGCAATATACCTTTCTCAAAAATGAAATTGAAAAAGAGCGCGATTCAAACCGTGATGCAGAGAAAGCGATGTTTCGGATTGTTGCCGAGCAGAATGACATTCGCGGCAAGCTGGCAACTATTGAAAATAGGGAAGCGCGACTGCGGCATGACGAGGAAGAATTGAAACGGGAACTTTCGGAAGGCTCGATGCTCGTCGGTGTTTCCGCCTTGCATTATAAGGATTTCTGGCCGACCAATGAAAGCGGTGCGACACTTTCTGTCGAGGAAATTGTAAAGGAAGACAGACAAATGCAGGAGGACCGACACCGTGCGATTGAAAAAATAAAAATCCGTTTGGAGGATGCCGGAGTTGCCGGAGGTGATGAGATCGTCAAAGAATTCAAAGAGACCGAGGAACGGGATACATTCCTTGCGCGTGAATTGGAAGACTTGATCAAGTCAGCAGAATCATTGAAAAACCTGATCAAAGAGCTTGATGAAAAATTGACCAGCGAGTTCAAGATCGGTGTTACAAAAATAAACAATGAATTCCAGAAATTCTTCTCGGCGATGTTTGGCGGCGGCTCGGCGGCACTTTCTGTGATGAAAGAAAAAAAGCGAAAGAAGTCAGATACCGAATTACCGATGGGTGATGATGAAGAAGAATTGGTTGAAGAAGAGGAAGGCGATGAAGGATTGGAAATCGAAGTTTCACTTCCACGTAAAAAGATCAAGGGTCTGATGATGCTCTCAGGCGGCGAGCGTGCGCTCACATCGATCGCGCTTCTCTTTGCTATCTCTGCGGTCAATCCGCCACCATTTATCATTCTTGATGAGACGGATGCCGCGCTTGACGAGGCGAACTCTAAAAAATATGGCGATATGATCTCCGAGCTTTCCAAATATTCCCAGCTCATTCTCATTACCCACAATCGCGAGACGATGGCCCGTGCCGGTGTCATCTACGGCGTGACCATGGGCGCCGACGGCGTCTCCCGCCTCCTTTCCATTCAGTTTGAAGAAGCAGTGCAGGTGGCGAAGTAAGAATTAACATTAATTTAAGCCATATTTTAACTATTGACAATATATATTATCTATGCTACTATCTTAAGGCAGTTCTTTACAATGAATTATTACATCAGCGATTTGGTCGAATAAGATATTTTACTAAGTCGCTGCTGTAATAGTGGCGTGTCAGGAGGAGCGATCTTCCGACATTCTTCTGTAAGAGGAGAGAAAAATGGAAAAAAAATCAGAAGTTCATGCCTTGGAATATGCCGTCGTTGAGTTCTTAGTCGAGTTGCGTTTATTCCTTTATCACAATACAGACGCAGTCAAAGTTGCTTTAACGGAATTGGATCTTGGCCGATGTGGGTTAAAAATTTCCACTGAAAAGGAAACCGACGACAGCCAAGATGACATGAGGATAGCAACGGTTCATTCTACTGGGTGGAACGACGATCAATTCTTTGAAATTCATTTCAAGAAGGATGAAATGGGTTGGCATGTCAAATCAGGTGCAGTTGAGGGATTTCGTGAATTTTTCAGGCTGTTTGACTGGGCTGGCGATGAAAAAATTTATTTTTCATGCTATCTTTGCCCGGCAACACATAAGTTTGAAAAACTGAGCTTTCAAACCCTTATCGGCGCAGAACGAACGTATCAAGTTACTAAAAAGGTTTAAGCAAACCTCTAAATAGCTTACATCAGACCGAAAGGTTTGGTGTTTTTTTATTCTCCAACTATCTCGTAATCCATCTGCCGCTTGTCCAAATCTGCGGAGACGAGTTTGATTTTCACTTTTTGTCCGAGCGAATAGACTTTTTTATTTTTTTCTCCGACGATCGCATATTTTTTTGGATCAAGCACGTAGAAATCATCAGTGAGCGAGGAGAGCTTGATCATACCTTCGGCTTTTGTTTCCGTATCCTCGGCATAGATGCCCCATTCGGCGACGCCGGTGATCTGACCGTTGAAAGTTTGCCCGACTTTGTCGAGCATATATTCGATCTGTTTGTACTTTCTGCCATCGCGCTCGGCTTCGGCGGCCTTGATCTCTTGTTCGGTCGAGTGAGAGCAGGCGTTTTCATAAAAGGAAATATTTTTCTCGGAGAGTGCGTGCTCGCTTAAAATATTGGCAAGCATGCGGTGCACGAGCATGTCCGGATAGCGGCGGATGGGCGAGGTGAAATGCGCGTAATATTCGAATGCGAGACCGAAGTGTCCGATATTTTTTACGGAGTAGATCGCTTTTGACATGGAGCGGATTGCCGCGGTTTTGACGAGGGCTTCCTCGGCTTTGCCTTCCACTTGAGCAAAAAGCGCCTGCATGTCTTTGCCGGTTATCGAGCCATTTTTGCCGATCACGAGCTCATGACCAAGTGCTTTGACGAATACGGAAAGCTCCGCAATGCGTTCTCGGTCCGGGAAATCATGGATACGGTACGGAAGCGGGAAGCTCTTGCCGGATTTTTTCTCCGCCTTATAGACAAACTCCGCAACTTCTTTGTTTGCTAGAAGCATGTATTGCTCGACGAGCTTGTGAGTATCGAGATGCTCTTTTTTGTAAATCCGGATCGGCTTGCCAGTCTCATCGAGCTCAAAAGCGATCTCTTCTTGTTCAAAATCGATCGCGCCTTTTTGCCATTTTTCTTTTTGCAGAAGTTTTGCAAGCCTGTTGAGCTCCGTTAGCTCTGCATGATACTCGCGAGACGGATTGTTGATCGCATCTTGCGCGCTTTCATAAGTAAAGCGCTTGTTGGAATTGATGACAGTGCGCCCGAACCATTTTGAGTGAACATACGCCTTTGCGTCTATTTCAAATATCGCGGAGAAGGCGAGCTTGTCTTCGTTTTCATTGAGCGAACAGAGCTCATCCGAAAGCTCAAAGGGAAGCATGGGAATGGTCCGGTCAGGCAAATACACCGAACAGCCACGTTTGTACGCTTCTTTATCGAGCTCGCTTTTTTCTTTTACATAATGCGAGACGTCGGCAATATGCACGCCGATCTCATAATTGCCATTCGGAAGCTTTTTGAATGAAATAGCATCGTCGAAATCTTTTGCAGTTTTCGGGTCGATGGTCGCGGTGAGCGTGCTTCGCATATCGCGCCTCTTTGCAATCTCTTCTGCCGGCACTTTTCGATTTTCTTCAAATATTTTTTTTGATTCCGCAAGAACTTTTTCCGGAAAGGTATATTCAAAGCCGCGGTCAAGTGCCATGGAATTCATTTCGGTCGAATTGTCGCCTTTTTTGCCAAGGATAGTGACGATTTCTGCTTTCGAATTATTCGGCCATCCGACCCATTTGGTAATCTTCACACGAACTTTATCTTTATCTTCTGCCTTACTCGCTTTTTCTTTGGGAATGAAAACAGAAAGTTTTAGTTTCTTGTCATCAGGAATGAATTGAATACCTTTCGAGGAGATTTCAATTGTGCCGACAAAAAGTGTTTTCGCCCGGCTGATTATTTTTGAAACTTCACCTTCCATTTTCCCGGCTTTATTTTTTTTGAAATAGACTGCAACCTCGACAGTATCGCCAGACATTGCGGTTTTCAGCTGGCGTGTGGAAATCTCCACCTCGGTTTTTTTATCAGCGGTAATAAAATAGGCAACATTGCCTCTGATCGCTTTTATCGTGCCCGTCAAAACTGTACCTTCTCCACCCTTCAGTTTTTGAAAATGTGTATGTTTGCGGTCGCTTCCGGATTTGTTGTGTCGTTCCATGAAAGCATTATGATAGCAGAAAAAGAGTTACTTGTATATTCACCTTGCAAATTTGGCGTTTTTTGCTAGTATAGCGCCTACATATGTTAATAATCAGATTACAGCGGGTAGGAAGAGTCCACGAGCCGGTTTTCCGTATCGTTCTTACCGATTCAAAATTCGGACCAAAATCCGGCAAACCCGTCGAGGTTCTCGGCTCGTATGATGCGCGAAAAGGAAAGGGAACAAATAAAATTGACGCCGAGAAAGCAAAATATTGGATCTCAAAGGGCGCGCAGGTTTCCGAGACAGTCCATAATTTCCTCGTTGATCAAAAAATCATTTCCGGAAAGAAGATCAACGTTCTCCCAAAGAATAAAATCATCAACGCCAAAAAGGCAAAGGAGGCAGAAGAAGCCGCAAAGAAAGCAAAAGAAGCACCTGCGCCAGCGGAAGCTCCGGCAGCCGCCGCAGAGCCAGTAGCAGAAGCGGCACCAGCACAAGCATAAAACAAAAAATTCCGCTTTGCGGAATTTTTTCATTATGATAAACTTCAAACAAGCAGTTTTATTACATAATCCGCTGGACGAACTGCTGCGGATTTCAGAACATAATGCAATGGCAGAACAAGATGCAAAATTCCTGGAGCTTGTCATAAAGTCTCTGGTTGATTCGCCGGATAAGGTGAAAATTACAAGAACAGTGGATGAGATGGGCGTACTGCTTACTCTCGTCGTCGACAATGCTGATATGGGCAAAGTCATCGGACGATCGGGCAATACCGCAAAAGCAATCAGAACGCTTTTGAGAGTTGTCGGAATGAAAAACAATTCCCGCGTGAATTTGAAGATTGAAGAGCCGGAAGGCGTCGCGCCGAGAATGGCGACAGTCTCAAAGGAACAGCAGACAAAGACCGTCGATGAAGCGATGGCAGATTTGAAATTATAATTTTAAATTCAAAATAGAAAAAGAGCGGCGCCTACAGCGCCGCTCTTTTTATTTGTATTTTTTCATTTTTTATTGTATTTTGAATCTAATGAATTTCCATATCATCACCTTGTTTCCGGAATCCTTCAGCTCATATCTCAATGAGTCGATCTTGGCGCGTGCACAGGAAAATAAAAAAATAAAATTTTCTTTCTATAATCCCCGCGAAGTTGTCATTCCGACAAAAGCACAGAAGAAAAATAAAAAGCCTTATTTGCGAGTGGACGATAAGCCATATGGGGGCGGAGCAGGAATGGTATTGCAAGCGGAACCTATTTTGAAAACGTTTGCAAAGGTTGAGAAAAAAATGAAAAGCAAAAAAAGAAAAGTCGTCATTTTTTCCGCAAAAGGGAAATTTTTCAACCAGAAAATCGCCTATGACTGGGCGAAAAAATATGAAGAAATCGTTTTTATCACCGGCCGTTACGAAGGCATTGATGAGCGGGTGAAGGATGCTCTGAAAGCTGAAGAAATTTCAATCGGTCCGTATGTACTCACGGATGGAGACGTTGCTGCAATGGTTGTTTCTTCTGCTGTAGCCAGGCTTGTGCCGGGCGTTATCAGATTGGAATCGCTCAAGGAAGAGTCATACTGGAATTTATTATTAAAGAAAGAGAAAGACGGGGCGATCGGTGAGAATGGTTTGGAATATCCGCATTATACTCGACCGGAAGTTTTGGTTTATAAAGGCAAAAAATATTCCGTGCCGAAAGTTTTACTCTCCGGCAATCACAAAAAGATTGAGGAGTGGAGAAAAAACAAATAAAAAAGCCCTGCAAAGAAAAGCGGGGCTTTTGCTTGAAAAATCAAATAGGATGTTTTTTGAGAAAATTTTTTAAAACATAGTCTAACGATTCTTTGGCCTCTTTGTTGAGGCCAGCGAGAAATTCGTTATCAAAAAGGACTTCTTTCTCGTAAAATCTGTATCTCTCATCCTCAACCTTGGTGATTTTTTCTCCTGCATCTCGAAATAAACCAGGATAATTGATCATCGCTGAGTCGATCGAATCTTCCGAGATATCAATTAACAGATCAGAATCTTTCATCAACAGCTCGTCTCTGAACCTGCGAATCTCGGAAAGTTTGATTTCTTTCATTCCCAGTTTTATGGTCAGAAGCGCAAGGATACTGTCCGCCTCTAATTTGTAATGCATAACAACCTCCTGATACTTTCGATTTTATGTGATTGAACTACCGACTTAATATTAGCATATAAAAGAATTTTTCAAAATGAAGGAAAAATAAAATTCCAAAAAATTATTTTTGAGTTATCAACAGTTTTTTTGTTTTCGCTCTGTCATATATTGCAGCTGGTGATACAATTTAAGTGAAAGTCGATTATTAGCAACTAATATAATCTTACTCCCATGAAGAAAAAAATGAAGAAAGCTACAAAGAAGACCACGAAGAAAGCAAAGAAAGGAAAAAGATAGTTCGAAAAACATCCGCACAAGCGGATGTTTTGATTTTGTGTATGCTAGAATGTTTCCATGACCCAAAAGGAAGCGATGGAAATTTTGAAGATGGGATACAACTGCTATGTCACCGGTGCGGCGGGAAGCGGCAAGACGCATCTGCTCAATGAATATATAAAATTCCTCAAAAACAAAGGTGTGGAAGTCGGTGTCACGGCTTCAACCGGCATTGCGGCGACGCACATGGGCGGCATGACGATTCACTCATGGAGCGGGCTCGGCATTGCCGATACATTGACCGAATATGATTTGGAAAATCTCGAGACAAAAAAATATTTGCAGGAGAGATTGAAAAATACCGAGGCGCTTGTCATTGACGAGGTTTCAATGATTCATCACTTTCGTTTGGATTTGATAGAACGAATTGTGCGCCATCTCAAAAAAAATCAACTTCCGTTTGGTGGAATGCAAATTATTCTCTGTGGAGATTTTTTTCAGCTTCCGCCGGTTTCCCGGATAGGCGAGCGGGAATCGCTTTTTCCGTATCGATCCGAGACATGGAAGAAATTAAATCTGAAAATCTGTTATCTTGAGGAACAATATCGCCATAAAGACGACAAATTCATCAAAATTTTGAATGGAATCAGAAACGGTTTTGTCAGCGATGAATCGCTTGCGCATCTCAAAGAAAGATTTAATGTAAAATTTGGAAATGGAATAATTCCGACCAAGCTTCACACGCACAATATCAATGTCGACTCTATCAATGATTTTGAATTGAACAAATTGCCCGGGCAAATGTTCACATTTCAAATGGAATCAAAAGGCAGAAAGGCGTTGGTGGATGCTTTGAAAAAAAGCTGTCTGGCACCGGAAATTTTGCGGCTGAAAATCGGTGCGAGTGTTATGTTTGTCAAAAATAATTTTGATGCCGGATATGCCAATGGCACACTGGGAAAAGTGATTTCCTGTGATACGTACGGTCCGAAAGTCATGCTGGTTTCCGGCAAAATAATCATTCTGGAAAAAGAATCATGGGTGATTGAGGAAGAAGGAAAAACAAAAGCGATTATCACGCAGTATCCGCTCCGCCTCGCATGGGCGATTACCGTGCACAAAAGCCAGGGCATGAGCCTGGATGCTGTCGAAGTCGACCTCTCGAAATCGTTTGAAAAAGGAATGGGCTACGTGGCGCTTTCGCGCGTGAGAACTTTGGACGGATTGAAATTGCTCGGTTTGAATAAAAATGCGCTTGAGGTCCGCGAAGATATTGCGCTCTTTGATGAAGAACTGCGAGACTTGTCGGCAAAAGATAAAAGCTGGCTGCATTCGCTCGATGACAGAGAGATAAAAGAAAAGCAGGAAGAATTTTGGGAAAAAATTGCGCCGGCTGACGGCATAAAAAAGAAAAATAAGAAAAATCGCATCTCGCCGATCGAAGAAACCCGGAATATGCTGGGAGAGGGAATGGGATTGAAAGAAATTTTGGAAATAAAAGGCGTGAAGCTCGGCACGATCCTCGATCATATTGAAAAAATTTTAGAAAAAGAACCGGATTTTGACATCAATCATTTAAAGGACGAGGTGCCGCCGGGAAAATTCAAAAAAGCGTATATGATGTTCCGCGAAATGTATGGCGAGAACCGCGATTTTCTGCTCGCACCGGTCAAAAATAAACTTGGTGACGGATTTTCCTATGAGGAGTTGAGAATTGTAAGATTATTTGTAAAAAAGAATCTATAATATATATTATAAGATATGACTTTTAATCAAAAGCAGATGAAAAAGATTTTGCTTTCAGAGTTGAAAAAAGCTGAAGCAAAAGTTACTCATAGACGGGTAGCTTGTCTTCTTGAAAGTTTCAAGGGAAGTGTATATACAGGACATAATTTTGAGAAAACTATTCCAATGCATTTTTATCATGCGGAAGATATGGCTATAAACAAAATGGAAAGATCAAAAGATAAATCCGGTATTAAAAATATAATAATGGCTGGTTATGGTAGGTTGAATAAATATAGACAAGTCAGCCCTTGCGAGAATTGTTTCAAATTACTTAAGCCATATTTTAAAAAACAGACAAAATTAACGATATATGAACCGAATACTCATAAATATCCCTTAAAGTTTTCATTGAAAGAAATTCTTAAATCATATGCCAAAATTGGTTATTCAAAAATTTCTGGAAATAATCTTTCAAGTATTAAAAAATCTTTAAAAGAAAAAACTTTATTAAAAAGGAAAGATATACTGTTTGCAGCCGGCCTTAGACTTCTTGGTTTAAAAAATCATATCAAATTTTATCTTACAGGGAGTAGTTCTGGGCGGACAGGGCTGGTGAAGTTGATAAAAGAAAAACAGAAAAAGTCTTATGACGATATAGATATCGTTATTATATCTAAAATAAATAATAAAAGAATTGAATCAATTATAAGTAAATACATTGGAAAGGTTTACAACGGGATATATTTAAAAAGAAAAAAACATATTATTTACATTAAAAATGCACCTAAGGAAGAATTGAATTATTTTTTAGATTCTAAAAAAATAGTGAGTATAACTATAGGGAAAAATCCGAGAGGAGCTTTTACAAGAATGGATTATTTCAGGAATAATTGGTTTCATCAGTTATCATAATAGAAATAAAAAATGTCCCAAGAAATCTTGAGACATTTTATTTCCAGCAATTCGGACATAAGCCATTTTCGTCCAAATATGCTTTTTTTGCTATGCTTCCGCACTCTTTGCAAAGCATGGCGAGTTTCAATTTAACAAGAATACTTATTTCGACATTACTCATACCAGTTTCTGAGGCACGACATAACCACTTGTCTTCGCAGTTATGCTTTTTCTTGCGGTCCAAAGCGGATCACCTCTCTCTTATGCAATGAGTCACTTCTGAGGCCCAATAGTATTCTCAATAGTGTTGATTGTCAAATAAAACCTTAATTTTTCGCTGTATTTGACAACATTGGACAAGTCCTGTATGATGGTAGCAATTAAGAAATTTGGATATCCAAGAGATTAGTCGTCTTTTTGTTTCAAAAGAGTCTTAAGGTTTTATAAAGTGCGAGTAATTATTTAGAGAATGAAGAAATTATATGTAGGTGGCGTCGCGTATGCTACCAGTGAGGATGGATTGAGATCAGCTTTTTCAAAAGCTGGAGAGGTTACTTCGGTCGCTATTATCATGGACAAAATGACCGGCCGATCAAAAGGATTCGGTTTTGTCGAAATGGCCACAGAAGATGCAGCGCAAGCCGCCATCGAAATGTGGAACGGCAAGGAGCTTGACGGAAGAAAATTGACCGTCAACGAAGCCCGACCAAAAGAAGAGAGACCAGCACGATACTAAATTTTAACTTTTAGTTTTGACAAAAGGTGCGCCGCTTCGCGGCGCGCCTTTTGATTTATTTTTTTGGAATTTTTCTGTTATACTGAATTAAATGATTATGGATAAACTTATTTTTCTCGATACGGAAACGACAGGCAATGAAATCGGCAAAGATCGGCTGTGCCAAGTGTGTTTTTGGGTTGATGATAAAATAGAAACGGAATATTTCAAACCACCACTTCTTGTCTCGGTGAAGTCATCGAGTATTACACACATTACCAATAAAATGCTTGCTGACAGAGAAGTATTTATTGGCAGTAAAATGGCAGAGGAACTCAAGGGTCTCTTGCAAGAAGGAATACTTATTGCTCATAATGCCAAGTTTGACATTGCGATACTCGAAGCGGAAGGACTTTCTGTTCCAAAATTCATCTGCACGCTGCGTACTGCACGATATCTTGACCGTGAAAATAAAATTCCGGAATATGGTTTGCAATTTCTCAGATATTATCTTGATCTCAACGTGGAAGGACATGCACATGATGCGGAAGGAGATGTAAAAGTGCTCCGGGCGCTTTTTCTCAGTCTTTTATCAAAATTAAAAGAAGAAATACCGGATGAAGAAAAAGCGATTGAAAAAATGGTGGAAATTTCAAGCGTTCCGGTAGTGCTTCATAAAATTAATTTCGGAAAATACAAAGACAAATCCTTTGATGAAATACTGAAAATCGACCGGCAATATCTGGAATGGCTTTTGAAATCGAAAATTGAAGGCAAGGATAATGACGAAGATTTGATTTTCACCTTGCGACATTATCTGGGAAAATAGTTTTTCTTTTCATTTTTTCTTTTTTCATGTAATGTAGATAGCTATGCCGCCGCAGAAAGAAACCATACTGTCATTTGAAGACGTGTCGTTCGGATTTGGACACAACAAGCCTATTTTAGAGGAGGTTTCTTTTTCCCTGCGTCGAGGCGCCAAGCTCACGCTCATGGGACAAAATGGCTCGGGGAAAAGCACTATTTTCAATCTGATCATGCGCAATTTCAAGCCCGAGTCCGGCAAGATCCATATCGGTAATGGCATCTCAATCGCCACGGCAAAACAAGTGATAGCGCGAAGCGATATGATTTTCACGGTGCGTCAGTTTTTTGAAAATTGTTTTAAACAGAAAATCTATAATATCGAGCCGAAGATCGAAGAAGTTTTGGAAATCGTCAACCTTAAAGCTCCGCTTGAGAGGGAAGTCAGAACATTTTCCGGCGGTCAGCAGGCACGGCTTTTGCTCGCATCAGCTTTGATCCAGGATCCGGATATTTTGCTCCTTGATGAGCCAACAAATAACTTGGACAAAGCAGGGATCGCTCATCTGACGAAATTTATCATGGAATATCAGAAAACGGTCATCGTTATTTCGCATGATGCGGATTTTCTCAATGCGTTCACGCACGGAGTTTTGTATTTGGATGTGTATACGAAAAAGATTGAGCAATATGTGGGAAACTATTTTGATGTTGTCAAACAAATCACCGCTCGGATTGAAAAAGAAAATATGAAAAATGCCCAGCTGGCAAAACAGATTCAGGAAAACAAAGAGAAAGCCAATTTTTTTGCCATGAAAGGAGGACAAATGCGTCTCGTGGCAAAACGCATGCGGGAAAAAGCTGAGGAAATGGAAGAAGAAAAAGTCGATGTCAGAAAAGAGGATCGCACCATACGACCATTTCAAATACCGGCGCAATATGTGCTCGGTGAGATCGTGCATATTTCGGAATTTTCCATTTTTAAAAATCACAAAAAAGTTGCGCGGAAGGTAAATATATCACTGAAGAAAAATCAGCACCTGCTCATGACCGGTCCAAACGGTATTGGTAAAAGCACATTGCTTGAAACACTGGCAAAAGGGGATTCAAAGGGAGTAAAAATAGCAGACGGAGTGAAAGTCGGATATTATCGACAGGATTTTTCCACACTGAACTTTGACGATACTATCTTCCAGGCGCTCATGTCCGCGATGGACAAGGATATTGAACAAGAGATGCGATCTGTCGCTGCAGGATTCCTCATCACGGGCGACATGATGCATACGAAAATTGGCTCGCTTTCCGAAGGACAAAAAGGTTTGGTTGCGCTCGCCCAGCTTGTGCTTCTGAAACCCGGACTTCTCATCCTTGACGAGCCGACGAACCACATCAATTTCCGCCATCTGCCGATTATTGCAAAAGCTCTTTCCGACTATGAAGGTGCGATGATCCTCGTCTCCCATGTGCCTGAATTTGTCAAACAGATCAGGATTGATGAAACATTTGATTTGGAGAAATAGATCTTGACAATCAAATCATCTCTTGCTATACTAGCCAAGTAAATAAGTTCCATTTAGGAACTGATCTCACTGAGTCTCGCGTGAACATGTCGCAGAATCCGTGCGACATTTTTACAATAATATAAATTAAGTGGCGAATACATAGCTGCTTAGTAGTTTGAAATGTATAGAAAACAAGTAAGAAATGTCGGACCTTTTAGCTTTCGCGATGCGAAACCAAAAAGATTTCCCGCACAAAGAAGTGACAGACCGGCTCGACCGAGCGCAAGTCATTCAACAAGCGAAAAGCCCGCATTCAAAAGCGGAGGATTTTCGTCTGCGCGAGGACCGTCTTTTGGCGGCGCGGCAAGACCTACGTTTGGCGGAAGGCCGTCATTTACAAATCGACCACGAAATACCTTCGGACGCGGAGGATTTCGTGGCGGCAGAGGCAGCGGAAGAAATATCGGCTCGGATATTCATTTTTCCAAATTTATCAATAAAGCGGTCATCACGGAAGAAGTGGTAAAATTTATCCCCGAACATTTGTTTAAAGATTTGAATATTGATGACCGGATCAAAGTAAATATTTTCAAGAAAGGATATAACGATCCGACGCCGATCCAGGACAAGATTATCCCGCATGTTTTGCGCGGAGAGGATGTCGTGGGAATTGCAAATACCGGCACCGGCAAAACTGCGGCATTTCTGATACCGCTCATTAATAAAGTTTTGCTTAATCCGAAAGAAGAAATTCTTATCGTCGTGCCAACGAGAGAACTCGCCCAGCAGATAGAAAGCGAACTGAAAACATTTACGCAAGGTATGAAAATTTATTCTGTCTGTTGTGTTGGAGGTGCACCGATTGGCAGGCAGATTTCCATGCTGCGATTTTGGAATAATTTCATTATTGGAACGCCGGGACGGTTGAAAGATCTGATAGAACGAAGAGCTTTGAACCTCACGCCATTTTCCACGATCGTGCTTGATGAAGCGGACCGGATGCTTGATATGGGATTCATCGCCGACATGAAACTAATCATGTCAAAAATGTCTGCGAAAAGACATACACTTTTTTTCTCGGCAACGATGTCTCATGAAATCGAGCAGATGGTCAAAGCATTTTTGAAAAATCCCGTGACTATTTCTGTTAAAACAGGCGATACATCAAAATCGGTAGATCAAGATATTGTCAGGATGCAAGGAAAAGAAAAAATCGATGTTCTTTCGGAACTTTTGAAGAGTCCTGAACTTTCCAAAGTTTTGATTTTCGGCAAAACAAAACACGGAGTCGAAAGACTTTCCAAAACTTTGACAGAAAAAGGATTTAAAGCAGATTCGATTCATGGAGACAAAAATCAATCGGCGCGACAGCGAGCACTCGGCAAATTCAAGGATGATCAGATTAAAATACTCGTGGCGACCGATGTTGCAGCGCGAGGACTTGATATTCCTGACGTTACTCATGTCATCAATTATGATATTCCTGCGACATATGACGATTATGTCCATCGTATTGGCAGGACCGGCAGAGCCGGCAAAAAAGGAAAAGCATTGACATTTGTCGGATAATGGAAAAATGTTAGAATATAAACGAAAGGTCGTTTAGACAATTACAATTTTAAGCACAAATGACAAAACTCAATTGGCTGGATTGGCTGACACTTATCCTCGTCATTATCGGCGGTTTGAACTGGGGCTTCACAGCGCTCGGCTGGAATCTTGTTGATAATGTTTTCGGCGCGGGTTCGACTCTCGCCACAATCATCTATCTTTTGGTGGGATTATCAGCTCTCTATGTTATTTTTTTGGCACGAAAGCTGATGAAAGGAACGGTGACGGCATAAGAGAAAATTTTTCTGTAATTATTTATATTTTATTCGCGACAATATTGGCAAGTGATTCAACGTCTTGCGCATCAGGTCCGATGATAACGATATAATAATCGCCTTTGGCAAAGTTGAGCGCAACTCGATTATTATCGAGTTGCGCTTCTTGCGCTGCCTGCGCACCAGTTACATTTACGAGATGGGTGCTTGTGCCGTAGCTGAACAAATCCGCAGTGTATGGAGTGCCGTCGGTATATTGAGCGATCATAAGAAGATTTAAGGTATCGCCTGACATTTTGTTGGATTCACTGGCATTATTGACCCAGAAATAGCTATTAGGAAATTGATAATCGGTTCCTTCCGGCTGCTGCTCTGTAATTCCCATATAGCCCGCATTTTTAATGTCATCCATTGTGACGGTCAGATAATGTTCTCGGGACGGCACATTAGCGGTCACACCGTTTTGCATCACGTAAACAGATTGGTTTTTATGGGGCTGTAAAACAAAAGCAAGAATAACAAGGAGAACGACTACCAAAACAATAGGAATCACTTTTTTATAATTTACATTCATGGATTTATTATATAGTAAAAGAATCAAATAGTAAAAACAGGTTATTCTGATACAATAGGGATTAGTTATGAAAAAGCAGGATATTGCGAAAGCTTCATCAACTGAAGTATTCAACAAACTCACGAGTTCCGCAGCCGGATTGTCTGAAGAAGAGGCAAATAAAAGATTATCGGAGCATGGAGAAAATACATTCAAGAAAGACAGCAATACTGCTATCACAATATTCGTGAGCCAATTCAAAAGCTCGCTGATTTATCTTTTGATTATTGCCGCTGCGATTTCATTTTTTCTGCAAGACTTTGTAGACGGTATTATTATTCTTGTTATTTTATTGCTCAACGCATTTCTCGGATTTTTCCAAGAATACCGTTCCGAAAAAGCTGTGGAGAAACTATCCAAACTTGTCGAAAAGAAAACCCTGGTGATTCGAGGCGGAGAGAAAAAAATTATTGACGAAAAATCAATTGTTATTGGGGACATTGTCATAGTGCGGGAGGGTGACATCATACCTGCTGATATGAAACTGTTTGAAACGGACGATCTTTTGGTGAATGAATCTCAATTGACCGGAGAATCCGCCTCTCTTCTCAAAGCCGCCGATGCAAAAGAAGATACAACGCTTCTTTTTGCGGGAAGCATTGTTGAAAAAGGTGCCGGAAAAGGAATTGTCTATGCGACGGGAAATGACACTGAGCTGGGCACAATCGCAGCACTCTCGCAGAGTACAAAAAAGACAACACAATACGAAAAATCATTGCGTGATTTCAGCAATTTTCTCATGCGGATCATCTTGCTCGTGCTCGCTATCGTTTTTATCGGAAAAATAATCATTACTCATGATTTTTCCCACATCACCTCGATGTTTCTTTTTGTCGTTGCACTTGCGATTACGGTTATTCCGGAAGCGATGCCGGTCATTGCCATTGTGACGCTGTCGAAAGGCGCACTTCGCCTTGCGGAAAAGCACGTTGTTGTGAAAAGACTTTCGGCGATTGAAGATTTGGGAAATATCAATTTATTATGCACCGACAAAACGGGAACACTGACTGAGAATACTTTGAAAATCACCGATATCGTATCCGTCAACAAAGAACTTTTTGAAACGTTTGCGTATGCTTCGATTGACACTTTTGGAACAAAAAAGAAAAAAATAACCGATGCATTTGATATCGCATTTTCCAATTATCTTTCCGCTGAAATAAAAAAGAAAGCATCATCATTTATCCAATTGAAAGAATTGCCGTTTGATCCGAGTTCGCGGCGCCGATGGGTCATTTTGGAAAATTCAAAAGACAAAAAGAACTACCTGATTGAAATAGGCTCGACAGAATCTCTCCTCGACATTGCAAAAAGTGAGAATAAAAAAGAAATTCTGGACAATCTGAAACAGGATGGTATGCAGGGAGTACGGCATTTGGCCATCGCGTATAAGGAAATTGTTTATACGGAAAATTTTGATATTCTCAAAAATGAAGATCACCTCATATTTTTGGGATACGCAAAAATGGTTGACCCGCTTCGATCAACGGCAAAAGAAACGATCAGACTTGCCGAAACGCTCGGCGTCCGCATCAAGATTTTGACCGGCGACAGCAAAGAGGTCGCGAGATATGTCGGATTAGAAGTCGGTCTTTTATCAAATACGAACGATCCGGTCTACACCGGAGATGAGTTTGAAAAGATGTCGAATGAAGAAAAAAGCAAAGCAGTGCTCGCCTGCACTATTTTTGCGCAGGTTACTCCCGAGCAGAAATACGCCATTATCGGACTTCTGAAAAATACTTATGTGATTGGCTACCAAGGAGACGGCATCAATGACGCGCCGTCGCTCAAGCTTGCCGATGTGGCGATCGCCGTTGATAATGCGACGGATGTTGCAAAAGACAGCGCTGACATTATTTTGCTGAAAAAAGATTTGGAAGTGGTCGTGAGCGGGATAAAATACGGAAGGGAAATTTTTGTCAATATCAATAAATATATCAAACATACGATGGTGGGAAATTTTGGCAGTTTTCTTTCCATCGCGATACTCTATCTGGTCGCCGTCAGTTTGCCGCAGTTGCCGATACAGTTGCTTCTCGGAAATCTTCTGCAGGATCTTCCATTATTGAGCGTTTTTTCGGACAATGTCGATCTCAATGAAGTCAAACAGCCGGAAAAATACGATATTCGCTCGCTCATGTTCATTTCCTTGTTTCTCGGAACATTTACTGCCATATATTATTTTATTTATTTTGCTTTTCTTGGATTTAATTTTTCCATTCCTGCCTTGCAAACAAATTTATTTATTTTTCTGACCTTTACCCAATTGATCGTCATTCTTTCGGTCAGAAATAAAAGGCATCTCTGGCAAGGCAAGAAACCATCGCTGCTTGTTCTCGGATCAGTCACCGGATTTCTTCTTCTTACACTCGCCATGATATACATAACGCCGATCGCGCATCTTTTCTCATTTGCACCTCTTCCGCTCGTTTCGATTTGTACCATTCTTATTTTTAGTATCGGATACATCCTTTTGCTCGACTATATCAAGGTGTATTATTTCTCATTTCAAGAACGCAAAAAGCAAAAAGTGTTTTCATGAGAAAATCACATACAGACGATATCTTAAAAAGGAAAAAATTATTTACAATAAAAAAATCTCCCACAAGCTTGCGCTCATGAGAGGTTTTCTTTCAACATATTTAGGTACTTTGTTTTAAAACTTGCAATTGCTGCGATGTCCAGAGTTTCAATTTGTCAGCGACGAACACTAAACTGCCGGCAAGAACTGCGCCTGTGATGCCACACATCCAAACTTTTCCGAGAAATAATCCGATTCCAGTAGGAATCCGAATACAATCCCAATTGCATTGAACCATGAATTAAATTGAATTCCGACAGCCCAGCTAAGGAAGGCACATAGCCTAGCAAAGAAAAATCGTTTCATTTCTTTTCTCCTTTTTATTTTCTACAGAGTTTTCAAAAACAATCCACCTGAATATCAAGGTACAAACCTATTTGGACTTCACCGTTTTATATGGCAGATGTCAAATTTTTGTGATATAATTTCCGCATGAAATTGATGTTCAAAAAATGGCTCAAAATATCAACTTTTTTCCTTTTTATTTTGCCAATATTCTTTTTTGCTAATGTTTCCGTCGCGAAAGCGGATATTTTTTCCGAGATGTCGAATGGCGTGGCGACATTTGTCCATTTCATTGCTCTCGGTTTTTCTGGAGTCCAGCAAAGCATTTGCAATCTTTCGGTGTCTCCGGAGGACCAGTCAAGCTTCGGCCAGATGAAAATAAATCTGCAGAAAACATTTTGTGGCGGGTATGTTTCGCCGACTTTACTTAGCAACAATACTAATACTGCAACTTCAACAGATTTTTTCAATTCCGATAATTTATTTACTTTTTCAATTCCCGGTGCGCTTCTGCCGACTGCGGTGCCGAATGTATCTGATACTAGTTTATTTATTTCAAGCTCTTCGGCTGGAACTTCCGTCTCTGTTGTTGAAAATGTAACTTCAACTTCAACACCAACTCCGATTTCGATTCCGGCGACAACAACCGACACAGCATATCTTCCCGGCGGACTTTCCGGAACGACAACTCAAAACGGCGTTGATCTCAACAGTAGTGAAATTATTTATTGGACAAATATAAACAGGGGAGACAACGGACTTCCATCTCTTGATGAAAATAATACATTGGATACAATTGCGGCAATCCGCGTTGCTGATATGTTTGCCAAGCAATATTTTGACCACTATTCTCCGACCGGCGACAATGTTTCGCTTGAAGCAAATGCAAATGGATATCAATATATAACAATCGGCGAAAATATTGCACTCGGCAATTTTGGAAGCTCGCGAGATTTGGTAGATGCATGGATGGCGAGCCCCGGACATCGCGCAAATATTTTGAATACGAGCTATATGGAAATTGGCGTTTCGGCGGAGGAGGGGATGTATCAAGGAAACGAAGTCTGGATAGCATCCGAGGTTTTTGGCGAACCGCTTTCGAAATGCACCGAGCCTGATGGATCTCTCAAACAAGAAATTGCGAGCAGCACAGGAATGACAAATACAGAACTGCAAACTTTGGTAAATGAATACAATCAACAAGTCGCGGCGTTCAATGCTTGCATCCAATAAATTTTCATGACTCTCACACCGCATTCCATTGTCGGCGCCGCTATTGCCAACCTTATGCCGGGGAATCCCGAGCTCGCTTTTGCGCTTGCTTATGCCAGCCATTATGCGCTCGATACGATACCGCATCGCGATTACGATATCGATCATTTTTTTGACAAGGATGAAAAAAATTTCAGATCCGTTTTTACCAATGCAAAAGCCCGACTGAATTTATTGACCATCGGGCTCGATGTTGTCATCGGAGTCGGCATCTGTTTTTTGTTATTCGTCAGAAACAGGCAAAGCTGTATTCTCACCTGCATCGGAATTTTCGGCGGATTACTGCCGGATTTTTTCCAGTTTTTATATTACAAATTCAAGAATCAGCCGTGGATATTTTTCCAAAAAATCCACAATTTTTTCCACAGCTATAATAAAATGGAAGACAAACCAATCCGGGGAACCCTCATCCAGTTCGTCGCACCAATAGTATTTATTGCGATTTATTTTTGCTTACGATAACGATTTCAAAAGTTTTTTCAGTTCTTCGCCTTCGATTTTCCTGAATTGCCCCGGTTTGAGATTGCCAAGCTCTATATTCATGACACGGGTTCTTTTCAAGCTTTCAATGGCAATGGCAAACGCATCGCACATCCTTCGTATCTGATGTTTCTTGCCTTCAGAAAGGGTGATGGCGAATGCATGATCACCGAGATATTTTGTTTTGCATGGTCTCGTCTGGATGCCGCCCTCGAGATTCATGCCGCGCTCCATGACTTTGAGCTGGTGCTCTTTTATCGGCGTTCGTGTTTTTACGACATATTCTTTGTCATGATCATAGACAGGATTTAAAAGTTTATCGGTAATCCTGCCGTTGTTTGTCAGGAGAATCAATCCCTCCGAATCTTTATCAAGCCTGCCGATTGGGAAAACACCCTTGATATTGACGCTATCAGTGACGTCTTTTTCTCCTTTTTTCTGTTTGTTGGTGATCAGTCCGCGTGGTTTGTAATAAGCGTAATACGAAAAATCATTTTTGATTTTTTCCCGGAGTTCAACTTTATCTGCTAACTTCACTTTGTCGCCGAGCACTGCTTTGCGGTCATTGATAAAAACTCTTCCGGCTGCAACTTTCTTGTCGGCATTTCTGCGGGTAAGATTGTATTTGTCAGCAAGAAATTTATTGATCCTGGTTTCCGCCGGTTTCATTTCTTTTTTTTCGGGAGTTATCATGGATAGACTCTAGCACGAATGCCAAGAATTTGAAATTATGCTACTATGTTTCGGTCATGCACGAAGCGTACGTCATCAGCACCATAGAACAATTTTCTTACATCGCGATATTTCTTTTTGCGCTCGGCGCGGGGTATGTTGTTCCGGTTCCGGAAGAAATCATCCTGCTCATCACCGGATACATGGCGAGTAATTACATCATTCATCTCACCCCGGCGATTTTCATTGTCATTATTGCGTTTATTATCGGCGATAATATTTTATACCGGCTCACACTTAAAAATAACAAACATGTGACAAAGCTCATCAATGAAGTGCTTTCCATTAAATTTATCACCAAGCACAAACCATGGTTGGAAAAACACATCAATACGACGATTTTCTTCACGCGCTTCGTGCCATTTCTGCGCTTTGTCGGTCCGGTTTTTGCCGGATATACCAAGACGAAAGAAAGGACATTTATGATTTTTAATACTTTGGCGATTGCTATTTATGCGCCGTTTGTCATCTGGGTTGGATATTTTTTTCACAATGATTACACGTTGATTGTAAACAGCATCGGCAGAGTACGGCACGTGATAGTTATTTTTGCATGGATCATTGTCGGGCTTATCATCACCCGCATCGTGGATTATTTCTTTCAGAAAGATGAAAAAGCAAACAGAAAATAATTTTTACTCTTGTCGGTATGGAGCGGCTTTGATGATATCGATGATTTCATCTTCGGTATCGACGACGGTGTAAATATTCATGTCTTCTTCGCCGATCGTGCTATTTTCCACAAAAAGTTTCTGTTTGATGACTTTCATGAACGGCATCCAGAATTCGCTGCCGACGAGAATGACCGGCGTCCGCTCGATTTTATTTGTCTGGATCGAAGTGACAAGGGAAAACAATTCGTCAAACGTTCCGAATCCTCCTGGATAATAGACGTAAGCTTCGGCAGCAAAAAATAAAAGCGTTTGGCGATCGAAAAAATATTGGAAATCCGCCGTTTCAGTGACATACGGATTTGTTTTTTGCTCTTTCGGAAGCTCTATGGTAAAGCCGATGGAAACGCCGCCGGCTTCAAACGCACCTTTATTCGCCGCTTCCATGATTCCCGGACCGCCACCGGTAACGATTGCGTATTTGAGTTCGGTGACGATTCTTTTTGCGGTTGATTCGGCATGTTTGTAATATTTGCTGTTTTGAGCGAAGCGCGCCGAGCCGAGAATGCTGATCGTCCGCGGATATTTTTTTATCAGAGCATAGCCGCGATCGAGCTCTGCAAGGGTGATTTTCTCGCGATTTTTAATAACCATTTCCATTTTTGCAATGGTAATGGGTCCTGCTTCAATATGATTGTCTCGAACAATTTCCCGGTCTTCACTGACTCCCATGTCTTTTTTTGAAAACAAGTTTTTTAATTTCATAAAGGAAAGTATAACATATCATATGTGAAAAACGAGCATTGTTATTTTTTTTCGTCTTGGTATAATAGGACGAATATTAGTATTAACAATAATTTAATTTTTAATTATGGATAAAAAAACAGGAATTGCTGTCGCCGTTGCGGTCGTCGTCGTACTCATCATATTTGGCGGATACAATTTAATCAGTGGCATGTTTGGTGGAACAAGTGCAAATAATACCAGCAATATAAATAACGCGAATACTCAAGCTTCCGATACCGGCACGAGTACTCTAAATACAACAACAATGCAAAATCCAACACAATTAGAGATACAAGATGTGACAGTGGGAACGGGCACAGAAGCAGTCGCTGGAAATCAGGTTACGGTCAATTACACCGGTGAGCTTACCGATGGAACCGTTTTTGACAGTTCGCTTAATCCCGGAAGAACCCCGTTTACGTTCACACTTGGCGCGGGACAAGTCATCCAGGGATGGGACGAGGGTGTTGCCGGCATGAAAGTCGGAGGCAAAAGAATTCTCGTGATTCCGGCATCGCTCGGATATGGAGCTCAAGCAAACGGTCCGATCCCTGCAAATTCCACTTTGATTTTCCAAGTTGAATTGCTGAGTGTGAAATAAAAGCTCGCTCGGCGGCGCATTTCAAAAGCACGATAAAATCGCACTCACCAGTGCGATTTTTCTCTGCTCAAAAAATTTCCTACTGAAAATTTTTCTTCGCACGTCTTTTGAAATGCGCCGTCTCGCTCGCGATTTAAGAATTTCTTTGTTATAGTAATTTTGTGAATCCGATCGATTTCAAAATGGAAAAAAAGCTGAAAGGCAAGCTCGGAAGAGCAGGAATTCTCAAAACTCCGCATGGTGTCATTGAGACACCGGCTTTTGTCGTGGTTGGCACAAAAGCGACCGTGAAGTCGGTCAATACAGATCAAATCCGTGATGCTGGCGCGCAAGTCGTCCTTGCCAATACCTACCATTTATATTTACAGCCCGGTGATGAGCTGGTGAAAAAAATGGGTGGCTTGCACAAAATGATGAATTGGCACGGTCCAGCAATGACAGACTCGGGTGGTTTTCAGGTTTTCTCGCTCGGCGCTGCATACGGTAAAAATATTTCAAAAATTCTGCAGACGACCAATCCAAACCTTTTGATTCCCGAACGATTTGACGATTTCGGCGCGCCGAAGCTTGCAAAAATAGGGCAAGACGGCGTTTCATTCACTTCGCATCTTGATGGCTCGGTGCATTACATCACTCCGGAAAAATCAATCAAGATCCAGCACAATATCGGCGCGGATATTATTTTTGCTTTTGACGAATGCACGTCGCCGTCAGAAGATTTGCGATATCAGGAAGAAGCTTTGGAAAGGACGCATCGGTGGGCAGAAAGAAGTCTCCATGAGCACAATACATTAAACACAGAAAATAAAATCGCGCTTTTTGGAATCGTCCAAGGCGGCAGGGAAGAGAAATTGAGGAAGAAATCCGCAGAAGTCATTTCCGCAATGGAAGTCGATGGTAAAAAATTCGACGGCTTTGGCATCGGTGGTTCGTTTGCAAAAGAAGACATGTCGACTGCGGTCAAATGGGTCAACAGTATCTTGCCGGAAGAAAAGCCGCGTCACTTGCTCGGCATCGGCGAGCCGGAAGATTTGTTCATGGGGGTTGAAAACGGCGTGGATCTTTTTGACTGCGTTTTGCCCACACGGCTCGGCAGAAATGGCACTTTGTATACGAAAGTCGGGAAAATCCACATTGAAAATTCACAATACCGGGAAGATTTGGCGCCGATTGATACTGATTGCGATTGTTATACTTGTAAAAATTACTCTCGTGCGTATATCGCACATCTTTTTCACGGCAAGGAAATGCTGGCGGGAACTTTGTCCTCGGTGCACAACATTTATTTCATCGTCAATCTGGTGAAAAAAATCCGCCAATCGATTTTTGACGGGAATTTTGACGAATATAAAAAAGAGTTTTTAGAAAAATATCAGAAATAAAAAAAAGGTCGCGACGAATGTCGCGACCAGTGGGCAAATGTTATAACTGCTGATGTTTGAATGTTTCTTCCACAGCAGAAAAAAACTTCATTTGCTCGTTGAACGGTAAAAACGCAATGAACATTAATGATTTATCATTGTTTTGAGCAGCTTTCACATGAAGCTTCTCAAGATACGCTTGTTCAAGACATTGGCTAAACGCATCATGATTATAAGCTCTTTTGCGTTTTTCAATAAAATCTCGCAGGAATATGAGCTGACCCTTTTCTGACGGAGTATTTCCTGGATAAACGAGATCATACAGATCAAGACATTCCCATATTTCATTTGCAGTCATTTTCGTGGGAATGACAAATGGTAAAAATAATTTTTCCAGTCGATTCAACTCAATTTTATACAAGCTGTATTTTCCTTGATACAGCATTTTTGTTTTTTGTTGGGTTGAATGCCATATTTTTATTGCATTGTACGCGCGCAAAAGCAGTTTTTTCTTCTGATTATTTATCACGAGCGTCCCCCTTTACAAAGATCACAAGTATCCTTTTCCACTATCTACAATACCACATAAGTGTTGTCGGTCAATCAAGAAAAATGGCATCACCGCAAGCGGTGATGCCATGAAAATCATTTCTTATTTTGGACCGAAGACTGAACTTTCCATAGCTTGTCCTCTTAAATTCTTCACCCGTTGTCCGGTGAGATTCAAATTTTTTGCTTGTTCTTGCACAAATTTTTCAACGTCTGCTCTCTTCCTCGCTTTTTTGGAAAGGGGAGCTTTTTTCTTTTGTCCATTCTGTGACATCAACTTCCTCATTTTTTTTAATTTCGCGCGACGTTTTCTTGCGACCTCGCGGATAAAAATACTATTTTTTCTCGTCGTTTTTTCAAAAAGATCTTGAAATGTTGATTTAAATCCTGTCAGATTTTGACTGATGCTTTCTGGATTCTCGAGATTAACATTAAACCTTTTTTCATACCTTCTGCTTGTCAATCTCGCCATATCTAAATTCATTGTCATGATTTTTCTCCAAGGAACGAAATTTTCAAAAAGCTTGAACTTCTATTCGAAATGCTACATAATCACGGAGTAAATGTCAAAATTCAATCTCAAAGCACAATACGCCCCAGCAGGCGACCAGCCGCAAGCCATCAAAGAGCTTGTGGAAGGCATCAATAAAGATCTGAAAAAACAGACGCTTTTTGGCGCTACTGGCACGGGAAAGACATTCACTATTGCCAATGTTATCAATCAAATCCAAAAGCCGACCTTGGTCATCGCCCACAACAAAACGCTCGCTGCCCAGCTCGCCCAGGAATACAAAGAATTTTTTCCCGACAATGCCGTGCATTATTTCGTCTCATACTACGACTACTATCAGCCGGAGGCGTACATGCCGATCACCGACACATATATAGAGAAGGAAGCGATGATCAACGAAGAGATTGACCGGCTTCGCCATGCTTCGACTCAAGCGCTTTTGACGAGAAAAGATGTCATCATCGTCGCATCAGTTTCCTGCATCTACGGCTTGGGCAATCCGGAGGAATATGAAAAAGTGAATATCAAATTGGTGAAAGGTGAAAAAACCACTCGCCAAGAATTGATCAAGAAATTGATCCATGTGCATTTTGAACGGACGAATTCCGATATCAAGACAGGCACATTCCGCGCCATCGGCAACGCCATCGAAGTTATGCCGGTCAATGAAAAGATTCTCATCCGCATTGATATGGAAGATGATTCCATAAAAAATATTTCCCGCATCGATTCCGTTTCCCGCAAGCTTGTCGAGGAAGATATCAAAACCATTTTTATTTTCCCGGCGAAACATTTCATCACCGATGCCGACCAGCAAAAGCGGGCGATAGAAAGTATTAAATTTGAATTAGAGGAACGCGTGGCAGAATTGAAAAAAGACGGCAAGATGATTGAAGCAGAAAGACTGCGCCGACGCACTACGCACGATCTTTCGCTCATTCGTGAAGTCGGCTATTGCAATGGTATTGAAAATTATTCCCGCCACTTTTCCGGCAAAGCTGCAGGCGAAGCGCCGGATTCGCTTCTCGAATATTTCCCGAGAAAGGCGGACGGCACGCCGGATTTCCTCACCGTCATCGACGAGTCGCATGTGACCATCTCCCAGCTCAAAGGCATGTATGCCGGCGATGCTTCGCGCAAAAAAACTTTGATTGATTACGGTTTCCGTCTGCCATCTGCTCGGGACAACAGACCGCTCAAGTTTGACGAATTCGGCAAAAGGATAAATCAAGTCATTTATACGACCGCCACGCCCGGGGATTATGAAAAAGAAAATTCAGAAAAAATTGTGGAGCAGATTATCCGCCCGACGGGTCTCATCGATCCGATCGTAGATATCAAGCCGATCACCGAGGTCAAAGGCAAAAACAAATCCCAAGTCTATGACTTCATCGACGAAGCGGAAAAAGTAGTAAAAAACGGCGGACGCGTCATCGCCACGACACTGACCAAAAAGATGGCGGAGGATTTGAGCGCATATTTGAAAGAAAAAGGTGTGAAGGCGGAATATTTGCACAGTGAGATCAAAACCATCGACCGCATTGATATTCTGACCAATTTCCGCAAAGGTAAGTTTGACTGTCTCGTCGGCGTGAACCTTTTGCGTGAAGGACTTGATTTGCCCGAAGTAGAATTCATCGGCATACTTGATGCGGACAAAGAAGGTTTCCTGCGCTCGGATACTTCGCTCATCCAGACTATCGGCAGGGCAGCGAGAAATATTGCCGGGCGCGTGGTGCTCTATGCGGACAGGATGACGGGCTCGATGGAGCGGGCGATCGAGGAGACCAACAGGCGCCGCGAAAAGCAGCTTGCGTATAATAAAAAGCACGGCATCACGCCAAAGACGATCGTCAAAAAGATCCACGACATCACGGAGCATATGCGCAGCGACCACGACAAAGCGGTGGCAGAACTCGTGCGCATCGATGAGCAAATGATCGCGAAATCTCCGGCGAAATTGATCAAGCAAAAAGAGATCCAAATGAACGCCGCAGTGAAAATGCTGGATTTTGAATCCGCCGCAATTTTGCGCGATGAGATCAAGATTTTGAAGGAGAGGACGGGGAAGAAGGATATTAAGAAAAAATAATATGGATATTTTTGAACGAATTAAAGAATTAAATCTTCCAAAAGGTGAATACATGATATGCGGAAGCGCAATCCTCGCAGTTCTTGGTATCCGTGAAGCAAAAGACATTGATATTTTGGTATCACCAAAACTTTTTGAAGAATTAGAAAATAAACATGGATGGTTCAGGCATCCGAAATACAATGACTCTCTTGAACATCCGGAACATATTGCTGGAGCAAAAGCAAACTTGGATTTTATGAAAGAAAATTATACTCTCGATGAAGCACTTTCTCAGGCGGAAGTAATAAATGATATTCCTTTTATGAATCTTCAAGTGCTCGTGGAAGCAAAAAAACAGCTTGGTAGAGAAAAGGATTTAAAGGATATCGAATTGATAGAAAAATTTTTGAAGGAGAGGGTGGAAAAAGGAGAGAAAAAAGTTATTAAGAAAAAATAATATGGAATACACAAAACCTTATATAGATAGAGTTTTGCGAATATTTATAAGTTACTCTTCGAATGACAAGGTTTTGGCGGGTGATTTAAAAGCTGATTTAGATACATATGGTTTCGATACTTTTCTTGCACACGAAGATATTGATTTTGCCACTGATTGGGAGAAACAAATACTTCGAGAACTAAAAAGTTGTGATATATTTATTCCAATTCTCTCTGAATCTTTTAAAGAGTCTGATTGGGCTTCTCAGGAAATAGGAATTGCAATTGAACTTCAAAAAAAGATTTTACCTTTAAGTCATGGAATTGATCCATACGGATTTATTCGTGGGATTCAAGCAATGCGAATTGGGGGTAAGGGCAAATATCAATATATTTTTCAAGTTACTAATGAAATTGTTAATCATCTTAAAAATGATGAAAAATATCTGAAGGATTTAACTGATACCGTAATCAGAGAATTTGTAAATTCTGGTAGCTTCGATTCTGCAAATATTAGAGCAAAAATTTTAAAAACATTTAATGTGTTTAATGAAAATCAGGCAACTGAAATAGCCAGGGGATATTTAATGAACTCTCAAATCAGGGGAGGTTTTGATTCTAAAGCTACAGCAGAAAAAATAATTAATGATAACAGAACTAAAATTAATCGTGAAATATTAAAGGAGATTAATTTATAATTTACTAGACTTTTTCTAATTTTGTGATATAGTTTGTGGGAAGCAGTTCTATATCATCGCGGATGCGAGAAAGGAAACAATCCTTGAGCCAAAGGAATAAACCGGAAGTGAAGAAAAAACCCTGGTTGTGCGGCGGAAAAAGAAAACTCGATACCAAAGAGCAGGCGGAAACACGAGCGCACTTTCTTGAGGAATCATCTCGTAAAGATGGCAAGAAAGTTTTTTACAAAGTTAAACCTTGCGAAAAGTGCGAAGGATGGCATGTTCTGCTGGATCGTCAAGCAGTGGCAGTTGCTGTGCGAGCAATCGCCTGAAGTTAGTTCACGTTTACCAAAACCCGTTCTCATTTCAGAGGCGGGTTTTTTATTTGCCAAAATCTCAAACTCGGCGTAGTATTTAGGCAGAAGCAAAATTGAAATCCATCCCAAGGAGACAGTGATGAAAAAGTCATTCATGGCATTCTTGTTGTATGTCGTTACGCTCATCAGAAATTTCTCAAACAAAGCGGGCTCACCTGTATTTTCAAACGGAAGCACAAGTTTGCTTCCATCGAAGTTGATGCGCATCATCTGGATGCCCGGTGCGAATTATGTCGCACAGAACTCCGTGATGCAAAATCTTCGGCCGAATATAGGCGTTTGTTTCAAATAATGAGTATGACGATATCAAAGGATGGCTATGCCGCCGATGTTGTTTTTAGGACAGGTAGCGGTGTTCATTCAGTTCACGTCATGACGCACAAAGCCATGAAGCGAATGCTTGGACAAGATGAATAAGAAAGTTGCCAATTTTCGGCAAAAAGCATCGACCTTCGGGTACGGTGCTTTTTTATTTGCCAAACTCTGAAATGAAGTATAATATGCTCGTATACAACCCCTAGCGGCAAGCGAGGGGCGATTAATGTTATATGACACCACAAAAACCAACAAAAACAGGCTTCAATGAAGAAGCGAAAGAGATCATCGTCAAAGGCGCGCGGACGCACAATCTGCGTGATATTACCGTGCACATGCCGCGCAATAAAATGATCGCGGTGACGGGCTTGTCCGGAAGCGGCAAGTCATCTTTTGCTTTTGATACGATCTTTGCGGAAGGGCAGAGACGATACGTGGAGTCACTTTCTTCATACGCAAGGCAATTCCTCCATCAGATGCAGAAGCCGGATGTGGACGAGATCATCGGACTTTCACCCGCGATCGCCATCGACCAAAAGTCGCGTTCCAACAATCCTCGCTCAACGGTCGCGACCATCACTGAGATCTATGACTATTTGAGAATTCTCTATGCGCGTATCGGCAGGCCGCATTGTTTGGTGTGCAATCGAGAGATCAAGAAATTATCGAAAGAAGAAATTCTCGAGACGATCATTCATACGGTGACTCATTTAAAACAAGCAAAAAATTCCAAAGAAATTCTCGGCGTGGAAGTGAGCAATGACAAAGTGAAGATATTTTCTCCGGTCATCGTGGGACGAAAAGGGGAATACTATCAATTACTCTATGATCTTTTGGAAAAAGGATATGAGACGGTCAAAGTGGACGGCGAGCTGAAGAAATTGAGGAATCAGATCGTTCTTGCAAAAAATAAAGCGCACGATATCGATGTGCTCGTGGACGAATTTTATATTTCAGAATTCAAGGAGAAAAAATCCGGAATAAAGGAGCGATTGAGCGATGCAGTGGAAAAAGCAATCGAAGAATCAAAAGGTTTATTGAAAATCGAGACGCCCGAAGAGACGAAAATGATATCGGTGAAATTCATGTGCCCGTACGACGGATATTCGTATCCGGAGATTGAACCGCGGCTTTTCTCTTTCAATTCTCCGTATGGCGCTTGTCCTGAATGTCACGGACTCGGTACAAAAGATTTCTGGACGGACGAGGTCTGCGATATGTGCCATGGAAAAAGATTGCGCGAGGAAGCATTGCATGTTTTGATTGGAGGAATAAACATTGTGGACTACACGGTAAAGTCCATCACTGATGCGAAAATTTTCCTCGAAGGCGTGAAATTGACCGAGACTGAAATGGAGATCTGCAAAGTCATCTTGAAAGAGATCGATGCGCGGCTGCGTTTTATGAGCGATGTCGGTATTGAATATCTTTCACTCGACAGACGGGCAAATACACTCTCGGGCGGAGAAGCACAACGTATTCGCCTGGCTAGTCAGCTCGGAAGCGGACTCGTCGGTGCGCTTTATGTGCTCGATGAGCCGACGATTGGTTTGCATCAAAGGGACAATGACAAACTCATAAAAACATTGATAAATCTGCGTGATTTGGGAAATACCATTCTCGTCGTCGAGCATGACGAAGATACGATGTATGCATCGGACTATATCGTAGACATCGGTCCGGGCGCAGGAGTACACGGCGGCAAAGTTGTCGTTTCCGGCTGGCTCGATGAACTTTTGACTGCAAAGACGAACAAAAGTGGTTCGGTGACGCTTGATTATTTGCGCGGAGATCTGCAAGTGGAAATTCCGAAAAAAAGACGAGACCAGGACAAAGGCAAGCTGAAAGTGCGCGGCGGGAAGATTTTCAATATCAAAAATATGGACGTGGATGTGCCGCTCGGCAAGCTCGTGATGATCACCGGCGTTTCTGGCTCGGGCAAATCTTCATTTGTGTATGAGATCCTTTACAAAAATCTGCAGGCGCGGCTTGAGCGCAAATATCGCTCGGCGAATATTTATAATTGCGGATCTTTTACCGGATCGGAATATGTTTCGCGCACGATCATGATCGACCAGTCGCCGATCGGCAGGACTCCGCGCTCAAACCCGGCGACGTATATCGGCGCGTGGACATTCATCCGCGACATGTTTGCAACGACGGTGATGGCACGAGAAAGAGGATGGAAATCAAACAGATTTTCATTCAATGTCAAAGGCGGCAGATGTGAGAACTGCGAAGGCAACGGCATGATCGAAGTGGAAATGCATTTCTTGCCGACGGTCTATGTGCCGTGCGATGTCTGTCATGGAAAAAGATTTACCAAAGAAACTTTGGAAGTGAAATATAAAGGCAAAAATATTCACGAAATATTGGAAATGACTGCGGAGGAAGCCCAGGAATTTTTTGCCGACTTGCCGGCAGTATATGATCGCATTAAATGTTTGAATGAAGTCGGTTTGGGATATCTGACCCTTGGTCAATCTGCGACAACTTTGTCCGGTGGAGAAGCACAGCGCGTGAAAATTGCTTCGGAACTCTATCGTCCCGGTTTGCACAAGACCATTTACTTTTTGGATGAGCCGACGATAGGTCTACATTATGAAGATGTCAAAAAGTTGATCGAGATCTTGCAGAAGCTCGTGAATAACGGCAACACGGTCGTAGTCATCGAGCACAACATGGACATCATCAAATCCTCTGACTATATTATTGATATTGGTCCGGAAGGTGGGGACAAAGGCGGACAGATTGTTGCACGCGGCACGCCGGAAGACGTGGCAATGAATGAAAAAAGCTATACGGGAAAATATTTGAAAAGGGTTTTGAAGAAGAAATAAAAAAAGCCCAGAACCTTGCGGTTCCGGGCATGTATTGATGGTTTACTATTTTATTTTAGCTATTCCTTTAGCAAACCAATCATTCTTTTTTCTTAGTCGTTCAAAAATTCTTCTCTTTAGATATTCCTTACTTTTTCGCCGGATCCATTCGGCGGGCGTCTCAGAAGGAATTTTTACGGTGAAATCTGCAGATTCTATTTGTACCAAGGTTAAAACTTCTTTCACGGTCTTTTTCCACAATTTCTCGTGAAAGGGTAAATTTTTCTGGAACTCTTTCAAGAGTCCATTAACCTTTTTCTCTAACTTTTTGAGTTTCTTTCTTTTTCCCTTTATCACATGAACCTCCTTTCTAATTTAGATAAACTGAAAAAACAAAAACTTCCTCTTCGCGAAACTCTTTGTTAATGACTGTCAAAAACTTCTTCACATCAGCAAGACATTTTTTACTTTCTTGGCTGATTTCGCGAGCCTCGACAAGAATATCTTTTAATGTTTTCAAGAAATCCTCCAGAGTTGAGTTGATCCGTTTGCTATGGTATAACACTAACAATGAACAGTCAAGATTTCAAAAAAATCAATCTGCCGGATGAGCCGGGAGTTTATCTCTTCAAAAAAGGGAAGGAGATTTTGTATATCGGCAAAGCGACGTCGCTCCGTGAACGGGTAAAAAGTTATTTTGCTGCCGACTTGATCGCCACACGCGGACCGTTGCTTGTCGATATGGTTTTCCAGGCGGACAAAATCAATTTCATCCAGACCGACTCTGTTATCGAAGCGCTTATTTTGGAAAGTAATCTGATCAAAAAGCATCAGCCGCGATACAACACAAAAGAAAAAGATGATCGCAGCTACAATTATGTCGTGATCACCAAAGAAGATTTCCCCAGAGTTTTGATAGAACGGGGGAAGAATTTGAAGATGAACACCCTGAAACTGAAAGCGACATACGGACCGTTCACGAATGGTACCCAGCTCAAAGACGCGATGAAAATCATCCGCAAGATTTTCCCTTTTCTTGATAATTATTCCGAAAAGAAAACCGGCTATAGATTTTACCGGGAGATCGGACTCGCACCGGAAGTTGGAAGCAGTGAAGCGAAAAAAGAGTATGCACAGACGATCAAAAACCTCATGTTATTTTTTGCAGGCAAGAAAACGAGTATTATTAAAAAATTGGAAAAAGAAATGAAAATATATGCCACAAAACAGGAATTCGAAAAAGCTGATGCGGTGAAAAAAACAATATTTGTGCTCAATCATATTCAGGACGTCGCGCTTATCAAATCTGATTTTTCCGGAGAAAAATTACAGGATACTTTCCGGATCGAAGCGTATGATGTGGCACATACGAGCGGGACAAATACTGTCGGCGTGATGACGGTTATAGAAAACGGAAAGATAAATAAAAATGAATACAGAAAATTTAAAATAAATAACAGCATTCAAAATGACGTTGCTGGACTTTCTGAAATGCTTGAACGACGGCTCAAACACAACGAATGGCAATTCCCAAATATGATTGTTGTCGATGGATCAATTGCTCAGAAAAATATTGCGGAAAAAATTGTGAAAAATTTTAGAGCAAAAATTGCAGTTATTGCCGTAACGAAAGACGAACGACATCGACCAAAAAGCATTCAGGGCAGGGAAGATATTATCGAAAAATATAAAAAAGACATTTTGCTTGCCAATAGCGAAGCACATCGCTTTGTCGTCAAATATCACAGGGAAAAGAGAAACAAAAGTTCTCTTTTGTAATGTTTCTTGACAAGTTTAATATTATTTGCTATAATTAAATCAGATGAATGAAAAATTTTGATCAATTTCATTCGAATTTGAAATGAGGAGGAAACAAATGAAAATGTTAAAGATTTTATGCCTTTTTTTCTTGGGTGTTACGGTATTTTCCACAGTAGAATTTTCTCTCGGATTTTATCCACTCATATGCTGTTGGGTCAGCTTATTTTCTGAAATCCTAAGCTTAAGCATGTTTTTTTTCTGGTATGTTGCCCGCGATGAAAAAAAATCGCTAGAAGAAAGGGAAAGGAGTAGAGATATTGATCTCAGGAGAATAATCAAGTTTTAAAAATCTTTCAAAACCCCATCACGCTTTTGCGCGGCGGGGTTTTCTTTTTCTATTTTTTATACATGATATAATTCTTTCATGAAAAAGATCAAAGTCGCAGTGCTTCGCGGCGGACCGAGCAGTGAATATGACGTATCTCTCAAGACGGGCAAAAGCGTGATTGATAACTTGCCAAGCGGATATATTCCGACGGATGTTTTTATTTCCAAACGCGGCGAATGGCTCGTGGATGGCGCAGCGGTAGATCCGCAGAAAATTTTCCAAGGCAATGATCTTGTTTTTAACGCGCTTCACGGCGACTACGGCGAGGACGGAAAGCTCCAGCAATTTCTCGACCACTGCCAGGTCAAATATACCGGCAGCGGCGCGCTTGCATCAGCACTTGCCATGAACAAAGTCATGGCGAAAGAAATTTTTATTTCCGCCGGGCTCAAAACACCGATTTTCAAAGTTATCAAGAAAAGCGAAATCACTGATGATATTGCCCACACAATCTTTACCACATTTCCCATGCCGGCTATCGTGAAGCCGAATGGAAGCGGATCGTCGGTCGGCGTATCGCTTGTCAAAAAAATATCTGAAATCATCCCCGCTCTCGATAAAGCATTGAAACATTCCGATACGGTCATTATCGAAGAATTTATTTCCGGCAGGGAAGCGACCTGTGGCGTTATTGAAAAATTCAAGGGAAAAGAATTGTACCCGCTTCTGCCGATTGAGATAAAAAAGCCGAAAGAAAATAATTTTTTTGACTATGATGCAAAGTATTCCGGCAAGTCGGAGGAAATCTGCCCGGGGAATTTTTCCAAAAAAGAAACAGAAATGATCGAAGACATGGCGATCAAAGCGCATCAAGCGCTCGGTCTCCGGCATTATTCCAGATCAGACTTTATCGTGCATTCAAAGCGCGGCATATATATTCTGGAGACGAATACTCTGCCGGGTCTGACAAAAGAATCACTTCTGCCGAAATCGCTTACTGCGGTCGGCTCATCACTTTCGCAATTTTTGGACCATGTTCTCGCTCTTGCTTTGGAACAAAAATAATTTGGAAAAACCACGGGAATGTGTTAGTCTATTTTCTCAAGGGCCCGTAGTTCATCTGGTAGAACGCCTCATTTGCAATGAGGAGGTAAGCGGTTCGAGTCCGCTCGGGTCCACCTTAGCAGACTTAAGAGGCAGAAATGCCTCTTTTGTCTTGTAAAGACTGGCTATTTCGGGAGTTCCAAATAAATTATTTTCAAACGTCAACCCTAGAGGGAATTGGAACCATTGTAATTTAACTTTTGGTCCTATTTTCGCTTTTCGCCATATTTTACTTGGGTTTTTTAGGTATTCTTCGGCAATAGCCAGTGCTTTCTCAAAATTCATTTCTGTGTTCGGAATGATCGCCAGTGATGCATTTGCCTCACCTAAATCTCTATCAATCATTGCCAATTGTTGCTTTAAAACCGTATCTGGAATGATACCGTCCAGATTTTTCTTGATAATTCCTGACTGTTTTTCCGTAAGCTCGACAATATATTTTTTTAATCGACTTGCGTCTTTTTGTTGACCCTCTGTTGCTTTGACCAAGTTATTCTCAATGCATTTTTTTAGCTTTTCAAACTTATTATCATCGAACCGATATTTTTCTAAAAATTTCATAAAATTTTTTTCAAACTCGTCACGATTGTGATTGGAATCACTCCCACCAAAGCGATAGAAGGGATATTTTTTCAAACGGCCACCTCTGGACCAACTTCCAGTAAGTTTTTTGCCATTCTCATTTACAACAAATCTGCGGAGAGGGAAGTCTGGGTGATCAGTAATATGTGGTGAATTTTTTCTACCTTTATTTTTAAGTACTGACTGAACCTGATTAAAGAGCTCTTCAGAAATAATTGGCTCAAACACACCCTTGTGTCTTTCTCCAAATTTAATGATCCATCCAGCATAAAGTTCATTGGTAAGCATCGTATAGAAATACGATTTGCAAATAGGATTTTGTTTTTTGTTCAAGAGGCCATTTTTTGTTGTCACCATCCTTCTGACAACTTCCGTTGGATAGACACCAGAAGCAATAAGTTCAAAAGTTCGCTTTACAATTGGACACATCATTTCGTTTGGAGCTATCGTTGCCTTACCGGCCATTTTTACATTATCATATCCGATTGGTGCCATCCATACATAACGACCATCTCGCATGGCTTCTTTCATGCCACCTGCACAACGTTCAGATCTAATATCGTTATCGAATTGGGCGATATTCGCCATTGTATTCTCCATAAAGCGACCTACGGGTGTATTCTCAAAATGTTCCGAGGTTGATTTGATCTCAACCCCATAACGTTTCAAAAGAAGGCGAAGTTGACTGTAGTCGTCCGTGTTTCTGGAAAGACGGTCCAATTTATAAATAATCACTGCCGGAATACAATTCAAATCGAGGCGAATGTTCAGGCAGCCAGTTCCAATTCGTCCTCTTGTTTCTCGAAATGATTTCTGAAGTTTTTAATATACAAAAAAATATGGTTCCAATCCTGGAGGATGAGGTCCACAAACACTATTTTAATACCAGTATTAAAATAAAGGCTTTAATCATAGATTTTTCAGAATAGAAAAAATTGAAATAGGAAACGACCCAAGCCGACTCGAACCACCAACGATGAAAGTTAGCCGTATTTTATGTTTTCACTCCTACCATTCAGATCTTCATCAATTTGCGAAAAAAATTAAAAATGTTACCGTTATTAACGGACATAGTTCGTTAATAAAGAACACCGTCCAAATAATTAAAGGAGGTCAACCATGAGCAATCTCATGCTCGATGTTGATCAAGCAGGTGAGTTGAAGGCTGCATTTCGGCGTGAAGGACCGTGGACGAATGGAGAGATCAAAATGCTCACGGAGCAAAAAGGTTTACTCAGAAAGTTTCGCGAAGTATTACTTGGCCACGCCAAGATTAATTTTCTCGACACGCTGATTGATTGTGATGCAGATCCTTATCGGCTTTTCGAAAAATGGAAAGTACGAACTCACAAAAAGGGCGGAAGTTGGTCTTTCAATCCCGAGGAGGTAGAACTTTTTCCAGTAATTAATTTTGGAAATGTTCGTATCAGGGATCTTGCCGATGAATTTGTCAAACTACCGATCCTGAATGCGAATGTTCTTGATCACCTCATCAAGAGGCCTTATCTGATGCCAGATGAGTGGGAAGGAAAAAGAATCCTGTTTGCCGGAACGATTTATGAGTCTGAGAGATCTTCCAGTCAAGGTTTGGAGCCAATCATTCGCTTTTTGGAGGTTAAAGGGACTCCGCATTATTTTGGTGGTGATACATTTCGTTCTTTTTACGGCACTCCACTTGAAGTGTATTCAGAAAATTGTGTTTTGCCGATTAGAAAGTAGTTTTAGTTTTTAAAGGCGCGCTTACCCCGCGCCTTTTTTATCCACACAACTTGTCGTTCTCGATAATTTTCTACCCCTTGGCAAAATATTTTTCAGGAGTAGGATTTATACTGAGACGAATATTTAGGCAACGAGTTCCAATTCGTCCTCATGTTTCTCAAAATGATTTCTAAAGTTTTTGATATACAAAAAAATCTGATTCCAATTCTGTAGGATGAGGTCCACTCTGGTAGATATTTTGACACAAAAAAACACTCGCGATCATATCGCGAGTGTTTTTTTGTAAGATTTATTTCTTTTCTTCAGCCTTGCCTTTTGCTGACCAGCCCATGAGGATGCTGACGAGACCGAGAATGACAAGAGCCCACATTAAAAATGTAGAAAAGCTCGATACGAGACCGATCAAACCGAGTACCAGTAAAATGACTCCGACGACTAACAATGTATTTTTTTGCATATGTTTATTTTCTTAAGTTATAAATTAAATTATCTAATAAAACTTATTTTTATCCATTCAAATCTTTTTTTATCGTTTCAAAAACATCGCCGCTTATTTTATTCAATTTCTCACCGACCTTTTTTGCCTGTCGCAGATATTTTTCACGCTGGGGCGTTTCTTTTTTCCATTCTTTCGCAAGCACCTTTACGGCTTTATCTGCTTTTTTATTTGCCTTCTTAATAAATGATCCCGTTTTCGCGATCGCACTTCTCACAGATGATTTTATTTTTTTAACAGTTTTTTGTTTTTTCATAGATTGTAATTATATCATACTATTTATTAATATCACTAATCATAACTTTTCGAAAATGCTTCACGCTAAAATACAAAGCAATAACAAAGGTAAATACGAGGCCTTGATCGGTCAGAAAGATTCCTATAAGAGATGGAATTTGTGCATAAGTAATCGCGTGATTTTCAAAATATACAATAGCAAAGAGTGAGATGATAATATCAATACCTACCATCCAACGCCTTTTCGAAGTCGTAAGTCCAGCCATGACTGATAAAAGGGCAATGGCACCTATCATAAAAATTGGATATTGGGGAAGAAATGTTCTGAAGCTCGGATAGGTGACAAGCATAATTATTGCTGCAAAAAGAAAAAGTTTGCTGACTATATTGTTTTCTAGATTCATAGGTTCACACTAGCACAGAGTCAGGTTTAATCCTAATACTATTGACTCATGCTGAAATATGATTTTTAACATTATTATTTCGTATATTCTGCAACATATTTTTTAATACGAACAATCTTAACAAGATATATTCTTTTCTGGTGTGTTACAATCATGGTTAAGATATGCGAAGGGAATTAATTCATTACATTGATTCTCGCAAATCTTTTTACTTTCCAACCTTATTTATTTTTATTGTTGCATGCGCAGGTCGGACAACGTGTATGATAAAAAGAAAATTAAATTATTAATCAGTTAGTTCTAGTTAGTTAATTAAGTTATAATAATTATTATATATGAAAATATTCGATAAGCTTACAATAGCGGCATTTTTTTTGTTTGTTTTTAGTTTTTTTGTGCCGGCACTTACGTTTGCGGCAGGTCCTGCAATAGTCAATCTCGGATCCGCCAGTAATTATGTTATTCTTTCAAAAACAGCAATCACGACGACCGGAGTAACTTCAATTATTGGGAACATCGGCATTAGTCCTGCTTCTGCAAGCGCCTTGACCGGTTTTGGACAAACACTTGATAGTTCCGGTCAGTTTTCAACATCAGCACTTGTCAGTGGAAAAATATACGCATCAGATTATGCAGTTCCAACTCCGGCGACGATGAGTACGGCGATCAGCGATATGCAATCGGCATATGTCGATGCTGCAGGCAGAACTCCTGGTGTCGGCGCAAATTTGAATGTTGGCGGCGGAACATTGAATGGACAAACATTTGTTCCCGGAACATACACATGGGGAAGCAATGTCGATATCACGGGAAATATTACACTTTCTGGTACTGCAAGCGATGTTTGGATTTTTCAAATCTCAGGAACATTGAGTCTTGAAGCAGGAAAAAATATTATCCTTGCCGGCGGTGCATTGCCACAAAATATTTTCTGGCAAGTTGCAGGAACGACAACGGTGTACCCGGGAGCTATTTTTAGCGGAGTTATTCTCGCAGGTCCCGGCGCGTCAACAATTGCATTTCAAAACGGCGCAGTTTTGAATGGACAAGCGCTTGGACAAACAGATGTCACTTTGATTGGAACTACCGTTTCATCAGTTCTCTTGATACCGCCAGTGGCGGCAGCAGCAAGTCAGAATGGGGGTGATTACACTGCCATAATACCAATAATTGGTATTACAAAAATTCCCACACCGCTTGCTTTATCCGGACCCGGTTCAGTTACATATAACTATACAATTTGGAATGCTGGAAATAAGGTAGTTTTTGAACCCACATTGCCGTTAACAAATATTACTCTTACTGATGACAAATGTAGTCCAGTAACATATGTTTCCGGTGATACAAACAATAATAAAGAGCTTGACCCTGGCGAAACATGGAATTACACTTGTACAACAACACTTTCAACGACGACGACGAATACCGCCACGGTAACGGGTTACAGTGAGGATACCTATCATCCTGCAGTAGCTGCAATTGCGACTGCAATCAGCACCGTTGTCGTTGGCATACCGGCGGCAGCTCCCGTTGCCAGCGTAGCAGCACCGCTTATCAACGTTATCGAAGTACCAAATCGTTTGACCCCGTTTCCATTTGGAGGAGGAAGTGTTACTTACACGTATACCGTGACGAATCCTGGCGTAGTTGCAATACACGATGTGGCTCTTACTGACAATAAATGTGCTCCAGTTTCTCGAGTTTCTGGAGATACCAATAGCAATAATCTTCTTGATCCGAATGAAACATGGATCTATACGTGTACAACGAACGTTCCCGTTTCAACGGCGTCTGTTGCCACAGTGAAAGGTGATGCGAACGGTTTTCCGGCTCTCGGCTACGCATATGCGAATGTTCTTGTAGCTACTCCAGGTCTTCCAAACACGGGATTTCCTGCAAATAGCAACATTTCATGGACAGTCATTATATTGGCAGCTCTTCTCGTCATCGTTTCAGTTTCACTTATTGTGACACTCAAGAAAAGAAAGATTTAGTTTTGTTTGCGCATTCTGAAAAATTTATGCGCTCAAAAATATCATTTGCATGGTCGGTGGTGATCATCAGTATCACAGGGGTTATATGTTCCTGGATTATTATTTCTTTTCCAGCACCAAGCAGCAATGATCAGATTGTCGCACCGATTGCAAATATTATCGTTCCCAAACAAGTCATTGCAGAACTTCCAGCTCGCCTGATTATTCCTGCCATCCATATTAATGCTTTTATTGAATATGTTGGGCTTACATCGAGCGGCGCAATGGCTGTGCCGCAAGGTCCGAATGATGTCGCATGGTTTGATCTCGGTCCGCGTCCCGGATCAAGCGGAAGCGCGGTGATCGCGGGGCATGAAGGATGGAAAGACAACATACCGGCAGTATTTGACAGTCTGCATCAACTCAAAGCTGGAGACTTAATCTATATTGAAGATCAAAAGGGCGCGACCAGCACGTTTGTGGTGCAGAAAACTGAAATTTATGACCAGAACGGAAATTCTTCCACTGTGTTTAATTCAACTGACGGGCTCGCGCATTTGAATCTCATTACCTGCGAAGGTGTGTGGAATGCGACGGAACAAAGCTATTCCAATCGAATTGTTGTATTTACTGATAAAGAAAATTAATAAAAAATAATAAACAAAAATCGTTACCAAAGATTTTTATAGTGGGCGATACAAGATTCGGACTTGTGACCTCACGAATGTGAATCGTGCGCTCTAACCAACTGAGCTAATCGCCCATATTATTTTGTGTTTGATTTATAGCATAAAAAAGATTTTTATTCTATTTTTAACTTTGATTTTCTTCATTTTTTATATTACACTCCTTTCACTCAATAAAAGGGCCGCTAGCTCACTTGGTAGAGCGCTTCCATGGCATGGAAGAGGTAACCGGTTCGATCCCGGTGCGGTCCACCAAAGCCGACGGATTGATCAAATATTCCCGATAAACCTCATAAACTGGGCTTAGTTTTGCGGTTCCAAATTTCTCCCCAGAAAATATTATATTTCCATTAAATATCAAGTTTTGGAACCGTAGTCGCTTTTCAGGTCTTTCATTCAGTCTAAGCCAGGTTTCCGCTGTATTTCTAATGTAGTTAAAGCAGTACTCTAAAGCCTCATCCATATTTAAGCTCTCGATTTGCTTGTCGAATATTAAAGCTTCTTTCTGAACGATTTTCCGATTAGCAGAATCCTTTTGAGCCAGGAATTCTTCTTTCGTGTAGGTGCCAGATTCAAAGAGTTCATAAATGTTTTGTCTTCTAATCTCTAGTTCTCCGATTTCTTTTCGTATTTTCCCTTTTAGTTCATCGAATTGCTTGTAATTGTTTTTCCAGATATCAACCACGATTGTTTTAAAAGCCTTTTCAAACTGAAACGTTGGATTGATCTCATGTAGATATTCGATGAATAATTGCTCAAACGATTCTTTAGGAATGGATTTAGCATAATCGCACTTCTGTTTATGATGGTGATAGTAAGGATATCTGATACCTTTTCGCCCCGTAGAATAGCTGCCGGTAAATGATTGTTCACAGAATTTGCAGACCGCCAGCTTTCGAAGCGGGAAAGCCGGATTTTTTGCTAAATGTGGCGTGCTTTTGTGTTGTCTTCTTCCCGTTCCCTGGCAGGTGTTGAAAAGCTTCTCATCAATAATTGGTTCAAACTTTCCCTTTATATCAATGTCCCACACCCGGATAATTCCGCAATAAATTGGATTCTTGATAATCATCTCCATGAGTTGTCGTGTAGGAGCGTAGCCATTTCGGGTAGAAAATCCTCGATCCTTCAAGTATTTGGCAAGTGACTTTAAAGTGTGATGGCCCTTAGCAAATTCCTCAAAAATAAGACGAATATACGGGACATATTTTGGGTCAGGGGTTAGGTTGGCACCCTGGGCCAGGCGATAGTAGCCGAGGGGGGCCGGCCATACCCAAATGCCTTTCTTTAAACGCTCCCGCATTCCATTTACACATCTTTCAGTTCGGACGTTGTTATCAAATTCAGCGAATCCCGATAACATAACCTCCATCAGCTTTCCTGATGGCGTATCGTCTATTTTTTCGGAGACTGAACGAATTTCCGTTCCGTATCCCTGAAGTTTTTGTTTGGTAATCGCGTAATCAGTCTGATTGCGGGAAAACCGGTCAATCTTGTACACAATAAAGTATTTTATCGTGTTTTTCTTGTTCGAGCAAAAGGCTACTGCCTTTGTGAACTCGGTGCGATCCACAGTTTTGGCAGACTCTCCACGCTCAATAAATACCTCCGATACGGTTACTCCCTCCCGTACCGCATACTCTTTACACATCCGTTGCTGTGATTCAAGACTCGTACCATCTACCTGTTCGAGTGAAGACACCCGACAATAGATTATTCCGTTTTTTGTTTCTCCATTTTGCACGGCGGTAATTTTTTCATATCACCATCTACTTGTCGAGGTACCAAAGGCGACATTTTGGAACCATTTTTCTCTTCTATAAAACAATCAAGCGCCAACTGAGCGTGGGTATAAATGAGATTCCTAATAACCTCCACATCCTCGTCGGGAGCATTTTTTAAAGTCGGCTCAATTTCTCTCATTTGTTCAATGCTAATCATGTTTTCATTTTGATCTTCCTGGAATATAGCGAAAGACGGGGAATCTTTCCGTAATCAGCAGGTTGCCGATTTCGGCAACTTTCACCGTCTTCGCGGAATGATTGTCTTCTTTCACAATAGGTGGAGGTCGATTTTTATTAAAATCAAAACATGTTTTATATGAGCACGTTTACAAAACCTTTAAAAAAGGGAAACCGGATTCGGATATGCCGGACGCTCGCGCGCTACACACAAGAGGAATTGTCATACCTCCTGGGCATTCCGACCACCACGCTTTCAAAATGGGAGAACAGGTCGCAGACTCCCTCGATCCATTATGCCATCGGTCTTTCGGTGGCACTCCACCGCTTGGTGGACGAAATCTTTTCGGATTATCGGAATGAGTGGGTGAAGATAATTAATCAAAGGGCGCAGATTCTTGAAAATAAAAAGTCGAAAAAAATTACGAACGATAACGATAAACGATAACGAAAACGTTATGAAAAAAATAAACGTTATTGGCGGCGAATGGCGAACAGCATGGCACTGGGGATTTGCTATTTGAAAAGTAAGAAACCATGTAAAATATCGCTTTGATCCAGAGCATTCTTTCTATTTTACAAGCACTCAAAGGGAGGATATTTCAATGGCAGTCACTCTCAAAAAAGAAGTCGTGGTTGATGAATGGTGGATGCTTGTCGAAGGAGCGGCAGACAAGGTTGAACAGGTTTTCAAGGATACCGAGGACAATATAAAAAAATCTAAGGCTCCCGACGTAACCTTTGAGCGGGTATCTATTCAGTCTCTATTGAACCCCCATGGGAACTCGTGGACGTGGGAGAAGATGAATTTCGGAATTACATAGACAAAATTCCTTTTGGCGGAAATTACCTTATTGAACGGAAAATCCTGGCTTCGCTTGGAGAGGAAAGACGAAAACAAATCACCAGTGAGATTGAGCAAAAACGAGAACAAAAGAAATTCACCAAGCCGCCGGAAGTCGAACATATTCCCAAACCTGCTGAAGAACCAAAGCAAGAACCGAAATATGAACCTGTCCGAGAAAAGACGGGAAAGAAAGAACGGGTATCAGACCTGCCTGTCGAGACTAGTCCGGCACAGACGGAAGAAAAAGGCACGTCACGCCATCAATATCTTCAAAGTCTCATTAAACGTATGGCCGAGGAAAAGGGATACAAAGCGACCGTCGAGGAATCAATTCCCGATGGTCGGGTTGATGTCGGTCTTCTAAAGAATGGGAAGAAAATTGCCTGTGAGATTTCCGTGACCAATGCCCCCGATAATGAATTAGGAAATATCGAAAAGTGTCTCAAGGCAGGATACGACAAAGTGCTCATGTGTGCCCAGGACAAGAAACATTTGGAAAAGATACGGACCTTGGTTATGGAAAAGCTAACCGACTCCGCTCTTGAAAAAGTAATGTTTGTTGAACCCGAAGAACTTTTCTTTTATCTGGAAGAAGAAGCGGCCAAGGATTCAGGAAAGGAACAACGGGTTAAAGGCTATAAGGTAAAGGTGAATTACCAACCCTTAAACCAGGACGACAAGAAAAGGAAACGCGAGGCCGTGGCCCAGGTCATCCTCGGAGCTTTCAAAAGGTTGAAGGGGAAGGATTAGGATTTGGCCGTTTAAGACCTCGGCAGACTTTTTTAAAATAAAGTTGTGTTAAAATGAATTGCATAAAGATTAAAAGAAGAATCCAATGAAAGATATAAAGTCAGAATCCATTTTAGTAATGAAAATCGGCTACCATGGAGCCGAAGATATTGACACTATTATTGCGAGAAAAAAAGAAGAAGAAAAAAAATGCGGTCAAACCTATTGGGGTTATGGCGGGGTATTATGCCACCCAATCCGAGTTGTCCAAAATTTTGCATCGCAAGTCGGAACGAAAAAAATCAAAGTTCTTTTCAGTGTTACCAAATCCCCATTCCAATCTGATCCGACGCGAGCAAAATATTTTTCCGAGGACGGAAAAACATGGTCACCATTACATGACAGCGCCAATGTTCTGGCATCAAAATTTGCAATAGTTCTTCGTTCTCTCAAAGCATGTAAAAAGACAATAGTTCTTAACGATTATTGTGTCCCAATAGGTCCTTCAAAGGGGCGTCCCCTTAACGAATATCTAAGATTTCGTGTTGATAAAGCGGTCGGAACATTATCGAACAAAAAGAACCTGGGTCCCCTTAAGAGTCTTCCGATCCAGTTTGAGGCTGATTTGGTCCCGCCTTACGCCATCTTGGTGAGTCACCAGCATCAACCTGAGTCCCATCATCCATCACAAATTTCCCTTCCTTATTGATATAAGCTGGAATTTTCCTGTCTTTGCTCCCATAGAATTTAGGCATTGCATCATCTTTTATTTTTTGGCCCTCAAAAGGAGCCGGACAATTATAGACACGATCTAAAACAAGATTTGCCGACCGTAAACTAGGTCGGTCTTCGAGATGATATTGATGAATTTCACGAATCATTTCAGAAACTACATACCCGTGCTTGCATAAAAATTCTTGAATGTTCGCCATTGCTTCTCTACTCCAATCTTCCTTATGAGCAAAAGGCAAAATAGCCATTCCCCAACTTGGAGCTGGTTTGCAAAATTCCATGCAACGTCCTAGAAATAGTTTCCCGCATTCGCCCTTGTCAACTGATCCATAAGGAGGGTTCGTGTAGAACACTTCATGAGCGCCTTTATATTTTTCAGGGATTGGATCTCGAACATTGTAGCGATGAACCGAAATAAGATCGGGAGGAAGGCGCAAGTCGTCGATTACTTGTTCAATAAATGCTAAAAGCCTTTCATCAAAATCGAAAATACGAATTTTGGCCGGTCCTTTGAAAACATCTCGATTAGCAAGATGCGCAATAACCAAACCCATACAATCGCCATCACCAACAAATGCAACGTCTCTGTATTTCAGATAATCAATTGCTAAAAGTGCCTGAGTTGCTTGGCTTCCGGGAAGCATAAAGACTTGATCTATTGAACGGATTGGACGTGGTCTATCTGGATGTTGCGTGACCTGTGCAACTAAATCCACAATAGCCGCATCAGGCCTCACCCCCAGGCTGAGAGCCACGTCTTTTTGCCACAGCCTCAGGTCAAGGCGGCGCTTTCGGATATGGTCCCCAAGGGTTGTTAGGCTCTTAGGGTAGGCAGGATTTTGTGGTTTTTTGGCCGATAATTGAAAGTTAATGAATGGCAACGCAGGAATGAGGTTGTGTTGCTTTTCATTAGTCAATTCAGCGGTCGAGGGAATATAGGCGAGGGATATGGAAATATCATCCGAGCCTATAGTGATCCTATCGGTGATATTCTCGATGATCCGCCGTTTTTCTTCGAAAACCAGTTCTTTCCATTTGGAATAAAGGTCTTTGGCCTCGGATATGATCTCGTCACTTGAGAGGTATTTGATCTTGAGGAAGTCTATCTCTCCCTGAAGGTCCGGGAGCTGGGCCTTGACCTTCTCCAAGCGCTCTTCATTTTCCCGGAATTCGGTTCCAAAGGTCTTCACGCTGATCTCGTCGTTGTAATAGGCTTTTTTTATCTTGTCCATTTGGCTTTCGATTTTGGCACGCTCTTTCTCAAGCCGCTCTAAGAGTTCCTGCTTTTCCTGAATGACCATATCGGCCCGTTCAAGGTGCTTGGAAATCTCAACCGGGGAAAAGAAGAAGTTTTTTAATTGTTCATGGAATATGGATTCAAGATCATCCGGGAGTATCTTGTTCCTGCATTTGGCACAGGTATATTTCGACGCATTCGGCGGTATGGGCATCTTGCCCCCGCAGTGACAAAAGACGAAGCCGGTGAAAAGATGTGTTGGCCTTTTGGCGGGTTTCTTACGTTTCGATTCCTGTTCCCTTAAGATAGCGTTGCACTGATCCCACAATTCAGCAGAAACAATGGGCTCTACCTCGACATATTCCCATTCCGCTTTGGGCTTCATCACCCATGCTTTGCCGTCGCCCAGGCTCTTCGTGTAATTGAGCCGGTGCTTTCCTTTGGCCGTGGGGTCTTGGAGAAGACGGTCAACAGTGGTATCGGAAAACTTTGAGCCTTTGCGCGTCCGATATCCCTTGTCATTGAGAATCCGGGCAACAGTTTTCTTGCGGTGATGTTCAAGGAAATATTCAAAGATGAGTTTTGCAATGGGAACCTCTTTGGGTTCAGGGATGAGTTGTTTGTCTTTCCAGCGATAACCGAAAGGAGCCTGACCGCCAAGGGGTTTGCCGAGCTTTGCCCGGATGGGGACAGAGGCGGCCACCCGCGAAGCGATTTCTTCCCGTTCCCATTGGGCCATGGCCGCGATCATGGTGTAGAAGAGACGACCAGCAGGGGTTGAAGTATCGATGGATTCTTGGAGGGAAATTAAATCGGCGTCACTCTCATTGAAGAGGTCGGCGAAATCTAAAAGCTCTCTAGTGTTTCGGGCAAGGCGAGCAAGTTTCGAGAAGATGAGTCCTGTGATATGGCCGGACTTAATATGCCCAAGCATCTTTTGAGCTTCCGGGTGGGCAATGACTGCTTTGCCGCTTACTGCCTCTAAGTGATAGACCTCTTTGACATTCCAACCCTTCGACTCTGCATAATACCGCGCCCGTTTCTCATGGTGTTCAGGGCTTTCCCCCCGCGCCTGATCTTCCGTTGAAACACGAATCCAAATACCGACGTTTTTCTTTCCTTGGTTTTTTTCCACGAGCGCACCTCCACAAATCAATCAAACTTTTTGGTGAATATGAATAGGATTAAATTGTATACGATTGTATACCTGCTAAGCCGTATCCTCAAGATCAAATATAGTATCGGCACTAAACGGTTTCGACGTATTTCCGTCGATCATCAGTTTGAGATATATGCCATACGCGGGAAGGTTCACGATATCACTTTGCCGGAAGACCGGCCAGAATTCATCAGAGAGCATCTTGGCATCTTCCGTTCCCACCCTAAACGAGATCATGGTTCCCACATTTCCCAAGATGGCCCTTCGAATATGTTCATCGACTTGATGAAGGTATTGGTTGACGAGGATCAGGTTCAAGCGGTATTTGCGCGCCTCTGAAAGAATATCTATAAACCCGGAAGTGGTGAAGCTTTGAAACTCGTCCACATAAAGATAGAAGTCCCGTCGTTTTTCTTCCGGTATCTATCATCCGCTCAAGGGAACATCCGCCGGAAATATCGTGGATACGCTCACCCAGTTCATCACCGGGAAAGGCTACAGCGTCCGCGTCGGCATGACCCCTTCTGAAGATATCTACGGCTATGTCAATGACAAGAAGGAGATCGTGCTCAAGGAGGGCGAGAGTTCCGACCATCAAGCTTTGGTTCTAGCTCATGAAATGTCGCACGCCCTTCTCGGTCATGTCGGTTCTTTCCAGAATCAAGCGGAGAAGGAACTTGAAGCCGAAACGTCTGCCTGGATCATTTGCCGCAATCTCGGATTGCGGACTAATGAAACAAGTTTTGCTTACTTGGCAACATGGGCAAGCGGGCCGGAACAAGAAAAGAAGTTGGAAAAGGCCGCTTCTCGTGCCTGTCAGGTGGCGCAACTAATTTTGGAAGGTCTGGAAGCAATGAAGCAGATTTCCAGCCAGAAAGGAGAAATGGTATGAAAAAACTCGTCATCATCATCGACGATGGAATGGTTGAGGACGTGCTCATCAGTTCCAAGGAACCGATGGACATTATGATCGTGGACTTTGACAAGAAGACCCTCGATCAATCGGCCTTGCATGAACTGAGCGAACCGCACAACTTTGAAGACGTGGCCGCATTAGCCGATATCTACAAGTGGGATGCCTTCTACGATCCCAAACGGGTCAAGGAGGTCTTTGCAACACAAGAGCCGAAACACGCCTTTAATCCCAGCACTTCATAGGAATTCCAATTCCTAGCAAAGCCCTATCGACAATCGATAGGGCTTTTTTTTTACTTATCTCTGATTTTTTATTTTATAGAAATTCTGTTATAGTTAATCCGTAGTTGTGTCCGAGTTGGTTTGAAATCCCAAGTCAAGAAACTCCAAATATGAAAAATTATTTTTATTACAAAGATAAAAAAAAAGTCCTACCTGTTTTAGGTGAGGAAAAAAATAAACTGGCAAAAAAGAAACTCGACCACATTCTTAAGACCAAAAAGGAATTAATACCAGAACACTTTATCGAAAGGTGGTCAGAGGTGGCATTGTATAATCCTGGCGGTGATGTTGAAAAAGCAAATGCCATTTTGATCAATCCGGAAGACGGCGCTTACGATCTATCGAACCCACTCAACGACATGACAGGAAAAGAATGGGTAAAGTTCAGTTGCAGTTGGTTTATTTTTAATGCTCTGCACAAAGACTTAAAGGAAGAGAGAGAAGTATCTCCAAATACTCAGGATCATCCAGCGACATTTTCTCCGACAATGATTGAGGGGTTTGTGAAATTCTTTACAAAAAAGGGAGAAAACGTACTCGATCCTTTTTGCGGCATTGGAAGCACTATGGTTGCCTGCAAACGAACCGGAAGAGTCGGCTATGGTATTGAGCTTAATAAAAAATATTATGATCTGTCGCTCAAGCGAACTCCGGAATTCAAAAAGACCATATTCAACGAAAATGCGGCCAATATCAAAAAACTGAATCTGCCAAAGATTGCTTTTTCGATTTCATCGCCTCCGTACTGGGACATGCTTAACCGAAGTACCAAAGACTTCAAAAAGGATAGAACGAAAGACGGTTTCGATGTTAACTATTCCGAAGCCGAAGAGGACTTGGGTAATATTGATAACTACGATCTGTTTTTGGAAAAATTAGCAAATATATATTTTGACATATTTGATCTACTCAAAGCCGGAGGGTATCTCGTGGTCATTGTGAAGAACCTTAAGAAAGAGGGTAAAATGTATCCATTGGCGTGGGACTTGGCTCGGCTTCTCTCGAAGAAGTATATGCTCAAAGATGAGAAGCTTTGGATACAAGACAAAGTCGGTCTTGCCCCCTACGGATACCCTTCAGCGTGGGCAAGCAACATACTGCATCATTACTGTTTAGTTTTTCAAAAGAAATAACATGTCTTTAACCATTTCACAAATTGTAAAAAACCTTGTCGATGTAAACGATATCAAACACGATCGGCAGTATTCGCGCGTGGCGAAACTTCATAAATATTGGTCAAGAAAACCTTGGTTTGTTATCGATCAATACATTGAGAAATATTCCAAAAAGGATCACGTCGTTTTGGACCCGTTTTGTGGTAGCGGAATTATTGGACTGCAATCAGTTTTAGCCAATAGAAATTTCATCGGTTACGACCTGAATCCTTTCGCTGTCTTTCTCGCAAAGAACTCTTTGCAGGTCGGTTATGACAACGCCTCTTTTGAAGAGGACTTCTCAGCGATTGAGCGGGCTGTTCGGGAGGAAATAATGCCTCTCTATGCGACCAAAGACAAATATATTCTGTATACCATTCTTGGAAAGAAAAATAGTAAGGACTATAACGCTGTCATCGCTGACAGTAATTTCCACAACAAGCAAAAAGTTAGTCTCTCTCAAGAATATCTAAATCCAATCATAAAATTTCCTAAGAACTTGAAGTATCCAGACAAGGACTTTCCAGAGAAATTTTATAAAGATCGTTTTTCTTATAAGGGTGTGAAGCGAGTGTCAGACATGTTCACCAAGAGGAACCTTCTTGCTTTGGCAACACTTCATATGGCTATCAACAAATTGCCTCTAAAAAACAGAGATTTGTTCATGCTTGCATTTACGAACACCCTATTGCATGTAAGTAAATTAAAAGCAGAAAATGTGCGGCCTCTTGGTGTAAATAACTTTTGGATTCCGGATGATTTTATTGAAGAGAATGTCTGGTGGAGGTTTGTAGACCGAGTCAATAATGTAAAAATGGCAAAGGAAGTTATTGCAGACAAGGCTTCCCGAAACGAGGTCTCGAAGCCTGTCTCTAAGATTTATAACAAGTCGTCTTTGAAGATGATTGAAATTAAGCCGGGTAGTGTTGACTATTTGATTACCGATCCTCCATACGGCGACACCATCCAATACTCAGAGCTTTCATACATCTGGAATTGCTGGCTTGAGAAAGAGTTTGAGATTGAGAATGAAGTCATTATAAACCCTGTGCAAAAAAAGGGAGTGAACGAATACTACGATCAGCTCGCTACTTTTATCCGCGAAGCGAAAAGGGTTCTCAAAAAAGACGCTTACTTTACACTTGCATTCCACAACAAGGATTTGAAAATTTGGATTAGCCTTGCCGAATTAATAAGAGATCATGGAATGGAATTGGTAGACATCTCTTCCTACGACACCTTCGGCAGTCCTTACAATAAAAATTGGGCAAAATTTTCGCCCAAATCTGACTTCTATGTGACCTTTATAAATTCGAAAAATAAAGCAAGGGTTAAAAATAAAAAAGTTATCTATCCCAATGATATTGCAGATGAGATCGTCAAATGCCTTGGCAAAAACAATGGCAAACTTTTTAATCTGAATAAGGCGTATGATCTGTTCGTAAGCGTAGTTATAAGTAAAATATTTGATGGGTCGCAAGTCATTGAACACGAACGACTAAGTATTGAGAACATTATGAATCTTTTTCAGAACGTTCCACGAGATGAGAAGCATGGTAAGAAAAAGGAAACTGTTCAGATAAGTTTATTTGAACTACAACATGTTTAATCATATGGAAATATACAAAAAAGATTTTTTTAACATATTCAAAGCCAACTTTGATTTCAAGATTGTTGAAACTGAAATGGGGCTGGCAGTCAAAATGCCCGCAAAGGAAGCTTTTATTTACAGCAGTATTACCGGTGCCGGGTACTTTGAAAATCCAATCTATCCTTTTACCCCAAAAGGTCTGATGAAGCTTTTCTATAATGCATTCACCTATAAGTTCGTATCAGGTATTTTTGATAACGGTGTCCTCAAAAATACGCCGTACATTCTGTCGAAAGCAAAGAAGTATTTGTTTGAGGGCGATAAATATGTTGTCCCTATTGAATTTGAATCAGAAGAAAAATTGATCAATCTGCTCAAGGAAAAGTTTGATCATATTAAAAACCCAGAAAATTACATTATTCAGCGCATTGAGACAAGCAAGCAAGGCAACGGAATGGAACCATTCATGGAATACCTTGCAGGCGAGTCTTTCCGACATCTTGGCTTCATTGTAGAGAATCAAATACCTCTTGCCCATGCAGTCGGCTCTCCGGATTTTGCTGGGTACGGTTTAAGTGACCTCATAATCAAGATAAGCGATTACGGATACCTATCAAGCGCCGGTTTTCACATGATTGAGTTGGCTCTCATTAGAAACTTTAAACAAGGGCCAAAGAACGAGAGTCACCATGTCACTCACGACTTTATTGTCGGTGAAGCAAAGACTGGGAGTCTGATCATGACCAAACAGTTGGAAAAATATCTCAATACCGGACTATTTGATCAGGGATTTGAGATTCACCCTGCAAAGGCCAAGCCCTCAAAAGATTACTTCGGTTTGATCAGTTTGGATTCTGATTTCAAAATAAAAATCACTCTCCCTGTAACTAAGCATACGGCGGAGAATCCGCTGTCACGGGAAGAGTATGCGATATGGCTTGGTAACTACATTAAGTTTTATCTAATTTCAAATTTCACAAACGATGAGCTTAAGCAATTTTACATTGAACAGGAAGGTGAAGAGATAAATAAAGAGTCTGATCTTGTTAGTTTCGTCTTGGGGTTGGAGACTGAAACAATTCTAGCAAAAATTAAATCCCTATAATATGGCATACTCCAGCGACGAAATTATTAAAAGAGAGATTCTAGATACCCTTGGTTATGAAACCAATGGGATTAAACTTCGCATCTTTCCACAAAGCAGTAACGAAGATCAAAAGCCATTTTCAGAGGGCGGTCTTACTTTTGGGTTTAAAGGTGTTTCTTATGGTTCGTGTGATGCCGCATGGTATGTGGACGAAAAATGGGTAGACGGATTGAATGGCAAAGAAATAAACAAAAAGCCAGTGATTGCACTCGAAGGTACTGATGCTTTAAGTAGGAACTCGGCAGGCAATGCTCTCTATCAGCGATTTCATCATGCACTCGGTGGGGTAAAAAACGGCATCATTGGTGTTTATTATTTGAAAAAAGGCACTCAAAAAATCCAGCCAGACCTCTACGGCATGGCCTACTTTGCATCTAAGGTGGAAAAAGGAAAATATCTAATCACAGATGATCTCTCCGTCGTTAAGGATTTGCTGGATCGCTATCACAAACCCGCAGAATTTTCTGCTTACGTCAAAGCTTATTTGGAAAAGATGCACAAGATTTTTATAACTAAATTCAATGCCGCCTATGGTGGAGATTGGAAAAGGTTTGCAGAGCATCGATCGACAATCATACAAAACGACTACGTTATTAAATATGCTGGCCGAATGAGAAGAAATTTCACTGACGGATCACAGCGTGCAGGGCATATTGCTGTCGGTGAGATGTTTCTTACCAAATACTATTTTTACGATAAAATGTTTTACTATCTTTTTCCGAAAATGACACATAATGATTTGGAGGTTCTTGATCACAATAAAACCACGGACAAAGAGTGGTTCCTTTTGCGAAATGAGCCTAACGTTGAAATAAAGACTATGGACGATATTGCCGGACTTAGTCAGTCAACCCGAGAAGCGCTTTTGAGTATCCAAGATACCCCTCTCAAGGGAGAGGCTATGCGCACTTTTAATAAATGCATGAAAACCATTGTCGAGGGATTTAAGTCTGGCAAGTTGAAGCTGAAATAATTGTAAAGTTAGTACGAAATCCTATGAAAATTCGTAAAATCAAATCGATAAAGAACTACAAATCATTTACGGATTTTGAGTGGCAAAAGTTTTGCAAGAATAAAGATGGCCAAGAATCCATACTACAAAATTTTACTACTATTTTTGGCGAGAACGGATCAGGAAAATCTTCCGTCTGTGATATTTTAAAAAGCGTTTCTCAGTATCAGGACTTTCAAAATACTCCACCGGCTTTGACCGAAATAGAGCTGAATGATGGTAGTAATAATCAAATTCATAAATATGAAAACGGGGGATGGCTAACCCAAGTCGAGAAAAATTCGTTTCTATTTTTCGATGTTGATTTTATCAATGCGAATGTTCATACACATGGTATTAGGTCAAGTAATCAGCAACAAGGCGCGCACACACAAAAAGCGGGTAAGCTAATAATTGATTTAGATGAACAGGCGAACAGTCTCAAAGAGATAGTTAAGACAAACCAAGACGCATTGGAAACACAAAAGATTATTAGCAAAGATATCTTAGGACAATCATTTACAGATAAAGATAAAGAACTTTTCGAAATATATAAGGATGATGATGAAAAAACAAAACAAGAAAAACTTTCCAAAGCAGAAGAAGAACTAAAAACACTTGAAGAGGGATTAACAAACCTTGAAAAGGTTAATAAAAAGTATAACGAAATAAATCTCATATCGGCAGTTGATCAAATAGCATTTTCTAATGATTTTTCTTCAAAAGAATTTTTCACTGAATTGTTTACCCGTCAAATAAAAGAAAAGGCACAAGATGATGCAGACGAGAAGATAAAAACGCATTTTGCAAAGCACAAACAGTTTATTGAGTCCGCCAAAGACCAAATACCCGAAAAATACAGCGACGAAAACTGTCCCCTTTGTATGCAACCGCTCAAAAACGCTATAAAAGTTATTGAGTACTACAGAACCGTCTTTGATCAAACCTATGAAAATGCTAAACAAAAATTTTTGGCCGACATTGAAACCGCAAAAAGCGAATTGGAAATAATAAAGTCAAACCTGAATTTATTGCCCTCTAAGGCAAATGAAGTATTTGACGCACTGGAAAAAATAAAAACAGATTTTGAAATCAAAGACATTTACAAGCTTGATGAAAAAACAAAATATACTGAAAAGTTTAGTGGTATTACCATAAAAGAAATTGATGATTCGCTCATGGCGTTAGAATCTCTGAAAAAAATTGAACGAAAGCAAGTGGAAATAGCAAATCTCTATGACGTGATCGCCGCAAAGCTTGTAAAAATCGTAAAATCAGTTGAGGGCATCAACGAACTTATTGCCGAAAAAAATAAATTGATAAGTGATTTCAAAAGTAAATATTCTGATCAAACCAAAATCACGGATGAACTACAGGAGAAAAATAAAAAGCAAATAGACTTGAACCAGTTAGTAGATTTTTTGAAAAGCGAAAAAATAAAACTCATAAAACTTCAAAACGATGCTTCTGCCAAAGAGAAAACATTATCGGAAAAATTGAAAAAGACACAGGAGGATTTGAAAACATATCTTGCCAAAACAATTCCAGAGAGTGTTATTTCACAAATGATAATTATTCTTAATAAGTTTAATTTGGGCTTCACCCTTGAACATATCAAACCCGCAGCCAATACAAAGGAATATTCTTTTTCGTTCAAAATTACTGATCTAAAAGGAAATGAACGAGAAATGAAGGATGGATTATCAGAAGGTGAGAGACAGCTAATTTCTCTTGCCTTCTTCTTTGCGATTAATGAAAATTTGCAGAGCAAGGATCAAACCGTCTTAATTTTTGATGATCCGATAACAAGCTTAGACTCGCCAAACTTAAAAATTCTTGCAGAGTTGATACACAAGGAGACTCAGGAATTTTCTCAGGTTATAGTTTTTACTCACCATCCACTATTTTTTAAGTATTTAGCAAAATGTGTAAATCCAAATCCAAGCAAGTTTGGCGTTTTAAAGAATGTAGAAAAATTCGGTGGAAGTTTTATCTTTGTTGACCCTGGATTTGATTTGACCTCTGAAATCCAAAAATGCAATCAAGAAATTACTCAAAATGCCAAAAACGGTGATCTAAAACCAGAGGAAATTGCCTTAAAATATGGACAACTTTTACGATTGGCAGTTGAAAAATTTATCAAAAATGACTTACTGATGTGGGATAAGGAAAATAACTTTGATGGCATAACAGAAAATTTGAAACAAGGAAAAAATAAAATAGCTAAACTTTCCGATGACGATTTGGAAGTGATAACAAATATGTATAAATATTGTAATTACTCCAATCTCTTACACGCTGATAAGGAAACACCTTCCGCACTTTCTGAACTAATGACACACATTGATAAATTTGATCAAATCTTGGATAAAGTGAAGGTTTAATAATGGCCTTAGACTGTCACACTTTTGGAGCGGCGTTTACACATCAAGCAACCGATTTTTCTTTTTCAGGAAAGTCAGGTATGTTTAAAGAGACGTGAAATTCCCAGAATTCCCTAAGACTTTTGAAAATTAGGTTCCAATTCTGTAAGGTGTGGTCCACTCTGGTGAACATTGGAGGCAGAAATGCCTCTTTTGTCTTTTAAAGATTAGCTATCTTGATGGTTTAAAGAAAAAATTTTTCTAAAAAACAGACGGCTCTAATTATGGATAGAAATTAATGACCCAAGGCGACTCGAACCGATAACGAAAGTTAGCTGTATTTTGTTTCTTTCGTTCATACCAGACCTCCCATCATTGACAAATCCCTACTAAATGTAATCATTCCTTTATTAATAAAACTAATCATGGAAGGAAAAACTCATTTTGAAAATATTGTAGGTGGAACACAAGAAGAGAAAAATGAGATTTTGTATGAATTACAAAAGACTTTTGAAACTCGTTCAGAAAAGCTTACAAAATATGAACTAGAAAAAACTATAGAAGATATAGGGCTTATTAAAAATACGGAATTGGTTGTAGATAAAATTGTGAGTCAATATGGAGGCAAACCGAAATCAATATCACTTGATCATATATATATCCTCAAGCCGGGGTCGGTGCTCGAAATGACCGAGGGAAAATTAGCAAGGGGTCTTCACCAGCCAGTAGGGCTTAATATTGGTGTTGAGAAGAAAGAATCAAAATTATTATTTGCAAGTACTATTGCACATGAACTTTTTCATCTGAAATCTTACAAATCTGCACGTAAAGGAGAATCGGTTGATGACATAAGATTATACAGAACTGGACTTTCAATGATTGACATCAAGGATGAGTCAAAAAAGGCTGGCGAAGAAAAAGAATATTTTTCTCAACTAGAGGAAGCTGTTGTGGTTGAATGCACTAGAAAATTTCTTGATAACATCAGTATGGATAAGGAATTTAGACCAGAAACAGAGGCAATTAAAAAAATCAAAAATTGGGTTACTGAATTTTATAAAAGACGAGGAATATCTCAAGATAAAATAGAAGAATTTAATGATGAGATAAAATATATATCAGATCCAGAGAAGTGGGTTTCGGACGTAGAAAATGCATACACTGAAGAAAATAGAAAGCAGGCATATGCAGCAGGAATGTTTGAGTCACTTTATAAAAATGGTTCCGCAGAATCTATGGAAAGATATACAGAAAGAAAAAAACTATATGATCTTCTTGATAAATTAGTTTTAGAATCCAATAGAAAATATAAAAATCGTAATGAATTATTTGACGAGTTTGCAAAAGCAAATTTTTCTGGTAATTATCTGCCGTTGGCGAAAATAATTGAGAGTATTTTAGGAAAAGGGTCATTCAGAAAAATAGCAGAAGATTTTAGTAATAAATCTTAAAACATAATGATTAAGCAGCCGATTTTTCTTTTTCAGGAAAATCTGGTATGTCTACAGAATCGTGAAATTCCTGGAATGCCTTGATGCTCTCGTATATTTGATTCCAATTTCGTAAGATGAGGTCCACCCAAGCTGACAAAAGAGGCAGAAATGCCTCTTTTGTCTTGTAAGGGCTAGCTATCTTGGTATTTCCAAAATAATTTTTCTCTAAATATCCAACGGCTCTAATTATGGATATAGATTAATGACCCTACACGACTCGAACCAATTTTGATAATTTTTTAGACAGTGTTACGCTATAGGAACAGATGTTATTTTTAGTTTTGGTATGAATCAGTATTAATTAAATAATAAAATGTTCAATTTTTTACATAAAATTATATCAGCCATAGGTACTGCGATTGTTTCCGTAGGATTGCTTTTCACTGGGACGCACATATCAACCAAAATTCCTAATACACCTCTCGTAAGTACTTCCACTTCCCAAGTTGAAGTTGTAAGCACAAGCACAATAGTAAATACAGGTTCTATAACTAAACCTTCTCCAGTTCAAACACCAACAATTGTGCAACCTCTAATCGTCTCTTGCAGTGCAGATATGGCAAATGCTTCTCCCGGACAAACTATTATATGGACTGCACAAACATCAGGAGGTAATGGTAGTCATTCTTATACTTGGGCAGGGGATGGCGGTTTATCTAGTACCAATCAATCGCCAACTATTTCCTGGTCATATAATTCTACGGGGATTATGAATGCGAGAGTGAGTGTGACTTCTGGAACACAAACAGTGAATGCTAACTGTAAAAATTCTGTTATAGTCACTCAAGTAGAATCAGCACAAAACAATAATCAGAATCAAGTCCAAGCTCAAACAAATTCTCAAGAACAAGCTATCCAAAGTGTTATCACTGCTTATACACAAAAAGAAGGATCTATTCAGCAAGAAATTGATGATGTGCAAGGTCAAATGCAAGAATCACAAAATAATAATTGTTCTAATAATATTGGAGAAGGTGAGGGCGCACTTGAATGCACTGCAAGTGCTGAAGAGATAACAGCCAATGAAAGTTATGTTAGTAATTTACAGACACAAAATGGAATTTTACAAAAAGTTCAAGTAGAATTACAAAATGATATTTCCCAGGAGGTATCTCTGACTCAAGATCAGATTGATTCATATATGCAAAATATAACTATTCTTGGTCAAATTGATACACTTGAACAACAAATCACTGCATTAAAAATAAAAAGTATCGGTGAGATAATGGGATATGAAACAAGTGGAGGTACAGAAGCTGTTGCTGAAGGTGAAGCAAATTTGATAACGACACAAGAAAATGCACAGATTGATTCATTAAATTCACAGATTCAGGTTTTAGCTGCTGAACTGGTTCAATAAAAATTGGCTCAAGAAGCTAGTTAATCTTCAAGGGAACTATGAAATTCCCAGAACGCCTCTAGGCTTTCGTATATTGGGTTCCAATTCCGTATAATGAGGTCCACCAACGACGATGAATTTTGTAAGACAAGGTCCACACAGAGTTTTTTATTTTATCGGAATATGTTAGAGTAGCAAACGCCTGGGCCTATAGTATAGTGGTAGCACGCGTCATTCGCATTGACGAGACGGCAGTCCGATTCTGCCTAGGTCCACAAAAGCAGAAAATCTAAACTGCTTGATAAATAAATTTCGGAGCGTGGTGTAACGGTAACATGCATGATTCGGGTTCATGTGACTCCGGGTTCAAATCCCGGCGCTCCGACAAATGATTTTCAAATTTGGAAAAAATCCTGTATAATCACACAGAGATGAAAAATTTCTTTTCAAAAATAAAAATGTTTGCGCAGAAAAATAAATGGTGGACTGCGCTTATTTTTCTTGTCATTATCATCATACTTTTCATGATTTTCGGCAAGAAAAAATCTTCCGGACTGGAAACGGTGACAGTAGAGAAGCACGATATCACTCAAGTTGTCAGTGCCACGGGAAATGTCACTCCGCTTTCAGATCTTGATCTTGCATTTCAGGCAAGCGGACAAGTCTCGCAGGTTGCGGTAGCTGTAGGCGATACCGTGTATCAAGGAGAATATCTCGCTTCGCTTTCAAATGCCGATCTTTCCGCTGCTCTCGAACAAGCAAAAGCCGGATTGCAGATTGAACAAGCAAAACTTGCCGACATGCAAAATGGAACTCCGCCGGAAGAATTGGCAGTTGCGCAGAATTCTTTGGATAACAGCATCACGAGCGCTTATACGACCTGTGATAATGCCATACACAATGATATCGATCAAATGTTTGAGAATCCGAAAACTCCATCAGCCAAGATCATCATTCCGATGAATAATTTTCAACTGCAAAATACTATCGACAACGATCGATATACCATTGAACTGACGCTTACTGATTGGAATGCAAGCACTTCAGTTTCCGCGACATCAGCACTTGCTTCAATTGATGCAATAAAAAGTTTTGTTGATGAGATCGCTCTCGCACTCAATGAATCTTTGGGAGATTCAAGTATTTCGCAAGGAACAATTGATTCATATAAAACTATTGTTTCTGCTGACCGCGCAGCCATAGATCTTGCTCGTTCGAATATCACAACAGCAGAGGCAAATTATAATCTTGAACTCGCCGGCAACACTCCGGACTCCATCGCGGCGCAGCAAGCTGCGGTAGCGCAGGCGCAGGCAAATATTGATGCGGCACAGGCGCAACTCGATAAATCAATCATCTATTCACCGATCGACGGTGTCATTACAAATGTAAATGCAAAAGTCGGGGAGACGATGCAGCAGGGCGATGCCGCCATTTCCGTCATTTCATACGGACAATATGATATCGAATCGTATGTTCCGGAAGCCGATATCGCAAAAGTAAAAATCGGCGATCCTGCCACGACTACACTTGATGCTTATGGTTCCGATACTTTTTTCCCGACATCCGTCATTAAGATCGATCCGGGAGAGACAATTCTCGAAGATGTGCCGACATACAAAGTCACTTTGGCTTTTGCTTCAACTTCCGATCCGAGAATCAAATCCGGAATGACAGCGAATCTGGATATTCTGACCGATCAAAAAAATGATGTGCTTGCCGTTCCATCAAGATCCGTGTATGAAGATGGCACCCAGGAATACGTAGAGCTGATTGATCCTGCAAATCAAAAAAATACAATACAAACAGCGATCACGGTAGGCATACGCGGCGTCGACGGATATGAGGAAATAGTTTCCGGTCTCAAAGAAGGCGATGTGATTCTCGCTTCGCCAAACATGTAAAAACGTGGCGCTTATCGAAACAAAAAATTTGTGGAAAGTCTACGACAATGAAGGGACAAAAACCGAAGCACTTCGAGGAGTTTCCCTCGATATTCAAAAAGGTGAATTTGTGGCAATCATGGGTCCTTCCGGTTCTGGAAAATCAACTTTGCTTCAAATTCTCGGACTTTTGGATAATCATACCGATGGCACCTATATTTTTTCCGACAAAGATGTCGGTTCATATAATCCGGAAGAAATTGCACGGATGCGCAACGAAAAAATGGGTTTTGTTTTCCAAGCATTCAATCTTTTGCCGCATGCATCCGTTCTCGATAATGTAAAGTTGCCGCTCATGTATTCGAATATTCCCGAGGAGGAGTGGGATGTCCGCGCGCAGGAAGCGGTCATTGATGTCGGGCTTGAACACCGGATGTATCATCAGGCAACGCAGCTTTCGGGCGGTGAGAAACAAAGAGTGGCAATCGCCCGCGCACTGGTGAACGATCCGGAAGTTATTTTTGCCGACGAGCCGACGGGAAACCTGGATTCAAAATCCGGCGAGGCGGTCATCGATATCATCCAAAAATTAAATACCGAAATGGGTCATACGATTATTTTGATTACCCACGAAACATACACGGCTGAATACGCGCAGAGGATTATCCGCTTGCATGATGGGCAGATACTCAGTGATGAAAAAGTTGTAAACAGAAAAACAAAAGCCGATGATTTTATAAAATAATATGAAATTAAGGCATAGCATACAAACAGCAATTATCGGACTGACGACGCACAAGTCGCGCTCGGCATTGACGGTTCTTGGCGTTGTCATCGGCATTACATCAATTATTCTTGTCATGTCGCTCGGACAAGGCGCGCAGAATTTAATTCTTAGCCAGGTTAACGGGCTTGGCGCGACAACAATCGCTGTTATTCCGGGGAAAATTTCAGATGGTCCCTCAAGCGCAGCACAAACGCTTTCCGATTCGCTCAAAGATTCGGATCTGACTGCCCTTGAAACAAAAGCAAATGTACCGTACGCAAAAGAGGTCATGCCGATGGTTTTAGGAGGAGGAAATGCTATCTATGGAAATCAAGTGTATCAGATCAGCTTGTACGGCGGCGGAACACTCATGGCAGATATGTTTAATATTACGGTTGGAGAAGGAGATTTTTTTACTGATGACGATGTGCTTTCAAAATCGCAGGTCGCGGTCATTGGCTATAAAGTAAAAGACCAGCTTTTTGGCGGCGATGAAGCAGTCGGACAGAAAATCAGAATTGGCAACAACACGTTCAAAGTCATCGGCGTTCTGCCGCAAAAAGGTCAATCCGGTCTAATTAATTTTGATGACGCAGTCATCATGCCATATACGACCGCTCAAACGTATGTTCTCGGCATCAATTATTTCAACAGGATTATTGTTGAAGCGGATACCCAAGATCATATCGATGCTACCGCAGCGGATATTACCGATACGTTGAGAAATGATCACAATATCACAGATCCAACACAGGATGATTTTTCCGTAGAAACATCGGCTGATATTGCATCAACACTTGGCACAGTGACAAGCGCTCTGACGGCGTTTCTCGCGGCGGTAGCGGCGATATCCCTTGTTGTCGGAGGAATCGGCATTATGAATATCATGCTTGTATCGGTGACGGAGCGGACACGCGAAATCGGCCTGCGAAAAGCGCTTGGCGCCTGCGATCACGATATTCTGATCCAATTCTTACTTGAAGCGGTTATGCTGACGGCGACCGGCGGAATCATCGGCATCTTGCTCGGAGGATTTCTTTCCTATGTCATATCCATTATTCTTACAGATGTGCTTGCTTTGAGCTGGACATTTATTTTCCCGTGGAATGCGGCAATACTCGGCATTATCGTTGCAAGTTTGGTCGGTCTGGTATTTGGTATTTATCCGGCACGCCAGGCATCGAAGAAAAGTCCGATGGAAGCATTGAGATATGAGTAAAATATGATACAATTTTTTTGTTATCAATTTAAATAAAATATATGGGATTTTTTAAAAACTTAGTGATGAAACAGGCAATGAAATCGCAAATGAAAGGTCTACCGAAAGACCAGCAGGAAAAAGTGCTTGCGGCCATAGACAAAGATCCGGAATTTTTCGAAAATATAGCTAAGCAAATTAAGCAAAAAGAAAAGGAGGGGAAAGGCAAAATGGAAGCATCGATGCTCGTCATGCGGGAGAATCAAGACAAGTTGAGAAAGCTGATGATGTAAAGAAAGAGAAAAAAGAAAAGCCCGGCGTGCAAGCGCGCCGGGCTTTTATTGCAATAAAAAAAGCCGTTCCCCTCATAAAGGAACGGCCTTCGAATCTCGACGAAAGAATTTGGTTAGAAAGAAAAAGGAATACTGAGACTGCACTGCACATCACCAACGCTGTCATATTCCTCTGGACCAACACCAGGCAGCAATACCGGCGATTGATTCATCCTGAGTTCGGCGAGAACGGAACATCTAACATCCGTTCCGAATTCAACCCCAGCAGCGAGAACAGGTGTTACGCTGTTATCATTGCCAATCGGGAATTTTACACCACCCTGACTCGGATTTCCTGAATACCTCACATTTCCAGCGCCTAGACCAAAAACTAAAGACGCAGAATCTGTGAGTCGTTGGTAATTCTTTACCATCAAAGTGATCGGATGGTATACCGTAAACCCGTTATAACTTGAACCATAATCGTTCATGCCAACGGGATGACCGGTCGTATCTATCGACAAGCTCAAAGCATAATCTTGACATCTGATTTGAGCGAGAAGATTGAATTCCAACAATGTTGATGTACTCGGAAATTCCATTCCCGGTTGTAAAACTCCTGATCCGGAAAATTCAAACGGCATAAAACCCAACCCAAGTTGTCCCTCCCAGCCGCTTTTTTTCTTGACGACAATCGGCGTCGGAGTTCCAGTAACGACTTTCGTTGGTGCGGAACTCGTGACAACTACTGTGGTTATTGGCGTCGATGATACAACCGGAGTCGGTGTCGCTAACACAGTCAGCTGTGCATTAAGCAAAGCTCGCGTTTTTGGCCCGACAAATCCGGAAGCAGTGAGTCCATGATCTTGTTGATAGTGCACCACGGCCTCTTTTGTCATATTCCCGAAATATCCGGTCGGCGTGACCTTCAATATCATTTGCAAGTTGACAACTTTGTCACCTGTGTTTTTGAAACCGAAATTCGAAGTGAATTGATATACCGGTTTCAATGCAGGTGAGACTGATGTCGGAACAGCGATTGGTACAGCGGTCGGAGTGTTTGATACCCCGTTCCGATGTATGTCCAGACTGACCGTAACACCATCCGCTCGCACTTGCGCACTGACCGCAAAAAGCAGCAGTGAAACAATTAATAGCAACATAAACTTTTTCATTTCTTCCTCCTTGTTAATGTGCAACAAACTAAATCAAAAATCCCTTCATCTTCATGGGGGATTCAAAATCAACTGACACTATCATATATTACATTATGTAAAGTGTCAAGTTATTTTTTGATAAATTTTTTAAGACTTTCCAATAAAGGACATAAAAATTATAAAGGACATTTATGATAAATTGTAAAATGTCCTTTATAAATAAGCTTTATTTCGAATTCGATATTTTTTGATATATTTTTCAGAGAATGATACTTGGAGTAGTGTATTCACTTGACAAGATAATTCTTTGTGATACGATGTTGTTGTATAAAGCTCTTTATGAAGATTTTTTACATAGATTTTGTAAAAAAGTTCTTTATTCAACTCAATGTTTGCGTTTCTTTGTTTGAAACTCATATTGTTAGTTTCAGTTCAGTTTTTTGATCAAGTTTTATTTTAAAGTCATTTAAAAATTCAATTTAATTTAGCAATTACAACCACCATCGTGCGTTTGTTTTTAACCACCAAAATTATTATGTTTACAAATTATCAAAAAATAAGCAGAGCCATAGGCAATTTTACAATAGTTGTCCTTTTAGCTGTTGCATCACTCAGTTTTGCTTCAGTAGCCCATGCGGACTACTTTGCAACAACAACATTGACCTCAACAAGTTCAATGAATTTCTTTACAGTTCCTGCTGGAGTTACCAGTATTAATGCGACTCTTACTGCAGGCGGTGGCGGTGGCGGTGGCGGAGCATACTCGTTTGGAGGTGGCGGTGGCGGAGCAGGAGGAGTATATTCTGTAGAAGCGATTCCAGTTATTCCTGGACAAATAATCGCATATACAGTTGGAGCAGGTGGTGTTGGTGGCACTAGTGGCTTTATAAATGTTGCAGGTGGAAATGGTGCTGATGGAGGAAATACCGTTTTGACTCTTGGAGCATCAGGTATTATGGAAATTGGTGGAAAAGGAGGAATGGGAGCTATCTACGGAAATTCAAATAGTGGAAAAGGTGGACTCGCAGGCGGTCTTGGTGGAACAAATGGTACTAACGGTGATGACCAGATAAATACTCAAAGAAATTACGGAGGCACTGGTGGTTCAACACCAAACGGTCTTGCCGGAATCGGAGGATATGGTGATGCTAATACATACAGACTTCCAACAACTGGAACAAATGGTGCTGGAGGCGGAGCAGGAAGCGGATGGGCTTCTGGTGATGGCGTCTATCGTGATGCTGGTGCAAATGGCGGAGATGGTTCAATAGTACTTAGTTATTTTGCCGATCTTACTGCCTCCTGTTATTACCATTACTGGTTCAAGCACTCTTACACTTCAAGCAAGTTCAACTGGTGTTTATGTAGATGCCGGAGCAACTGCACTTGATAATGTTGATGGAGTGGTGCCGGTAACAACAACTTTTAATAATGTAAATCTTGCGGCAACAGGAACCTATTCTGTTGTCTATTCTGCTACCGATGCGGCTGGAAATACAGCTACAACTTCACGAACGGTGATTGTCATTGATACGACAGCGCCAGTTATAACTTTTGTTCCGGGCACGCAAGTTTTTGAAGCGACAGGCGCAACAACAACTCCAATATTAGCACCAATTATAGCTACGGATGCCTTTGGTCCAAGCCCGGTTATTACCTATTCACCCATTAGTTTTGGTCTCGGAACCACAACAGTCACTTGGACAGCAACTGATCCAAATACTGGAAATACTGTTATCGCCACATCCAGCGTTGTTATAAAGGACACAACTGCACCAGTAATTGTCCTTAACGGAACAAATCCGATGAATGTCCTTTATGGGTCTGTATTTATAGACCCAGGAGCGACAGCTTATGACCTTGTAGATGGAACAACTACAGTTACAACGACTTTTGATAATGTAAATACTGCAGCAACAGGAACATATTCTGTTGTTTATTCTGCTGTCGATTTGTCAGGAAATGCAACAAGTTCAACACGAATTGTGAATGTTCTTGCAACTGCACCAGTTCTTACAACACTTTCTATTTCACCATTAAATTTAACAACAACAGTCGGCACCACAACACAGTTTGTGGCTACAGCACTTGATCAATACGGAAATCCAATTGCAGCTTCCGTTTTCTGGGGACCATCAAATCCTTCTGTTGGAACAATCGGTTTCAATACAGGCTTGTTTAATGCAGTTTCAGTTGGAACAACGACAATCACGGCAATCAGCGGAGCATTTAATGCTACTACAACAGTCACCGTTGTTCCCCTTGTTGCCACGTCTTCACCTTCAGCGGTGACAATTACCAATTCAACATTAGGCGGAACATTTTTTGCTTCTTATATTCCAACACTTGCTGAAACTACAGTTGCACCAATTGGAACGACAACTGGCACTACGACAATTACAAATTCTACATTGTCTGGATCATGGAACGTAAATAATTCAACACTTACAACAACTACGCTCGGCACTTCAACATTGGATAATGTAATTTCTACAAATTCTGTCATTACAAATTCCAATGCTACAAATTGTACAATTCTTAATTCATCTATCGATGGTTATTTACTTTCAAATTGCTATGTTGCGAACTCAACCTTTGATCCTGGAGCAATTGTAAATTCAACCACGACAAGCGTATCAGGATCAGATGCATTTATATACGATTCAACAGTTAGTAATTCAACCGTTTCAACATCAACTATCCATGGATCAACTATAGCTGATTCAATAGTTACGTTTAGCTCCGTTGCCACATCTACGATTACGAATAATTCAAATGTTGCAAGTTCAACAATAATTTTGTCAAATATTGATAATTCGCAAGTTACGAATTCAACGATTACCAATAGCACGATAATTCTTGGTTCAGTGATTTCATCTTCAACATTGACCAATGTCACTGCTGCAAGTTCAACAATCACGAATACAACTTTGTCTGATGCGACAACTACAAATGCAGTCATTGATAGCGGTACTATATATAGTGGAACAATTACGATTGGCGGAAATACATTTACTGTTACTGAACCAACCTTGCTTTCAGATTTGATTGAACCGACAATAACTTCTGTTACGCCAAATTCTGGCTCAATTAATGGAGGAACAAATATTATTATTGATGGAACTAACTTTGCATCAAGTACAGCAACCGTTGGCGGAGTTTTGGCAACAAATATTATTGTTGCAAGCAGCACAGAAATTACAGCAACAACTCCAGCTGGAGCAGCGGGTGCAGCTGATGTCGTTGTTACAAACACTAATGATGGAGGCATTGCCACTTCAACTGGAGGATTTATGTATACATCAGGCGGAGGATCGGGAAGTTCAACCAGTTCCGATGACACCTTGAGCAACTTGACGGTCTCAGCCGGAACGCTCGCACCAGCTTTTGCCGCAGGAACACTTTCATATACTGACACATTGCCAGCAGGAACCGTTATCATTCCGACAGTCACGGCGACGACAAATGATGCAAACGCAACCGACACAATTACTCAAGCATCCGCTTTGCCGGGATCAGCAACCATTGCAGTCACGGCACAAGATGGAACGACCACACAAACATATACCGTTGCTTTCACGGTATCAGGCGGAGGATCGGGAAGTTCAACCAGTTCCGATGACACCTTGAGCAACTTGACGGTCTCAGCCGGAACGCTCGCACCAGCTTTTGCCGCAGGAACACTTTCATATACTGACACATTGCCAGCAGGAACCGTTATCATTCCGACAGTCACGGCGACGACAAATGATGCAAACGCAACCGACACAATTACTCAAGCATCCGCTTTGCCGGGATCAGCAACCATTGCAGTCACGGCACAAGATGGAACGACCACACAAACATATACCGTTGCTTTCACGGTATCAGGCGGAGGATCGGGAAGTTCAACCAGTTCCGATGACACCTTGAGCAACTTGACGGTCTCAGCCGGAACGCTCGCACCAGCTTTTGCCGCAGGAACACTTTCATATACTGACACATTGCCAGCAGGAACCGTTATCATTCCGACAGTCACGGCGACGACAAATGATGCAAACGCAACCGACACAATTACTCAAGCATCCGCTTTGCCGGGATCAGCAACCATTGCAGTCACGGCACAAGATGGAACGACCACACAAACATATACCGTTGCTTTCACGGTATCAGGCGGAGGATCGGGAAGTTCAACCAGTTCCGATGACACCTTGAGCAACTTGACGGTCTCAGCCGGAACGCTCGCACCAGCTTTTGCCGCAGGAACACTTTCATATACTGACACATTGCCAGCAGGAACCGTTATCATTCCGACAGTCACGGCGACGACAAATGATGCAAACGCAACCGACACAATTACTCAAGCATCCGCTTTGCCGGGATCAGCAACCATTGCAGTCACGGCACAAGATGGAACGACCACACAAACATATACCGTTGCTTTCACGGTATCAGGCGGAGGATCGGGAAGTTCAACCAGTTCCGATGACACCTTGAGCAACTTGACGGTCTCAGCCGGAACGCTCGCACCAGCTTTTGCCGCAGGAACACTTTCATATACTGACACATTGCCAGCAGGAACCGTTATCATTCCGACAGTCACGGCGACGACAAATGATGCAAACGCAACCGACACAATTACTCAAGCATCCGCTTTGCCGGGATCAGCAACCATTGCAGTCACGGCACAAGATGGAACGACCACACAAACATATACCGTTGCTTTCACGGTATCAGGCGGAGGATCGGGAAGTTCAACCAGTTCCGATGACACCTTGAGCAACTTGACGGTCTCAGCCGGAACGCTCGCACCAGCTTTTGCCGCAGGAACACTTTCATATACTGACACATTGCCAGCAGGAACCGTTATCATTCCGACAGTCACGGCGACGACAAATGATGCAAACGCAACCGACACAATTACTCAAGCATCCGCTTTGCCGGGATCAGCAACCATTGCAGTCACGGCACAAGATGGAACGACCACACAAACATATACCGTTGCTTTCACGGTATCAGGCGGAGGATCGGGAAGTTCAACCAGTTCCGATGACACCTTGAGCAACTTGACGGTCTCAGCCGGAACGCTCGCACCAGCTTTTGCCGCAGGAACACTTTCATATACTGACACATTGCCAGCAGGAACCGTTATCATTCCGACAGTCACGGCGACGACAAATGATGCAAACGCAACCGACACAATTACTCAAGCATCCGCTTTGCCGGGATCAGCAACCATTGCAGTCACGGCACAAGATGGAACGACCACACAAACATATACCGTTGCTTTCACGGTATCAGGCGGAGGATCGGGAAGTTCAACTCCGGTCACGTCGATTAATATTGTTCCGGCAAATCCGACAATCGCACCAGGAGCCACTCAAACATTTACTTTGACTGATCAGAATAATAATCCGCTTTCAACGACAACCGCATGGTCAAGTTCAGATGCAACAATCGGCACAATTGATCCGGCGAGCGGATTGTTCAATGCAATTGCAGTCGGACAAACAACAATTACTGCTACAGTTGATGCATTAACTGCAACAACGGTAGTGACAGTTTCTACAAGCACACCGGTAACTCCGCCAGCTCCAGTAAGTTCGGGAGGGGGAGGCGCAACGCAGCATACTCCACCAACAATTGTAATTCTTGGCGATAATCCAGTTTCAATTGTTGCCGATTCAGCATACACGGATGCTGGAGCAAAAGCATACGATGCCAATGACAATACAATCACTCAAAATATTATTGTCTCAAACAACGTCAACACTGCGGTCGCAGGATCATATACAGTAAAATATACTGTTACAGATAGTCATGACAATACAACAACGGCAACACGAACGGTGAATGTTACGCCAGCACCAGCAGCAGTTGCAACGACAAGCACAGCTACAACCGGAGGAACAAATGTTACCGCTTCAACTTCTTCAACATCAGTTTCAACAAATACAGCAACAGTTCCTGCTACGACAACTATAACCTTGACACAAACACCGGTGGTAACAACCGGAGGAAATGGAGTTACTTCAAACAATACTGGTACCAATAGTATTCCGTTTGTTGATCTTGGAAATACACTTCCGGTGAAAACAGTTGCGACAACTTCCGTTTCAACGACGACAAGCCCTGCAACATCAAGCGTTGCCGAAACGGTTTCAACTACAACTGCGACAAATCTCTTGGCGACAGTAGCTCTCGCATTCTCAAGTATTTCGAAAAATTTGATTGCGATTATCCTTTCTATCATCGTTCTCATATTTGCAGTGTTTGCGGTCTATAAAGTTCAGAGAGATTAATTCTCAAATAAAAAGGCGGCGCGCGCAAAGCGGGCCGCTTTTTTATTTGTATTTTATGAATTTTCTGATAAAGTAGTTTTTACCATGAATCTATCCATCGGCATCGTCGGTCTTCCAAATGTCGGCAAATCAACCCTTTTCAACGCGCTTACGAGAAAAAGCGTGCTCGTTGCCAATTATCCGTTCGCCACTATTGATCCATCGGTCGGCGTTGTTGCCGTGCCGGACGAAAGACTTTGGAAACTTTCAGAATTTTCAAAATCCGCAAAGACATTGCCGGCAGCAATCGAGTTTGTAGACATCGCGGGATTGGTCAAGGGCGCATCGGCAGGCGAGGGTTTGGGCAATAAATTCTTGACGAATATTCGCGAGACAGATGCCATTGCTGAAGTTGTCAGAATTTTTGAAGACGACAATATTATTCACGTGGCAAATAAAGTTGAACCGCTTTCCGACATTGAAACGATTAATCTCGAACTTGTTCTTGCAGATCTCGCGACAGTGACAAAACGAATCCAGAATCTTGTCAGTGAAATAAAACGGGGAAGCAAGACTGCTGTTGTGGAAAATGCCGGATTGGAAAAAATTAAACTTGTGCTTGAAAATGGAAAATTTGCGCAGGCCGTGACGCTTGATGAAAAAGAAATGATAGAAGTGAAAAAACTTTGTCTTCTGACGATGAAGCCGATACTTTATATATTGAATAAAAAAGCTGGCGGGAAAAATCTGGATGAATTGAATGACGAACGATACAAAAAACTTTTACAATTTTTCAAAGAAAATAATGCAAAATATGTTATCGTGGATGCAGGTATTGAACAAGAGCTCAAGGATTTGGAAGGGAACGACAAAGTTGAAATGCGCGAAGGTCTCGGCGTCAAAGACGACGGCATCAACGATTTGATTAAAGCCGGCTATGACCTGCTTGGGCTCATTACCTATTTCACGACTGGCGAAGATGAAACCCGCGCGTGGACGATACAAAAAGGTTGGACTGCGCCGGAAGCTGGCACTGCGATCCACGGAGATTTTAAGGAGAAATTTGTGCGAGCAGAAGTCATTGAATGGGATAAACTTCTCGCATCAGAATCCTACGCCAAAGCCCGCGAAAAAGGATTATTGAGAACGGAAGGAAAAGAATATGTGGTCAAAGATGGCGATGTCATCGAGTTTAAAATCTAGCATTGACACAACACTAATTTTCATATAAGGTTCTGAACGAAGGTTTCAAAAACTGCAGCTATAAAGGAGCGGTCATGAAAAAGTTCTTTACAATATTGTTCATGTTCTTGGTGTTTTCATTGATCCAAAATTCTGCTCTCACCCAGACGAATGGGAAATTTCCAGTTTGGCAGACCGTCCTCGGCACGAATATCAATAGCGCTGACGGTTTCCGCGGAGCTTTGAGATTACAGAGTTACAAAATCGATGATATGGCGGATTTCATTCTCGGAAAGATTATTTTTCCGACGGATGAGACCAAGTTAATCAAGCTGGTTAAAGTATCAATGAAGGATCTTGGTTTGAAAGATGATACAACCGGAATTGATATTTATAAAAAAGCAGTGGGGCAGGGATTACAACTTTGTCCACGTGAAGTTGGTCCAAGACTTGCTCTGCAATATATGGATCAGCCAAACGGTGATGAAGTAGTCGTTGCTTCAGAACCGATTGCTGGTCCGAGCGCCATGCCGGTGTCCCTTGTTTTTCGAATCAGCCGACTTGTTGACGGTGTGCATTTGCTCGAAGTCGCAAGCGGTGATTTGAATCATGTTTGGCATCCGTCTTCTGACACAAAATTTATTTTTATGTTACCGTAAGGCAAACGCAGAAATAAAAGCCCTCGAATCCGAGGGCTTTTTTGTTTGACAAAATATGAAATCTACGATAAAATGACAACTGAAGGTTTAAAACCAATGTTGTTTGAAGGAGGAAGTGGATGAAAAAGCTAATGCCGTTGTCATTATTTGCATTGTTTGTGTCTGTGGCGGTCGCAAATGCTTTTCCTGTTTGGAAAACTATTACGACTGAAAAAGGGAATATTCATCTGGTTCGAGTGAGCATTGAAGATCTTGGTTTCGAATATAACCCGACCTATATCGAGATAAATGCTCGCGCAATTGATCTTGGTTTGCAATCTGGATCAGAGAAAATTGCAAATGAATTGCGCGGGCAATATAAAGATCAGCAGGCTGGCGAACATCTTTATGTAATGACCAATCCGGTAAATGGGAAGTTCAAGGTTTATGATCTTTACCGTTCAGAGAAGAGGATAGATGAACCTTACTCGACATTGCATAGTGATGACGAGACGAAAGATTTCCTTGACGACTACAAGTATGATTATAAATCAGTTGGCGAACACTACTTTGTGTTCGTTACCAAATGATTTTTGTTTGAGGCCTTGCGGGTTATACCGCAGGGCCTTTATTTTTTCTTGTTAAAATCCACACGGAAACCAAAGTCGTAATGGGCACCGCAAGAATGAGCCCAATCGAGCCGATCATAATGCGTACGATTTCCGCGGAGAAAATTTCTTTGTTGATCATATAGGCGAGGTTTCCCGTTTGCAAAATATAAAATAAGAGCAAAAGCGGCAATGCGACGCCGACATAGGCGATTGCCAGAGTGTTGACAAGAGCGCCGATATGCTCGCGTCCCATGCGAATGGCACGCTCATATAATTTTCGCTTCGGCATATCCGGTGCAGCAGTTTTTAATTCTTCAACGGCGATCGCTTGGCTTATGGCGACATCATAAAGCACACCAAGAAGCCCGATCATGATTCCGCCGAGCAGAAGTCCGAGCATATTGATTGAGCCGTTTGTGCCCAGATTCAAAGACACTGCTTCTTCAGTCCCGTAGCCAGTCAGATACGTGAAATGCACTGCCCATGTAGCGAGTGCTCCGGTGATAGCGATAGTTGCAATCATGCCGAGTACCGCTGAAGTGGTTGTTTTATTAAATCCATGCGTGATATATGAACCGATGATAATAATAAGCGCTGAAATGCCGAGCGTCATCAATATCGGCGAGAAGCCGTGCAAAATTCCTGGGAGCAGGACAAAAACAATCAATGCAAAACTTCCGATCAAGCTGATTAATCCGCGCACACCTTGCCGTCCGCCAAAAATAAAAAGCATAAGAAGAAAAATCCCGACAAGAGTCATGACTTCGGGCAAGCGATACGGCTCATCGACCGAATATGAGTCGGTTCCTCCGGCAAGTGTGGCCGGCGTGTATGTTGTATAGAAAATTTCGCCTTTTGTCAGATTATAATAATCATTATCCACAGTAACAATAGTTCCTGTTTTATTACCATCAAGAATTTCCGCCTGAATGACCTGATAATTGCTTTTAAGATTTGTTCCGGGAACATTTTCAATCTGCTGGCTTACAATATCAAGCACCTGTGCTTTCAAGGTACTGACCGCGGTTACTGTTTCTTCTCCGTTCGTTTGCGCGTGCACAATTCCAAAAAAAGAAAAGAAAATGATGAAAAACAAACCGGAAAAAAATATTTTTTTCATAGATTCATTCTAACTTTTTAAAGATAATTTGTATATTATTATTTTTTATGAATATATTTGTATATATTTTAAATACATGGTATAATTCTTCTTAGACGTTTGACATATCATTTTGGGGAGGAAGTCATGACATCATTTCTGGTGGCAGTATTCGCGGGAATCGCTACATTTTTTGGTGGAAAACTCGCGCTCAAGTTTCGCGACAAAATTCACTTCATGTTAAGTGTCAGCGCGGGAGCAGTAATGGCCGTTGCGTTTTATGATCTCTTGACAGAAGCTTTGGAGACAGGAAAAGAATTCAGCTACGAACCAAAAACCATTATCGCATGCTGCAGTATCGGCTGGATTCTCTACATGCTGCTTGATCGCTGGGCAGGCAAAGACGGAGATACTCGCGGAAATTTAGGAGCAGGGAGTCTTACAATTCATAGCTTATTTGATGGTCTTGCTATAGGATTGTCATTTGCGTGGTCGGATAAAACAGGTTGGCTTGTGTCAGTTGCAATTTTAGCCCATGATCTTTCCGATGGAATGAACACGGTCAATCTGAGTATGTTTGGCAATGGGCGAAAGGAGATTGCTGAACGATGGCTCTACGCAGATGCCTTTGCTCCTTTTGTCGGAGTTTGCCTCACACATTTGTTTATCATTCCTCGTGTGTATACCCCGATTATTTTTGCTGTTCTTTCAGGTTTTTTCTTTTATATCGGAGGAAGCAATTTGGTCATAGAAAGTTACCATAAACACAAAAAATTTTGGATAACTGCTACGACTATCGCAACTATGGCGCTCCTATATTGGGTTATAGAAATTGCCGGATAAAGAAGCCAGTTTTATTGCAATGAAATCCGCATTATTACAAATGGTGCGGATTTTTTATTGCCCAAAGTTGAAAAAATGCTATAAATAAAGTTCGAAATGAAAGCAAAGAAACAAAAAGTATTTGTGGGAATGTCCGGCGGAGTGGACAGCTCGGCATCTGCAGCATTGCTGAAAGAACAAGGATATGATGTTATCGGAGTTTTTATCAAGGTCTGGCAGCCAGAGTTTTTTGAGTGTACCTGGCGGCAGGATCGCCTTGATGCCATGCGCGTCTGTGCCAAGCTTGATATTCCGTTTATTACTCTGAATCTTGAAAAAGAATACAAAAAAGAAGTAGTGGAGTATATGATCAACGAATATAAAGCGGGGCGGACGCCGAACCCAGATGTCATGTGCAACAAATACATCAAGTTCGGCGGATTTTTTGATTTTGCAATGAAGCACGGCGCGGATTTTGTTGCTACAGGGCATTATGCACGGGTGAAAAATATAAAAAATAAAACTGAACTTTTGGCAGGAAAGGATACAAATAAAGATCAGTCGTATTTTCTCTGGACTTTGACGCAAAAGCAATTGGCAAAAACTTTATTTCCGATAGGCGATATTGATAAGCCGGAAGTGCGAAAACTCGCGGAAAAATTTGGTTTGGCGACAGCGGTGAAAAAAGACAGCCAAGGGCTTTGCTTTATCGGTAAGATCGATATGAAAGATTTCTTGAAAAATTATATCAAAGAAAAAAAAGGAAATGTGTTGAATGAAAAGGGGGAAATCATCGGTGAACACGATGGAGCGTTTTATCTGACGATCGGACAGCGGCATGGTTTCCGGATTTTGGAAAAAACTCCGTCTGATGCGCCGTATTATATTGTTGAAAAAAATGTCATGAAAAATATCATTATCGTCTCGCAAAATCCGAAGAAAATTTCAGGGCAGGCATCAAAAATCGTGAAATTAAAAAATGTCAGCTGGACGGCAGGCGAGCCAAAATTATCAAAAAAATATTCCGCGCGCATTCGCTACCGAGCACCACTTGAAGCTTGCAGGATAAAAAAATCCAGCGGAAATTTTGAGCTTCATTTCAAAAATCCGCAAAAAGCGGTTACGGAAGGTCAGTCTGCAGTTATGTATGATAAAGAAATTTGTTTGGGAGGTGGAATAATCAGTGATTGACACATCTAAATTTTGAGTGTATTTTTAATTGCAGAAAGATCTTAAATTCAAAGGAGGTGCTTTTCGTGCTTGAACTGACAATGAATAGTCCGATAACCGTTGAGAAAGTTTTGCAGGCTCTTGGGAGAGCTTACGAAGAGCGTATACGTGAATATTTGCGAAATGAACAATCTCCTATGCTTCCGGAACTAGAATCATTGAGTGAGTTCGTTGATATTACGGAATTTTCTCCAAAGAGTCTCATTGATTCCGCAGACTTGTTTTATAAGTGTTTTGAAAATGTTCTTTTACGTTTTCGATCCATGCAAACAAAGAATGAACATATTACTCATACACATGAGGAGTTTGAAGCTCTTAAAAAATGTGTTCAGCTTGCTACCTTGAGAGAGTGCGGCACATTGATCCAGTGCTATTACGATGAGAGCGTAGACTGGGCATTCGGCTACATTGTCGTAGAAACAGCAAAAAAGGTAATGCGTGGCGAACAACTTCAGGACAGGTAACAATTTAAGTTCGCGGTGTCAGTACTGACACCGCGACTTTTTAATTTTTTCATTTTCGTCCTTTATGATACCATAATATCGTATGCAAAACTTCTCTGTCATCAAGCAAAACGGCGAGCGGCAGGCTTTTGATCCGAGAAAACTCGAGGCGTCTTTGCGGAAAATAGGCACCAAAGAATCCGTCATTCAGGAAGTTCTTATCGAAGTCGGCAAAAAAGCTTTTGACGGCATTACGACTGCGCAGATTTATCGCAATGCATATTCTATCCTCCGCAAAAAACACAGACCGACTGCCATCCGGTATTCTTTGAAAAAAGCCGTCGCATCGCTTGGTCCGACCGGCTTTCCGTTTGAGAAATTCGTGGCGGAAATTTTCAAAGCGCAAGGATATGAAACATTGACGGACCAGATTGTCAAAGGCAAATGCGTGGAACATGAAATCGATATCGTGGCGTGGAAAAATGAAGAACTAATCATGGTCGAAGCAAAATTCCACACGGATTTCAATCTGAAATCAGATCTGAAAATAGTTTTATATGTCAAAGCCCGCTACGATGATATTTTTGGCAACAATTACACCTTTGGCGCAAAAGTCAGAAAGCTGACGGAGGGTTGGATTATTACAAATACCAAATTCAGCGCGACTGCGATCCAATACGGCGCATGTCAGCCAGCACTTAAATTTATCGGCTGGAATTATCCGCATGACAACGATCTCCATCACATGATAGCAAAGTATGGTCTGATACCGCTGACAGCGCTTACTTCATTGAATACAATGGAAAAAGGATTATTGCTTTCTCGCGGAATCGTTTTGTCAAAAGCGCTGCTTGATCGGAAAATCTTGGAGGATTTGAATTTTGATGATAGAAAAATCCGCTCCATTCAGGATGAAGTCAATGAGCTTGCGGTATCGCTCAAAGAAACTTTATAAATATGCCGACAAAAACCGAACAATTGAAAAAAATAAAAGATGAGGTTTTGAACTTGAAAGATTCTCCTTTATATCAATACCGAACAGAAAATAAATATTTTCCTGTCATCGGGGAGGGAAGCCATGATGCCGAAATCATGTTTGTCGGCGAAGCGCCCGGAAGAAATGAAGCAAAGACCGGCAGACCGTTTTGCGGTGCGGCGGGGAAAATTCTTGATACGCTTTTGGCGCATGCCGGTATCGAACGGAAAAATGTGTATATCACAAACATTGTCAAAGACCGTCCGCAACAAAACAGAGATCCCTTACCGAGCGAGATCAAAATATACGGCCCTTTTTTAGACCGACAGATTGATATTATCCAGCCGAAAATTATCGCTACACTCGGCAGATATTCGATGGATTATATTATGAAGAAATTCGACCTTATTTCTGAACTTCAGCCGATAGGAAAAGCTCACGGAAAGGAGTTTGAGGCGCAAGCGAGCTATGGACCCATAAAAATAGCCGTTTTATACCATCCCGCTGTTGCTGTTTATGATTCGCGCAAAATTGACGAATTGAAAAAAGATTTTGAAATTTTGAAGAAATAATACCTCTTGATATAATACATATCTAAACTTTTTAAAAATTTAATTTAATAAAATTATGTACGAACAGAAAAATTTCGACGGTTTGCTTGGGATAAAAGGTTTGAGCGACACGATGCTCAAAAATCATTTCACGCTCTATGGCGGCTATGTGACGAATTTCAATAAGCTTAATGATACTTTAGTTGCAATGGAAAAAGACGGAAAATTTGGCGCATCGGAATACGCGGAGCTCAATCGCCGGCTCGGCTGGGAATGGAACGGTATGCGATTGCATGAGCTTTACTTTGAAAATATGACGAAAAATTTCTTGCCAATGAATAAAAATTCTGAATTATCAAAAAATATTGTGAAAGAATTCGGTTCATTTGAAATGTGGGAAAAAGATTTCAGGTCAATGGCAGCGATGCGAGGCATCGGCTGGATTATTCTTTATCATGACACAAAAGTAAACAGACTTTTCAATATCTGGGTCAATGAGCACGATGTCGGTCATCTTGCCGGCGCAACACCGCTTTTGGTGATGGATGTCTTCGAACATGCCTACATGACTGACTACGGCATCAAGCGCGTGGATTATATCAATGTGTTCATGCAGAGTATTGATTGGAAGGAAGTGGAAGGAAGAATGGAAAAATGATACTATAGAAATGGAAAGTAACCTTGCAATTTTTAAAAATCCTTAAAGGAGGCAGGGCATGGGAATGAACAGAAGCGAACTCATGGACAAATTTCTTCTTGGTCTCATGTCTATTGATCCGGAAAGGTTGGAATCTTCAAAAATAAAGATCAATTACAGGGATGAATTCATAATTGGAACCATCAAAGATCGAGGGATGAGACGCCTACTCGGTTTTATCTGGCTGCTCAATAAAATCTTGGAAGATGAAATAGAATCTAACTCTGAAGAAATCGAGAAAATAAATTTTTTCATCGAGACAGCGTGGAACAACTTTCAAAAATTTGCGGAAAAAGAATTTCCAGTGATCAGGGAATTCGATGATACATACGAATTTGGTTTCCGGGAAGGATGGACGATGGTTATCGTGAGCAAGAGTCCAAATCGCAATCTTTTTTTAGGTTCAAGTTAGTTGCAGTTTTGTTTTAAAGGCTTTGGAGTTTCACAATTCCAAAGCCTTTTTAATTTCTCATTTTGTGTTATATTTTAAAAATGCAATCATCCGAAATTCGAGAGCGATATATGAAATTCTTCGAGAAAAGAGGACATGCCATCATTCCGTCTGCATCGCTCGTGCCTGAAAATGATCCGTCATCACTTTTTAATACCGCAGGAATGCAGCCGCTCGTGCCATATCTTTTGGGTGCAAAACATCCTGCTGGAACGTGTCTTGTGGATGTCCAGAAATGCGTCCGCACTATAGATATTGAGGATGTCGGTGACAATCGCCACCTGACATTTTTTGAGATGCTTGGCAATTGGTCGCTCGGAGATTATTTCAAAAAGGAGGCGATTGAATACAGCATGGATTTTTTGACATCGAAATCTGAAGGTCTCGGACTTGATCCGAAGCGACTTTATATAACAGCGTTCAAAGGCGAAGATGGAATTCCGCGCGACGAAGATTCTATAAAATTTTGGAAAGAAAATTTTGAAAAGAAAAATATCAAAGCTGAAGTTGCTGGAACTAATGAAATGATAAAAGATGATATCAGGATCATTCCTCTTGGGAAAGATGACAATTTTTGGATTGCCGGAAATACCGGTCCGTGCGGACCGGATACGGAAATGTTTTATGATGTTGCCGAAGGCGGAAAAGTGGAAGGAGATTTTCATGACCTTGTGAAAGCGGGAAGAATTATCGAGATTTGGAACGACGTGTTCATGGAATTCAATAAAACCGCGGACGGAAAATATGAAAGACTGAAAAAGCCGAATGTGGATACCGGCATGGGACTTGAGCGTACGACGGTGGTGATGCAAGGGAAAAATAATGTTTTTGAAACGGATATTTTCGCGCCGGTCATCGCTGAAATAAAAAAACTTGCCAGAAATTACAATGAAAAATCGGCACGGATAATTGCCGACCACGTCCGTGCCGCAACATTTCTGATTGCCGACGGCGTTACACCGTCAAATACCGAGCAAGGTTACGTGCTCCGAAGGCTTTTGAGGAGGGCTGCCAGATGCGTGGATCAGATAGGCTTGGTCCAAGAAAGTAAAACCGAACGCAGCGACCTTTCGTATATCGCGGAATTATTCGTAAGGCAAAATATGTCCGCGTATCCATATCTCGCTGCCGAATCTGATAAAATTTTCAAAGAAATCGAAATGGAGGAAGAAAAGTTCAGGAAAACTTTGGCAAATGGCTTGAAATCTTTTAATATGTTTGCTGCAAATGGTATTTCTGGTGAAGTAGCGTTCATGCTTTTTTCAACGTATGGTTTTCCTATTGAATTAACTGAAGAATTAGCCAGGGAAAGAGGTTTGAGCGTTGATAAGGTAAGTTTTAATTATTTCATGAAAAAACATCAAGAAATTTCTCGCGCTGGAAGTGAACAAAAATTCAAAGGCGGATTGGCATCAACAGGCGAGATGGAAACAAAATATCATACTGCGACGCACACACTTTTGGCGGCTTTGCAAAAAGTTTTGAAATCCGAAATCGTTCAGAAGGGAAGCAATATCACGGCGGAGCGATTGCGTTTTGATTTCAACTGGCCAGAGAAATTAACAGCGGAGCAATTGAAAGAAGTTGAGGATCTGGTGAATGAAAAGATCAAGGAAAAGCTTCCAGTCCAAATGATTGAGATGCCGAAAGAAGAGGCGCAGAAAATCGTCACGACATTCAACATTGATCTTTCAAAATATGCTGACACGGTCAAGGTGTATAAAATCGGCGTGAAAGACGGAAAATATTTCAGTATCGAATTCTGCGGCGGCCCGCATGTCAAAAATACCGGCGAGCTCGGACATTTCAAAATCGTAAAAGAAGAAGCGTCAAGTGCCGGTGTCAGAAGGATCAAAGCGGTATTGGAATAAAATCAAAGAATTGTTATAATAGTGGGCATATGCTCTCTTTTTCTTTCAAAAACAAACCTTCCTTGCATTTAGTTTTTGATATTCGAGACTCATCCGTCACGCTCGCTGCGGCGAAATTTGAAAAAAATAAAAAGCCGGAGCTCGTGCTGTGCCAGAATTTTCCCATCAAAGCTGAAAATGAAAATGATCAGGAAAAATATCTTGCCGCAATGTTTTCTACACTTGATGAAGCGATTCTTACCATCCGAAAATCATTGGTGCAGATCGGTCATACTGAAAAAATAGAAAAACATTTCTTTTTCATCGGATCGCCGTGGAGCGTCTCGCAGAGCAAATCGATCACGGTGACGAAAGACAGGCCGTTTGAGATCACCAATACGATATTCGAGAAAATCATTACCGGAGAAGAAACGGAAACGGAAAAAAGCATGAGACAGGATTCTTTTCCAGGCGGATGGCAAGTGCTCGAAGAAAAAATTCTCGAGACCAAACTTGGCGGCTATGTCATTGAAAATATATTCGGCAAAAAAACTGATGATCTTGCAGTAGAATTATTCGTTTCGTTCATTCCATCCAAAATCAAAAACAAACTATATTCCATTGCGGATGCACAATTCGGAAAACACGAGCAAAACCATGTCGGCTCGTCTATCCTTCCGTCGTATTCTTTTTTGCGGGACGCATATCCGGATAAAGATAATTTTATTTGTGCGGATATCGGCGATTATTTGACCGACATATATGTGGTCAGAGATAATGTCATTTTTGCGGTTGCATCAATGCCGTTCGGCGAAAAAGACATCGTGCAGTCTGCGGCAAAAAAAACGAAAACATCGGAATCCATTGTGTCGTCATCTATTGCGATTCATCGTGCCGGCAACGATAACGGCAGCACTCAAAAAGATTTTGAAACAAATATTATCGGTCAGGAAATCTTGGTTTGGTTGGCGAAGATCGGCGAGTTGCTTTCAAAAATGGTCGGTGAATTTGGCATTTCCAAAAATCTTTTTATCATTCCCCGAAGCGAACTTTCGCGTTTTATCGCAGAGTATGCTAGTTCAAAAGAGCATCCAATTAAAGTTTTTGAAAAAGAAATGGAAGTATTTATCGTTGACGATCAGGTCATAAACGATGCTATCACAAATGCGAAAGTTTTTGAAAATGAGCCTGGCATAAAAATCGATCTTTTGTTTCTCAACAGAACAATAGGATAGATTTGGTGTATAATGATTCCGCAGAAATTATAACGAATAATAAATCAACACAATGGCGCGAAAACTCATACAAGATATTTTTGTAAATGACAAGCCGGCGGATATCGTCCGGAAAGATGTATCCGGCAAAAAAGAAGAGCCGAAAGAAGATTCAAAAAAAACTGAGTCAAATCAGAAAAAAGAATTTTTTGCCAAACGACAGGATTTCAAGAAAATTTTTACGGAAAGGAAAAAAGGTCTCGAAGTCATTGAGAGATATGACGAGCCGGAAGAAAAAATTTCAAAAAACTCACATATTTTCATTTGGATTATCTGTATCATTGCGGTCGGCACGCTGCTCTTTTTTGTTTCATCCATTTTTTCCACCGCTGTCCTAACGATAACACCAAAGTCCGAGCCGGTAACATTGAATGATTTGTTTATGATTACAACATCGACAAGCACGGCTCAAAGTCTTGATTTACACTATCAGATAGAGACGCTTACGGAAACTATGTCACAGCCTCTCACAACAAATGGCAGCAACAATGTTTCAGTAAAAGCGACAGGGAAAGCTATTATTTACAATGACTATAGCGCCGTGACCCAGCGGCTTATTACGAACACCCGTTTAGAAACAACTGACGGTCTTATATATAGAATAACCGAACCGGTGGATGTGCCGGGGATTAAAACAGTGAATGGAGTCCAAACTCCTGGAAGCGTGGAGGTGACTATCGTTGCCGATGCCCCAGGGACACAATATAATATGAAGCTTACGGACTTCAAGGGAGATTTCACCATACCAGGTTTTGAAGGTACGCCCCAATACAGCGGATTTTATGCGCGGCTTTCAGCGGATGCCACTGGCGGCTATGTTGGAACCGCAAAGACCGTTTCCGCCGATGTTCTTTCCGCTGGCAGGACTGAATTGAAAAATACTATTCAAGCCCAGCTGATAAAAGATATTTATTCTCAAAATCCAGATCAGGATACTATTTTCAAGAATGATTACTTTGTGACATACACTGATCTGCCGGACGCGGCAGACGCGACCAATTATACGATTTCCGAATCAGCGACCATGTATGCCATTGCATTCAACAAAAGCGAGCTCGCAGCTTTCATCGCGGAGGATAAATTACCGGATTACGATAATTCTCCAGTCAATGCAATTTGGAATGACGACATGTCCGTTACGGTTTCTGGTATGACAGCTACGCCGTGGCTTGAAAATCAATTGAAAGCGACATTTTCCGGAGACGGCACTATTGTGTGGTCATATGATTCCAATAAAATCCTTGATGAAATAAAAGGTCAGGATAAATCCGTCCTTTCCGATATTTTGAATGAAAGCACCAGTTCAATCACTCAAATGACAGCGAGTATTATGCCGGCGTGGGACAATACATTCCCGAAAAATACCGCGAAAATCAAAATTATCGATTCGGTGATGGATCAAGCGCAATAAAAATCCATAATGCAGTTGAGAAAATCTAGAAAAGTATTTTTGGCGCTTGGAGCCACCGCACTTTTATTTTTTGCCGGTTTTGCCATTGCTGAAAATTCCTCAGGAAATGTTGCAAACCAGACTAGGCGCGGACAAGCATTGGTATCCCAATCAGTTATTGTTTTTTAAAATGGCACTAAAATCGCTCTTGATCATAAAAGAAGCCCCCAAAATGGGGACTCGGTAGTGCTGTGTTGAACGGGGGCGGATAAGCTAGAGAAACTACCCTTACAAATCAAGTTTGGAATCAATATCGGTGGTTTAATGGTGGAATTCGACTTTAGAAACAAAGTATCATTGACTCTCCCTCTATAATTTGTTAGTATAAGCCGTCGTTAATTAAAAATGCCAATACCAAATAAAATCAAGGAAAGTGCTACCGGTATCGTGCTTGAAGCATTCCCGAACGCATTGTTCAAGGTCAAACTTGACAATGAAAAAGGCGAACTACTTTGCTATCTTGCCGGAAAAATGCGCCTTCACCGGATAAAGATTTTGATAGGAGATCGGGTGGATGTGGTGCTCGATGAATACGGCGGAAAGGGCAGAATAACCAGGAGACTTTAAATAATATGAAAGTAAAAGCTTCAGTAAAAAATATTTGTGCGAAATGCAGGACTTTGCGAAGAAAGGGCAGAGTGCATGTTGTCTGTACGTCAAATCCTCGACATAAGCAAAGACAGGGATAAAAGGGGTTGATTTTTTATGAAAGAAATGCTAGTCTAACAGTTCTTGTAATTTTTATGCGCATCGCAGGTATCACAATTCCAGAAAACAAAAGATTGAAAGTCGGACTTACGGTGCTCTACGGCATCGGTCTTCCGCTTGCGAGGCAGATATTGGTTCAAGCAAAAGTCAGCGGCGACAAAAAGCCGGCAGAATTGACAGCTGATGAAGAGGCAAAAATCAGAAAAATCGTTGAAGCGAGAAAGATAGAAGGAGATTTGAAAAGAGAAGTTGCCGGAAATATCAAGCGGCTCAAAGATATCAAAAGTTTCCGTGGTTCGCGACATATGAAAAAGCTTCCGTCTCGCGGCCAAAGAACCAAGACCAATTCCCGAACACTCCGTGGCAACACCAGAAAGACCATGGGCACCGGCAGAAAGAAGGAGGACAAAAAATAATATCTAATACATAACGAACAATGGGTAAGAAACGAATAGTAAAAACGGAAGATACAAAAGAAGGAGCAAAAGCGGCTCTGGAAGTAAAAAAATCATCAAAGAAACGAGTTGATGCGGGTATTTTGTATGTTCAATCCACATATAATAATACAATGGTCCTTTTGACCGACAAAAAAGGAAATGCACTTCTCGCGTCATCCGCAGGCGCGCTTGGTTTCAAAGGTGCAAAGAAAGGTACGCCGTTTGCAGCTGCAAAAGTCGGCGAAGTGCTCGGTGAAAAAGCCATGGATTTCGGACTGAAAGAAATTGATGTCGTTGTCAAAGGCGTCGGCTCGGGACGAGAGTCAGCTATCCGGGGTTTCATTTCAAAAGGCGGCGTAAACATTACCAATATCAAAGACGAAACGCCGGTGCCGCACAATGGTCCGAAGCCGAAGAAACCGCGAAGAGTATAATTTAATTTCAATATGATAACAGGAAAAAGATACAAAATAGCAAAGAGACTCGGCGCAAGCGTTTTTGAAAAAACGCAGGGCAAAAAGTTTGCCTTGAGAATGGATGCAAAAAAAGCAGCTCGACCGAAGAGAGCAGGATCGGATTTCGGCGTACAGCTTATTGAAAAGCAGAGAGCAAAAGTTACCTACGGTGTCGGTGAGAAACAGTTCAAAAATTCCGTCCAAAAAATCCTCAACAAAAAATCATCAAATATAAATGAAGCTCTTGTCGCGGAGCTTGAAACGCGGCTCGACAATGTCATCTATCGCCTTGGTTTTGCAAAATCACGCCAGGCGGCGCGACAGATGGTCAATCACGGACACATCAATATCAACGGCAAAAGACAATCGATTCCTTCTTATAAAGTGAGTGTCGGAGATGTCATTGCGATACGGGAGGGAAGCTTGAAGAAAGGATTGTTCACGGATTTGAATGACCGGCTGAAAGAGCAGAGAATCCCTTCATGGCTCGCGCTTGATGCAGCAAAGAGGGAAGCGAAAGTGCAGGGTATGCCGAAGATTGCGCCGAATGAAATTGCCTTCGATGTTTCAGCGATATTCCAGTATTACAGCAAATAAAAATATCATTTAGTTAGCAAAAATTTTATTAATTTTAATAAAGAAAAAATATGCCCGATCAATATAAAATAATATTGCCATCAAAACCAAAAATCATCGCCGAAGATGCGCATTCCGGAACGTATGAAATCGAAGGTTTGTATCCGGGATACGGACACACGCTTGGAAATTCTTTAAGAAGAATCATCCTTTCGTCAATTCCGGGAGTCGCGATCATTTCAGTCAAGATAAACGGCGCCGAGCACGAATTTTCCACACTCAAAGGTGTCAAAGAAGATGTGATCAATATTATTTTGAATTTGAAGCAGGTTCGGTTCAAAGTCGTCAATGATGAGCTTCAGACAGTTGAATTAAAAATCAAAGGTGTGAGCGAAGTGACAGCTGGAGACATCAAAGTTCCCGGTCAGGTTGAAGTTTTGAATCCTGAACATCATATCGCATCGATTACCGACAAGAATACGGAGCTTGTCATTGAAATGAAAATCCAGAAAGGCCTCGGATTCGTGCCGAAAGAAATCATCCAGAAAAATAAAATGGAAATAGGAATGATTGCACTTGATGCCATTTTTACTCCCATCAGAAGAGTGAACTATGATGTGGAAAATATGCGCGTCGGTGACAGGACTGATTTCAATAAATTGAAGATATCAATAGAAACGGACGGTTCGATTACACCGAAAGAAACGCTTGAAAAATCCATCTTTATTATGATAGAACAGTTGAAGGCAATTGTCGGTTTTGAAGAGCCGGTGGAAGAGAAACTCGAGAAGAAATCGGAAAAAGGCTCGGGCGAAGAAAAAGAAGTTGATGCAGAATTTTTGAAAACACGGATCGAAGGATTGGATTTGTCGGTCAGAACGGTTAATGCGCTTTCTGCCGCAAACATTCGCACGGTCGGCGGCTTGGCAAAAAAGAAGGAAAAAGATCTGACGGATATTGACGGTCTCGGCGCAAAAGGCATTCAGGAAATCAAAAAAGTCTTGTCAAACTACGGCATCACATTGAAATAATCCATTATCATGTTACATTCCAACAAGAACAAACAGCTATCAAGAATGAGAAACGGAAGAAATGCGCTCATCAAAACGCTCGGTGTTTCTCTTGTCCGCGACGGCAAAATAACCACAACAGTTATCAAAGCGAAAGTTTTGAAATCATTCATCGAGAAGCTGGTGACAAAAGGAAAAGCTGGAACGCTCGCTGCACACAAGCTTTTGGCAAAAAATATCGGTCCGACTGCTGCGCAGAAAATTGTCAAAGTGATTGCGCCGAAATATAAAGACAGAAATGGCGGCTACACGAGAGTGATCAAGATGAAAAGAAGAACATCGGATGGTGCAAGCATGGCGGTCATAGAATTTGTATAATAAAAATATATGGAAAAGAAAATTTACACAATAGATGCGACGGGAGGAAAAATTGGCAGGGTAGCGACAAAAGTTGTGACGATTTTGACTGGTAAAAACAGAGCGGATTATGCTCGCAATAAAGTTTTTGATGTTCAAGTAGTGATCAATAATGCTTCAAAGCTCGATATCGCTGAAAGTAAACTTGGAAATATGTATAAAAGATATTCTGGATATCCTGGCGGACTTTCTGAAAAAAGTATGGAGCAGATTATCGAGAAGAAAGGCAAAGCTGCAATATTAAAACTTGCCATTTCTGGAATGATTCCGCACAACAAACTCAAATCAAGGATTATCAAGAATGTTTTGATCAACGAATAAAATTTATGGAAAAAACAACAAAAACAAAATCAGAAAGCGGAGCACGATATGTGGAAGCTGTCGGAAGACGAAAAACTTCGATCGCCCGAGTCCGAGCAACTCCATCTGCAAAAGGTTCTATTTCCATCAATGGTGGAAAAAACGTTAATGATTATTTTAAAGTGGAAGCACATCAGATTTCTGCGCTTGAATCTTTGAAAAAGGGAGGTAAAGAAAACGAGCTTACCATTACTGCGATGATTTCCGGCGGCGGGATCAATTCTCAAGCGGAAGCTTTGAGGCACGCTATTGCCAGAGTTCTCATCAAGATGGATCCGGCGCTCCGAAAGGATTTGAAAAAAGAAGGATTCCTCAAAAGAGATCCTCGGGCAAAAGAGAGACGAAAGTTTGGCCTCAAAAAAGCGAGAAAGGCTCCTCAGTGGTCAAAAAGATAAAAGAAAATCCCCGAGAAATATTCCTCGGGGATTTTTTATAAAAAAAAGCCCGTTTCCTCCTGAAAGGAAACGGGCGGGTCAGCTTGAAAGGGGAGATTAGTTGTTCTCGTCATCTGCCATCTGGCCGTTTCCTTGGGCACTTGTGACTCCAAAGAGTTTGACGAAAGCGGACAGCTCTCCCTGATCTTCATTCTCGATGCTTTTGTTGTTCATGGAACTTCCTCCGGTAAAAAATCACTGCATTTCTGAAACTAGAATTAGTTTAGCATATCATTGATAATATGTCAAGTATATTACGTAATATAAAACTTGATTTATAAAAAAAGTATGATAAAATGGCTATAAATATGAACAAAAACGACGAAAATAACGACATAATATATGATGAGAATGAAACTCTGGAAGAGCTAGTCAAAAAGCTGAAAGAAAGGATAAAAACTCTTGAAAAAGAAAAACAGGAATACATGAACGGCTGGCAAAGGGAGCGCGCCGATTTCGTCAATTACAAAAAACGGGTTGAGAATGAAAAGCTCGAGGTTATCAAATACGGAAATGAAAATCTGGTTTCCGAGCTTGTGCCCGTGCTTGACTCTTTTGAAATGGCCTTTGCAAATAAAGAGGCTTGGGAAAAGGCGGACAAAAATTGGCGGATTGGCGTGGAATATATTCATTCGCAGCTCATCAAAATTCTCGATGAAAACGGTTTGAAAATAATGGATCCTCTCGGCGAGAAATTTGATCCAAAATTTCATGTTGCAGAAGAACATATTGAAACGGAGGATGAAAAGCAAGACGGCATCATTACAAAAGTAGTGAAGAAAGGATATATGCTCAGCGGTAGAGTAATCATCGCACCGAAAGTTGTTGTGGCGGAGTATAAGAAATAGTATAATAAAAGCTATGTTAGCAATCCAAAAACAACCGAAATTTTTGAGAAAAACAATGCGCTTGCCGAATGGAGAGCTCGTTTTGGTTGTGTTTGAATTGATTGAAACCAATGGCAAAGTTATTGCAAAAGCAGTTTATGGAGAAATATTGCAGAGCATGGTTCCGGCACAGGAGACGATGGTCGCACTTCCGGTTTATTTTGAAAGACAGAATATTGTACCTGTCGTCAGTCCATTTTTTGCATATGTTTCAAAATTGGTAAAAGATTTTTCATTCGTTACCTCCCAATCCACTCGGGCGCCGAATTTTATATAAAACGCCAAAGAAAATTTCTTTGGCATAACAAAAGTATTATTAGTACTTGTTTTTTAAATTATTCATTATTAACTTATCAAAATTATGTCAAAAATTATAGGAATAGATTTGGGAACGACATTTTCGGCGATGGCGGTGATGGAGGGAAATGCTCCCAAGATCATTGAGAATGCCGAGGGCGCAAGAACCACACCGTCTATCGTTGCAACGACCAAGACCGGAGAGAGACTCGTTGGACTTTTGGCGCGCAGACAGGCAGTGACCAATCCGAAAAACACGATTTTTCAGATTAAAAGATTTATGGGTCACCTGTATGATGATGCCGGTGTGCAGAAAGACAAAGCATCGGTTTCATTTGATGTCTTAAAATCCGCAAATGGCGGCGTGGAAGTTGCGATGGGCGGGAAGAATTACCGACCAGAAGAAGTTTCCGCAATGATCTTGCAGAAATTGAAAGCGGATGCGGAAGCGAGGCTCGGAGAAAAGATCACTGACGCGGTCATTACTGTGCCGGCATATTTCAACGACTCGCAGAGACAGGCGACAAAAGATGCGGGACAGATCGCAGGACTCAATGTTTTGAGAATCATCAACGAGCCGACGGCAGCCGCGCTTGCATACGGTTTGAACAAAAACAAAAATGAAAAGATCGCGGTGTACGATTTCGGAGGCGGAACATTTGATGTTTCGATCTTGGAAATCGGAGACAGCGTGGTTGAAGTCAGATCGACTGATGGCGACTCGCACCTCGGTGGACGCGATATCGACAAGAAGATTGTTGACTGGCTTGCGGATCAATTCATGAAAGAAAACGGAATTGATTTGAGGAAAGATTCTTTGTCGCTTCAGAGACTTGATGAAGCTGCAGAAAAAGCAAAGATAGAGCTTTCGACTGCACTTGAAACGGAAATAAATATTCCGTTTGTCACATCGGATGCAAACGGTCCAAAGCATTTGTTGGTAAAATTATCGAGAGCGACTTTGGAAAATCTCACAAAAGAATTTATTGATCGATCAATTGAGATTTCAAAGCGAGCGATTTCAGCTTCACCATTCAAGATTGAAGATATCAACGAAGTGATCATGGTCGGCGGACAGACGAGAATGCCAGCAATTGTTGCTGCAGTCAAAGCTTTGTTTGGAAAGGAGCCGAATCTCACGGTGAATCCGGATGAAGTGGTGGCGCTCGGCGCTGCGGTGCAGGGTGGAATTTTGCGTGGTGATGTCAAAGATGTTCTGCTTCTTGATGTCATTCCGCTTGCACTTGGTATTGAAACGATGGGCGGAGTGGCGACGCACTTGGTGGAAAAAAACACGACCATTCCGACTTCTCGAAGTCAGGTATTTTCGACGGCGGCGGACAATCAAACCTCGGTGGAAATCCATATTGTGCAAGGCGAGCGCTCAATGGCGAAAGACAATAAATCGCTCGGGAAATTCATTCTTGATGGGATCGCACCAGCACCACGAGGTATTCCGCAAGTGGAGGTCACTTTTGATGTGGATGCAAACGGAATTCTCAACGTCAAAGCAAAAGATAAAACGACGGGCAAAGAGCAGTCCATACGAATTGAGGCGAGCTCGGGTCTGAAAAAAGAGGACATTGAAAAAATGCAAAAAGATGCCGAGATGCATGCGGAAGAGGACAAAAAACAAAAGGAAGTTGTCGAGGTGAAAAATGTTGCCGAGCAAATGATGTATACTGCCGAAAAATCAATCAAAGACAACAAAGACAAAATTCCGGCGGAAATTATCAAAAGTGTAACGGATGCAGTTACTGATGTAAGAACGGCAAATGCCGGATCGGACATCACTCTTATCAAATCAAAGACTGAAGCTCTTTCGACCGAGATGCAGAAAATAGGCGAAGCGATGGCAAAAGCAAATCAGGCAAATCCGGGGCAAACTGCGGGCACGGAAAATAAAGGAGATAATGTGAAAGATGCCGAATACAAAGAGACGGGCACTGATGAAAAGAAATAATGGCACAAAAAGATTATTACAAAATTCTCGGCGTGGAGAAGAACGCAAGTGCGGAAGATATTAAAAAAGCTTTTCGGAAACTTGCGCTCGAACATCATCCTGATAAAGGCGGCAACGCAGAAAAGTTCAAAGAAGTGAGCGAGGCTTACAGTGTGCTTAGCGATCCTGCAAAACGCACGCAATACGACACCTATGGAAACGCAGGTCCGCAAGCTTCATACGGTGCGGGCGGATTTGGAGCGGGTCAGGGTTTTGAAGGATTTGATTTTTCCGGCTTTCAGCAGGGGCAGAATTTTGATTTTGATCTCGGAGATATTTTCGGCGAATTTTTCGGAGGAAATTTTTCCCGGCGGCAGAAAAAAGGCAGGGATATTTCCGTGGATTTGGAAATCTCATTTCATGAATCAGTTTTTGGCGCACAAAAACAGATACGATTTACAAAGACTTCAGAGGGGAAATTGAAAGAAGAAAAATTCACGGTAAGCATACCCGCTGATATCAATGACGGGCAAACGCTCCGGCTTCCGAATGCCGGCGAGCCGATAGCAGGCGGCATGAACGGTGATTTGTTTATCAGAGTTCATGTCAAAGACGATCATCTCTTCAAAAAAGAAGGCAAAAATCTTGTTACAGAATTGAATATCAAATTAACCGATGCCGTGCTCGGCGCGAAATATCAGCTCAAAACGCTTGATGGCGATATTGAATTGAAAATTCCGGAAGGCGTGGAGTTTGGCCAAACGCTTCGCGTTAAAGGCAAAGGAATTCCGTATGGTTCTAGCAAGCGCGGTGATTTGTTTGTGAAGATCAATATCAAAACACCAAACAAGCTTTCGCGGAAAGCAAAAGAGAATTTTGAAAATCTGAAAAAAGAAGGATTGTAGAATTACAATTCGAAAATTCAAAAGAGCGGCGCCTTCAGCGCCGCTCTTTTGAATTTCTTTTCATTTATCCACAGTTTTTTCTTGTTACCTTGCTTCCCGGATCTAAAAATGATCTAATTGGATCATGTTAAAGATCAAGAAAATAAGCAACAAAGAATCTGGAAATTCAGGAGAAAAAGAAATTGTTAAGATTGTTCCATGTCCAAATTGTGGAAAAAAATTAATGTTGCTCCCAGCTAATTATCCGTTATTTGATGTTCAATGTACAGGATGTTCTTTTCGCGCACAAGTAAAAACAAACAAAAATAAACCAAAATCAGTTGTTTTTGGTGCCGGGTGGCAGATTATGAATAAAGTTTTAAAGTCTGGATATATGACACCGCCACTTTTTCTTAATTTTAAATGGGAAGAAAAAGAAAAATTTAAACAAGAAATACGATTCTATCCATTTGTGCCAAAAAAGAATTTATCTAATTATACACTTTCAAAAACTGCTCATCGGGCAAATTATGAAATGTTCACTTATGTTGAAATGGACAAGTTACCATATTTTTTAGTATTCAAAAAATAATATGTCCGAATACTACAAAGGCACACGGGGAGCAGCGTGGAATTATGGCGGGAGGAATTGGAAACTGAGCCGGTCCAAAATAGATTTGTTTTTGGAATGCCCGCGATGCTTTTATCTCGACAACAAGCTCGGCGTGAAGCGCGTGCCGGGATTTCCATTTTCTATCAATAGCGCAGTGGATCATCTTTTGAAACAAGAATTTGATGCGCACCGGATAAAAGGCGAGCAGCATCCGATACAAAAAGAATACGGAGTGGACGCCAAGCCTGCGCCGCACGATGAGCTCGATGAATGGAGAAGAAATTTCGGCGGGGTGCGATACTTGCACGAGTCGACGGGAATGCTGATCACCGGAGCCATCGATGACCTTTGGATAAATAGTAAAGGCGAATATATTGTTGTTGATTATAAAGCCACAGCAAAAGAAGAAGCAGTCACCGAGCTTGATAAAGAATGGCAAGATGGATACAAAAGGCAGATGGAAGTGTATCAATGGCTTTTGCGGAAAAATGGATTAAAGGTAATTGATACTGGATATTTTGTTTATTGCACCGGCAGGATGGACAGGAAAGCGTTTGATAAGAGGATAGATTTTGATGTAAACTTGATTTCGTATAAAGGGTCTGATACATGGGTGGAAAAAACTTTGCTTGATATCAAAAAATGTCTAGATGGCAAAATGCCAGCTACAGGCGCGGATTGCGATTGGTGCGCGTATTGGGATGCGAGGGAAAAGTTTGAAAAATAATTTTAATAAAAATATGAATACAAAAATAAGAAATCAAGAATGGTACAGCCAGCTGAAGAAGCCGAAGTTTGCTCCGCCCGCATCAGTTTTCGGTCCGGTATGGACGTTTCTTTATGCGATTATCGTTGTTTCATTTGTCTATGTTGCTTATCTTTATCTCGAGAATCAAATACCGTTTATTGTTTTTCTGCCGTTTTTCCTCAATTTGATTTTCAATGTTATTTTTGTGCCGATTCAGTTTGGTTTGAAAAATAATCTGCTTGCTGCAATTGATATTTTATGTGTTCTTACAACGATCATTTGGTTTTTTGTTGCGATTTTCCCTTACGCTTCATGGGTTTTATATGTCAACATTCCGTATTTGTTATGGGTTGTTTTTGCCACGGTATTGCAGATAACGGTGACGTGGCTCAATAGGAAATAGACTGTGGATAACTTTTTATTTGACTTTGAATATCGTTTCCTATATACTCTAAAAGCTTTATATGGAATGAGTTGCGGGTGCAAGCGCCAAAAATACTAGGCAGATAAGTTGCAAAGATCTTGCTTAAAAAAATAAGATAAAATTTTAGAGAGGAAATCGGATACCTTGAAGGGAGAGGTGTCTATTTTGTTTTGTATAATTTACACTTACAAAAATTTTCTTTCCAGATTCCGTCGCTCTTATTTTTTTGCGCAAGATATACTTTTATCAGCTGATTTTACCAACGTTTATTATTTTTTTATAAACATGACAAAAAGACCGGCAAACATTCTTGCGGATGGTGTAACTGGAGGTGAACTTCCGAAAAAATATTTTTCTAAGTTCAAGAAACCTCTGATTGATATTCCAAATTTGGTTGATCATCAAGTGCGCTCATACGAATGGCTTATCAAAGATGGTATCAAAGAGGTACTTAAAGAATTTTCTCCGATCAAGGATTACGCGGAAAAAAAGTTCGAGCTCTCATTCACTGGATTTGAGATCGGAGCTCCGTCCCATAATGAATTCGAGGCGAAGGAAAAAAAGATTTCATACGAAAGCCAACTCAAAGCAAAAGTAAAATTGAAAAATCGAAGTCTCGGCTCCGAAATAGAGCAAGAGATATTTCTTTCCGATATTCCAATGATGACGAATCACGGCACGTTTATCATCAATGGTATCGAGCGTGTCATCGTCCCTCAGCTTGCGCGATCATACGGAATATTTTTTACTTCAAATGACTCGAAAGGGAAAAATTATTTCGGCGCCAAAGTCATACCAGCGAGAGGCGCGTGGCTTGAAATAGAATCAGAATCTGACGGCGCAATCTATGTCAAAATCGACAAGAAAAGAAAATTTGCAATCTCATCGCTTTTGAGAGTCTTCGGAGCCAAGACGGAAAAGGAAATTCTCGATCTTTTTAAAGGAGATGAAACGACATTGAAAGCAGTTGAGACGACGATTCTCAAAGATCATGCGAAAACGCAGGATGATTCATATATTGAAATATATAAAAGGCTAAGAGATGGCGACCTTGCGGCAGTTGAGAATGCGCGAGAATACATCAAATCGATATTCAGTCCAGAAAGATACGATATTTCAAAAGTCGGACGATTCAAATTTAACAAGAGATTCGGAAAGTCGATGGATGAAAAATCTCTTGAAAACAAAGCGATTACTCTCGACGATTTGGTAAGTGTTATAAAGAAAATTGTTGCACTCAATAATGATCCGGAGGCTGTTGAAGACGATATCGATCATTTGGGATCTCGTAGAGTGCGATTTGTTGGTGAACTGCTCGCTGCAAAAGTCCGCATCGGCATGGCTCAGATGAAAAGAAATATTCAGGACAGAATGTCTACAGTTGATCCGGATATCAAAATGCCAGTGCAGTTTGTATCCCCGCGACCTCTCCAAGCAAGAATAAAAGAATTTTTCACTACCAATCCACTGTCACAATTTATGGGACAGACCAATATTCTCGAAGAAATCGAGCATTTGAGAAGACTTTCAGCACTTGGTCCCGGAGGTTTGACGAAAGAGCGAGCCGGCTTTGAAGTGCGAGACGTGCATCCATCGCATTATGGAAGAGTCTGTCCGATTCACACGCCGGAAGGACAAAACATCGGTTTGATTTTGAACTTGGCGACATACGCAAAAGTAAATGATTTTGGCATGATTGAAACGCCATATGCAAAAGTCAAAAACGGAATCATTACCGGTGAAGTAAAATATTATAATGCAATTGAAGAAGAAAATTTCAAAATCGCCCACGGCGCAACGACATATGATGATGACGGAAAAATAACTGAAAAAGAAGTCGAGGTCCGTCTCAACGGTGCGCCGACGATTGTCAAAAGGGAAGATGTCGATCTGATCGACGTTTCGGCAAACCAGGCATTTTCCATCGCCACATCTATGATGCCATTTCTCAATCACGATGATGCAAACCGCGCGCTCATGGGCACGAACATGCAGAAGCAGGCGGTGCCATGCGTTATCGCCGAAGCTCCGCTTGTTGCGACCGGCATTGAAACGGAAGCCGCACGAAGCACAGGAAGAGTCCTGTATGCCGAAGAAGAAGGAGTTGTCAGCGCAGTTGATGCATCACGGATTGCCATAAAATCTACAAAGTCCGGAAAAGAAAAAGAATATAAATTAGTTAATTTTTCGCGGACAAACGGCTTCACCCCGTTTCATCAACGACCATCAGTCTCGCTTGGACAGAAAATAAAAAAAGGCGATTTGCTTGCGGATACCTCTTCATCAGTCAATGGACAAATGTCAATTGGACAGAACGCTCTTGTCGCTTTTATGACATGGAAAGGCGCGAATTTTGAGGACGCGATTATTCTTTCTGAAAAATTGGTCAAAGACAGCAAATTTTCGTCAGTACATATCGAGCCGTTTGAAGTGGCAGTGCGCGATACCAAACTCGGTCCGGAAATCACCACTCACGATATTCCGAATGTTGGCGAAGGAAAGCTAAAAGATTTGGATGAAGACGGCATTGTCAGAGTTGGCGCGGAAGTCATGCCGGGAGATATTCTCGTGGGTAAAATTACCCCAAAAGGTGAAACACAATTCACTCCGGAAGAAAGATTATTGCGCTCAATTTTCGGTGAAAAAGCACGCGATGTAAAAGATACCTCAAAGAGATTGGAATCCGGAAAACGAGGCAGAGTTATTTCCGTGAAAATATTTTCCCGGGAAAACGGCGACAAGCTTGAGAGCGGAATCATCAAGAAAATTTACATTGAGATAGCGCAATTGAGAAATATTTCAGTCGGAGACAAGCTTGCCGGACGACATGGAAACAAAGGCGTCATCTCGAGAATCTTGCCTGTCGAAGATATGCCATATATGGAAGATGGCACCCCCGTTGATGTTATTTTGACGCCACTCGGCATTCCTTCCCGTATGAATCTTGGACAAATTCTCGAGCTTCACCTCGGTCTTGCCGCAAACACACTTGGCTACCAGGCAATTGTTCCGCCATTTATGGGAGCAACGGAAGAAGAAATAAAAGAAGAATTGAAAAAAGCAGGTTACAAGGAAAACGGCAAGATGAAGCTCTATGACGGTCGCGACGGCCAAGCATATGATCAGGAAATTTCCGTCGGCTATATGTATATTTTGAAGTTGCATCACGAAGTCGAGGATAAGATTCACATGCGAAGCATTGGTCCGTATTCGATGATCACGCAGCAGCCGCTTGGCGGACGCGCACAAGGAGGAGGACAACGATTTGGAGAAATGGAAGTCTGGGCACTGCTCGGATACGGCGCGGCATACACGCTGAGGGAAATGCTGACGATTAAATCTGACGATATTGTCGGACGATCCGCTGCATTTGATTCGATAGTTAAAGGGGAAAATATAAAACAATTGAATACCCCCGCATCATTCAATGTATTGCTCAACAGCTTGAGGGGCTTAGGACTCAATGTCGAACTCAAGAACGAAAAATTAGACGAGGAAGAAGCATAAAAAAACCACCATGTATACAAAAGATAAAAATATGAAAACGAAAAACTCAAAAGATTTCAATGTTGTCTCCCTCGGTCTCGCTTCGCCTGAAGTGATAGCAAAGTGGTCATCCGGAGAAGTAACAAAACCTGAGACGATCAATTACCGCACCCAACGATCCGAGCGCGGCGGCTTGTTTGATGAAAAAATATTCGGTCCGGACAAGGATTACGAATGTTATTGCGGAAAATATCGCGGCATCAGATATAAAGGCATCATCTGCGAAAAGTGCGGAGTGGAAATCACTCGTTCAATCGTCAGACGCGAGAGAATGGGGCATATCGAACTTTCAAGTCCGGTTTCGCATATCTGGTTTTTGCGAGGTACGCCGTCAAGGCTCGGCTCGATCATGGGTATGTCCGTTTCCGATCTTGAAAAAGTCATTTATTTTGCCGGCTATATCATCACCAAAGTTTTCATTTCCGAAAAGGAGCGGATTTTAAAAGAAATTGAAAATGAATTCAAAAATAAAGTAAAGAATGTTGCCGATGAAAAGACCAAGGAAGCGCTCAAAGAAATGGCGACAAATGCCAGAAAGGAAGTTGAGAGCATCGCCGAAGGAAAAGTTCTTGATGAAGTCATGTTTCATAAATTCTCCATCAAATACGGAGCCGCTTTCGAAGCGGGCATCGGCGGGGAAGTTATTTATGAAATTTTGAAAAAAATCAATCTGAACGATCTCGAGAAAAAAGTCATTGCAAGCTTGGAAAAAGCAAATGCAATCGACAGCGAAAAATTAAACAAAAGACTTTCGCTCATCAGATCCATGATTGCATCGGATTCAAGGCCGGAATGGATGTTCTTCACAAAAATCCCGGTTATTCCTCCAGCACTTCGCCCAATGGTTCCTCTTGACGGCGGCAGATTTGCAACATCCGATGTCAATGACCTGTACCGAAGAGTTATTAATAGAAATAATAGGCTTTTGAAATTGAAGGAAATCAACGCGCCGGATGTCATTTTGAGAAATGAAAAAAGAATTTTGCAGGAAGCGGTGGATGCATTGATTGACAATTCCATCAGGCACGGCAACTCGCTCTTTTCCGCACTCGGAAATGCTTCGCAGAAACGACCGCTCAAATCACTCGCGGACAATTTGCAGGGAAAGAGAGGATTGTTTCGATCCAATCTGCTTGGTAAGCGCGTGGATTATTCCGGACGTTCCGTTATCGTTGTCGGACCGGAACTCCACCTTGATCAATGCGGTCTACCGAAACACATGGCACTTGAACTTTTCAGACCATTCGTCATTTCGCAGCTTTTGAAAAAAGAATTAGCTTACAATATTCGCGGTGCCGGAAGGCTCATCGATGACGGTGTTGCCGAAGTCTGGGCTATTCTTGAAGATGTCATTAAAGACAAGTATGTTCTTCTTAACCGCGCGCCAACGCTTCATCGCCTCGGTATTCAGGCGTTCAGACCGATTTTGATCGAAGGAAATGCTATTCAGGTTCATCCGCTTGTCTGTACCGCATTTAACGCGGACTTCGACGGAGACCAGATGGCTGTCCACGTGCCGCTTGGTATTGATGCACAGCTTGAAGCAAAAGAGATCATGTCATCCGATAAAAATATTTTGAAACCGGGAGACGGCGATCCAACCATTTCATCAAAACTTCTCGACATTGTTCTCGGGTGCTATTGGATGACAAAAACCATTTCCGGAGAAAAGGGCGAAGGAAAATTTTTCTCATCGCCGAATGCCGCGATTACCGCGCACGATTTTGATCTTGTCGGCTTCAGAACAAAAATAAAAGTCCGTCCATCAGCAAAAGCAAAATACGCTCAATTCAAGGGAGAATTGTTTGAGACAACCGTCGGACGATTGCTCTTCAACAGCGTTTTGCCGGATGACTATCCTTTTGTAAATAAAGAAATAGACAGAGGTCAAATGGTCAAGATTATTGATGATTTGATTATTGCACACGGTCCGAACAAAATCGGTTCAATCATGGACAAGATCAAGAATTTTGGATTTAAGTATGCTACATATTCTGGTATTACCTGGGGTCTTGATGACATCAAAGTTCCAAAAGAAAAAGACACAATTATCAAAAATTCAAAAGAAAAATCCGCAAAAGTTGTGGCGGAATATAATGAAGGCCTTCTTTCTGAAGAGGAACGATTGAGATTAAATATAGAAATTTGGCAAAATACCAAAGGTGAAATTGAAAAATTAATGTCGGGAACACTTGGAGTAAACAGCCCGGTATACGACATGTTGAAATCCGGTGCGCGAGGTAACCTTGCTTCGCTTACGCAGATGGCGGGCATGAAAGGCTTGATTCAAAACGTTTTGGGCGAAACAATCGAATTTCCAGTCATTAATTCTTATAAGGAAGGTTTGACCCCGATTGAATATTTCATTACCACAAACGGTTCTAGAAAGGGTTTGACAGATACTGCGCTCAACACTGCAAAAGCGGGATATTTGACGAGAAGAATGTTTGACGTTGCGCAGGATATTATCATCACAGAGGTTGATTGCGGCACAAAAGACGGTATCACAATTTCGAGAACGCAAAGTTTGGAAACCGGTTCTTCGGTGGCAAAAAAAATCCGGGGAAGAGTTTTGGCGGAAGATATAGAAAGCAAAAATGGAGATGTTTCATTCAAAAAAGGATCGTTGCTTACCAAAAATGATGCGCAGAAAATTGATGCGGCAGAAATAGAAACGATTATCATTCGATCACCGCTTTCTTGCAAAACTCTTCACGGTATTTGCTCGAAGTGTTATGGAATGGATCTTGGAAAGGGCACTCTCATTGATATTGGAGAAGCAGTTGGAACAATTGCCGCACAAGCTATCGGTGAGCCGGGAACGCAGCTGACCATGAGAACTTTTCATGCGGGAGGTGCAGCATCAGTTGGTGGAGATATTACGCAAGGTTTGCCGAGAGTTGAGGAAATTTTTGAAAAGAGAAGACCAAAAAGCCCGGCTGTTGTCTCAACAGTCAACGGCACGGTCACTTCAGTCAAAGATTTCGGAAAAGAAAAAATCATTACAGTCATTCCTGACATTGAAGACAAAGGCAAATCAAAGAAATCTGGCGAAATTGAATACGTGTTTAATCCAAAAAGAGTTTCCTTTGTAAAATCGGGAGACAAGATTATCAAAGGTCAGCTTTTGACCGACGGTTCAGCGGATATTGATGAGATATTTGAATATGCCGGCAAAGACAAGGCGATGGAATACATTATCGGCGAAGTGTCCAAACCATATGAATTGCAAGGTGCTGCGGTGGACAGAAAGCATATTGAAATCATCGTCAAGCAGATGTTTGCAAAGAAAAATGTCGTCAATCCTGGAACATCAAATTATTGCAAAGGAGATATTATTGATGAACTTGATTTTGTTCTTGAGAATAAAAAAATCAAGGAAAACAAAGGAGAAGGTCTTACCGCCGAACCGATGGTTATGGGCATTACCGAGTCATCACTCTCGCGAAGAAGCTTCCTTGCAGCCGCATCATTCCAGCACACGAAGCGTATTTTGATCAACGCCGCCATCAAAGGCACCAAAGACACGCTTGAAGGTCTGAAAGAAAATGTTATTATCGGCAGAATTATCCCAGCAGGTACCGGTTTCCGCGGAAGCAAAAAATACGAAATGATCCAGGAGCTCAAAAAAGAATTCGATACCGAGAGCTCTGATATCGAACAATAAAAAAGTGCGAAGGTTGGTGATTGATCAAAAATTATGTCATCTTCCGTAGAACAAATAAAAGAACGATTGAAGATTGAGGACGTTGTTGGCTCATACGTTAAGCTTGAGCGGGCCGGAGCGTCTCTCAAAGCAAGGTGCCCATTTCATAATGAAAAGACACCGTCTTTTTTTGTGTCTCCGGAGCGCGGCAGCTATTATTGTTTCGGCTGCGGAGAAAAGGGGGATATTTTCACTTTTGTCGAGAAATTCGAAGGGATTGATTTTGTCGGCGCTCTGAAAATTCTTGCCGAGCGCGCGGGAGTCAAGCTTGAGCGATACACTGCGGAACATTCGGACAAAAAGGAACGACTCTATCAGCTTCTTGAAGCATCGACATTTTTCTTGGAAAGGAATCTTGCCGATGAAGCGATACCACTCGAATATCTCACAAACAGGGGACTGACCGAAAAGACAATCAAAGAATGGCGGATCGGCTATGTGCGCAACGAATGGCGATCCATTTCGGATTATTTAAAATCAAAAGGTTTTACGGAGAGCGAAATGGAGCGTGCAGGCATTACGAAAACCGAAGGCAAAAATACCTACGACAGATTCCGTGGACGGATCATGTTTCCGATTTTTGATGCTGCCGGACGGGTGATCGCGTATTCCGGCAGGATTCTGCATGATGACGGTAAGTCGGCGAAATATCTCAACAGCCCGCAGACCGAAATTTTTGATAAATCAAAAGTTCTCTATGGCTATTACGCGGCAAAGCAGGCGATACACAAATTTGATTTTTCGATTCTCGTCGAAGGCCAGATGGATTTGCTCATGTGCCATCAGGCGGGATTTGAAAATGCCGTGGCATCAAGTGGCACGGCATTGACGATTGAACATTTGTATTTATTGCGGAGAATTTCAAATAAAATCATCATGACATTTGACGGCGACGATGCCGGTGCAAAAGCGGCAGAGCGGGGATGGGCTTTGGCACTTTCGGCAAAAATGGAAGTCAAAATTGCGGAAATGCCAGCGGGTATTGATCCGGCAGATTTAATTTTGAAAGATAAAGGGCAATTTAAAACCGTTTTGAAAAACTCCGTTCATCTGATCGATTTCTTGCTCAACAGGATTACGGCAACAGAAACTGATAAAAAGAAACTATGGTCGGCAATCAAAACAAAAGTTCTTCCATATATTTATTTGCTTGAAAGCGATACAGACAAAGGGCGATATGTGACGAAAATTTCAGAAATCATCGGCGCGAAAGAAGAATTCATTTGGGACGATTTGAAAAAAGTGAAGCTCAATGATGAATTCAAGCCGGAAAAAGGAGAGGAAAATAGTGCAATAAATATGGCTATAAATAACGATATTTTAAAAAAAGGTTCGGTCGAGCGCACCATCGCGGGCATTATTGCAAAAGATGAAAGTTCGCCGCACAAAAATCAAGAACTTGCGAGATTGCGGGAAGAAGTGAAAGATATTATCGGGCAGGAACAATATGAAAAGTTTGATGAAGAAATGAAAATTTTGTCAGGCGAGCTGGCTTTTGAGACAGAAGCATATTACGGAAATTTTCCAGAAAAGAAAATGAGAAAAGAGACAGATATTCTCCTTCTCGGGCTCACCGAAGAAGCGATCAACAAAGAACGGATTGCGCTTGCGGTTGAGATGACAAAAACGAAAGATGACGAGAAAAAGAAAAGTCTGATGGTACGCAATATGGATTTGAGCCGGCGGATGGAACAAATCAGAGAGGACAAAAAGAAACTTTTATAAATTTTTTATCAACACAAAACATATGACAAAGAAAAACAAAACAAAAAAAGCGAAAATTTCAAAAAAACCGGCGGTCAAAAAACCGGTAAAAAAAGTTTCAGCCAAAATGCCTAAAATGTCTGCCAAGAAAAAAGAATGGGAAGTCAAAGCAGAGAAGCTTATTGCTAAAGGCAAGGAGCGCGGTTTTATCACCTACGATGAAATTTTGAAGGAATTTCCGAAAGTTGAGGACGATGTCATTTTTCTCGATGATTTATATAATAAATTTGTCGTTGCCGGACTTGATGTTTTGGAAGGCGGCGGCTTGCTTGAGACGAATGATGATCAGATTAAAAAATACGCCTATGGCGGACGCTCATCGGACGCCGGTTATGATTCCATTCAGATATATTTGAAAGAAATCGGCCAGTATCCGCTCATCAGTGCCTCGATGGAAAAAGATTTGGCGAGAAAAATTCTTGCCGGAGATATGGAGGCAAAAAATCTTCTGGCAAAGGCAAACTTGCGCCTCGTTGTTTCCATTGCCAAAAAATACGTCGGTAGGAGCGCTGACTTGACCCTTTTGGACTTGATTCAGGAAGGCAATCTTGGTTTGTTTAAAGCTGTTGATAAATTTGACTGGACAAAAGGTTTTAAATTTTCAACCTACGCGACGTGGTGGATCCGCCAGGCCATTACTCGCGCCCTTGCCGACCAGTCTCGTACGATCCGCGTGCCGGTGCACATGGTGGAAACGATTGCAAAATACAAGCAAGTCTACCGCAGACTTTCGCAGGATTTGGGTAGAGAGCCATTGCAGGATGAGATCGCGACTGAAATGGGGCTTGATGTGGAAAAAGTTTACATGATTGAAAAGATTGATCAGGACACATTATCTCTAGAAAATCCTGTCGGTGATGATGATGATGGCAAGTCCACACTTGGTGATTTTGTCGCCGATGACAAGATACTTTCTCCGGATCAGGAATCTTCCCGCAGAATTCTTTCCGATCAGGTCAAGGAAATTCTCAATGACCTTTCGCTCAAAGAACGGAAAATTCTTGAGATGCGACATGGTTTAATTGATGGTGTCACTCACACACTTGAAGAAGTTGGCTTGGAATTCGGCGTTACCCGCGAGCGTATCCGCCAGATTGAAGCCAAAGCACATGAAAAAATCCGCCAGCATGAAAAAATAGGGAAGTTGCAGAGTTATTAAAAATAAAAATCATAAAAACGGGCGACCTTCGGTCGCCCGTTTTTATTTCTAAAAGTTATCCACAAAAAAATAGTTCCTGCACGTATTATTGCACTGCACGAAAACATTATGATTACATTACCGGATTTGGAAGTCCGCTGACGGATATATTTTAGCTTTGTGCTAAAATAGCTACATGACCTTCGAGGAACGCTATCAGAGTCTCAACCGGACGATAAAGGAAAATACAAAAAAGAAAAATTTGCCACTACGAATGAAGATACAAAAGAATTAATTTCCATCATTCAAAAATTTACAACAGAAATCGCAAGTTTTGAATTTTGGGATAAAAAATGTTCGGACAAAAAATGCGAATACTGCAAACTGCGGGAAGTGATGACGAAAAATTAATTATTTCAGTACCATATCGATTATTGAAGTCACATTTTCCAGAGGTATTGCACCATCGAGCACAATATCTTTATTGTCTGAAGATAAAGTGATATTTTGCGTCAAATTGTTGCTAGCAATATATGTTTCTATTGCTGTTGCTTCATCGCTTGTGAGGGGTGTTTTCAAAATCATGATGCTGTACGGCGTGCCTTGCGCACCGGCAGTGACTCCGTCATTATAATCATTTTCCACTGCTTGAGCGGTTGTGTTGTTGGAAAGGCAATCATTGAATTGTGCCGTGTTGATGCCGTTATCTTGCGCGACCTGCATCAATTGAGCCGTATCTGAAGCGGTGTCGCGATCCGTCGCTCCTTGAAGCGGGAAGACGCTATACCATTCTTTTTCATAATTCCAGAATGCAGTATTGCCGCCAAGGGTTGCAACGCATTCAAATGCTTGCGCTTCATGCTGCGCATTCGGATGGAGACTGGTAAGTGGAAAATCTCGGTAAACCCAAGTAACTTTTCCTGTTGCGCCATAATTTGCAATGATTGTTTCCATCGTACTTTGGAACATCTTGCAATACGGACAGGATGGGTCGGAAAATTCCACGATGACAATCGGTGCATTCGGATCCCCGAGAATATGATCGCTTGCGCTGACCGGTTTCAATGAAATATTTGATGGCGATACTTGAGTGGTATTTGCCGGAGCCGGAATGTTGCTTTTATTTGACAAAAGTATGGCGCCCGCGATTAAAATACCGACGACAATAATAGCTCCCGGTATTGAAAGATTATTTTTCTGGACTTCCATTTTTTGTTCTTCATTCATAAATTTTTATTTTATTTGATATGCAATCATTCTAGCATGTTATAGAACAGTTGCAAAAAATTCAATTTTCGGGTAGTATGGTGACCTATGGAATTTGCAATTATCAAGACAGGAGGCAAGCAATATAAGGTTTCAAAGGGCGATTCTCTCAAAATTGAAAAGCTTTCGGATACCGCAAAAATTGGCGATAAAATTGTTTTTGATCAGGTTTTGCTTGTGGATAACGGCAAAGATACTTCCATTGGAATGCCTTACATCAAAGGTGCGAAAGTGGAAGCGAGCGTTGAAAAAATCGGCAAGCTTCCGACAATTACCGTCATTCATTACAAACAAAAGAGCAGATATTTCAAAAAGAATGGTCATCGACAGCCATATTTCCAGGTAAAAATTGAAGCGATTAAATAAATACATATACATAAAGAGCGGCGCCAAAGGCGCCGCTCTTTTGATTTAATTTTATTTTTTTAACTCCTATTTTTCAGTGCATTTTTGATTGTTTCCGGATCGGAATATTCAAGCTCGGTGCCCGTCGAAAGTCCGCGGCCGAGTTCGGAAATTTTGATGCTGTATTTTGACGCAATGGGGGAGAGTTCGTTTTTCAAAAGTTCCGCCGTATATTCACCTTCGGAATTTGCATCAAGCCCGAGAATAATTTCTTTCAGACTTTTCTCTGAAATTCTACTCACGAGTGAAAGCAATTCTTTTAGGCGAATTCTTTGTTCCGGGTTTTTGTCGAGTATTGGCACAAGCCCGCCAAGGACAAAATATTTTCCATTAAAGGGATGACTTTTCTCAATATTATCGAGATCAATATCCCGGCTGACAATCATCAGCAATTCTTTGTCGCGTCTTTCATCCGCACAAATACCGCAGAGATTTGTGCCATTTACTTGTTTACCTTTCTGTAAAGAAATCGAGAAATATCGTTTGCAATCAGCACAGGATTCAATATCGGATTTCAGCTCGCTGATTTCATTTTTAAATTCCTCGATATACCCCTGCGATCGAGTAATTAAAAAATATACAAAACGCCTCGCTTGTTTTGGCCCGATTCCGGGAAATTCGGAAAATATTTTGATAAGTTTTTCGATTGAGTTCATATTAAAATACTTCGCTTGTCTGGCTGAAATCCCCGAAATTATCCTTATCCATAGTCAGGAATGTTGCTTTATCACGATCAAAAAACAGGTCTACTTTTCCGGTTGGACCGTTTCGGTGCTTTTCGATCAGTATTTCGGCTGTCTGTTTTTTGCCTACGCCGTCTTCATTTTGGTCAGCATGGATAAACATAACGACATCCGCGTCCTGCTCGATAGAACCCGAATCTCGCAGATCGGAAAGGCGAGGTCTGCCACCGCGGGATTCAACGGCACGGGAAAGCTGGGAAAGAGCAAGGACAGGGATGTCGAATTCTTTTGCAAGCTGCTTGAGCGAATGTGATATCTCGGTGATCTGTTGGACCATATTGTCTCCGCCTTTCGTCTGTACCGGCGCCATGAGCTGAAGATAGTCTACAATCACAAGCCCGAGATTTTTCTCATGCTTCAACCGCCTCACCACGGAGCGCATTTTCAAAATATTATTCGCCGCCTGGTCATCGATAAAAAGAGGAGCTTTAGAAATCGGGTCAAGCGAGCTGCGGATTTTGTCGAATTCACTGTCAAGCGAAAGTTTGCCTGTGCGAAGCTTCCATGCATCGACGCGAGCTTCAGCGGCGAGTATGCGGTCGACGAGCTGCTGCGTCGACATTTCAAGGGAAAATATCACAGTCGGAATCTGGGAACGTATCGTTACGTTGCGGGCGATATCAAGCGCGAGAGAAGTTTTTCCCATGCTTGGCCGCGCGGCAAGGATGACCAGATCGGAATTCTGCAAACCGGAAAGTTTGAAATCAAGATCTTTGAATCCTGTCGGCACGCCGCGGATTTCATCTTTACTGTTATGAAGCCGGTCGAGCCGATCCATCGCAGTATTGATAACATCTTTCATCTGGACATATTTTCCAGAAAGATTTTTGCTTGTCACTTCGTATAATTTTTTCTCCGCTTTGTCCAAAATACCGAGAAGCTCAGCTTCTTCGTCGTAGCCGAGATTGCCGATATGCTCCGCTGCTTCGATGAGCCGTCGCATGATATATTTTTTCTGAATTATTTCCGCATAATGTTCGGCATTCGTTGAAGAGGGAACTGAATTCACCACTTCGGTCAGGAAACTTGCACCACCGACACGATCCAAGTCGCCAGATTCTTTGAGTTTGGATGAAAGCGTCAAAAGATCAATCGGTTCCTGCCGTTTGTAAAGCTCCGCCATCGCAGAAAAAATTGTTTTGTGTTTTTGCGTATAAAAAGCTTCTGGCACGAGCAGGTCCATGATTTCCGGCAAGACTTCCGGGCGAAGCATGATGGAGCCGAGCAGCGCCATTTCCGATTCGGTATTTTGTGGAGGAATCCTGATATTTATTTTTCGCGTTTCAGTTGCCATGAAATTGTTAGTTTCATTTTAACAAGCGTAAAAATTCACCGCAATGGCGACTATTGGCACAATGTGTGGTTAAATTGTGGAGAAAATTTAACCGAGTTTCTTTATTTCTTGTCCTTCTGTCGTATCCTTTACTTCATATCCAAGCTTTGCGATTTCATCACGCAATTCATCCGACTTTTTCCAATCTTTATTTTGCCGGGCAAGTTTTCTTTCTTCCACAAGTTTTTGCACTTCCTCTGGAATTTTTTCCATTGAATTTTTTGTAGTCACTGATTTCAAATCAAGCCCAAGCACGGTATCAAAATCAAACGCTGTCGTAAGCTTTTCGGCAGGGGAGATGTCAGACTTCAGCATTTCATTCAATATCGCCATCGCCTGCGGCATATTCAGATCATCATTCACGGCATTTAAAAACTTTTCTTTCCATCCATTATTTATTTTTCCAATTTTATCACCGAGATTTCCAATCTTTGCATACAAATTCTCTAAGCCATTTTTTGCTGCTTGCAATATTTCATCATTCCATTCCATCTGCTTTCGATAATGAACGGTTAGGTTGGCAAAACGATAGACGATAGGATTAATATTTTTTTTTATAAAAACATTTTCAACAGTAATCACATCTCCTGCACTTTTTGACATTTTCCGGTCTAAAAGATTCAGAAATTCTCCATGTATCCAATAATTCACCCATGGTTTTTTGCCTGTAGCAGCTTCTGTTTGGGCTATTTCATTGGTATGGTGCAAGTTAATGAAATCCACTCCACCGCAGTGAATATCAAAATGATCTCCCAAATATTTCAAACTCATTGCCGAACATTCAATATGCCAACCGGGGAAACCGATACCCCACGGACTTGGCCATTCCATCTGTCTTTTTTCATTTTTCGGGGAGAATTTCCAAAGTGCAAAGTCGGTATGATTCTTTTTTTCTGTATTTACTTCGACGCGGACGCCTTCTTTCAAATCCTCAAGTTTCTGTCCAGACAATTTCCCGTAATCGGGAAATTTTGACGTATCAAAATAAATTCCATCACTCGTTTTATACGTAAATCCTTTTTTTTCAAGTCTTTGTATAAGTTTTATCTGCTCGGGAATATTGTCTGTTGCTTTGCAAAATGTGGTGGGGAAGAGAATGTTTAGATTTTTTAAATCTTTTTTGAAAGCTTCAGTATAAAATTCTGCAATCTGCCATGCGGTTTTGCCTTCTTTTTTCGCTTCTTTCTCGACTTTGTCCTCACCCATATCGCGGTCGTTCGTCAGATGCCCAACATCGGTGATATTCATCACATGATCCACTTTGTAGCCATTGTAAAACAAAACGCGTTTGAGCAAATCCTCAAAAATATAGGTGCGCATATTGCCGAGATGCGGATAATTGTAGACAGTCGGTCCGCATGTATACATGCCAACCTTGCCCTTTTTTATCGGCACAAATAAATCTTTTTTCCTGGTGAGAGTATTATAAAGATAGAGGGACTGGCTCATTTATTTTTTCTTAATTTCTTTTTGCTCAAGTTTTTGCAAAATTTTCATCATGATTTCATTCTGGTTTTCCAAATGAATTAAAATGGTGTCGATTTCTTTTTCCGCAACCTGATTGAGCTCAAAATCCGCCTGCGCGCGGACATCGGTGTGATATCCCTGTAAATTTTGCCCGACCATGACGATAGGCAAGAGAATCATCTGGATGAGGTTTGATATAAAAAGCCAGAGCACGAAAGCGGGAAACGGATCAAACCGGAGACTGACCGGCGCGATGATATTCCAGCCGAGCCAGAGAATTGTCCAGATGATCAATACGTAAAAAAATCCCATGGAACCGACTTTTTTGGTAATCCATGCCGCCAGCTTTTCCGTTTTTGTTAAATGTTCCATCTGAAGAAGATAAAAATTCCGTACTGATGGTCTTAATTTTCGCAATTCATTTCTCGTGAGTGGTTTTTCATTATTCATATTTATAAATTTTATCACATCGCAATATGCAAATCCAGCCAATTTTATTGGACAACGGAAGATTATTTTGAGATAATGGCTTTTACAGTTATGACCAGCGAACATATGAAAAAATATAAAATAGTTATTCTTTCAACGATATTGACACTTATCGTATTTGGGCTTGGTATTTACGTAGGTAAGACAAGTGGGTATAATTCATCCGGAGAAGTTTTAAATATCGTAGATGACGGTTCAGGAACGGTTTCTTCGTCAACAATCGATATGACGCCATTTTGGACTGTGTGGAACACGCTTGATGAAAAATTCGTCCAAACACACAAAAATGTAAAAACTCCGACAAACGCCGATAAAATTTACGCTGCGATCCAGGGACTGACATCGGCATACGGAGATCCTTACACAGTATTTATGCCACCGTCCGAGAGCACAGATTTCAATACGAATATCAGCGGAGATTTTGAAGGAGTCGGGATGGAACTTGCGCTTGATGATGCCGGCAACATTGTCGTTGTGGCGCCGCTCAAAGGCACACCGGCTTACGATGCCGGTATCAAGACTGGGGATATTCTTCTTTCTATTGACGGCACTTCGACTGCAAGCATTGATGTTGATACCGCCGTTGATATGATACGAGGCAAAGCTGGCACGACAGTTGATCTGACTTTTTCCCGAGCCGGACAGGCAAAACCGCTTGATTTCAAATTGGTACGAGCGGTGATTAATATTCCGACCGTTGATACGGCAACAAAGGGCGATGTTTTTGTTATCAGTCTTTATAATTTTTATGAACCGTCCGCGAGTCAATTTCAAGTGGCTCTTCGGGAATTTGTCCAATCAGGAAAGAGCAAATTAATTTTGGATCTGCGAGGCAATCCAGGTGGATATTTGGATTCTGCCGTTGATATAGCAAGCTGGTTTTTGCCACTTGGCGATGTCGTGGTCCGAGAAGATTTTGGTTCGAGCACTCCGGAACAAGTATATCGAAGCAAAGGATATAACGCGTTTAACAGCAATTTGAAAATGATAATTTTGGTAAATCAAGGTTCAGCATCAGCAGCAGAAATTCTTTCGGGAGCTCTTCAGGAACATGGCATTGCCAAGCTTGTGGGCACAAGAACATTCGGCAAAGGTTCTGTCCAGGAATTAATGCAGATCACTCCGGACACGTCACTCAAAATAACCATAGCCAGATGGCTGACACCGGACGGTATATCGATTTCAGACAACGGACTTACGCCGGATTACAACGTGTCGATGACGGATGCTGATGTCGCCGCTGGAAAAGATCCTCAGATGGACAAAGCGATTTCTCTTCTTGACGGCACAAATTAAATCGACTAGTATAAAAATATGAAAATAATATTATTGAAAGATGCGAAAAAGATCGGCAAGAAATACGAGATGAAAGAGGTCGCGGACGGTTACGCTATCAATTCGCTTATTCCGAGCGGGATGGCAGTGCCGGCAACTTCAAGCTACATAAAGTTTGTTGAAGCAAAGAAAAAACAGGATGGCGTCATGAAAGAGGAGTTTAAGAAAGCATTTGAGTATGCTCTGACAAAACTGCCAAATGGAAAGCTTCATATCAGTGGAAAAGTGAACGACAAAGGACATTTGTTTGCCGGCATTCAGAAAGATCAAATTATTGAGGAATTCAAAAAGGAAACTGGTATAATGCTTTCAGACGAACATTTTGAACTCGAGAAGCCATTGAAAGAAATAGGTGAGCATATCATAGAAATAAAGATAGAGGACCAAACATACAAACTCGTTGTTTTTGTAAAAGCAGAAGAATAAAAATAAATTAAAAAGCTGCGCCCTTTGGGCGCAGCTTTTTAATTTATTTTTTAGATTACATTTACAATATTTCTCCTCGTCACTGTGGAATCAAAATTATTTTTTCTCTTTGTTTTGAATTCGACGGTGCCATTTGCAAGCGCGAAAAGCGTGTGATCTTTGCCGACACCAACATTCTTGCCAGCAAGAGTATCTCTACCTTTTTGTCTTATGATGATTTGTCCGGTTTTTATAGCTTCGCCACTATTGATTTTCACGCCAAGATACCGTGGATTGGAATCTCTCCCGTTTTTTGATGCGCCAGCTGCTTTCTTGTGTGCCATTGTATTTTTATTGAATTAAAATCATCCCTTTTTCCCGAGATGTCTGATATAATCTTTACGAAATGAGTATAAAAGATTTTACCAGAAAAATCAAGCCTTTTTTGAGCGCGACAAAAATGAGGTTCATTGATATTAAAAATAAGGGAACTATATACTTAATTACCCTAGTTAAATGACTTTGAATAAATAAAGCGAAACTAGAATCAAAATTATCACAACAAGCTAAGAAAAAATAATATGGAAAAAGAAAAGAATGAATTGTCAGAGTTATTTGACAAAGCAACACCAAAATAGAAGAAAGCAATGATTGGTCATTTAGTAGCTCGCGCACAAGAAAAAATGGACAATCCATATGCTGAATTAGTGAAACACAATCGCAAGATATTATACACATGGATTGCGACGATTGCTGCTGCAAAGTCTGCTGGTCTGACGCCAGCGGCAAATTGTTCCTGATTAAATTAAAATCTTGAAAAGTTAACAGTCAAAAAACATGAGCAAATTTATAAAATAACGGCTAATTAGAGCCATATTTTGTATTTGACTATAGTCAAAAATAGTGGTCTAACTATTGACAGTTTAATTCAGATATGCTAACATATTGAAGTCAGCCAAGTAAGGCTGATTTTATTATGATGGAACTTATAACAACGTCGTTTTTCGTCTTCTCATCAATCTACGGAGGACCGACAGGAGCTGTAGCTGATAATTCAGCTGCAAGCACTGACGTAACCCCGACAGTAGCAATAGAAGCCACTACGACCATACCGACAAACGAAGGAATAAAAGCGCAAGCTGAAGCGTACTTCAAAGATACGCCAATTCTCGCCGATATAGCCTTTTGCGAATCAAGCTTTAGGCAATATGACGCGAATGGCAACGTTTTGAAAGGCGTAGTCAACAAAGGCGACGTGGGTGTCATGCAAATCAACAAATATTATCAAGGAAGTAAAGCTAAAGCCCTTGGTGATGATCTCAACACGTCTGAAGGCAATATGGCTTATGCAAAATACCTTTATGAAAAGGAAGGCACAAAACCATGGGATTCATCATCAGATTGTTGGAAAGGAGATGAAGCGTCAATTGCAACTTCAACTAATTTAGTCGCAATGAGATAAAAAACAAGATTATAAATTAATAAAAACTCCCGAAAGGGAGTTTTTATTTTACAAAGGGGAATATAGGTATAGAAATTATAAGCATGTCGCACAATATATCTTTGCGGTACTATATCTAGAGTATGAGAAAACTAACCATTTATTTAATACCATGTTTATTTTCCCAATCCGGCTTTTATTCCATTCCAGAGAACGCCAATGATAAGTGTATTCCAGAACCACATGACGGGGCCAGAAATCCATCCCCAAATAGTTTGTAGTATGCTCCAAAACCAAGCAAAATTTGCCTGCACAGGCTGAGAATGAATCACGTTGTTAATATTAACGCCAAAATAGCCCAAAACGATGAGTATGACGACAATAATGATTATGTCCATGATCAATCCTCCTTTGTTATATTTCATAAGAATTTATTTAAATGGATAAAATAACCTTTCTAGCATTATATCACAAATTTATTGTAAAGCATCTATCGCAGATTTAATTCTTTTTAGCGATTCTTCTTTACCAAGGACAGTAAGCAAGGTAAAGGGATCGGAGGATTTTTCTTTTCCTGAAAGGGAAACGCGAAGCGGCCAGAGAACATTCCCTCTTCCGTTTTCTTCGGCAAATGGCATAAGTATTTTTTTAAGTGCATCAGCAGAAGAAAAAGCAGAAAAATCAGATGCTTTTTCAAGTAAAACAAGGACGGATCGCAGATTTTCCTCCGCTTCTTTTTCCGTTCCGCCTTTTTTCCAAACAACCATCCCTTTTTGGATTTTTGGTGCTTCAAAGAAATATTGGACTTCCCCATCGGTTACCATTGTATCAATATTAGAAAAAACATTTATTCTGTCGACAATGATGGGCGCAATTTTTTCAATGATTTTTTCATCCTGATATTCTTTCGGGAATCTTTTAATAATTTCCTCAATAATTTTTTCTATTGGAAGCTTTTTAATATATTCTTTATTTATCCACAAAAGTTTTTCTTTGTTGAAAATTGCACCGGCTTTCTGGACTTTCATAATGTCAAATTTTTCTATGATCTCATCCATAGACAGTAATTCCTCGGTTCCGCCCGGATTCCATCCGCAAAAAGCCAGAAAGTTCACCATTGCTTCTGGCAAATATCCTTGCTTGCGATAATATTTGAGAGATACCAATTCCCCCTCTTTTCTTTTTGAAAGTTTTGATCTGTCAGAGTTTAAAATAAAAGGCATGTGAGCATAAACAGGTCGAGGCGCGTTAATTGCTTCCTGTATCAAAATTTGCCTCGGAGTGTTATATATTCCATCTTCACCACGGATGACATGATTGACTCCCATCTCAAAATCATCGACAACGACGGCAAAATGATAGATCGGTTCACTGACGGACTTTGCAATGACAAAATCTCCGAGCTCAGTTGTGTCCACGGTAACATCTCCACGGATCATATCAGTAAAGGTAATTTTTTTGCCTGGATTTTTCAGGCGAATAACTTCTGCCCGCTGTCCCTCCTTTTTAACTTCTTCTTTTGAAATATACGCTTTATCTTCGGCAATGATTTTTTCCAGATATTTTTTATATGTTTCTGAATGTTCAGACTGCTTGTAAATGTGATTAAAATCTATATCAATACCAAGCCATTTCAGACCCTCAATAATATCATCGGCATATTCTTTCTTTGACCGTTCGCGATCAGTGTCTTCAAGACGGAAAAGTAAAGTGCCGTTATTTTTTTTTACAAAAAAGTAATTGAAAAGGGCTGTTCTGGCATTACCAATATGAAACCATCCGGTTGGGCTTGGTGGAAACCGAGCAATGATTTTTTGTTTTTCCATTGTGAAATTATAGCATATTTCACCAGATTTTTAATGTTTTTTTATTACCTTTTATTCAAAGGTAAAAACAACAATTTCCGAATTGCTGCCGACTCGCATGGGCGGTCCCCATGTGCCGACACCGCTTGAAGTATAAACCTGCATTTTTTTGAATACATGAAAACCATATACAAATTTACCATAAATAATTTTGGCAATTAGGCTCAAGGGCCAGATTTGCGCTTTGTGAGTATGTCCGGAAATCTGAAATGAAATGCCGGCATGCGCCGCCACCTCGATATCTTTTGGATCATGTTTGAGAAGAATGGATGGTTTATGCGGATCAAATGATATTGTGGCAAGAATCTTTTTAAATTCATTTTTATGAGAAACGGTGCGATAATCAACGCCGATAATTTGCACACCGTCGATTTCAACCATTTCGTCTAGCAGTGTGTGAATATTTGCTAATTTGATAGCTTCGATAAATTTGCTATTGTCTCCGAATTCCTCATGATTGCCGGTAATGAAATATGTTCCAAGCGGAGCGTTCAAATTTTGAAGCGGTAGTACGGCTTTAATCAAATCCGGCGCTTGAGTGCCGTCATAGAGATCACCGCCGATAAAAACAATATCGTGCTGAATGTTATTTATCATTTCAACAATTTTTTGTGTAAAGAGATTATCATATAATTGTCCGACATGCAGGTCACTGATCCATATCGCTCTTTTCCCATGCCATTGTTTTGGTAAGTTTGGCAGCTGTACAGTAATATTTTTTATGATGATTTTTCCTGCATGGAAAATTCCGTAGATGCTGAAAAACAAAGCAGTGCAGAGAAGGATTTTTCCTATTATCACATACAATTGCCCAGTCAGCATAAAAAGAAATCCATAAAGCGCGGAAACAAGAAACACATAGGTAAAAAATCCCATCCATAGTGATGAGATAAGATAATATAAACGCGTAAACGGATTGTATGCCCGCATGCCGAGGACACTGGAAATAATAAAACTTGCCGAAAGAATGCCAAGAATAAAAATAAGAATACTAGTATGAACAATTCCAAAAATAGTTATGAGTGCCAAATAGACGACATAATTTGCAATATATAAGAACAGGGAAATAATAAGAAAAAATAACAATGCCGATTTGGAACTATTTGATAAAAATTTATTTTTCATGTTTCAATCCAAGATTCAATATTTCTTTTGCAATAAGCTCAGCAGCGTCGGTTTTGACAAAACTTTTTGCGCCATCTGACATCTTTTTCATGATTGCTACGTCATCCATAATTCTTTTTATTTCTGCAAGCAGAATATGCGGAGACAGATTCCCCTCTTCAATAACCGTCGCTCCGCCGGATCTGGCGTAATAATAGGCGTTTTTTCTCTGATGATCACCATTTGAATCGGTAATCGGTATGACGATGCTCGGAATTCCCCAGTTGGCGATTTCAAAAATAGTCGAGCCGGCTCTCGTTATGGTGAGATTTGCGACTCCGGCAGCCATGCTCATGTTGAGATTATCCAAATAATCAAATGGTCGGTAATGATCTTTATGCAGATTGTCGCCGAGCACAGTGTTTGCGAGTGCAATCGTTTCTTCCATGTTATTTTTGCCAATTTGATGAATGACATAATATTCTGCGACAAGATCCGGAAGAATGGTCACAATATTTTCGTTGATGATTTTGGCGCCGAGCGAACCGCCGAGCACAAGGATAACAGGAATATTATCTTTGAGATTCAAAAATTGGTGAGCAGCTGAAGGCGTCTGTGCCAGTAAAATATTTTTCCTTACCGGATTGCCAGTGACAGCGACTTTTTTCGTATCAAAAAATTGTGCAGCATCAGGATACGATACAGCAATTCTTTTTGCAAACTTCCCCGCCCAAAGATTTGTCCTTCCGGGAACCGAATCTGATTCATGGATGATGACCGGTATGCCAAAAAATCTTGCTGCGACAAGCACAGGGAAACTGGTATATGCTCCTTTACTGAAGATAACATCAGGAAAAATAGTAAAAACTTTTATCATTGCCGAGACAATGCCGCCGAATGTTTTGAATATGTCAAAAAAATTTAATAATGAAAAATATCTTCGAGCTTTACCGGCAGAGATTTTTATAAATTGAATATTGTTTTCAACAAGCATATCGGCGTCATGCGGCGCGTCCGAGATATAAAAAAGCTCCACTGGAAGCAGTTTTTCATCTTTGACTATTTTGTTTATTTCTTCCGCAACTGCGATTAGAGGGTAGAAATGCCCTCCTGATCCGCCGCCTGTTAAAAGTATTTTCATTGTTTTAAAGTTTCTCGAATGTTGAAATATTCAGAACAATTCCCAATTCGGCAAGCATAACAAGCATTGATGTTCCGCCTTGGCTGAAAAAAGCAAGAGGAATTCCGGAAAAAGGAACGATGCCGATTGTCGAACCGATATTCACGAATGACTGGATTGCTATGATTATAACAATTCCAACGACCAAAAGTCCACTGAAAGAATCCGGCGCTTTGACAGCTATGCGAAATCCCCGGAATATGAAAAAAAGCAACAGAGCGATAACGGTGACACAACCGACGAAACCGAGCTCTTCGCCGAGTACGGCAAAAATCGAATCGCTGACTGATTCGGGAAGAAAATTATATTTTTGAATGCTTTGCCCAAGACCTCTGCCAAAAAATTCGCCTGAACCGATTGCAATCAGAGATTGCTGGACCTGATAACCGGAGGTCAGGACGTTTTCCGATGGATGAACATATGTTTCGATTCGGGACATGACATACGGCCGGACGAGTGCGATCGCACTAATGCCAATTAATCCGATAATACCGAGAACAACAATATGCCTGAATTTGCCCCCAGCGGCGAGAAGCATAATGATTCCCGCAAGGCAAATAATCAAAAAGGAATCTGTGTCCGGCTGAAGCAAAAGCGGCACGCCGATGATGCCCAAAATAACGAGAAGCGGCAACAAGCCGAATTTGATGCTTGAGACTTTATCTTTGGCAGACGAAAGCCACGCCGCCCAGTATGTCACAAAGCCGATATTCAAAAGTGCGACGGGCTGAAACGAAAGTCCGGCGAGAATGATCCATCTTCGTGCACCGTTGATCCGTGCTCCGATATGCGGAATAAAAACAGCACAGGTGACTGCAAGCGAAATGAGAAAAATGACAAAGGCGTATTTTTTAAAAAATTTATACGGTATTTTTGAAAAGAGAAAACACGCCAGAAGTCCGAGGATGATACCGAAGAATGCTTGTTTAAATGCGGTCGCACCGAATTCGGCACTACTTGTCGCCAAAAGCCCCATGGATGCGGACATAAAAATAATAAAGCCGAATACTACAAGTCCGAAGATTGAAAAAAGAAATATTTTGTCTACGCTAGAATTTCTCGACATATTAAATTTTTATCAGCGCCAAAATAATGCCGAACACGGCGCAGATGATACTGACAATCCAATACCGCATCGTCACTTTATATCCTGGCCAGCCAACAGCTTCAAAATGGTGATGGAGCGGCGCGATGAGAAAAACTTTTTTCCCACTCCTAAATTTTTTTGAAAAAACCTGAATGATGACGGACAGTGTTGTAATAATAAGCGGTAAAGCTATGACAGGCAGAACCGTGATTCCTCTGCCGTTACCGAGCGAGTCGGTCATAAACGCTACGACGGCGATGGTAATCGTCAGCGCCATACTTCCCGTTTCTGACATGTAAAATCGAGCTGGTGGAATGTTAAACCATAAGAATGCAAGAATTGATCCGATAATGACCGCACAAAAAGCCGCCAAATTTATTTGATTCTGGAAAAAAGCAATGACCGCATATGCCGCAAAAATCGAACCGAACACTCCCGCAGAAAGTCCGTCAATGCCGTCGATCACTCCGCCGGAATAAATAAGAAGTGTGACAAGAATAAATATTGGTATAAAAAATATCCCAGTATTAAGGACTCCCATAAACGGAATGCTAACGGAATGAACATCAAGCTTGAAATAAAACCAGAGAGAAATAAAAAAAGAAATGATAGTGACCAGGAAAAGACGTTTTTTCAGCGAAAGCCCGCCGGCATAATTTCCTCCCGTTCCTCTGATTTCAAGAATGTCATCAACGAATCCGACCAGAGCCCCGAACAGAAGAACAAATAAAGGAATCCACGTTTGCCCTCTGCTCAAAAAATCTAGTTTTGAAAATGTGCCATCAAAAATTTTCCCCAGTATCCAAAAAAGCACAATGGTGATGACCGCGGAAAGCCAAATGACAATGCCACCCATTCTTGGCGTACTGACTTCTTTTTCCGCATGCAAGCTGTTGAAAATAGGCGTGCCTCCGCCGGAAAGAGAAACCGTTTTCACTTTTTTCTTCCACATTTTGTGTTTGTAAAGAAAACGGGTCAAAACCGGAGTGCAAGCCATTCCGATAAGAAAAGCGATGACGGATGGCAGTATGACTTTAATGAGATTAATCTGCATTGTGCTGTCGATTATAGAACTTTTTGGCGGAAAAAACCAGTATGAATATTATTTAGAAAGTTTTTCAAATGTTACGTGCACCAGCTGTTCCATATCGCTAAATCTGCCGTCTTCCGTCGAACCAAGCACAACGATGATAACTGGATGTTCAATTCCGGCGTCAAAGGCAATGGCAAGATTTCCTCCGGCAAGATCCGTGTAGCCAGTTTTTGATGCAATCAATCCCGGGATTTTATCTACAAGTGTGTCGGTATTGATTGCGAGATGCCGAATATTGCTTTCGGAAATAAAGTCTTCTGCGCTTTCCGTCGTTTTTGATATGAGCTGCGGATAAGCAGTCAAAATTTTATCAAGAAGCAGACTGACATCGTATGCCGAACTATACGCACCGCTTGTCGTGGCATTGAGATCAAGTCCGGATTCATTGAAAAAAATCGTATCAGTGAGTCCGAGTTCGCGCGCTTTTTGGTTCATCAAATCGATTGTCGTCGAACCGTTTCCGCCCAGATAGGAATTCAGCGCATCAGAAAGCGCATAGATTCCGGTATTGGAAGACATGATAAGGCTGAAATTCAGAAGATTTTCAGCTTCCCATTTTTCACCGGCAAAAAGACCGTTCGTATCCTCGCCTCGGATTAAATCATTTTCTGTAACAGTTACCGTACTTGTCGCCGGCAGAGTGGTGGAAATAATCAATCCGGACATGAGCTTTGTAATCGAAGCGAGCGGAAGTTCCTCATGTTCGTTTTTAGCAAATAAAACTTTTTTCTCGCTCATATCATAGACATAAAAAGATTTTGCCAGGACAGCGGCGAGCTCCGGCGAGTAATCATGGGCTTCCTGCGCAGGTTGCTGCGGTTTTTGCCGAATGCTTCCAAAAATTCTCACACCCAGAATAACAAGAATGATGGCAAGCAAAAAAAAGACGATAAACAAAATTCTTTTATTCCTCTTTGAAAGTTTTTTTTTATAGGTATACATCACTTTTATATAGCTATATAGCCGCTTCTTCCGCCGCCGTTTCTTTTATTTCTTCGGTTTTTGCAACATTCTTATAATTTTCAATTTCTATTTTTGCTTCCGCAAATTCCGGCATTTCTTCTATTTTAGTAACACCCAAGAAACTAAGAAGCTCAAAGGTCGGTTTATATAAGAAACTTCTCTGATCTTTTGGATTTGAAATTTTTTCCACGAGGCCGCGGATCATCAGATTTCGTAAAATGAAGTTTGACTGCACGCCGCGGATATAATCTATTTCTGCGCGGGAAAGCGGACCTTGATAAATGATAATTGAGAGTGTTTCAAGTCCTGCACGCCCGAGATCTTTGACCAATTCTTCTTTGGTTAATTTTTCAATTATTTCAGAAACATCTTTTGAAGTGGAAAGCGAGACTTCATTTTCCTTGAAAATTAAACCGACTCCCCTGTCAGCGAGATTTGTCTCAAGAGTTTTGAGCGCGGCGGAAATTTCTTCTTCGCTTTTATCAAAAATTACTGCCAATTTTTTTATTGAAATTGGTTCTCCTTTCCAAAACAGCACTGCTTCTATTTGTTTTTCTAAAGTATTTTCTTGCATATAATCAATAACTCGGCACGCCGACGGATTTTGTTTCCATGTGAATGTCCTCGAATTTCTCGCGCTGATTGACGTCTATTATACCTTGCTTTACGAGTTCAAGCATAGCGAGAAATGAAACAATAACATTTACTTTGTCAGCTTTGCCCATGCCGGAAAAATCTTTAAAGCTCATTTTTATTGATGACTGAACACGCTTGGTTAGGTTTTCAATCATCTCCTCGAGTGAAATTACTTTTATCACCATGACTTTTGGCTTGCATTCGAACTTCGGAAGATTTTTAATGACCTCAAATATTGCTTTTGAGATATTTTCTTTCGTCATCGAAACATCGGGAGAAAATACCGGCTGTATTTTTCTATCATTCGGGAAAAATAAAATATGTTTACCGAAATTATTTTTAATATGAATGCTCAATTCTTTGATTTTTTTATAAATTTTCAGCTTCAATTCCAGATCATGGATATCGGTTTTTTCTTCATCCGCTAGATCGAGATTCGGCAAAAGCGATTTGGATTTTATCAAAAGAAGCGTGGAAGCGACAACTAAAAATTCAGAAGTATCTTTGATTGAATAGATTTCCCTATTTTGCAGGTAGGAAATAAAATCATCCGTGACTTTTGCAAGCGAAACATCATTGATCAGCAGTTTTCTTTTTTCAATCAGATTAAGGAGAAGATCCATCGGACCTTCGAATACTTCTGTTTTGATTTTGAATTGATTATCGGTCATTTATTGTTTTTGCAATTTTTTCCAATTCTTCTTTTGCGGCAGGTTTGGCGTTTGTGGGATTCATATCGTGGGCATTATTTATCGGTATCAAATGTATATGAACATGAGAAACTGCAAATCCCTCCACAACAATACCGATTCTTTTTGATTTCAGCTTTGATTTTAATTTTTGAGCAATATCCTTAGCTTCCCGCCATAATTCCTGATAATCATCATCCGGCAGATCAAAAATGTAATCCGTATGTTTTTTTGGCATGAGAAGCGTATGACCCGGGTTCATTGGATTGATATCCAAGAAGGCAAAATATTTTTCATTCTCAAAAATTTTATAGCTTGGTACTTCCCCTTTTCCAATTTTGCAAAATACGCAATTCTCCATATTATTTTTTCTTTTTGATTTCTATTCCCAAATCCCGCAGTTGTTCCGCGGAAACTTCGCCCGGTGCGCCGATCATCAGATCTTTTCCCTCACCGTTTTTAGCAAAAGCGATCACTTCCCGGATATTCGGTTCATTTTCAAGAATCATCACAAGCCGGTCAAGCCCCCATGCAATGCCGCCATGCGGAGGAACACCGGTTTCAAATGCTTTGAGCATGTGGCCGTATTCTTTCTCAATTTTTTCATCGCTGAAATCCATGATTTCAAGAACCTTTCGCAAAGCTCCCGGCTTGTGGTTTCGGATGCTTCCGCCACCGGCTTCATTGCCGTTGAGCACGAGGTCGTATTGCGCTGCCATGATTTTTTCAATATTTTTCTTCGCCATCAAATCATCCATTGATTCCGATTTTGTCGTTGAAAATGGATTGTGTGTGAATGTCCATTTGCCATCATCACCTTTTTCAAACATGGGGAAATCTACCGTCCATGCGAATGCGAGTAAATCTTTGTTATTTTTGTCAGCTCTCAAATCCGGTTTATCAGTGCCGTATTTTTCCATCGCTTCCTTGTAAGTGATTTTAGGAAACGGGATTTCCTGAATCTTTTTGTGTGGATAGAGTTTATGGACCACTTCAATGATCATTTTTTCATTCACGTTCATTACATCTTCTTCAGTAGCAAAACTTATTTCCAAATCCATCTGAGTGAATTCCGGCTGACGGTCACCTCGTGAATCTTCATCACGGAAACATCGGGCAAACTGAAAATATTTTTCAAAACCTGCAGCCATCAAAAGTTGTTTGTACTGCTGCGGAGATTGTGGAAGTGCATAAAAATTCCCCGGCTCAATTCTGGAAGGTACGATAAAATCCCGAGAACCTTCGGCTGTGGCATTGGTCAAATTTGGAGTTTCAATCTCACAAAATCCTTCTTTCTCAAGCAAAGTTCGCACGAGTGTCATCACTTTACTGCGGTTTCTGATATTTTTCTGAAGTCGTGGTCTGCGCAAATCGAGATATCGGTGTTCAAGACGGACATCTTCACCGATTTCCATGCCATCGCTGCGAACATCGATAGCCGGAGTAATTGCTTCATTCAAAATCACCACCAAAAGCATTTCGATTTCTATGGTGCCGTTTATTTCATTTTTGTTTACCATTCTTTCCGGCCGGGCATTCACTTTGCCGGTTACTTCCACAACCCATTCCGACCTCACAGTATTTGCAAGCGCGTGTGCTTCGGCATGATTTGGCAATGCAACCATCTGCACTTTGCCCGACATGTCGCGCAGATCAATAAAAATAAGCTTGCCATGATCCCGCCGGATATCCACCCAGCCGCAGACTTTCACCTCTTCTCCAATTTTTTTCGTCAAATCCCCAATATATGTTCTTTGCATGATTGTATTTAGTAAATTTCTAATCCAACTTTTTCGCGCACTTCTTTCATTTTTTTCTCGGCTCGAGATGATGCGCGCTTGCCACCTTCTTTCAAAATATCAAAAACAGTTTCCATATCCTTGGCGAGCATTTCCCGTTTCTCGCGGAGCGGTGTGATAAAAGCCATCAAATCTTTTATAAGCAATTCTTTTGCCTCTTTATAACCCATGCCGCCTTTTTCATATTTTTTCTTCAATGCTTCCAATTTCTCTTCTTCCAAAAATAATTTATGAATCGAAAAGATAATTGATTCGTCCGGATTTTTCGGCTCATCTACACCTTTTGAATCCGTAGGAATTTTCATTACTGCTTTCTTTATTTCTGTATCAGTGGCAAAAAGTGGAATGATATTGTCATAGCTCTTGCTCATTTTCTTGCCGTCAGTGCCCAGAACAGTTTCAACATTTGAAAGAATAAATGGCTCGGGAATTTTGAATGTGTCGCCATACACTCTATTAAATTTTTGCGCAGTATCGCGTGCGTATTCTACATGCTGTTTTTGGTCTTGCCCCACTGGCACGATATCCGCATCTTGGATCAAAATATCTGCTGCCATGAGCATCGGATAATCAAAAAGACCTGCGCTTGGTTCTCTGTTATTTGCTATAGCATCTTTGTAAGCATGTGCGCGTTCGAGATACGGAACTGTGGTGATGCAATTAAACATCCAAGTAAGCTCGGTGACTTGCGGCACATCGGATTGTTTGAATAGCGTAACTTTTTTTGGATCAAGCCCGATAGCTAAATAATCAAGAGCCACATCAATAATCCCCTGCATGAGCTCCGTTCGGTTTTGCACGGTTGTCATTGCATGGTAATCCGCTATGAAAATATAATTTTCATATTTATCTTGCAAATCGACGAATTGCTTCATCGCGCCGAAATAATTGCCAATATGAAGCTTTCCTGTCGGCTTGATGCCGGAAAGGAGTATTTTTTTAGATTCTTTTACCATCACCACATCTTATCAAAAGAAATTGTTTTTTGAAAGATAGAATTTATTCATACCGCAGAGCGTCAATCGGATTCAAATCGGAAGCCCGGGCTGCCGGATAATATCCGAATGCGATGCCGATGGCGGCTGAAACACCGAATGAAAGCAAAATCGGACCGATGGTAATGACAGCCTTGACCAAGCCCGTCAGTGACAAGACAAGCGAAATGGCAATTCCCAAAATGACGCCGATCACCCCGCCGATCGTCGTCATAACGATTGACTCGACGAGAAATTGAAGCCTGATGTCATGTTTTTTTGCACCAATGGCTTTTCGCAGACCGATTTCCTTTGTTCGCTCGGTGACGGTCGTAAGCATCATGTTCATAATGCCGATGCCGCCGACGATGAGTGAGATGCCAGCAATTGCCGCGAGCAGATACGTCAAAGTGGAAGTGACCGATGAAGCCGTGGATAAAATATCAGCTTCATTGAGCGTGCTGAAATCTGCATTTGCGGGATTTGAAATATTATGCCGGGCGAGCAGTATTGATGTCGCCTGATTTTGGACATCGGTCACAAGGTTTGCATTTTGTGCTTCAATGCTTATTTCGCTGACATATTTATTTCCCGTCAGATATTGCTGGGCGACAGTAATGGGAATATAGACCGCATCATCCGGATTAGAAAATCCGGTACTTCCGCCCTTTGCTTTTGTTACACCGATGACGGTATAAATATTTCCGGCGATCAGAATTGTTTGTCCGACCGGCTCAGTTCCCGTGGCGAACAAATCACTTACCGTTGTTGGGCCGAGCACGGCAACGCGATTTAGATTTGTCACATCATCATCGGTAAAAAATGTGCCGTCGGCGATGCTAAAATTTCTCACCTGAAGATACGTCGGTATCGTGCCGATAATGGTTGTGTTCGTATTCAATCCTCCGGCAACGACTTGTTTACCCCGTATTGTAACATCCGGTGCAACAGCCTCCGCACTGGTGATTTCTTGAGAAAGTGCAGTAGAATCGTCCATGGTCAAAGTGTTTGCGGTTCCCCGTCCGGCACTGACCGTGCTTCCTGGAGTTCTTTGTGCACCAGGAGATATGACAACAAGGTTCGAGCCGATGGATTGGATACTTTGCTGGATTGAAGCTGAAGAGCCGTTACCGATTGCAAGCATGGAAATAACGGAAGCAATACCGATGACAATACCGAGCATGGTAAGAGATGTTCGGACTTTGTTTCCAAGAAGCGCTGATTGTGTTTCGTGCATTAAATCTGGTATTGTCATGATGAATGTATTATTTATTCTTCTATTTTTATGCTTTCTATATTTGCAATTCTCTTTTTATGATTTCTGTCATCGCTGACAATAAGTCCGTCCCGAATATGGATAATCCTGTCAGCGTGTTCAGCAACGTCCGGTTCATGGGTGATAAGAATAATGGTATGTCCTTCTTTTTTATTAAGCTCTTGAAATGTTCCGAGAACGATTTCCCCGGTTCGCGTATCAAGATTTCCCGTCGGCTCGTCTGCCATGATAAGCGAAGGATCGTTCACGAGCGCTCGTGCGATTGCAACTCGCTGGATCTGTCCGCCGGAAAGCTGGTTGGAAAGATGATCCCATCGGTCTTCTTCAAGTCCCGCGGAAAGCAAAGCTTGTTTCGCCCGTTTTTCTCTTTCCTCCGGAAGAATATTTTGGTAGACGAGCGGCAAGACAACATTTCGGAGGACGGTTGTTCTTCGCAACAGATTGAATGATTGAAATACGAAGCCGATTTTTTTTCCGCGAATATCTGCAAGTTCATCATCAGTCAATTTTGAAACATCTTGTCCGTCAAGATGATACGTGCCAGATGTCGGCGTATCAAGCGCACCGAGAATATGCATGAGTGTTGATTTTCCCGAGCCGGACGGTCCCATAATTGCGACAAATTCCCCATCCTCTATGGTAAATGAAACTCCTCTCAATGCTTTTGTTTCCGAATCTCCGTTGACGTATGTTTTTTTAATATCTTTAATTTCAATCATCGTAAAATTTATAGTCGCGTTGCAGCTCCACTGAATGTTGCGCCACCGACAGCTCCGCCGCCGAATCCTGCCGCGCGGATCGCTCCGCCAGCACCTGCGCCGACAGTTCGTGTTGTGGCCGCCGCCGCGGCTGATTTTGCTGTTGAAGCGGCAGCGCCAACAACAGTTCTTGTAACGATTATTTGTCCTGCACTCAATCCAGAAAGAATTTCAGTTTCAGTGGCATTTGCTATGCCGACCGTTACCGGAACCTTTACGATTGTCGGCACTACGCCTGCCGGAAATTGCACTGTTTGTCCGGCGGAAGCAGTTCTTTGTCTTGTCGTTGAAGCGGTTGTCGAGCTGTATGCCAATGTTGATGAAGAAAAGTTTGATGAACTGCTGCTGAAACCGGAACCGTATCCGCCTGAAAATGTTGATGAGGCAAAATTTCTTCTTGTTGAAGATCCAAAACTTCCAGCAAAATTCGCCATTGTCGAAGATGATACTTCCGCAACAAGAACGTATTTTTGGTTACCTGAAGTCATGATTGCAGAGTTTGGAACCATCAGAGCATTCGGATGGTCAACAGTATCAATATTTGCCGTTGCAGTCATACCGGTCTGGACGGCAGTATTTTGTTCGTCAAGCACAACTTGAACGCTGTAATTGACGACCCCTTGCGTCACCGTGCCAAGCGGATCAACATAGTTTACATGCCCGTTGATGGTAACATTCGGCAATGCATCAAATGTAACTTGAACTGAATCATTTGCAGCAACTTTTGCGGCATCAACTTCGTTCAGTGCGATATTTACAACTCTTTGCGACGTAATAAGCGTACCAAGAGAATCGCTCGAAGAAATCTGCTGACCGATTTGGGCTGTCAAGCCACCGATTTGTCCGTCAAACGGTGCGGTAATAATTCTGCTTGCATAATTTTGTTCTGCGTTTGCAAGACTTGCATTGGCATTATCAAGCGCAGCTTTTGCCACGGTAACATCATCCGGATTTGGCGGCGCAGTTTGCAGAGCGAGCGATTGTTCGTCGTTTGCGAGATTTGTTACAGCACTATTATATGACTGCAAAGTCGAAGTAAGCGATGAAATAGATGAATTAGCGCTTGAAAGAGCACCTGATGCAGTTGATTTGTCGGAGTTAAGAGTTGATTGATTGGTGGAACCTTCGGCAATACTGTATGAGCTGAACAAACTGGTCATATTGTCAAAATATGTTCGTATCTGATTCAAATATGAAATGGAATCATTGAGAAGCGTGACGACATCGGTTGAGCTTGCTGTCGAACTCGCCGCATTGTTTATTTCATTATTCCATGAATTAAGCGACGAACCGACAATTACCCGGCCGCTTTGAATGCTGTTTTGAAGCTGCTGGTTGGTGAATGAAACCCCGTTGACAACCAAGCTCGGATTGACACTCGTAACATTTTGAAAAAATGGATCGGTATTGATATAAACAGAATTTGCTATTGATGAATATGCATTTTGAACATCAATCAAAGTATTTTGCTGATCATTGGCAATATTTGTTTTATCCGACTGTATTCCGTTGTTGATTGATTGCAAATCAAGAGCTGTCGGACCATCCACCAATTTATCATAGCTTGCCTGTGCGCTTTCCACGGATGCTTGCGCCTGATTGAGCGTTTGTAATGCATTTTGTCCATCAAGCGTAGCAATGACTTCCCCAGCTTTTACAAAATCTCCATTTTTAACATTGACGGAAACGATTTGACCAAGCGTTTGCGTTTGTCCGACTGTTTGCGGCTGGATGCTTACTTCCCCGAGATCTGCCACTTGTCCCGAACCGGAAACTGATACTGCCAAATCACCCTGCTGAACCCGTCCGAATACATATGATGTGGCAGTTGCGGTTCCACCTCTTCCAAATAAAGCATACAGAATGGATAAGAAAATAATAATTGAAACAATTGTCAGCGGTTTGTGAGTGGAAGTGAAGGGTTTAATTTTTGTTGTCCAAGCTGTTTTAATTTTTGAAAGTAAGTTTTTCATTCTGATTTTTTAATTTATTTTTTTTAATATACTCTTTTAATTTTAATTCTCATTTGTTGGCGGCGGCAGAACTCGTATCAATTTGGCGAGTAATATTGGTTCGCTTGACGATGCCGGCGAACCGAATGCGACCACGTAATCGTCAATTTTAAGATTATCGACATTTTCATCACCATCCGCATCTTTGATTGCCGTTGTGCTTGAAATTTCTATTGTTTTTTCTATATTTGACTGGTCTTCGATCACTGCAAGCGGCAGTTTTAACCCGATGATTTTCCCGACTGCTCCATGCGTACTTTCAAAATCACCATTTTGAATTCCCATCATTCCATCTTGCTCTTTATTATTTATTTCATGTAAATAATTTTCACCAATTTTATTATAAAAAGAAGCTTTTTCGTAGCCAACATACATTCCTGCTTCAAAAACAAAAAAAACAACCAAAAGAGCTACTATGCAATACACGGTAACTTTGAATGCGCGCGAGTGAACGATATATTTTATTTCTTCGGTCATAAATGTATTTTAAAATGCGTATGATAATTCTTTTTTGCCGTTCGTCGCATACCACATTGAAAGAAGTATCACCAATATCGAAATAAGTGTAACGGTTATTGCAAAAAAAGGCAACGAGTCCACGAGGGAAAGGGCGAATTGTCCAAAATTCTCGAGAACGAGTTTACTGTCAGAAAAAATGAGTGATGCATATGCGGAAAAACCGGATTTCTGGAATGCGTGCACGGTGTAGATAATCAATTCAATGAAAGAAATAATCGATACTGAAAAAATAGAAAAACCGATAATTTTCCTGTTTCTGTTCTTTCGTTCAATAACCGTTTCAATTCTTTGAAAGATTTTTGCTTTCAAATTTTGAGGCGGATCGATTTCTTTCAGAATGAAATGTATATTAGTGTTATTTGTCATGGTATCGTTTTATTATACGGTTTAGGGCTTATTTTGGTGCATGTGCCAGTTTTTTCCTCAATAAAATAAGGGCTCGCCGATGCTGGCTTTTGACGGTATTGACAGATTTTTTCAGCATTTTTCCGATTTCTTCAAAATCCAATTGCTCATGATAACGAAGCAGGAGAACTTCACGGTACTGGACGGTCAGCTCTCCGAGTATTTTTTCCACCAGGATTTTATGTTCAGACAGTTCAAAGAGTTCATGGGCGGTTTTTTCGGTATCAATAATGGTATCTTCGAGAAAATTATCTCCATCATTATTTTCAAATTCTGAAAATAAAATGCTTTTTTTCTTCCGCATCCAATCAATGGTCGTGTTTCGCACTATCGTATAGAGCCATGTCTTAAATTTTTCTCCCCGCCGAAATTTGCTGATATTTTTCCATAATTTTACAAAACTTTCCTGGGTTATTTCTTCAGCATCTTTCGGATTACCGCACAGGCGCAAGGAGAAATTATATACTGGCTTGAGATAGCGATTCACCAGCTCGGTAAACGCCGATTGATCTTCATTTTCAGTATAATGAAAAACCAGTTCTTCATCTTTGAGTTTCTTCACATCCTCCATAGAAAAGAATTATAGCAAGACTGCTGTATTCGTCATAATATTCATTATGTATACATTTACGAGTATCGAGTATCAGTCGGTGCAAAATAAAAAGATTTGGAATTTTCCAAATCTTTTTATTTTAAACAGCTAAATTTTATTGAGCAGTTGTGGAAGCGGTTGTTGTTGCCGTAACACCGCCTTTTGGTGTCATGGTTCTGATACCGGAAACAACCGTATTCATATCTTTTCGTGCGGTTTGCAAATCTGAATCCCCCGTTTTGATATTTGCCCGTGCAGCTTTGAGCGCAGCGGTATTTGAAGCCGCGATCGTCGTATTGCCCTGATCCGGCATAAGTGATGCGGTGCTCGATACTGCGGTTGCCGCTTGACTTGTTGCATCCGCAATTTTTGATGCGATATCTGACATGGCTGCAGTCAATGAGCTGGTATCAACTCCTGATGACTGCAATTGCGTGATTCTCGTTTGAAGTTTATTTTCCACGATTGTCATCAGAGAAACAATTTGATTGATTCTATCCGCAGCTGCCAGTATCGTTATCTGCGGTTCGACAAGCATATAGATTCGATAATCAGTGGTAATTGATTTTAAATCATCGCGCATCGTTGTTGTGCTTGTATCAGAATCTATTTGTGATTTTAACGCAGTCAATGTGGCAATTTCATTTTGCGTTGTCGATGCGATAGTTGCTTTATCCGCATCTGAAACATTTTTGATAGATTCAATTTTTGAAATCAAAGCATTCAAGGAATTTATTCTCGCAGTAATTTCCTTATCGGCATCGGCTATCACTTTTTGCATCATTGATGCGATATTTGCCGCTCTCGTCGAACTTGCTTGCTCCCTCATTTGCATTCGAGTCGTGGTTGAGACATTTCTGAATCTCATTGTCGTGCTTGCGTTTATTGCGCCATAATTTTGGGCGGAAGCCACAAAAGTCATGGATGTGAATAACAGAGCCGATGTTGCATACAATGCTATTTGTTTTGATATTTTCATAGTATTTATTTATTGTTTAATAAAATATAATTTATTAATTGGTTGAAGTCGATTCAAGATTTGCTTCATCCGAATTCAAATCATTGAGCTGCGCATCAAGATTCGACATATCTTGATTGATCGCAGTATCTGAAGTATCAGTCGTTGAAGCGACATAAGTGCTTTCCTGTTCCTGCGATTGATTCGTCTCTACCGTATTTGATTTTGGTATGTACGCCCAAATGATTGCAATGACCGCAATTAAAATAATGATGATCAATATTGTTTTTGCCGTTTTTGACATAAAGTTAAAATTAAATCTATTAAAATTACAACTCTAATTATACACCTTTCAATTATTTATTCAACAATGCTCTTGTCAAGGGTCCTACGCTTCCGACTTGTTGCAAGCCATTTTCTGCCTGAAATTGTATAACTGCGGCATACGTCAAACTTCCAAAATATCCTGTAATCGGACCGTTATAAACTCCAAGCTGTGTCAGTCGCGTTTGAAGTTCGGTGACATCATAACTTCTTTCCCCATATCGTATCGGTGATGAGAAGATATACTGGCCACTTGAAACTATCGGAGTAGAAACCGGAGTTTGAACGGGAACGGATGTCACTGTTACAAAGAGCGGCTGGCAATTGCCGGTATTTGAACATATGGTAACTGATGCCGATCCGGAATTCACGCCATTCAAGACGAGAAGATCTCCATTAATATTTGCGTTAAAATACGAATTGATGCTTGAAGAGATGGAATAACTAGATGCACCGGACATTGTTACATATGCTGATTGTCCAACTTCAACTGTCGGATTAACTGGGCTGAATGTAATAACAGATGCAACACTTTCGGCATTTACTGTAATAAAAAGCGGAGAGCAGCTGTTTGACGAGGCACATACAACAGCGATTGCAGATCCGCTACTTACGCCGGTAACCGTCAGAATATTTCCCGAGATGGTAACTTGCGCCGCGTTTGGATTACTGTTTGATGCGAGAGAATAATAATTGCTTGCACCGCCAGAAACACTGACAGTAGTATTTTGTCCTGTTGATAATGTTACCGTATTCGGACTAAAAATTGGATTTGCCGTTGAGCTGATACTACCATTTGAACTGATGACATTCATCGAAAGTATATTACACTGACCTCCACTTTGACAGACGGTGATATTGGTACTGCCCAAACTGTTTGCAGTGATAATAATTCCGGATCCGGTGAGTGTATATGAAGCAACGGATGGATTGGTATTTGTGGTGACATAGTATTCTCCAGTACCGGTAAATGAAACGGAAGCATTTTGTCCGGCGGTCATTGAAAAATTATTCTGGCTGAAAGCCGGTTGCAGATTTCCAGAACCAACTCCCGCAGAATTAACCGTAACGCTAAGTCCTACGCATCCCCCGCCGGCAGAACAAACAGAAAGAATGGATGATCCGGCGGAAAGACCTGTTATATTGATAATATTATTTGAAAGTGATGATTGAAAAATTCCACTGACCGTCGGCGTCGCTAAACTGTATGGCGCTTCACCGCCAGAAACAGTAACCGAAAGCGTTTGTCCCAAAAGGAGGGTAATTGAAGATTGGCTCAAGGACATTGCTCCGCCGGTTGCAGTATAGCTTACCGTCGGCGTGATAGTGCTGCAGCTTCCGCTTGTTGAACAAACAGTGATTGTCGCGGTTCCCGTTGTATCTCCATACAGATTCAAAGTATTTCCGGAAATTGTCGGACTGACGACAGACGGATTGGAATTTGAAGATATTGTGTATGTGCCGCTTCCGCCTGAAATTGAAATCGGCAATGTTTGTCCTGTTGCAAGAGTCGGATATGTTTGGCTGAATGTAACACCGGTCGTCGACACAGCTCCGATGGTCGCATTAATAATTCCACAGGAACTCATATCGCTTGAACAAACAGTAATTGAAGCACTTCCACCTGTTCCCGTCCCATAAAGATTGATTGTATTTCCATTTATCAAGCTTGCAGTGATTACTGAAGAATTTGAATTCGTTAATATAGTGTATGATCCTGTTCCGCCAGAAATGGTAATTGGCACCGTTTGTCCGTTTGCAACCGTAATATTATTTTGATTGAACGTAATCGGCTGTATCGAACTATTATTTTGCGATGGCACCGTAACATACAAACTTCCGCAATTTGTCGTTTGATTGAGCGGACAAACAGTAAGAACGCTTGAGCCGACGCTTAAAGCGGTGAATGTAATTTGATCGCCTGAGATACCGACATTGGTAGTGACGGCAGGATTTGAATTATTTGATATATATAATGTGCCGGTGTTGTCGTTCGGATTTATCGTAACGGTTGTTGTTTGACCGACAGTCATGACCAAGCTTGTTTGAGAAAAAGAAACTGCGGTATTTGCGACAGAGGCTGAAATATTCGGCCATGCGACAGCTTGCGATTGCTGTCCGTCAACGACCACGTATGTGGAACCGCCGGAAGCGATATTGTATTGCGTTGAATTCAAAACGATCGAAGCAGTGCCGTTTGCAGCTGTTGTGCCGATCGGCTCGATCGATAATCCCTGGCTTGTGCTCTGATAATAAAATACAACGCTTGAATTCGGATCACCGACGACATCGACCTCAACGTTACTTCCGTTGATATTTGAAAATGAAAGCGATGGCGTCATTGCGTATGCATTTCCCGTAAAAATGAAAAAAGCCGCAAAAGTAAAAACACTTGCAAGTAATGAAAAAACAGATTTTTTAGAAAAGATCATAATACATTTGTTATTTTTAATAATCGATTACAATTATATATCATTGGCATAAAAATAAACAGTGCTGTTCAATTCAATTATACGTTTTTTGCTTCAAAAGGGTGCGAAGGATAATATTCTTTGATATACTTGTCCGCATGAAGCTTTATCGATGCATCATAAGCGGTGTTATATTGTTTATTTTTCTTTTTCCATTCAATGTATTTAATGCCCTAGCCCAAACACTCACCGAAGCTGAAAAAGAACAACTGCAAACAGAGCTTAATCAAGTTTTACAAGAAGAACAGCAGGCACAAGCCAGTCTTGCCACGGCGCAATCGCAATCTTCTTCTTTGCAAAACACCATCAATACATTGAATGCAAAAATCAAAGTCGAGCAATTGGATATTCAGGCGAAAAATCTGACTATTCAGACGCTCGGTGAAAATATTACCGATACGCAAAATCAAATCGACAGCCTCGGCGACCAGATTCAAAATAACACGCAAGATATTGAAGGCATGTTTAGGCAGCTTCAGCAGGCGGACTCAACTTCCCTTCTTGAAATTATTCTTTCAAACCAAACGATATCCGGTGCGGTTGAAGATACAAACAATCTGGAGCTTCTTCAGCAGGATCTGGACACGCTTTCCGCGGAACTTTCAGATGAAGAGGCATCAAGCACGGTTGCAAAAGGCGTTCTCGTGACAAAACAAAATGCCGCAACTGATGCATTGTATGCAATCCAGCAAGAGCAAGATACGTTGAAGACAAATCAAGATCAGCAGAAACAATTATTATCAATCAGCAAGAGCAATGAAAAAGCATACTCGGCTGCCGTTGCTGCGGCGCAGAAAGAAGCTGATGCAATCAACGCAAAGCTCTTTGCACTTGCCGGCGGATCCAACCCGATCAATTTCGGCGAGGCGTATCAATATGCTCTGACTGCGCAAAAAGCGACCGGCGTTGATCCGGCATTTCTTCTGGCTATTCTCACCCAGGAATCAAATCTCGGGACAGATCAGGGAAATTGTTATCTTGCAAATGATGAGACAGGAGCAGGAGTAAGCGTTAAAACCGGTGCAGCAAAACCACGCACCATGAGTCCGACACGTGATGTTCCGCCGTTTCTCACCATCACAAGTGATTTGGGTGTTGATCCCCATAACACGGTTGTCTCATGCTGGCAGCCTGCTTACACTGCAAGTGGAAATCCATCTGGCTGGGGTGGGGCGATGGGACCGGCACAATTTATTGCATCCACATGGATGGGTTTGGTAAATGATCTTGATTCAGAGCTTGGCATTACCGGCATGCCAAATCCATGGAATCCAGAAGATGCATTTACCGCTTCAGCTACGTATCTTTCCGATCTTGGCGCTTCCGAAGGAGGTTATACGGCAGAAATGAAAGCGGCATGCAGGTATTATGGCAGCGGCGGTTCATCATGTTCCTACGGCTCAAGCGTCATGGCGCTCGCGTCGACAATTCAGCAGACGGAGATCAATAAACTGCAGGGCTTATAATTTAAATTAGCATGATTTCATTTTTTCAGGCAATCATCATCGGGCTTGTTCAGGGAGTGACAGAGCTTTTTCCCGTTTCAAGTCTCGGACATTCTGTTTTGTTGCCGGCGATTTTCGGCTGGGGTATAAATCAAAACAGCAATATTTTTCTTACGTTTCTCGTAGCTACACATTTTGCCACGGCGCTGGTGCTTTTCTTTTTCTTTTTCAAGGATTGGATTTTGATCATCAAAGCAATTTTCCGATCATTGAAAAATCGTATTATCAATATAAATGACATCTATGAAAAGCTCGGCTGGATGATCGTCATTGCCACGATTCCCGTCGGTATTTTTGGCGTTCTTTTTCAGGACAAAGTGCAGGCGCTTCTTGCGGGCGCAAAATATGTTTCCATTTTTTTGATTCTCAACGGTTGTTTGCTTTTTGGCTCAGAATATTTGAGAAAGAAAAAAGAAATTTCAGCGGATAGTAATGTTGATGCAAAAATTATAAAAATTTCTTGGTTTGATTCCGTGAAAGTCGGTCTGGCAGAGTGTATTGCTTTGATACCCGGATTTTCACGCACCGGCTCGACGCTTGGTGCAGGACTTTTTGTCGGTCTTGATCACGAAGCTGCAGCCAGATTTTCTTTCTTGCTTGCCACGCCGGTTATTTTTGCCGCGGCACTTTTGAAACTTCCGGATTTATTTCACCTTGATTCCAAGACTTCATTGCCGATTTTTGTTGGTGCACTTTTCGCCGCACTCGGTGCGTATTTTTCTGTGAAATTTTTGAGCAAGTATTTTAAAACAAAAACACTTACTCCATTTGCAGTCTATTGTGTTCTTGCAGGAGCAATTTCTTTTTGTATTTTAATTATTCGCTGATTTCTTTCCGCTTTGAAACCATGCGTAGGCAAAAAGTGCCAGCGCAAGCAGAAGCGAGAGAAGCCCGTGTTTGAAATGAATTGTCGTTGAGTCAATTTGAAAACCAGGAAAATATGTCGGAAGAGATCCAGCAGCAGTTGTCCAATATAAGATTGTTAAAATAACAAATCCGATTCCCAATAAAACCGATACTATAATTAATATTTTTTTCATATTTTTTAAAACCCCAATTTTTCTTTCACAATGATGACATGGAAAACTCTTCCCGACATCGGATTTTCTCCGTAAATGATAAGCGTTTTATTATTTGTGGTATGAGCTTTATATACACTCATCATGCGAGCATCTTCAAGCGGCACGACATAACCTTCAAGCCGTTTCATCCCCTCTTCGATATTTGGAACGATTTTCTGCGCGCCGACGACGAGTATCAGATTTTTGGAAGTAAAGACTAGATGTGGCAGCTGGCTTCCGGAATTTGAGGCAACAATCATCCTCCCATTTTCCACGAGTGCGTGAACGCTACCCAAATAAAAATCCGAAAGGACCGACTGTTGTCTCAATTCCGCCCGCTTTGCCGCGTCATTTTCAGCAAAAATATTGGCATGCAGATCATTCCAGCCATGTTTGCCATCCTTCAGATATTGCATAAAACCGATTTCTTCGAGAGTGGTCGACGAACCATTCATGACGGAAACCCCGGCGGGAATAAGCTCTTTTATTTTTGCCAAAGCTTCCTCTTTATTTGAAACGACAATTGGATTAAAATTTTTGCCTTTCAATGCTTCGGCAGTTTTTTGTATTATTTCATCCGATGCGATTTGATCATAATTCATATATTTTTTGAAAATTAAAAACTCAATAACAATAGTATTATACTATTCTTCGATTTTTCTCAAAGCTCTGACAGACCAGTAAAACATGGCACTCATCAAAAGAAAGGTGACGATAAATCCGACAACAACATCTCCATTTAGAATTGCACCGGCAAATAAATCCCTTGATGCGTTCACCGTGTAATAAAACGGATTTATTTTTGCCAAATCCAAAAGCCAAAAAGGTGCGAGCGCAAGCGGAAGCATGATGCCGGAAAGAAGTGATACTGGTAAAGTTATCGTATTGAGCGTCGGCGCCATATTGTCCTCGGTTTTATAAATCAGGGCAAACGCATACGACATAGACGCCATGGAAATCGCAATCATGATATACAGCGGAATGGAAACCAGAAATCCCCAAAAGCTTATTGAAAGCCCGAACGGTATTGCTACGATGGTGATGAGAAAGACTTGAAGCAAAAGGATGAATGCATCGTGCAGTACTCTTCCCGCAAGTATTGCCGAGCGTTTAACGGGAGTGACGAGAAATCTCTCGACTACTCCGCTGCGAATATCATCAATCAAATTGTAGCCGACAAATGCTGAGCCAAAAAGCGACATCATCACGAGAAGTCCCGGAATAAAAATCTGTACGGTCTTCCCCGCCGGCAATCCCGGCTCGCCGCCAAGCCCGCCGAGAAGCGGCATGAACAAGACCATATACAAAATCGGCTGGAACATATCCAAAAGCAGATACAGCGGGCTTTTAAACGTATGCTGTATATTTCTCTCAAACATTAAATAAGTATCTCGCAATAATTTCATAATTTTATTCGTTATCTTCCCGCAATGATCTGCCGGTATATTTCAAAAACACATCATCAAGACTCGGTTCGGTCATGCTGATACTTTCCGCTTTCAGACCGCTCGTATCAAGCAAGCGCAAAATATCCGGTATCGCATGATCGCCATCCATGACATGCAAGCGAAGCGTATTTTCATGTTTTTCGGATTTCATTGAAGGAAATTTTCCCAATAAAATCTTTTCCGATCTGCCGACGATTTCAGAATTTGCAAAACTGAGCGTGATCGTGTCGGTGCCGATGCTGTTTTTCAATTCAGTCGGCGTGCCAGTCGTGATGATTTCCCCATTATCGATGATGGCAATATTGTCGCAGAGATTGTCCGCTTCTTCCATATAATGTGTGGTCAGAAATATTGTCATACCGGTCTCATTTAATTTCTGGATTTCTTCCCACATGAACGCTCTGCTTTGCGGATCAAGCCCTGTTGTCGGCTCATCGAGCAAAAGGAGCTGGGGCTGATGCGTCATGCCGAGCGCGATATCAAGCCTCCGCAATTGCCCGCCGGAATAGCTTTCAGCGACGCGGTCTGCAAAATTCTGCATTTGAAAATGTTCAATAAGCTCTTTTGCTTTCTTTTGTGCGGAAATTTTATCAATACCATAGAGCCGTGCTTGTAGGATGAGGTTTTCATATCCGGTCGAAGCGAGGTCTGCTCCGCCTGCCTGGCTAACATAGCCGATATTTTTGCGGATCTCCGCCTGATCTTTTGAAATGTCAAAGCCAACGATATTGATCGTGCCGTTTGTCGGCGTCAGAAGCGTGGAAAGAATTCTCTGCGTGGTGGATTTGCCTGCGCCATTCGGGCCGAGGAAGCCGAAAATTTCCCCGCGACGAACCGTGAGATTGACTCCTTTGACCGCTTCCACTTCATTTTTCTTTCCTTTGACTTTGGAAATAAAAGTTTTTTTCAGTCCGATAGTTTCGATGATGAGATCATTTTGAGGCATAAAAATTATTTATTGAAAATCATTATACCAAAAAATTAATTTTTCCCATTATAAATTGCATTCAGCAAACTAAATGTTTTTGAACCAAAAATAGTTTCACCGGTAATATTGTATTTTTGCTGGAACGCTTTCACCGCAAGTTCCGTGCATGTGCCGATGGATCCGCTGTGTGGACATTCGTTTCGTGTCATTCCTGCCGGAGGATAATCTCCGTCCATAATCAAAGCTGTCTGCATCGCATAAATATCTTCAGCGTTTGAATTTTTGCTTGTCACCGGTGTGTTCCATGCATAAATATTTTCACTTGGATCATAAGAAGAAGTCGCAGTGACATTTGTATTTCCAGTATAGTAATCCTGCAAACCGAGGTATGTCTGATAGGCGAGATCTTTCAGTGCAATGGGGCGTGTGATCGGATTGACGAATTGCGGTTCATAAATGTAATCATATTCGATGAGAATGGCTGCTGGCTTTGCCGTGTTATAGGCACCGATGCCGATCAATTGAGGATCTTGAATAAGGCCAGGTTCTTGAATTGGAAGATCACTTGTCGGATTATAAAGCGACAGTCTGTTGAAAACCGCTTCAGCAACCGGCTTTGTGGTGGAACTGTTGTCATAAATATTCGGCGGATAATATTCGACAAAGCCGGTGTATTTGCCGACCGCGTTATAGGCATTGCCGCGATAATTATTGACGCAGATATTAATCATGAAATTTATATCATTCTCATCTGCCCACTTCGTGGCACCATAGATGCGGATTGCATCATCTGTTGGCGCAGTATTGTGAACTTCGCCATCATTAAAAATAGCCGCGATTGCCGGATTAGCCATAGCTGTCTCTTTTGCAGCCTGTTCCCAACTTACGATAGCATTCCAGTTGGTATTAAAATAATTTTGGAATGTTGGATTCCATGCTTGCGTCGTGCGGGTGACATATGTCTGATAGTTTCCATTGCCATCCAGAAACTCTTGCAAATCATCGCCGATGGTCACTGCCAAATCACGCTCATAGATTTCACCGGATGGTGTTGCCATCTGTGTTCCGCCCTCGTCCGGCTCATGGGCGGGCACGATCATGACACGGATTTTTTTACCGTTTGAAAATGTAGCAGAAGCCGTTGCAGCCATTTTCGGTGCCGCTTTAACGGTGAATTGAAAAGAATAATGATCCGCGGCATACCAAACCCCACCGATGATTACTGCCGCCAAAAATAATTTGAAAATGAATTTATTTTTCACAGGCCAATTGTATCAGACTGAAAATAAAAAGTCATTCAAATTTTAGAAAATAAAAAAGCCCATCTTTTGACGGGCTTTTGTGCTTACTTTTTCTTTCCTCGCTTCTGATTTTTCCTTGCTGTGCTCCGAAGACGACGGGTTACTCCCCAAACTGGCTGGCCGACTCGTGCTGGAACCGTAGTCGGTCAAGCACTACAATGTCGGTTTGATGAGTTTTATTGTATCAAAACGACGCGACTTGAGCTACTTAAAAAGTGACAAAAGTGACAGTTTAACGAGAAAAAGTTACATGGACGTGTAACTTTTATCGCACCAGCACAAATCCTTTTTCGGCATCAAGTTTTTTGAAAAGAACATATTTTGAACCAAGTTTCAGTCTTGAAAAATTGTTCTGTATGATCACCTCACTTGGTATTTTTTCCAGTCCGCCATATTGTTTTTTCAACTTTTCTCCTATTCCAAGTATTTCTTTTTCATTTGCGAGAATTTTCTTATCTTCGCTATTCAGATCAATTTCATACTTTTTACCACCAATTTCAAACTCACTTATTACTTTTCTAGAATCGCTCAATGTAGCTTTTTTCTTTGAAATCTTGAGTGCGTCCCTATTCCACGATTTTTCTCCTGCGACCATTTCCGATGTGCTAGCATCCAAATCTTTTTCCTTTTGTAGTGTCACGAACATGGAGCGATAATTGCTTCCGTGCAGAGCCTCTCCGGTATACTCGTCCACAATTTTAAAACCCAAATCTTTTGTCAACGACTTAAAACTATCGAAATCCTTAAAATCAAGCGAGTAAATCATGTTCATGACGAATGATCCGCCCAATTTCAATACTCTGTTCATTTCAGAAAGTACCTTTAGACGTTCGTTATTTCCTTTGATTGGTTCAGCGGTGTAATGGAATGATAAGCATAAGTTCGTGAAATCGAATGACTTATTTGCGAATGGTATATTCAAGAAACTGCCGGCAACATTTTTTGCACCTTCGCTTTTCTCACTAGTAAAATGGCGCTCGTTCATATCCATACTGACAATATTATTCTGTAAGTTGTCAGCAATATGTCGTTTGAGCATCTCCGGACCTGAGGCCACATCAAGAATTTTCACGTCTTTCATTTCTTTATCTTTTATTAGATGCTCAATAATGGATCCTGAGACCCTGTTTGCGTTCGCTTGGTAATTTCTACTACCCATATCGAGATAGGCTTCGGCATATTCATCCCCATGCTTTGCGATAAATTCGGAAAAGTCTGATTCACTTACTGATTTTACCGAACGGAAAATACGAAATAATTTATCAAAACTCGAAAGATAAAAACGAGCAAGTTCGGCGTTCACGCTGAGATCTGCTGTGCCTTTTTCACTTTCTTTCAAGATTTCTTTTTCAATCTCTGTGACAGGTATTCCCTTGAGTAATTTTTCAACCGCCTTTTCTTTGATATCAATATATCGATGTATTCCCTCTTCAATAGAATCAGGGACGATAGAGGTGACAACATCGAGATCATTTTTCATACCGACACGATATACACGGGATCGTTCCTGTCGTTCCTCGCTTTTCGTCCACGGTTCGTTATAGAACAAAACGCTTTCGCCAGCTGAATAATCAACGCCGACTCCGGCAGTCTGCCCGCTAACCACGAGCAATATTTTTCCATCTCCATTTTTAAATTGTTCTTGAATCCTATCTCTTTCTTCCTTTTCTGTTTCTCCATGGACGATAAGAATTTTAACATCCTCTGGTAAATGAAAATTGTTTAATATCGATTTATCTCCCCGAATAACATCTTCCACGTAGTCGTTTACAAACATAAGAACTTTATTTTTCTGCTTGAATGTTTCGTTTAGATCCTGACCAACGGTTTCCGCTTTGATATTTTTGACCCCTGGGGTTGCTTCAAGTAATTCTGGGTTCAAAAGGAATTTTCGCATTACCTGAATTTTTTCCGTCGGCGAGAGAGAATCTTCCTCAAGAAGAAGTTCATAGATACTTCTTTCATTTTCCGAAAGTCTGCTAAGCAGTACTCTCTCAATCATCTGGGGCATTTCGATATGCTCAGCCAGACTTTTCATTTGCATCTTGTTGACAAGCAACTTTCTTAATTCGGTGATATCACCGTTGATGATCGAACTAACAAGGTTTTTGTTTTCCATCTTTTCATACTTTTCCGGGTAGAGAAGTTTGAGTAGCATCGCAACATCCTGAATTTTGTTCGGAACCGGAGTACCGGAAAGAAGCGCCAGATATTGATCCTCTGTTTTTATCATGTCAGCAAGTATAATGGCGTTCTCCGCACGCACTCCTTCCTTCACATTCTTTATTTCATGCACTTCGTCAATGATCAACATGTCATAACCGATATCGTGCAATTTTTTCGTATTCTCGGCATTCAGTCTTTCCTGGGAAATCAACACGTAATCGAGATTCTCCCTATCCAAATTGTCCAGATCAAAAATGTTTTCTATGGTCAGGATTTTTGGCGCTTGTCCTGGTTTGAAATATCCAACTTGTTTCCCGTCCCCCGATACTTCGTCCGAAAGATATTTTTGCCATGTGCTTAACACATTACTTGGAGCTACAATTAAGCCAAGTTTTACGCCTAAACATTCTTTGGCAAGTATGGCAGAAGCGCTTTTGCCAACTCCCATTTCATCGGCAATAAGCAGACGCTTTTTGTCGGCAATTTCCTTAATATTGATAGATTGGTAAATGTCAGGAAAATTCCTGTTTTCCTGAACATTATCAATCAATCGGTCTGGTTTTTCAAAACCGTGATCAACTGATCTATAATAGTCCATCGTCGATTGAATAACCTCATCAAGTTCTGAACTGTTGAGTTTTTTGTTTTCATCCGAAATCTTGTTAAAAAATTCTCCAAAAATAACTTTATCTGAATCAATTCTTTTATTTCTTTTTTCACCAAGATAATATTGAAGCGCAGAATCCTTCAATACCTCAAAAAGACCCGCTTTCAAATCTTTCTCTTTTATCAAATTAGATGAGACAGCGTACTCAAGATTTTCGGTATTAAATGGTATTCTGAGAAGTAAATAGTTACCAAGATATTCCGATATGATCTTATTTGCTTTTTCGACAGGTAAACCCTTGAAGTCTGGGTGCTGGGCGTACAATACGTCCAAAAAGCGTGAGGAACCGAATAAGCCGACTAATTTTCCAAATTTTTTCGCTTCTTCCGATTCACCCTTTCCTATATCCTCACATTTTACCTTTAATTCTTTTTCCAAATTTTCCTGAGAGTTTTTTTCATTCAATGATTCTTCGCGAAGTAGTTTCATTACTTCTTCTTGTGCTTCCGGAGAAAGAAACAAAGTTTTTTTACCGTTTTTTCCACGAAAATAGTCGTATTTTTTCCCAGAGTTCTCCGGATTTGATTGGGTTGATTCAATCGTATTATTAAAGGGTATTTTTTCGCTCATATAGCTATTATTAACGGTGTTTGATAAAAACGCAAGTTCAAATTATCGACTAGTCACCTTTTAGTCTTTTTAAAATTTTTTTCTTATCGAGACCAGTTTCTTCTGCAATATTATCTAAAGATACCCAACCTTGTGGAGGTTCTGGCGTTAATTTTTCATCAATAAGTTCAACTAATTTTGGTGAATAATAATATGCCATAGCACCGCCCTTAGGATTTCTGAACATTCCCCTTTCTTTTTCAAGATCAGAGTTTTTTTCAATCAATCTATCGACAGTTTTTGTAATAGTCAAACTGTTAGCTTTTCTTTTTTCTTTGAGATTTAGTAATGACATCCAATTTTCTGGAGCCTCTAATATTAAATCTTTCTCAAAAAGTCTGATTAGTTCGGGAGAATAAAAATATGTTACAGGCCCACCTTTTGGATTTTTAAATATCCCCCTTTCTTTCTCAAGATTGGGATTTTTCTCGATCAATCTCTCAATTACCCCATCGATTCCTGTTCTGCTTATTTTTATTATTTTTAATTTTTCGTGAAGATCCAATGCTGGTATCCAATTTTCAGGGGCTTCAGGCATCAAGTTCTCATCAATAAGTTCGATTAGTTTGGGTGAATAGTAGAGCGATTTCAACCCATTTGGATTTCTAAACATTCCGGTTTCCTTCTCAAGCTCAGGGTTATTTCCAATTAATTCATTAATCACCCTTTCGATTGCAACTCTGCTAAACTTTATTTTCTCTTTAAGAAAACTAGGCATAGATATCCAATTTTCAGGTGCCTCAGGCACCAAGTTCTCATCAATAAGTTCGATTAGTTTAGGTGAAAAATATATAGTGGGCATTCTATTTTCGTTCGTAAATACTCCCTTTTCTTTCTCAAGTTCAGGAGTTTTTTCAATTAATCTATCAACTATTCCTTCGATCGCCTTTCTACCTAATTTTGGTTTTTCCTTGAGAAGGCTTGGGAATGATACCCAATCCTTTGGAGATTCTTGATTTAATTTTTTTATTTTATCTTCAATCAATTTCACTAATTCTGGTGAGTAATGAATAACTGATTTTCCGGCACTTGGTGAACGAAACATTTTAATATTTTCTTCCGCTTTCAATTTTCCGTCTGATTCATCAATGATTTGTTCAGCATATTTTCTAACAGTCGATTGATCAATATCATATCTGTCTATAATTGCAGTTTGTGTTGTCCAATCTTTTGGTGCGTCTTCAGTCAAATTTTTCTCAACTAATTCTACAATTGCTGGTGAAAAATAAAATGACTTCCCCGTTTCTGAATTTCTAAATATCCCCCTCTCACTTTCAAGTTCTGGAAATTTTTCAATTAATCTATTGACTAATCCATTGAACGCAGTTTTTTTGAGATTAAATCTTTTCTTAAGATCAGGTGTAGATACCCAATTTTCCGGAGCCTCCGTTGCTTCGGGTTTTTGTTCTGACTCAAAATTGTTTGTAAGGAATTTTTCTGACATAGATTTTAAATATTGTTTCCTTTAATTATCCTTTTTATTTTTTCTTTACTTATTCCGATTTTTTCCGACAAAGAATCTATACTCTCCCATCCTTTTGGGGCTTTTTCTGGTAAATTTTTCTCAATTAGTTCAATTAGTTTTGGAGAAAAGTATGTTGCGGGTAAACCACTTTTTTTAGAGGCAAACATTTTTTCTTCTTTTCCCAATCCATTGTTCGATTCCTCAATTATTTTCTTGGCTATACCCTTAATTATGGAGACACTGACATTATTTTTTTCTGCAATCGAAACCAAACTTATCCATCCTTCAGGACTCTGCTGAGGAAGACTTTGTTCAACTAAATCAACTAATTTTGGCGAAAGAAATAATGTAGATTTGTTATTCTCAGAAAAGAATATACCCGCTTCTTTTCCGAGTTTCCCCTTCGATTCTTCAATTATTTTTTCAGATCTACTTTTAATTGTATTTGGATCAACTTGATTTTTTTTTGCTATAGAAGCTATACTTAACCACCTATCAGGTGCTTCGTGCGGTATTTTTTTTTCAATCAATTCCACTAATTTGGGAGAGTAATATATTGCTGGCGGACCCATTTTTTTAGCAGAAAATTTTTTCATTTCCTCATTAAGTTTTCCATCTGATTCATTGATTATTTTTTGAGCAATATTTTCAATAAACCCCTTACTGATTGAATATTTATTTACAAAGAAATTCGAGTCAGCCCATCCATAAGGAGCTTTCTCGGATAAATCTTCTTCAAGTAATCTGACTAGTTTGGGCGAATAATATGATGTTGGAGGACCCTTCTTTTTAGAAAAAAATATTCCTGATTCTTCATCCTCTTTAAGATTCCCGTTTGATTCCTCGATTATTCTATTAACCTTATATGCAATTCCTGTTTTTGTAACTCCATATTTTTCCGCTAGAGAAATCAGATCTATCCACCCAATAGGTGGTTCTTGGGGTAGAATCCTTTCTATTGATTCTACTACTTTTGCCGAATAATATTTTGTTGGTTTATGGTTTTTGGCCCAAAATATCCCTGTATCCTTTTCTTCCGAAAGCTCACCTTTTGACTCCTCAATTATTTTTTTTGCTCTATTTTCATATGCTATTCTACTAATTCCATATTTTTTAGTTAGAGAAATTATATCAGACCATCCCTCAGGCGCTTTTTCAGGTAAGTCTCTTTCAATTAATTCTACCAGTCTAGGTGAATAATACATTGTTAGATTGCCGGACTTCTTAGACGAGAACATTCCAACATTTTCGATTTTTTTGAGATTTTCATTTGAATCCCCAATTATTTTTTGAGCTAAATTTTCAATCGTTTTTTTATTTATTCTGTGTTTTTCAGCAAAAGAAATCCGATCGACCCATCCATCAGGTGCTTCGTGCGGTATTTTTTTTTCAATCAATTCCACTAATTTGGGAGAGAAAAAAGTTGATGGTTCATTATTTATTTTTGATGGAAACATTGACCTTTCTTTTTCTAGATTTCCATTTGACTCCTCAATTATTTTTTCAACAATTTTTATAATAGTGGGCATACTAATCCCGTATTTTTGTACTACAGATGTCATACTCACCCATTCCCCAGGTGCTCTTTTGGGTAGTTTTTTTTCAATTAATTCCACGAGTCTAGGTGAATAATATACTGCAGTAGGAATTTTTTGTGATGAAAATATCCCAATATCGTCTTTTTTAGTAAGACTTCCGTTCGATTCCCCAATTATTTTTTGAGCCAAATTTTCAATTAGTCCTCTACCAAATCCATACTTTTCTGTAAGAGAAACCAACATTTGCCATCCATCCGGAGATTCTACTGCTTCCGGTTTTTGTTCTGGCTCAAAATTGCTTATAGGAAATTTTTCTATCATATAATTATTAGGATATATTTTTATTAATAATCCTTCTAATTTTCTCCGCGTCTATTTTAGTATTTTTTGCAAGTGTCTCTACACTAGTCCAACCTTCAGGGGGTTGATCAAGGGTTTCTCGGGAAAATTTTTCATTAATTAGCTCAACTAATCTTGGCGAATAATATATGGCAAGCCCACCAGAAGATCGAAACATTCCCATATCCATACTTTCCTTCAATTTTCCGTTCGATTCCAGGATTATCTTTTCAGCTGTATTTTTAACCGTGCTTGGATTAAATCCATATTTTTTTGCGAGTGACACCCTGTCCATCCAATTTTCTGGTGCCTTCTTGGGCAGTCCTTGTTCGATCAATTCAACCAGTTTTGGTGAAAAATATGTTGTTAACCTATTATTACTTTTTTTTGACGGAAAAACACCGATTTCTTCATCCTCCTTCAATTTTCCGTTCGATTCATTAATTATTTTTTTAACTCGTTTTTGGATCGTCAATCTATTAACTTCATATTTTTCCATAAGGGAAACCATATCAGACCATCCCATTGGTGCTTCTTTGGGCAATCCTTGTTCGATTAATTCAATTAACTTTGGTGAGAAACATGTGGTAGGCATACCACTCTTTTTTGATCGAAATATTCCCATTTCATCCTCTTCCTTGAGTTCACCCTTTGACTCTTCAATTATTTTTTTTGCTTTACGTTGAATATACTGATTATCAGTATTATATTTTTCCGCTAGAGATGCCAAATCCGCCCAATCTTTTGGGGCTTCTTTTAGTAAATCCTTCTCGATTAATTTAACTAATCGTGGTGAAATATATATTGAAGGTCTCTTACTTTTTTTTGACAGGAAAACACCCATTTCGTCTTCTTTCTTGAGCTCTCCATTTGATTCCTCAATTATCTTTTTAACCCTACCCTCAATTTTTGTTCTACTAGAATCATCTTTTTCTGAGAAAGAAAGCATACTTATCCATCCTTCTGGAACTTCTTTAGGTAAATTTTTTTCAACTAGTTCAACTAATTTTGGTGAGAGGTATACGGACGGAGGACCACCTTTGGGGGAAGGATAAATTCCCATCTCCTCATCTTTTTTGATCTTTCCGTTCGATTCTTCAATTATTTTTTTTATTCTATTTTTAATAGTGCTTTTATCTGCTCTACTTTTTTTTGTAACGGAACCTAAATCCAGCCATCCTTCGGGTACTTCCTTGGGTAGTCTCTGCTCAATCAATTCAATTAGTTTGGGTGAGAAATACATAGTTAACCTATTACGTTTTTTTGATGGGAACATACCCATCTCATTGTCTTTTTTGAGTTCCCCCCCTGATTCCTCAATTATTTTTTTGGCCCTGTTTTCAATTATTGTTTTATCTATCCCATATTTCTCTGTAAGTGGAATTATACTTATCCATCCATCAGGAGTTTTTTCAGGCAACTGTTGTTTAATCAATTCAACCAATCTTGGTGATAAATGCATGGAAGGACTACCGTTTTTATTCGAGGGGAAGATTCCCATCTCCTCATCTTTTTTGATCTTTCCGTTCGATTCTTCAATTATTTTTTGGGCTCTGCTTACAATCATTGTTGCACCAAATCCGTATCTTTCCATAAGAGAAGATAAATCGGTCCAACCTTCAGGTGCATCTTTCGGCAATTCTTTTTTAATGAGTTCTGCAAACTCAGGAGAGAAATATGTTGTGGGATAACCACTTTTTTTAGCAGGAAAGGTCCCCATTTTTTTCGCAAGTTTTCCGTTCGATTCCTCGATTATTTTTTGGGCTCTATTCTCGACTATTGATCTGCTAGTTTTGTATTTTTTTAAAAAAGAAATTAGGTCTATCCATCCTTCGGGGGCTTCTTTCGGTAAATTTTTCTCGACCAATTTAACTAACTTTGGTGAGTAATATATCGCTAATCCCCCAGGAGATCGAAACAACCCCGTTTCTTCACCTTCTTTCAGTTCTCCGTTTGATTCCTCAATTGTTTTTTGTATTCTTCTTTTAAGAACATTCTCACCAACAGCATATTTTTCCATAAGCGTAGGCGTGTCTACCCAACTCATAGGGGCCTCGTTCGGCAATTCTTTTTTAATGAGTTCTGCAAACTCAGGAGAGAAATATGTTCCGGGCACCCTACCCCTTTTAGACATAAATTCCCCAACCTCTTCAGTGAGATTTCCGTTTGATTCTTGAAGTAATTTTTTAACCCTCTTTTCAATAGTTCCTCTGCTGAGTTTATGCTCCTCAGCAAAAGAAACTAAATCTATCCATCCTTTTGGTGCTTCCTTAGGTAGATTTTTTTCTATTATCTCTGTCAACTTAGGTGATAAGTATTTTGCCGGTTTACCACCGTTTTTAGATTTAAACATCCCTATTTCCTCTGCTATTTCTCCGCTCGATTCCTCAACTATTTTCTGGACCCTTCTTTCGATTACACCCTTATCAAATCCAAATTTTTCTGCGAGAGAGGTTATATCTGTCCATTCTTCAGGAGCTTCCTGAATTGACTCATTTGAATTAAATGGAAATTGTTCAGTCATATGACTACGGTATAACAAATTTGCCGAAAATGCAAATAAAAACTTGCATAAAATATTAATGTATGTTATGGTAAAGCCCGAAAGAGAGGTGTACCTTATGGATCTCATATCAGTTTCTTCGACGAAGTTTCGCAACAAGGAGGATGGAACTGAGTTCACGGTTGTCAAAGCCAAACGCTTTGAGAAGCATAACATCAGGAAATACAGACAGTACCTGATGTCACTCTCAGACGGAAAGCTCGTGGGCGTTTACTTCTACGGCCAACTGGTGCCCCTCATCACCGTAACTACCGGTGTCGAGAAGCTCACCCAGGTGACCGTCGGGAAAAAACTGCTACGTACGGCAGCCGAGATAAGCAAGGCCCTGGGAATCAAGAAACCCAAAAAGCCCGTTCCGCTTGTTCTCGTTTCGTAGTCCGGAAGTACAACAAGACTCGCACTCATGACTTATGGTCGTGAGTGCGTTTTATTTTTTAGTTAAAAAGCCTGACCGTAATAGTCAGGCTTTAGTGAGAAACAAGAGTGATTATAAAGTACCGGTAACGGGTTGGGTGATTGTGCCGGTTTTAGCAACGATCTCGTCGCCGTTTTTGAGGACAAGCTGCGAGCCGAGCCGAGCACCATCCATTGTCTTTGCCGTCCAAACCTTTCCTACCGGAGTTTTATTTATTCCGGAAGTCAGGTCTTCGGTCTTCACCAACTGGAAATTTCCTCCAGTCATCCTCAGCTCAAAGACAGAATCTCTCGTCACTATTTTCATAGTTTCCTCCTTTGTTTTGACTGCCCATGGTAAATCTATACATAATGCAATACCTTGTCAATTCATTTAAATTATAAAAACAACAAATCTCGATCAAGATCATCCGAATCCGTTCCCTTCTCCTTGTGCCCCATAGCTTTGTGAGTAGAAGCCAGATAGACGACGTTTTTTCCAAATTTCTCCTCAAGAGAATCGATACGCTCGTGAATCAGTTTGAATTTATCCGATTGATTGCTGTTGCCGAACAGGTCTTTCTGCGAGACGGAATCGGGAATGAGATCCTCGAGGATCACTCCCGTCGTGCGATATGGAACACCTTTTGTATGTACTGTCTTGAAGCGTTCTCGAATCAAAGGAATGAGTATTTCAGGAGAATTTGTCGGTGAAGGAAGCATGACAGAGCAAGTTGAATACTTGAAACCGCTTGTTTTGAGGAAGAATGAAAATTTCTTGGCGGCAAGTTTATAATGTCTTGCCTTTCTACAGGCTTCCTCCGCATGCTTGGAGAGTTGAGAAAGAAGAAACTCCATGTCGTTTGTTGCTGGGTGGAATGTTCTTGTTTTTTGAATGGATGAATAGCTAGTCTTCGGATTCGAATCTATTTCCATGACGGAAACCCCGTTGAGTTCCTGCCACATGGTTTCATACGGTTTGGAAAGATTCTCCCTGATCCAATCAATATTCTTTTGCGCCAGATTGAGTGCGGTATAAATCTTCTTGTTTTTTAGATACTCCGCTGTCTTTGGTCCTATGCCCCATATCTTTTCAATGGGAGTTTTTGTGAGGAAGTCGGATATCGTTTCTTTTTCAATCACGGTCAATCCATTCGGTTTGACCCACTTTGAGGCAACCTTGGCAAGAACTTTGGTTGGTGCAAGCCCGACTGAAATGGAAAGTCCCAATTCGTCGGCAATTTCTTTCTTGATGCGCTGCGCTATTTCCTTGTATGTCATTTTGAGCGGCTTATCAAGACCCGTCAGATCGGCAAAGCACTCATCGATGCTGTATTCTTCAATGTCGTCTGCATATCTGCGAACGATATCAAACATCATGCCGGAATAGCGGACGTATGATTTATAATCCCCTGGCAGGATAATGACATTGGGGTAATCCCTCTTGATCCGAAAGATCGGCATGCCACGCCTGATACCAAGAGCTTTGGCTTCATACGAGAATGCGGATGCGATTCCCCGCTCCTCGCCCGTGACAACGGGAAGGCCTTTGAGTTTCGGATTCTTCGCCATTTCCACGCCGACAAAGAATGCGTCTCCGTCCATGTGAAGAATGACTTTATTTTTTGGAATTTTGTTGGACATAGATAAGATAGCTTTTCAGCTTCTTAACTATATCCCTCGAAATGTTTTTGTCATCTATTAACGCTTACGAAATCCCGTCTTGTTCAGAGTAATTCTAACCAAAATAAAACAAGTCACGTAGAGCATGAATGTGAACAAGTCAAAACAGTTGTTCGCAAATATGTCCGGACCGAAAATCAATCCGACAAGAAGAAGGGTTCCGAAATACAAAAAATTGTACAGAAGGCTTCCGAACATTCCCCATCGTCCAATCAGGGCGAGAAGTATGGATATCGCAAACAGAATAACGAGCGTGATGACGATGGCGATCCAATGCGCTTTCAGCATCGAAATTAAAATTGACCAAAATAAACGCACATCGTGCAACTCAGCGTTATTAAACGCTTGAACGGTTGATGATGAACTCAAAAAAGTAACGGAGACAAACGTCAAAACCGGAAATATTTATCAATTGGGAAAACATCATTTAATCTGTGGAAGCGCTCTCGATCCAAAAATCGTGGAAAAGCTCATGGATGGCGCAAAGGCGGATTTAATTGATGATGATGTCCCATTCAATATTCGGCTTCCGTACGATAAATATGGCGGAACATATGAAGATGACAAGACAGACGAAGAATATGAGACGTTTGTGAAGACAATCATGCAGAACGCCCTATCGGTGGCCAAGAATGATGCACATATCGTTTTTTGGTGCGATGAGCGATACGTTTGGTTACTGGAAGTGCTTTATAAAAAATTCAGGATTGATTCAAAGAGGCTCCTTGTTTGGTGTAAAAACAATTCGTCGCCGACTCCGAGTTGCGCCTTCAACAAAGTGACGGAGTTTGCAGTGTACGGAACTATAGGAACTCCATTTCTTGCCCAAAATATCACTAATCTGAATCAAATTCAGAATCACGAGATGACGACCGGCAACAGCTTGCACGATGAGATCATGGATTTCTTCAATATCATGCTCACCAAAAGGTTACCGAGCAACAAATACGAACATTCGGCACAAAAAGATCCGTCCATCCACTACAAAGTTCTGAAAAGATGCACACGGGTCGGAGACGTTGTTTTGGATCTCACGGCGGGCACGGGAAGTCTCTTGATAGCATGCGAACAATTAAAGAGAATCGCCTACGTATGCGAACTTGATCCAAAGTTCTGCCAGCTCATCATCAATCATTACGAAGCGCTTACGGGCGATAAGGCTAAACTGATCCACTCCGATGAAACAACGAATTAAAGCCCCGTTTCTCGAGGAATTGAGAAAAATTCCTATCATCAAGATGACTACTGATAAATTGGGTATATCGAGGAACACAATCTATCGCTGGATGAAGCTAAACAAGAAATTCAAAGATGATGTTCATGAGGCGCTCATGGAAGGAGAAAAAAATCTCAATGAAATGGTTGAGTCAATGCTCGTGAAAAAGGCGCTCAACGAGGAGGACCTGCGTGCAATAATGTTTTATCTCACTCGCAGGCATCCAAAATACAAGCAAAGCATTGAAAATTCCAAACAAATTTCCGAAACAGAAAGCTCACTCGACATTGCGGAGAGAAATATCCGATCACTGCTCAAACGGGGAGACAAAGACATCACCAAGTTTGTCTTGGAAAGATCAAAACCTGATGTGTACAGAAAAATACCTGCAGATGAATTGCGAGAGAATCAAGCGGAAGCAGAGCGATTGAGAGAACTTGAAAGAATCAGTAAAACGACCGAACCATGGGACAGTCTGAAACAGCATTCAAAAAAGTACATACTGATGATGAGAGAAGCTGAAAAGAAAATCCGAGAAGAAAAATCGGACACCGAAGAAATAGATAAAAAATAATTATTCGAGAATGGCATTTAATATATCCATTCTTGCTTGTACGTTTGGCATGTCAGCATCTACAGTTTTTACTCCCCCATTCATCAGTTCTCTGAGATAAAGTGAAACCGAAAATATACCGAGTGTTTTAAACGGTGTTTGTATGTTTTCATTGTGCAAATCTGAAACGGAAATATGGGAAAAAGGTTTAAGGTTATTGTCTTTTGATATCGGCATCCAATAGATGATGACGGGTTCTGCAATGACATTTTCATATGATTTGGGTTTTTTCATTTCAACCAATACTTTAGTCACATTGTTGGGAAATGTTTTATCGGAGAAAGATTTCAATTGCTGTTGCCAATAATATTCCGCAACTTTAATCGTCTCGTCTCTATCAATTGTTAATTTTTGACCAAAAGAATTGTAAGCTCCTATTTTTGGGCAAGGCTTACCAGACCAAGAATACCTATTTTCTCTTTCGATATTAGGTGCACCAAAAATACTCAAAAATTCATCTCGAGTTAGTATTTTATCTTTTCCTTTCCATATGCCGTATTTAGGCGACCAATCACCAAAAGTTGTCTTACCTGTAGTATGGTTTTTCATTTCAAAACCATCTATATCAGGTGTATTACTTGCATTATGAGCAACACCCATTTGTGTTTCAAGCCAATGACCACCCCTACCATCATGTCCTTGATTGGAAGTTGATGTATTAGGAACTCTACCTTTTACATTCTTCAGAAAAAGATTAATGATCTTTTCTTTTATTTTTTTAGTTTCTGTTGCAGTCATTCCGCTATATTAGCAAAAAAGAACATTAAAGGCGATATTTAATGCGACTTGATTACTGCTCAACTCGGCTGGGGGACTAGGAATCGGACCTAGATTAAAAGCTTCAAAGGCTTCTGTCCTACCGTTAGACGATCCCCCAATATCAAACAAACCAAGAATACGTGAAAAAGCTTTATTTTTCAAGTTTAGATAAATGATTTTGCTTTTTTAGTGTTCCCGTATTAGAATGAAAGCAATTATGGACTTACCCGAACATACAAAAAATTTTGTTGATACAGGAACAAAGATTGATCAAAAAATTGAAGAAGTAAAAGAGAAATTGGACGAATGCGATTCTGTCATTAAAAAAGAATTTATAATGCTTAGGGCAACTTCCGTAGAAAATAAAAAATGGTTGGCAAAAATTACAGACAATGTGTTCGGAAAAATAATATATCGTCTCAAGGAAAAATTAGAATTATATACGTTGTCCGAGATTGAACAATATGAAAAAGCGGCTTTCACAAGAGATTGTATTGCTATTTTGGAAAATTTATTTGTTAAAGTGCATGAAGCGGATGAGGTGCCAAAAGGATCACTCGAAAAATTCCATAGTGCCATATCAAAATATTATGAGAAGCTCGGCGAAACTAATTTTTTGTAAGTTTTATCAATACTAGCTCAAGCGGCAATTCACTGATATAAGCTTGCGCAACCATGTCGTAATAAGACAAAAGCGTCAGAAGCGTTTCAGAATTTATTTTTGAAGGTTTTTTCTCGGCAATTTCTTTCAGGAATTTGAAATCTGTATCAGTCATTTCCTCAGCAAGCTTTTCAGCTGAGCTTTTCAGATTTCTCAAAAGCAATATTGCGCGCATTTTGTGCAGAATCAATTTGAAATATAAAAGCATATCGATATTTGTGTCACTCGCCTTCCCTATTGCGGAAAGCCCGAGCTCCAAATTTCCTTCATCAATTGATCGGATAAAATCATTTACAATCTGCGACTTTGGCGCGCCAGTCACCAACTCGACTTCTTCTAAAGTGATTTTATTATCCTTTGACGCACTAATGACTTTTTGCAGTATGCTTTGTGCATCGCGGAATGATCCGTCGCCAAGAAGTGCGATGAGCTCGCATGAGACGCTGTCTATCGTGAACTTTTCTTTTTTTGCGATGGCGGAAATAACTTCCTTCAAAACTTTCTGTGTCGCTTTTTTGAAAGCAAATGTCTGGCATCTGGAAACGATTGTTTCCGGAATTTTATTGAATTCTGTCGTGGCAAAAATAAAAATGACGTGTTTTGGCGGTTCTTCGATTGTTTTGAGAAGCGCGTTCCATGCCTGCTTGGAAAGCATATGGGCTTCATCGAGAATATACACTTTATATTTTGATTCAAACGGAAGCGTGCTGACGGATTCATTAAGTGCACGGATATCATCCACGCCGGTGTTTGATGCGGCATCTATCTCGACGATATCGTTTGGGCTTGTGCCAATCTCTTTTGCAAAAATTCTGGCTATAGTCGTCTTGCCTGTTCCGCGAGAACCGGAAAAAATATATGCGTGGGCAATATTGCCGAGCTTGATCGATGACTCAAGAACTTTAACAATATTTTCCTGACCAAATACTTCGTTAAAATTTTTTGGGCGATATTTCCTATATAAAGCGGTTTCTGACATAAGTTGATTATAACACGCGCAAAAATTGAGACAATAAAAAAGCCGACCAGTCACATGAAAGGTCGGCTTTGCGGGGTCGCGTTTTGTTAGGACGCTCACCCACCGCACTCAATTATTATTTACTTCACTTAAAGTACTGCTTTACCGGTCTTGCGACTGGTGGTGTTGGGTGGGTACGTTTTACGGTACTTGGTTCCAACACGCTTTTATAATTTTCCAACAATTTTTTACTTTGTCGTCTAGGCCTAAAAGATTTCTTAGGAATAAATTCCTAAACGTTCAGGCTGCCAAGATTTACAAGGTCCTTTCTTAAGGTTTTTTTGGAGCCTTAAAAAGTTGCGTAGAGCCGGAAACATTCGGACAATGGGAGAATGGCTCTTAAGGCAACGGGTTTGATCTCTTCATCTGTGTCGGCGGAAAACTTCTTGCATTCAAAGAACTAAATTACTTAGTAGGACCTCGGATGTAGCGATGATTTTTCATCATGCTTTTCTCCTTCTTAATTTTTTAATGTATTCACCATCTGGGCGCCGCTGGATTAGCTCGAGATTCGACGCAAAAAGATGGATCGCATTTCGATAAGCACCTCTCCTACTTTATTCCGGAAACTTTCCGGTTTTGATATGGTAACACATCAAAATTTATTGTCAACTATCTTTCTTGTTTTATTTTTTTAACTCTCAAAATAAGGCTCTATTTAATAGTTTTTAGGAAATGAGTAATTATTTTGATTACTTCCTTTGCATTATTGGTCTGCATGAGCTCATTTCTCAATTCTTTTGCACCGTCAAAGCCGCTGACATACGCTTTAAAATGCTTTTTCATGATGGCAAAGTTGCGGTAGTCAACAAGCTTCTCAAAAAGTTTCGTATGCTCGACAAGCACTTTCAATTTTTCCTGTATTGTCGGAACTTTTTTTCTTTTTTCATCAAAAAGCCATGGGTTGCCAAAGATTCCGCGACCGATCATCACTCCGTCAAATCCGCTTTCTAGTGCCTTCTTTTTTCCATCGGCAAGTGTTTCAATATCGCCATTTGCAATCAGCACGACATTTTTATCAACTGCTCTGATGGTCTTTACAATATCGCGTGCAAATTCCCAGTGCGCTGGCACGAATGACATTTCTTTTTTGGTTCGCAGGTGAATTGTCAGCGCATCAATTCCATCTTTTAAAATTTCTGGCAACCAGCTTTTATATTCAAGTGAATTATAACCGAGGCGTGTTTTGACCGATATCGGCAATTTTGGCGCACCTTCTTTTGCCGCACGAATGATTTTCCGTGCAAGTGTTGGTGTACGAATAAGCGCAACTCCGCCACCTTGCTTTACCACATCTCTATCCGGACAACCCATATTGATATCAATACCATCAAAGCCGAGCTTAGAAATAATTTGACATGCGATTTTTACTTTCTCTGGATTTGCCGAAAATATCTGTGCAATAATCGGTTTTTCTTTTTTATTGAATTTCAAAAGCCGCAAGACTTTTTCTCTTCCCGCCTCTGATGCAATGCCATCTGCCGAGACAAATTCCGTCCAAAAAACCGCTGGACCACCGCCAATTTTTCCGTGCCGGGAATATTTTGCAATAATCTGCCGGAATGCCGTGTCAGTAACATTGATCATTGGCGCGAGACAGAAAAAAACACCATTTTTTGCAATTTTTTGCCAGAAATTTTTCATCACTTGCGATAATAGCATTTTTTTATTTATAATGTTAGTCTGATAAAACATACGATATATATATGCCAAAGGAAAAAGTGAAAAAAACAAAAATTGTCCAGAAAAATGATCCCGTTTTACGGTCAATATCACTAGCGGTGCCGCAGGTAAAAATCAAAAGTCCGGAAATAAAATCCATTATTGCCGATATGAAAAAAACAATGGAGCCGCAGATAGATGCAGTGGCTATCGCTGCCGTGCAGATCGGCAAGCCGATGCGAATTTTTGTCATTTCAAAACGGGCATTTGGGATTGTTGGCGGAGATATTGAAACAGTAAAAACAAAAGACGATATGGTTTTTATCAATCCGAAAATCATGAAAACTTCCAAGGCAAAGGAATATCTGGAAGAAGGATGTCTTTCCGTCCGTTATGTCTATGGCAAAGTTTTTCGGGCTGAAAAAGCGACCATTCAAGCGTGGGATGAGCATGGCAAAAAATTTACCAGAGGATTTTCCGGATTGCTCGCACAGATTGTCCAGCATGAGTGCGATCATCTTGACGGCACGCTTTTCATTGACAAAGCAAAAAATCTTCATGAGCTCTCGCATGAAGACTATGAAAAAAGCTTGAAATCATTCGCGTAATCTGATATAAAAGCTCAAGAATACGATCATTCAAACAAAGGGGGTTTTCCGTGCCAGATCCTTTTCTGATACAGATACAAGCTATCAATCAAAAAGATATAGAAAACATCAAGAAACTTTTGAGACTGTTTATAAATCTTTTTACTATCATAACAGTAAATGATTACATTCGTTTTCAAGAATCAATAGGATCAGCGGCATATATAAAAATATATTCCGGGGGAAAAATAATATATCGGGAGGAAATCAAGTTTTATTTAAGCGAACTAGCAGAAATGATGGGATTACCTTTTACCGCAGACAGATTGTATGTAGAATGTATTAATCTTCCAAAAGCTCCAAATATAGACAGCGCCTGACCTTATTTTTTAAAGACAGGCGCTTTTCTTTTTGGAAATAATCCCGTATATTTACTGTATGTTTAAAGATATCAAAATAGCTTTTTTTGGAAATTCGGAATTTTCTCTGATTGTCCTTGAAAATTTAAAAAAAATCGGCATAATACCAGATCTTATAGTAACAACTCCGGACAAGCCGGTTGGCAGAAAAATGACACTCACTCCGACCGAGACGAAAATTTGGGCTGAAAACAATTCAATTGAATATATTGAAGCTGTGAAACTGAAAGATGAAAGTTTTTTGGAAAAAATGAAAAACTACAATCTTTTTCTTGTTGCTTCTTACGGAAAAATAATCCCTAAAGTTCTCATTGATATTCCGAAATACAAAGTTTTAAATATTCATCCTTCCCTTTTGCCGAAATATCGCGGACCATCGCCCCTGCAAGAACAGATTTTGCATGATGAAAAGCAAGTTGGGGTTTCAATCATGCTTATTGATGAAGGAGTGGATCATGGAGATATCGTGGCTCAAAAAAAAGTTGTCATTTCTGATTGGCCGGTCGGCTTTCACGTACTCGCAGAAATCCTCGGAAAAGCGGGTTCGGAACTTTTGACAGAAATTTTGCCAGATTGGATAAAAGGAAAAATAAAACCGGAGGAACAAAAACACACCGAAGCAACATTTACAAAAAAAATCGAGAAATCGGACGGATTGATAAATTTGTCAGTAGGTGGCTATACAAATTATTTGAAGATTCTTGCCTATGAAGATTGGCCGGGAACATATTTTGAAATTGAAAAAGCCGGCAAAAAAAAACGAGTCATTATCAAAAAAGTTTCTTTCAAAAATGGTGTTTTGGAAATCCTTCGAATTCTGCCGGAAGGCAAAAAAGAAATGGATTATGAGGATTTTCTGCGAGGATTAAGATAAAACTTTACTCAAAATTATTCTTTATAGAAACCTTTTACAAATGCTTTGATTTTTGCTCCACTCCTTTTCAATAAGCTCGTTTGTTTCTTGGCAAATCGTTTCAGTTCAGTAGCCATTTCATCGACAACAATATCGATTGCCGCATACAAATCGCTTTCCTCGACTTCCGCACGCAAAGATTTTCCCCCGATATGGATTGTTAATTCCGCAACGAAAAAATCGCCATTTTTGTGATGCTGCGTGCTTTTTCCCACCTCCACATAGCACATAACTTCATCCATATGTTCCGGGCTGATGAATTTATCAAGATGTGCAAGCTTTTTTTCCAGATAGTCCTTGATCGCCGGTGTGAGAGAAATTTCCTTTGTTTTTATATTATGTTTCATGATCAATGATTATTTTTCTAAGCTGATAATTTTACTTTGCGAATGATGCCCATTTACTATCCTCACCTTATTATACACGTTAAAATATTTTCGCACCAGTTCAAGAACTTTTTTATTTGCCATGTTTCTTTCCGCCGGCTCTTTGACGGATATGACAAACGAATCGGCTGATTTTTTGACAATTTTTTCTTTCGTGCTTTCCGTGATGACTTTTACTTTGATGAGCATGAAGATATGGTATCATAAAATGAATAGTAAAGACTTCACTTTTTATATCCGATCTGCTATTATGGCGACGTATTCCGGGATAGCTCAGCGGTAGAGCGATCGCCTGTTAAGCGATTGGTCGTAGGTTCGATCCCTACTCCCGGAGCAAGGTTGAACAGACACTAGCAAAGACCTCGTTTCGTCCTGATGTATCAATGATGTTTTCAGGTTCGAACTGAGGGTTTTTTGCTTTTGCTTCAAGTAGCCCATTTATAATCACTGAATACAAATCTACATTGGAAACACCAAGCTTTTTCTCCTTTAAAGTTAGGTTCGAACCAATCTCTGAAAGAGTCCCTCTTTTCGCTTCAATAGTCCCGTTTTCAAACACTTTCGATATACCAACAGCTAAATTAAATGCTCTTTGGGCCTTTTTTATTCTATACGGATCAGTGTGTCCTAGCCTTTGCAATTCTTCACGTAGATCATCAATTTCTTTCATTGTAGTTTTTTTTAACTCAAGAAACTCATCATCTTCAAGAAGATGGCGAGCTTTCATACGAGCTAATTCTTTTTGCTCACTTTCTTTTTGAGCAAGGGTCTTTTCAAGCGACAATTTTTTCTTAGAATTATCTTGATGATCTGATGTGCCGAGTCGGTCTAAATTTTCAATACACCATTTACTGAGCGATTCTGAAATTTCAAGATTCTTTTTATAGTAAGATGACAGGTAGCCGTCAATATAGACCTCTTGCACGCTACCTTCTCGGCAATTCTGATCTTTTTTTCTAGTGCAGTGATAGTAAATATAATGGAGATAGAGAGGATTATCCATTTTTTCTATCACCATCTTACATTTTGGACACGCCGATCTATTCAAATATGAGAATTTAAATTTACATTCAGAGCATATAAGCTGATATTTATGTTCTGCGGTTACTGAACCACTACAACCACCACACCTCGTTGGCCCAGTGTAGGCAAATCCAAGAATGTTCTTAGATGCTCTCGGTCTACCACGGTTTCCAAGGATTTTTTGAATTTCCCAGTATTGATCCTCGCTAATCATTCGGGGAACATCTGCATTTAATTCATGTCGAATACCATCCTTAGTGAAAAAGAATCCTGCATAGACCGGATTTTTCAAAATGGTATCAAAGATGTATGAAGCAACTAATTTTTTACCTCCCTGTTTTTTATGTAATTTGGTTCGTAATCCTAATTTATCATTAGCGAATGCCATAAGTTTTCGGACTGAATAAGTGCCGGTCAAAAATACTTCAAGAAGTTGACACATTAGATTGAATCGGTCTTCATCAATTAACCATCCACGTGCACCAGGTTCTGCGGATAGATCATTCTTAAAACCGATCGGAGCCACACCATTTGGATATCCCCGGTCAACTCTTTCTCGAATACCACGCTTCGTATCGGTGCTGAGATCTTTTATATATTGATTTGCCATACCGAGTTCAACAGCCATAACAATGACATTATCATCAGGATAAAAGCTGTTGCCGTATGTTTGAATATGTTTGATAATTCTCTGTTGAAGCATCCAACTGATAGTGCCTCCATCAATTGGGTTGCGAGCAAGTCGGTTCAGTTTCCAAACCAACAAACCGTCCGCTTCGCCCCGATTGATTCTTTCAATCATATTCGTAAACACTGGTCTGCCCGGAGCTTTTGCAGATTGAGATTCTTCAAGAATCTGAACAATTTCAAGTCCATGCTCTTTTGCAAATTCAAGCAGCTCTCTTTTTTGAGCATCAATTGATTGCACCTGACGATCTTCAGTATCACTTGATCGGCGACAATACATAAAATATCTTATTTTTCTGTGTTCTATCTGTTTTTTCATTTTCCTATTTTATATATATTCTTAGCCATATATTTGACATACCCATTATACCATTCTTGACATATATAAGCCAAGTTAATTATTCTTATTATTCTGACCCGAGGAGATAGCCGTTTTCAGTGTGAGTTCCCTTTCTTTCGTTAAAGTCCTTATCAACATCTTCCCACTGATTGTTTGAATTATCCATCGCTCGTTCAGCCGCGTGAATAACAAACTCCATCAGAAGGCCATAATCATCATAATTATCCAGCATTGCCCAATGCATTCTTTCCAACTCAAGATCAGTCAACTCCCGTTCAACATTTTCTTCTACCATCCCCTTAATCATATCTGCGGTAATCATATACAATACTGGTGATTCCCATTTATCTTGTGAATAATAATCTTTACGTAGTGCCATAAAATTTTTTAGTTTATTTTAATTTTTTTAATAAATTATCGAGCGATTCCTTCTCCTCTGATGAAAGAGTTACACTGCCGTTGCTATCTTGCCCGGTCTGTATTTCCCTGACAATTTTTGTCGCATCCTTGTCGCTGATATTTCCATACCCATATGACCCAAAAGTCGTTCCAACATTTTCGTGTCCGAGACACAGACTTATTGCCCGTTTTTCTTTTTCCGTCAGTCTTATCTCACTCATCATATGAACAATGAGGTGTCGAAATGAGTGCGGATTAAAATATGACACTTTTGCGTCCGCACATCTTTTCACGAAAATTTTTCTTGCCCCACCACTGTCACACCAAGATTTTTTAGTTACAAATTCTTTGGCATGACCAACGTCTTCATTACTCGGCTTATTTGATGTTGATGGAAAGATGGGATCATCAGGTTCGTAATTTTTTGATTTAAGATATGCGATCCATTCCATAACATATTTCTCTGGTTCATTCCATCCGATAGGAAAGAATGTGGAAAGAATTTTTTTAGAAGCTTTCGTCTTGACACCATCACCCGGATTCTGATAAATTTCTTTTGTCCGTTCATTGAAATTTTTCATCTTCAAAGTAATGATAGCAGATATACGCATTCCTGTAATTAGAGCAAAAGAGATCAATGCTCTATCCCTCCTATCTATCTCATTCTTTACTTCGATAGTGTCAATAATTTTTTTCACTTCCTCAAAGGTCGGCATGAGTCTCGTGGTGCCAGCAGTCGCAATACTAACTTCATTATTGGGAAGGCGTAAAAATTCTACATTGTTTTTTAGCACTTTATTTTTGTAGCCGGGTTGATCTGAAAGCCACATAAAGAATTTTTTAATTCTTCGCAAATAATTATACTGCGTCACAATGGTTAAAATTCCCAATTTCGTTTTTGTTTCTTTAACCTTCATCCACTTTATAAAGTCTATCGCTTTAGACTTACTAAAGTTAGAAAAATCCTCATACTCAGAGAATGTTTCCCATAAAGAAACAGCTTCTGCGAACGAATCCAATGAACCTTCAACAAACCCCTTGGCATACTTTAGATGTTCCAAAAAACTTCTCTTAATTTCCTCGTTTTTGTAATTTGTGTTTGGCATTTTAATGATTGTTAGGACTGTTGTTAAAAAAGGACATTTGGACTGGAGATACGGTTATCTTATAGTCCTTTTTGGCGAGCTTAATTGTCCTGCATACTTTTCCCTTACAGACAGAACATATACCCATCTTATTACCGTTACGAATACGGGCGGAGCCTCTTTTTGCGGTAGTTGGACCCCTACATGTAAAGCACCAAAATTCATTTGGTTTTAATCTCGCATTCTTTTTTGAATCTTTATTTTTCAAAAATTCTTTCAGATCAAAACCATTAATAAGCATTGAATGTTTTCTATCACCAACGGTTCTCAATCCAATTTTTATCCATCGTAAGCAGGTTTTTTCAACTACACCCAAGAGATCTGGAATTTCTTTAACCAAGTAGCTCCTATGGATATGAATTTTTTTTGAATTGATTTTCGTCATAGAGAATTTTTCTGTGATGATTCCCTATTTTGTTTTTCATCTGATTCATAGAGAGCTGTTATTGCAAAACGTGAAAGCCTCAATAAAGAAAAACCGAAACGATTTGCTTCTTCGTCCGTCAAATCAATCCCATAATCATGCTTGATTATTATTTTGAATTTTTGTATACTTCCAGCACTAAGTTTTCTTGGTGCTCCGGAATTATTTTTATAATTTCGATCTTGCACATGCTGATTTTAGAATAAAAAAAATTCCACAAGGGTAGTTGTGAAAAAATTGTGAATTTACTTAAATTTATTCATCTGGACACTATCGGATACAGTGTGATGAGGTAGAAAAAATTCACAAGTTTCTGTTAAAACTTGTGAATTAGAATTTTTTCTTTCTTTGTCGAGCTCTTTTTCTGATGCAGTCTATATTTTCTCTTATATCGGGGCAGTATTTACCATTATAATCAAACGGTAATGGTTTACTGCAACAATTACATATACTGGATGCTTTGTATAAAGCAACCATTTCTTCTGTCATTAAAGACTCCAAATCTTTTGCTATAGCTACAGTGATAAATTTTTTGGTTTCCTCACCCTTATTTTCAATAATTTTCTCAAGATTATTCAGAGAATCAGTATTATTAAAACAGACTATTCCATTTTCATTTCCTTCGTCTAACGCTTTCCATAATTTTGAGTATGGTATGTTGACATAAAAAACTGGTGGCTGTTTTAAATTACTGAAATTTTCCCACAGACCAGTTTTTGTATTCATTATCTGATTATATTTCTTTTTAACGGATGGTTTCAGTCCATCAATAAAATAATAATTTACCTCACGTAATTTTAATTCTTCTACAATTTGTTCCTTATTTTCATCTGTATAATTCATAATTTTCCAAAATAGAGGTATCTGTATCATCCCGGTATAGCTATATAAAGTCAATTGAAAAGCAGAGCCGTAAGAAGATCCAAAAGTTCCGGTAGGAATAAATTTTCTTAAATTATCACCCGCCTGATTAGCCCATTCTTTTGTTCCACCCAATTTTGGTATAACGCAAAGTTTATTTTCATATTGATCCTCATAACTAATTGCCGTATACATTGTGTATAAATCTTTCACATCCAGCGGTTTTATTTTAATAAAATCTATTAGTTGAGACCAGAGAGAGTTTCTCCTCGATAATTCAAAGTCATCGATAATATCATTATTATGATGGTCAGACACTAAAATGGCATATCGGATAGGAAATTCATTCGGTAGGCTTTTCATCCCCCTACTTTACGTTACAAAACAATAAAATTCAACGCTTCCAATTTTTATCGTTATGAGCTATCATTGCGAAGACAATTGAATAAGCAAGTAATCTAAACCGGCGAGCGATTGCTGGCATGATGAAAAGAAAGTCCTACGAAGACAAAAGACCCATTATATGGGGTTTGTCTTCGTAGGCCGTATCGGGAAACCGGTGCGAGTGACGCAAGTCACTAACCCATGTAATGGGCCTTTTGTCTGTCGGCAAAAACCTCCTTGGGTATTATCAGTTTTTAGCATTAAATAAAGTGGAAAAATCACCAAAATTGAGACTCACCGCATTATTATTGTGTTGGTTTTTTGGAGTATTTGGCATACATCGTTTCTATGTCGGAAAAGTAGGCACCGGCATACTTTGGCTTTTCACTTTAGGATGTTTCGGGATAGGCGCATTGGTTGATCTCATTATGATCGCTTCGGGTTCGTTCAGAGACGGACAAGGTAGACTTGTTCTGCAATGGACCAATTCAGCGACTAAAAACTAACAAATAAAACTATGGAAACACTTTTTGTATTTCTCATGCTCGCATCAGTCGTCGGATTGATTGTCGGCCTAACAAAGCCGGAAACAGTGCATTTGAACTCTCGCGGCAAAGTCGGGTTATTTTTCGGCGGAGCGATTGTGATATTCATCATTCTCACTGGTGCCGGTTCGACGACTCAAACTCAATCAACACCCATTACTGCAACGGCGACGGTTTCAACCACAACTTCAAATACATCTCCGGTTGCAACAACTTCCACGTCAACACCAATCGTGCAACCTGTTACTCAAACTCCATCAGTCACAAAAAAGCCTGTGGCAGTTCAGACGACTCAGCCAGTCGTTTCAACTCCAGTTCAAACTCCTACACCAGTCATAGCACCTGCGCCACAAGCTCCGGCACCATTTACCATCTCAGGCACGGGACAAACTGCATCTCGTCAGTTTACTCTCCAGCAAGGACTTGCGATTTTTACAATGAATTATAGCGGAGCTGGTAATTTCATTGTTGACCTTTTGGATAGCAGTGGGAACGAAGTAGCCAATCTTGCGAATCAGATCGGCAATTACAGCGGTTCTCAGGCGGTCCAAATTCCTGGGACAGGTTCATACATTTTCAATGTGCAGGCAGGAAGCGCCACTGAAAGCGGATCGTGGAGTATTACAACCAGCCAGCCGATTCCCACCAATGTCTCATCAGTAACTACGCTTACCGGCACTGGTGACAAAGCTACTCAATTTTTCAGTCTCTCATCAGGACTCCATACCTTCAACATGAGCTATAACGGCAGTGGTAACTTCATTGTCAGTCTTTTGGACCAGAATGGAAACGAGGTGCAGGGACTTGAAAATGTTATTGGTAGTTTCACTGGATCAACTGCCGTTGGCATTGATGCCTCAGGTCCATACCTGCTCAATGTGACGGCGGGATCGGCAAATTCGGCTGGAAATTGGAGTATCAGTATACAGTAACCAAACTCAATAATTTAAATTATGCAGTATCCTAAAATAATAACGAAAGAAATTCCACTTGATCAAATTCATCCAGATCCGAAACAACCTAGAGGAGATTTGGGAACAGAGGCAGATAATAACAAAAATCGTTTGTTGTTATCTATGAAAGACTTTGGATTGCGATCCCCCATCGCTGTTGCAAAGATTGGCGAAAATAAATACAGTATCGTCAATGGTGTTCGTCGTTATCGTTGTGCTCAATTGCTCGGCTGGGAAACTATACGGTCTGAAATTCACCCCGAATCGAGTATAGGAGATATTAAGCGAATCAGGTTTGATCTTCAAAATAATGTGCGTCCGTGGAAAGCCCTTGAACGTTCTGGTGAGATCAAGGAAATTAAAAATTCTTTGAAACTCAAAACGAACAAGGAACTTGCTGAATATCTTCACTTTCCTCAAAATTTACTCGCCGTTTCCCTCTCACTCCAGAAGAGACGTGAGGAGTATCAGGATTTAATGGACGAATATGAACTTTCTGAAAGTTATCAGGAAGAATTTGTTGGCCTTGAGCCGAAAATCAGACCAATCAAAGATTTTACTAAAGATAACATCATACGTAATCTTCTCGACAGAGTAAAACATATGATTATAAAAAGTGCGAAGGATTTTTATAAATTAGGTAGTATTTTTCTCAAAGCTCACCGAAACGAAAAGGAAATTCATAACTTCTTGAAGGACCCGGATATGCGAGTATCGGAGCTTGTAGAAAGAACAATTCAAGATGGCTATATGAAGGATTTGGAAAATATCATAAAATTGACAAGCACGAAGATTAGCGAAGGATATGTATTTTCTCCCGAGATAAAAAAAATACTTAATCAATTTAGAAACTTATTAACTAAAGCTATTGATTAGATATGTTTACTATTGACGAAAAAAATCTTCCGAAAAAAGCTGTAGCATATTATAGACATTCGGCGGAAGACAAACAGGAAAATTCAGTGCCCATCCAGCGTGAGCACGCTGTAAAATTCGCTTCCCAACACGGAATAGAAATTATTCATGAGGAAGCCGATGAAGGAATAAGTGGATTATCGGGTCTGGACTCAAGACCTAGTTTCAAAAGATTGTTTGAAGAATGGATTGAAAATCCAAAAGCTCCTAAATTTGATTATGTGCTTGTGCTTGATGAATCACGTTGGGGAAGATTTCAAAATCCTGACGAAGCAGGACATTTGCAATTTCGTTGTAGTCAACAAGATAAACAAGTGATTTATATTGATAGTGGTTTCCCTAGAAAAGATCAACCACTCATGAATAATCTAGCTACTTCTATGAAACGAGCTATGGCCGCCGAGTATAGTCGCAATTTGAGCGAAAAAGTGATTCGTGGATGTATAGAAATTTCAAGACAGGGATATTCTGCCGGTGGTTGTCCTTGTTATGGCATGGCTCGTATGCTTCTCGATGCTGAGAAAAAACCAATGTATGTATTAAAACCCGGCGAGCATAAAGCAATTGCCAATGCCCGTGTTACCTTTGTGCCAGCCGAGGACGGAACCAAAGAAGTTGTTCAAGATATTTTTGCGATGTTTGTCAAAGAACAGAAGACGATGAAAGAAATTGCAGAGGTTCTCAACGAAAAAGGTATTCCCTCTCCGAAAAATAAAAATTGGGATGATAATAAGATAGCTCGCATCCTTACCAACGAATCATACATTGGCACAAAGACATATAATAAAACGTGGCATCGTCTCAAACAAAAATCAAAGAAAAATCCTAAAAGTGATTGGGTTATCGTGCCAAACGCTTTTCCAGCAATTATTGATGTCACAACTTTCAATAGTGCTCAAGAAACCATTCATTGGATGATGACAAAACACAGAAAGGGTGGCTACTATCTCATCCTAAGAACACAGCGTCGTGTCGAAAAGGAATTAACAGAATTTTTAATACAGAATGGAATTGATCCGAATGAATCGCTCGTAGCACTGAATCGCTTCCCTATCATTTACAGTGTTGCTTTATTAAACCAGTCTTCTCCTCAATGGTGTTTTGTCGTGCCAGATAAAATGATGGGCAGTAATTTAGTATTAGGTGTTGGAATTGGTGCAGATAAATCAGAAAAGAATGAGCGCATATTTGCTATTCCCACAAATGAATTAGGGCTGGTGAATTTCTGTATGTTTTCAGAGAAAGATGATGACTACTCGCGTTATTTTGTGAAAGAGGAACAAGTTGGAGATACAGTTCTATCTATCACCAAAGAGTTAATAAACGCTATATAAATTTATAATTATTTTGTATTAAAATAAACAGTATGAAGCGAAAAAGTAAAAAGCGATTGAAAAAGAAATCCACTAAGATAAAAGATGAGGTGGATAAATTATCTTTAAAGCGTTATCAAGACATTGAGAACGGAAAAGTTTTACCGACATTTATAGAATTTTTCAAACTTTGTATTATTTTTGATATAGCGGAAAACGTAAATCTAAAATGGTCCTATCCGTCGCTTTACAAAGACCTGAAACGAAAGATTGATGCGAGGAAAAAAGAAATAGATACTTTAAAGGTCTTGAAAAAGAAGCAATAAAATAGTTGAAATAAAACTTGATATGTGACATTATGTAATTGAAAAGCGTAATTGCTACTAGCATAAAATAATTAAATATGGATAAAGATATAAAAATTGGAATCGCAGTAATTATCGGTATCGCTCTAATAACCGGAGCTTATTTAATTGGACAAAAATCAAACACTTCTTCTCAACAAGAAGTAAGTGTGCCGAATCCAACTTCTTCAGAAGTGACAGCACAAACTCAACCCAGCACTGCTAATAATCAAACTGCGGAAGATAATACTTCGAATACTAATAATGACTTATTTAATAAACAACAGACATGTTCACAAATACTAAATAATTTTGAGGAGGAGCAACAATCACAATACACTAAACTTGGCGTAACTTCTTTTACACTTACAAATTTTGTTGTCGGTTACAGTCCTATACTAAATGTTTGTGTTGGAGGATATAATGCTGTTAGTCAACCGGGTGGAAACTTTGCTGGCATTCTTAGTCAGTATACGATTATAAACTTAAACACAAACCAAGCCCTTGCTGTTCCCGGTGAAGGTTCAATCACTACTTATATAGAAGATAGTAATCCTTCTTATCCAAATCATCAATATCAGCAATATCTTAACGAACTGTCTTATTTAACAAATGGGGAAATTCATTGATTAGAATTGAATGCAAATTATCTTGTTCTTTACATTAGTGAAGTAAAATTAAGAAGTGGTCCGTGCTTAACAATAAGCCCAGACTGGATCATCTCGTCCACAATATCTTTAACCCGATCTGCTTCCTCTGGATCAATCCTCGGCACTTGGAAAATTAATCTGATACTCTGTATTGCGTTATCATACGCCAAGCCAAACTGATCTTTTATTAAAAAATTAATCGCATTTTTAATTTCAATAGCTGGAATTTCCCCCAAACGCCTAACAAGACCATCATCACCAGGAACTCTAAAATATGTGCAATCCTTAGAGGTTGGATATAAAAATCCCTTATCTGATTTATTTTTTTCTACATACCCTTCTTTTATCACTCTTTTGATTGCATTATCAAAATTATCGCTAATATTTGAACCTACCCTTCCAATGTTTGATAATTCTCTCACTCTTTCTAAAAGCACGTCCTGATGTATAGGACCCTCCTCTTCTATAATCGTGAGAAGTGCGTGTGAAAAATTGTGGTTTTTACTTGGAGTCATCAAATCTTTTCTGTTTATTTTAAACGATGATTTTTCGTATCTTTTGCCTACTTTTTGCACTCTCAGTGGAATTTCAGTTAAAATATAGTCCTGATCCAAAGTAGTTGTGTTTGGTTTATCCGATTTAGGACTGCTCCGATGATCATTCTTAATTGCCAAGTTGACATTCTCAACTAAACGCTGAAGAGCTTCATCCCTGTTTCTAAACCACTCGGTTGACCAAATCCTATATAATTTCCAACCCATTCCAAGCAATATTTCTTGTCTGAGAATATCTCTGTCCCTTGCAGATTTTGAGCTGTGGTATGTTGCACCGTCACACTCAATGCCGATAATGTAGCTTTGTGGATTTTTTGGATCCTTTACAGCAAGATCAATTTTAAAGGAACCGACTCCCACTTGAGGATCAACAACAAAACCTCTTGCTTCAAGTTCTCTCCGCACGGAATCCTCAAAATCATTTGTTTCTTCGTTTAAAACTTTTGGCGATTCTTTATTACTCAAAAAGCCATTTTCTGCATATTGAATATAGTTTTTTAAACCGACAGGACCGAGATTATCCGGATTGATACCAACCAATTCAGAAGATCGTATGGAAGTTATTAAAATAGTTTTCCACTTTGCTCTGGTAACAAGAACGTTCAATCGCCTCCATCCTCCCGCTGTATTGATTGGTCCAAAATTCAGAGTCATTTTTCCATCGGCGGCTTTGCCATAACCAATGCTAATCATTATGACGTCTCGCTCGTCTCCCTGGACATTTTCCAACGATTTTACGAAAAAAGGATTCGTTCTTTCTGGATCCAAAAGAGGAGCAAGGTCTTTGTTTTCTGTCTGTTGCAGTTCTTCCTCCAAAGCTTCCTGAATCGCCTCTTTTTGAGACGAGTTTAAGGCGACCACGCCGAGTGTTTTCTCCGGTTCTGTTTTGAAATGCTTAACAATAAGTTTTGCAGTGTGCCGTGCTTCTTTTCTATTTACTCTACTGCCACCCCGATCCCATACACCATCGGAAACGTATTCTAGGATGACGCCGCCTGAACTGGCATCAGACGGAGTTGGAAATGTTATAAGCTGACCGTTGTAATAATAATGATTAGAAAAATTGATCAATCTTTCGTTACGGCTACGGTAGTGCCATTGCAGATCAGTTTCTGAAAATGCTGGAATTGACGCTTTGCAGTCATCCAAAAGAGATTCAAGATCATCTGACTGCTGTTCATCCCATTCATCAGAATCATCCAAGATATTGGTTCTGAAAAAAGAGGTTGGTGGCAACTGTTTTGAATCTCCGGCGACAATTACTTGTTTTGCCCTCAGGATTGCTGGAATTGCCTCTGGGGTTGGCAATTGTGAAGCTTCATCAAAGATAACGAGATCAAAATTAAACGCTCCTGGTTTCAAAAAGGTTGATACCGACAAAGGACTCATTAAAAAGCATGGTTTCAAAGCCTGCAATATCTGCGGAATCTCATTAAACAAGACTCTTAACGGCTTCAATTTTTTCTTTTTCTCCATCTCTTTTCTCAATATTCCGACGCCGTTGGAGGTGCCAATATTTGCGTGTGCAATCCTCACTTGTCTCGCTGTCTGTGCTGGTTCGGCTATCAAATTTATAGCGGCGAGGCGAGTAATTCGCTCGTCCAGTATTTTATATTTGCTGATCAGCTCCACTTGGGACATCTGTGAAAATTCACTGAGAATTGGTTTTGAATAGATCATCGCATCTATCCACAGCGAATAAAATCTCTTCTTGAAAATTTCAGTTGATTTTTCAAAATTCTGATGTCCTATCTTTTCCAAAAATGGCATCAGCTTATTCTCGTGGCAACGTGAAATTATCCTAGAGATTATCTGCTGTTCCCTAGCGCCTTTTTGATTTAGATTCGGCAAAATGAGATTTAGATATTTGACAGCATCGAATAATTTCAAAGTTTCAATCTTAAAATTATCAAGGAAGCCGTTCGGCCAAAAAGTATTAATCTCCTGGAGAATTTTCTTAACTTCCTCCTTATTGGCATTCAAAAAATCAACAAGTTTTGCAATATCATTTGAAACTGAAGCGTTAAATACTGTTTTTTCAGGTATGGTGGCGTTGATATTGTTTGCCCAGTTTTTGAGATTGATGGCGGTTTTGGTTTCCAATTTGACAGTGGAAAGATTCTTTAAAATCGTTTGGTCTGAATCGTTATGCAGGTTTAATTCTTTGAATTTTAAAAAAATCTCATCGTCAAGGATAACTATTTTTTGTGAAATATCAAAAGCTTGTGCAAGATCGCCAAACCGAAAAGATTTTAAATTATCCAACATTTGCAATACCGCCTTTTTATCTGAGAAATATTTTAACTTGATTCGTGAATACCAGTTTTTATATGTCTCAAAAAACAAATTAGACCCATCAATAATATCTTTTGGATTGTGTGACGAAAACGACTTTAACTGTTTTTGTAAATCTATTCTGGATTCACAAATTTTTGATAAATCGTCAATTTTCAATATCGCATTGTCTAACGTTTCAGTGGTCGTTGTATTCCAACCAACAGGCAGGTTTTGCACCTCGGATAATTCTTTGAAAATACTGAGCGAGGAAAGAATTACTGGGATTGGCAAATCAAGACCTCTGACAAAATTGGATATTTTTTCCGTATCTTTATTAAATGACTCGCAAAAAATTTTTAGATTATTCAGATATTCATACAAAGATTCCAAAACTGATAGATTAGTGCCATCTGCTTTCATTCCCTTCAGAGGATGTTGATCCCTGACTGAGAAAAGCTGGGCATTTTTATCAACATCAGAAAGAATTTCCAAGGAATGATCCAATTCACTTTTTGATACTTCTAAAATGTTACTCCATGGCAATGTGGCTTTTATAAGCTCAATGTTTTTTAGCTCTTCGTATTTACCGTATGCAGAGAAAAGATGTATGGTGAGTGGATTGTTAGTATCGTAAATACTTTTGGTGTAGTCATTCAATCTGTTACGAGCTTCAACCAACTTAGAAATATCCTCTTTTAGATTTTTAGCCACTTTAATTTCCTCGTTTGATTCCAGAGTTTTTTTCAATTCGTCAATGACTTTTCTTTTGCCAGATTTGACTCCGTGTGCTTCCAAACAGAACGGTCCGAAACCAATTTCTTGCAACCTATTATAAACAACACTGAGTGCAGCCATCTTGGAACTAACAAATAGCACTTTCTTATTCTGACCCAAAGCATTGGCGATAATTGCTGTGATAGTCTGACTTTTGCCCGTTCCAGGCGGGCCATGAATAACAAGATTAGAACCAAGAGACGAAAGTGTTAACGCCCTCAATTGACTGGAATCCATTTGAACTACAGGCACTGGAACCTGCTCGGGTGTTTCCAGTGAATCCAGATCACTGTCTAATTTCAGATTTTCAATAACGTCATTTCTTAAATGAGCAAGTGCTTGGACCAAAATATTGTTTCTTGCCTGACCATCAAGCAATTTCAAATCTTGATAGATAGCCAGGGCCTCAAAACTAAAAACGCCCAGCCAAGAACGTCCTGTGACTTTCCAATCGCTTGCCTGGACCGTATTTTTAACCTTATTCAAATATTCGTCTATTTTTTTATCATCAAGTGAAAAACTTTCTTCCGTTGTTTCCTTATTGGAATTATTAAAAAGTTCTGGTATGTCTATCTCTTCTCGTTCTTTCAAATAATATTTCAGAGCCGGATTGATAACAACATCCTCGTCAGCCATAATCAAACTTAAAGCCCTCGTTCCTCCTTTCTGTTCAAGACTGCACGGTATCATTATCAAAGGACTTTCCGATCTGCCCATGAGGGGATCTTCCCACTCCAGACACCCAATCGTTAAATAAAGTGTATTAACACCACGTTCGTTTAAAGTGCTTTTTGAATTATCATAAATTTTCCTGATTTTTCCTCTCAGCTCTTTTGCACCGGAGTATAAAAAAGACATCTCGCCTTCATGCAATATGTAATCTTCGGCAGATTCATCTTCGGAAAATAAATCCTTCTTTTTTATTTTTTTCTGAACAAACGGTAATGTGACAGCACTATCATCGGTATATAAAGTTTTCAACAAATATTCAAAATCTGGTTTATCCAATTCCAGTTTGGCTGCTCTGGAACGATTCAAACCTAACAATGGGTTTGATTTTGAGACATCAATTAAGCGTTCTTGCCAACGCTTTAATACTGCACCGATCTTTTCGGATATGGAACTATCATTCATGGACTAATTCTAGCAAAAAATCATTCTAATATCTAATCAAAAATTATGCCGTTGGATAACCGAATGAGCGAAGTATAGCAAGCCAGCTTAAAGATAAAAACCAATCAATCGGTAAATTCGGATATACTTTTATGAGGGGTGATTTTCCTTCCTTATCCTCCCAAATAAGTATGTAAGGATCCTTTCTAAGATGTTGAGTTCCTAATGAATGTGAAAATCCAGATCGCATTGCACCGTATATATCTCCAATAACTTCTTCAATGGTGGCAAATGATTTTTTGCCTGTTTCTTGTTCCATACCTCTATAATGTTTGATAGCATCTTTCTTTTCCTTTTCTGTAAGCCATTGCGAATAAAATTTTTTTGATCGAGCAGCATTTTTAGGGAATAATGATTCATGTTTTTTAGAAAATTTACTGATATCTTCCGGGGTCTTTATGTCTTTAAAATTCTCTTTTAAAAATGAAATGAAACTTTGTGTTTTACTTAAAGCGGTTCTATTTTCTACGATTGAAAACATAACGTGTAGAGCAAGAGTGGATCGCACTATGTTTTCATAATATCCAATACTTTTTCCTCTCCCATCTTGTTTGAATAGAAGCAACGGTTCCATATAAGTTCTAAAAAAAATTAAGTATCCGCAAAGTTCCGTTTTATCTGATTGTTTTAATGCATCAATTATTGAAACCAATAAATTTTTATTCAAAGCTGGGCAAGGATTTTGCAAACATTTATCCAATGTTTCTATTGTATACTCTGCAATTTCAATTGATGTTGAATTTATAGATAAATACTTCATATATATTATATCAAGAACCACTTCCTATTTAAGTCTTTTCCTCAAACTCCATAAGAAGCGAGAGATAATGCTTTTGTTTTTCAGTATCAATCCAGGAACTTAAAAGCGGTGATATATTTCCATTTGAAGTAATGATGCGATTTATAGCATCAAAGAAAAAACCTTCTGGTGTAGCAAGAAAAAGCCATGCAACATTCCAGTGTTCACGCACCTGTTTTGCTATGTTTATGATCTCCTCCGAGGTTGAAGAATGACGATATTTCACCTCAACGAGATATACTTGGGAACGGTCTTGGGTAATGATTATAAAATCAGGCGCATGGCGTATATTATCCAAAACTTGTTTTACTTCAATGACATGCTGATACTGCGCTACCTCCGGCACAGTCTTTTCATAACCAAATGGAAGGATAGTAAATTTACCGCAGTCACGAAACATCTGCTCAAAGATAACCTCTGCGATCTTTCCCTTCAGGAGATCACGGGAAAATGATATTTCTTTGTTTAATGATTTTTCCACAACTGAATATTTTTTATAAACGTCTAATTATTATGGGGATGTCCTAGTTTAAGGTAGTGAATAAATTATTGTTCAAACTCATTTCTCAATTCTTCTTTTAGTTCTTTTTTTGTATCCTTTAATACTGCGCCAAGTATTGTGTCAAAACCCAAGAATACACCGAGGTAAAAGACTATGAAAAATATCAAGAACCAAACAAAGTTTTCCTGTACGGCATTTACTATTGCAAAATAAAGCCCTATCGGTGGCAATAATATGGATAAGACCTTAATGAGCCAGTCTAAAGCATCCCATAACCACCAATTTTTCCAGTTTTTCATATACCTAGATTATATCCTTATCCTTTTATTCCCACAAGTTAGGTTGATATTCTTGCCCCATCATTCTGTTGTAGTTATTTTCAAACTTGCGCTTGTCTCCAGAAACTTTAAGGGTTGCTACTACTTGCCATATTTGTGAACGAATAGCGGGTAATCCAACCTTTTCACTTAAGTGAGAGTGATGTCTTTTTTTTCTTGATTTTGTAGATGTTGTTGGATTTTTTTCGTCCAAAACTTTCAACACTTCTCCTTTTTCAAAGGGTTCATAAATATATTTTCGTATGAACCCAGCATAGTATAATGGTCTATTACGAGAAGTTGTTTTTTGATTTCCATAAATGCGGTCCATTTGATAAAAAAGTTCATCGGGAAATTCTTTTGACCATTTTCTAACTTCTTCAGCTAGATAACTTTCAACGAGCATTCTGAATGCTTCGGGATGTTTGAATTTTTCGTATCCCAACTGTTCATAAATAAGAGCAGTAATACCTACCGCAGAAAATGCGTCAGACATTGTCTCACAAACTGTGGCAGTAGGTAACTGATTTTTGGTTAATACCCCTGCTCTTTCAGCATCACGATATACGCGACAAATCAACGGGAGTATTTTTGCATCATATCCAGTAGAAAGCCGTCCTCCATCATAAAACTCTATTCCTTTCAGCATCTCATCTAATTCAGGACGAATAAATTTTTGAAGATTCATCGCTCCGATAAAACTAGGTTTATCTGTCCTACTTGAACCTTTCCATGCTCTTCCTAACGCTTTCATCATCTTACCTTTATTCAAAATTGGAGTACCATCTTCAAGTACCGCACAATCTATCTCTACCCCGTTCAATGTGATTGGACCGCTTCCCCATGCTTTTGGTATATTTTTTTCCATAAATGGCTTTAATTAAGGTTAATTTGATTGGACCGCTTGTAATACTAATGTATCAAACATTCCTGCATCGCCACGCTTATTGTATCGGAAACAAAACTCGTTGATGTAGGCGTTCAAATGCTTTGCTGTTACATGATGATACTGACCGATAATACCACGTTTCAAAAGCGACCAAAAACTTTCAATCGTGTTTGTGTGGGCAATACCAGTAACATAGTTTCCTTTACCATGATTGACTTTACTGTGTTCAAAGTTCTTTTTGTCCAGTCCATTGTATGCACCCCATTCGTCCGTCATAATATGAGAACCTTTTTTTACATTTTGATTGATGAGCATTTGAAGCGAGCGAGCATTCACATTGTTTACTTTCTGCGCGCGGACTTCACCACCTCTTTTCAAAACTCCAAAAACTGGCGTTTTGTCTTTTGTACTTCTGCCTTGTCCGCCCTTTGTTTTATCGTTCCAGTGTTTATTTTTGTTTTTTCCACCGACATACGTTTCGTCCGCCTCAACGATACCCTCTAGCAATGCTCCCTGTTCTCGCATAGCTCGGCGAATACGCATGAGCATGAGCCATGCAGTATTCTTGTTGACTTCGATGTCGCGAGCAAGCTGACGTGAACTCATCCCTTTTTTGGCGTTAAGGATAAGAGAGATAGCAAGAAACCATTTCTGTAAGTCCAGTTTCGTCTTGTGAAAAATTGTTTTGACCGTTATACTAAAAGATGTATTGCAGGCATTGCAGTGGTATCGGCTTTCTTTTATAAATTTGGTAACTCGAAGCGAGTTACAATATGGACATTTTGGCTCGCCATTCCATCTGACTTTTTCTAGATGGTCTAGGCAATCCTGCTGTGTCGGAAACTGTTTGTATACTTGTATTATGTTCATGGTTTTTTATTACTACCTTTATCTAGGTATAGTACACCATGACGAGACTTGCAGTCAAGACAATTTCTGTGTTGTAACTGTTTTATTCACTACCTTAAACTAGGACATCCCCATTATTATTTCTTAACCTTATAAAATTTCATCTCTACTCCACTGTATCGCTCGATCAATCCCTCATAAATTAAACCTTCAAGGGGTTCATAATCCTGATATTGATCTATCTGTGCCAATGCATTTCTATAATCATCTTTATTTTCTTTTTCGATTTTTATGGATATACCGACTAATCCGTATCTCTCCAAAATCAGATTTGCCGCTAATCGTGCCGTTCGTCCGTTCCCTTCTCTAAAAGGATGGACGTTGGTAATCAGATGGTGGAGCCATGCCGCAGTTCGTATAATCTTTTCAATCGCATCAAGCACTTCTTCCGTTACATCTTTGGCAATAATCAGTCCTTCAACTTTCTCCAAATTTTTTAATCGTATGATAAGTTCGTCCTTCGCTTTTTTCATATATTCATGCACCTGTGAATGATGCGGCGGCAGATGTTTTGAATCAGTTATTTCCAGATTTTCATCACGATACTTTCCGGCAATTTCAGGCCACGCATGTTCAAAAATGCACTTATGAATTTCTGATATGGTATCTATGGTGATCGGTTTGTGAGAATGGGCGTAGGTTCTCACAAAACGAGAAGCGCGGATAACTCCAATCGCTTCTCGTTTCTGCATTTCCTGTTCGTCTTTCGGTCTTTCCACCATTTATTTTACGTCTTTAGCTAGTTTCTCAAATTCTTTACGGCCTAATTTACTTCCTTCAAGAGCACTTGAATAATATGCATGTTCAACATCCCATGCTTTTTCAATTTCAGATTTTTGAGCAGGGGTAAGTTTTGAAAGTTGTTTCTGGGCTGTTTGTGCCACGGAAAAAAGCTCTCTTGCTAATGTTTTGTTTCCATTCATTGTTGTCATATTATTATAATGTTATTATAACATCTCAATGTTACTATAGAGCACTGGTTTAATCAAGACTGAGTTAAATCACTACTTTTGGCTTGCTGTGGTCCTCGTGGTTGCGACTTTTACCATTAGTTGTGATATTATCCGTTTAACCCAGAAATAGGCTCATTTGGCTTAGAAACGTATGTTCTTACATCGTTCAACATTCGGAGCAGAAATTAGACAAATATTATTTATTTTGATAATCTAAATTTGGAAGCAGTTATCTTATTTGAAGGGGTGAGATTGTGGAAATTAAAGGAAACTACGTAAAGGTTGTCTATAGTTCTGAATCAGTCCTTTTGAATACGCCGGCAACGATTGATATTTATGAGAAAGGTAAACTAATTGTAAAATTAAACGCAACGGTTGTACCACAAACAGGAGCTGATTCAAAACAATATCCATCCGTTCAAATTAAGGTGACTAGTCCTTAGATGTTAAATTTAAGTGAAAGGAAGTGATGAAAAATGTCAGAGCATTTGATATATTTCTGTAAGAGTTGCGGTAAAATGAGGGCCGAAGCAAAGGATACTCGTTGTGCCGAATGCGAGAAATTATTGAATCCTCCCATCGCTGATATCGTTGATAAAGACGCTGAAATTCAGAGATTAAGAGATGAGAATGCAAGACTTGAGGAAAAGATTAAGTCTCTTGAGAGCGACGAAAGAGCTAAGAGCGAATATCGGGAATATATGAGTGCCGTCGGCAAAGACACTGTAGCTGGTGGATAGTTCACCTTTTAGTAGAAAATAAGCTCCGGATCTAAATGATTCGGGGCTTTTATATTCTCCAATTACCTACCAAACAAGTTCTAACTTCCTCTATCCAAGGGAGCAGAATAATATCAACTTTGATATACTCTTGTACATGCAGAAAAGCATTCAAGAGGTAATTGAAATTATAAAAACTAAAGAGAAAACTTTGTTTATTTTGTGCGGTCTTCCCTATTCTGGCAAAACATACATAGCCAAAGAAATTATGAAATATGTTCCTATGATCTATGTCAGCATTGATAATATTTTCCACGAGCATGGCTATGATTGGAATGTTAATAAACTACCGGATGAAATAGCTTGGACAGAAATATTTGATGTATCGTATGAGAAAGCTCGTAAAGCACTCAATCAATCCTTAAATGTTTTATATGATTCCACAAACCACACTAAGATTAGTCGCGATGATTTACGTAAAGTAGCTGGGAGTGTAGGAGCAGATACAAACGTTATTTTTATAGATGTTCCAGTTGATACTATTTATAAAAGATGGGAGGAAAACAAAGTTAATAAAACAAGATCGATAGTTGATAGAAAGTTGGTAGATATGACTATAAAGGCTTTTGAAAAACCTATAAAGGGTGAAAATGTATTAATTTTGGCTAATTAATAAGGTTCTAACTTCCTCTATCCATGGGAGCAGAAATAGATTTTGTTTTATCATTCAATTTTTTTACCCCATTTTTGCCTATACTCTTCTTCACCCTTTCTCAGTGTTTCTTTAAGGTCATTAATTGATTTTTCTAATTTTTCAGCTATATCTAAACCCATGTGTGAATTATAAAAATTAAATTCGTCTGTTTTTACTTTTTCTTTAATTACACCCTCTGTCTTTTCATGAGACTCTTTTTCTGTTGTCGTATTAGTATAAACTTTATTCTCACCTTGAATTAATCTTTCGTAGGCATTATTTATATTTTGTGTAATCTCAGTTGCCCTTGGATCGGTATTAACATCAGGGTGTAATTTTTTTAATAAGTCCATCCACGTGTTTTTAATATCCTCAGGTGTAGCTGTTTCTTCCAATCCCAATACTTCATAAGGATTAGCGCTATAAAATTGGTCATAATTTTCTTGGTTTGTATTTGGTGATTCAAAACTCATATCAAAAGTATATCAAAAAATATCTAATTTACTAGAAAACATTTTCTAACTTTCTTTATCTAAGGGAGTAAAAATTAATACTTGACACTGTATTATATTATGTGCTATTATTTACTCGGCTAAATTTACAGTAAGAAGGAGACGGAAATGAAATTAATATCTTTGCTGTTTTGTTCCTTGTTGTTTACAGGCTGTGCAGCAATCCGAGATCAAGTTCAAGCTCCGCAAGGTAAAATTGTTATTAAACACAGCGGAATTGAAGAAAAACTCCAACAAAAAATTCAAGAAGTTAAAAAGTATTGGGGAGTTCGACAAGTTGGCGTCGGGTATCCGAATAAATGGAGTCCTGATGAAATGTCGGCAGAAGTAACAGCTGAGTATCGCGCCAAAGTAGATTATATGGAAAAAGTTCTCCATAAAGACTCTGCGGTGCTTGTTGGTATTGGGGTCGATTATGTCCTTGATGACCACTATAAAGTTTATGCCGCAATCGCGTTTGACATCAAAAAGAAACTTTTTGGCAAACGCAAAAGCCCTCATTCGTGAGGGTTTTTCTTTTATCTAATTCCCCACCAAACAAGTTCTAACTTCCTCTATCCATGGAAGCAGAAATAAAACTTGACAAAAACATTATTTGATATTAAACTATTAGTAGGAAAGAAATCAAATTATAACTGGTTGGAGGAGAAAATGTTTACTTACCTAAGATCGCCGTTGGGATACGTCCTCATAACAGTTTTTGTTGTCGGTTTTTTCCTTTTAATTTTGCCGTTTCATTTTGGTTTCCATTGGTGGATTATCATTACCACCATTATCGGCTCAGCTCTCTGTGCTTGGAGTGGGCTCTTAATGTATGGAATTTATGATATCGAAAAAGAAGACAGACATTTTTTAGATATCGAAATGAAAAAATTATAAAGTGACGATCCCCCGCCCCTTGTTCTTAGGAACTTGTGGGCGGTTTTCTTTTACCCAAATCAATATATTCCTCCAGCAAGAGGGAGGCAGAAAAGAAAAACCCTGCATTACACAGGATTTTTCCAATGCAATACAGGGTTTACGAAGAATCTCTAAGAAAACGTTGCCAGCGATGAGTCTCTTCCTTCTGTTTGTTAGAGCATTCATCCCACACTTTTGCTAGTTCACTAAGACGCGCAATGGACATGGGTAGTTCGAAACGTTTTTCAGAATATGTATACGTCTCGTCCAACATTCGATAATTCTTTTCGGCACGTTTTCTTTCCTTAGGATCTTGATCATCTCTGGCGATTATTTGAGCACCGTACCACGCTCTCCTAATGAGATCTTCAAGTATCGTTCTACCCACCATTTTCTCATTATAGAGAAGAGCTTCTTTTGTTCTTCCGTGTTTCCGACCAAACCAATAAACGAACATTAGAGCGACGAGCAACGCTATGATTTCCATAAAATCTCCTTTTAGAAAGATCAACTTCTTTTACTAAAATTTACATTACCCCTTAAGATTTATTTAGTCAAATGTTAAAACAGGTTCCAACTTCCTCTATCCATCGGAGCAGAACATATTATTGACAATTAATTTAATATCTGATATTGTAATGATTAGTTGTTACTAGCGATTATTTCCCAAAAAATCGCTAAATTTAAAATTTTTGGAGGTTTTGACATGAGGAGTTTTAGCAATAAAGTAACACTGGAAGAAGTGAGACTTCTTTTGTATCAAAATTATAACCCCGAAAGAGAGTCATATAATCCTTCTGAACATTGGAGAGGATGCAAAGGTCTACTTATGTTTGCTGATTATATTGAACGCTGGATCGGAGATAATATCTTTGATTGGTCAAAAAAGAAAAATGACCTTTTATGGTTACCAATTTGTGATTTTGTTGACCATTATCCTGTTTCAGCTCATACCATGAAGTTGCTGCAAAAGTATTACCAAAACGCTGGAGAATGTACTATGTATCTTTTTCTTGGAGGGAAAATCAATTTTCGGAAACATAAGGGTGTTGGAAAGAAAGCTATTTTAGAAGTCAAAAAAGCTTTCGCCAGTTGTGGTTTCCGTTTCCTCTAAGAAGTTCTTTGGTTACTGGTTGATGCCTCCTGAACCATCTGTGGCCATTCTTTCCAAAAAAAGGATTCGCCCAAGAAAATAACAGAGTTAAAAGTTAAGATTCCAAACCTTAACTGATGACTGTAGTTATAACCGGGAGTTAGGCGGTCTTCTCTACCAAGAAGAACCGCCTATTTTATTGCATAAAACAAGTTCTCACTTCCTCTATCCAAGGGAGCAGAAATTATTTGACTAATTATTTAATTATAGTAGTTTAGACATTAAATTTGTTCTTAATAAAGAAAGGTGGTGATTTTTATGTCAACGAACACTGAGGTAAAACAATTTACCGATGATGAAAAAAGGAAAATTGCCCTTAAGATTTTGAATTCTAAACTTAAGGATATGGGCGTTATGCTTGCTAAAAACCAAGATGTAGGGCTTTACTTTATCAAGAAAGAACTTGGGCTTTCTGACGAAGACACCAAGGCTTTTGCCGAGGGACTTCTTTCTGGTAATTTTTTTAATTCACTTTTCAAGTAATAATTTCTATCAAAGTAATGAAAAGCCCCTGAGTAATTGAGGGGCTTTTTTCATGTCTAATTTCCTTTCAACCAGGTTCCAACTTCCTCTATCCATCGGAGCAGAAGTTTATAAATAAAACGAGCCCCGTTAAATTGGGGCTCGGTGATACAAAATGATACAGTTATTTTTCCTCGATTTCAAGAATTTTTTTCTTGAGGACTACCGTTTCCTCCTTAGTGAATGGTAGCCTTCCAGAATTCCATCCCCGGAGGGACTGCGCATCTGTTAGTTTACGTTCCTCCGCGATTGCTATATCCTCAACTATATTTCCAACACGGAACAGAAAATTATCTAAGGAAGAAATATATCCCTTAGTTTCGTAAAGCCAGCATTCGCGTTTCCCGTCTTTTTTTGCTATTTCGAGGGTACTATTCAAAGCTTCTGGAAGTAAATAATCTTGTGAGGCTCTGCGAGATCCTCCGCCACTATTTTCCCAGATACAGTATTCAGGCATTGCCAACGGTTTTTCCTTTATTACTAGAGGATCTAGAGTGGTCCTAAAATCACTGAAAACAGACATTCTCTGTCGCATGATGTCAAATCGTTCCTCTCTTTCTTTTATCTGTTTTTCAACTGAGTTAAAAAACTCTGTTAAAAGCCAAATCAAAGAGTTGCGAAGCGCGACCTTTTTCATGAAGACAGTATCTTCGATAAACTTGGCTAAATTAGTTTTATGACCAAGCGATCGAACCAAAAACACATGCGATTTTTTGACGATTTGTTCTGCAAGCTTGGCTGAACTGTAAAAGGAAAAAGTTTTTTCCTCCCTCACAATCCACTCACCAGATCGTCCAAGAGCGATGTCCATAAAACTGGAATGATCGCTTAATAATCTGATTGCTCGGCAGTTCCTAAATTGTTCCTGAACCTCGCAATAAAATGTTTCAGTTATTTTTTTACCCAGCCATTGAACAAGTGGTAAAAGTATTTTAACCACCTCTTCAAGGACAACGGTCAAATTTTCAGCAGTGAAATCGAAATCCATTTCTTTTCCGATGTTCATCGCTTGAAATCTTTCACGTGCAGATAATTCTTGCAACTGTGAAGCTTCCTTCAAATTTTGTTTAGGCGTACCCATGTTACTACCTCCATGAGAAGTGCATAGTGGAACAGTAAGACACTTGGCGAACCATTTATGCCTTTATTGAACCGTACCATTTTCAATGAACTATCTCATTGGCGATAATATAACAATAATAGAATAAGTCAATTTGTTACCAAACAAGTTCTAACTTCCTGGATTGAACAATCATTTAGTAGTTGTCGTGGAATGTCCACGTACAATTGCACTAAATGTGATACCTCAGTTCCCGCTGGTCTTTTTACGAAAAGAAGGGAAAATTCAATTTGCACAGGAAAGCCTAAAAAATTTTCTCGATTTTGAGAACTCAAGTAAATATATTACCCGCCAAACGAGAAAAACTCGTTTCGGCGGGTTTTTCTTTTACCTCAAACACGTTCTAACTTCCTCTATCCAAGGGAGGAGATGAATTTGGTGAATCCGACCTGTTTCCGCCAAAAACCAAAATCATAAAACATTCTTATTTTTAGCCATTTTTACGATGAGGACAGCCTGGCCAGCAGCATGGACGACGCATACCCTTAATAAGCTCGTCTCGCACCCGCCTAATATGATCGCGTCTTGTTTCTTCTTGCTTGACAGAAATAGTCCAGCAAATCCATTCATTGCGCGCAAGCGGCGTAATATTTTCCCACGCTGATAGAGCTTTTGGAGAAGCCAAAAGAGCCTTGCGCAAATCCGCAGGCACTTTATGTATATTTGCCAAACCTTCTGATATTTTTTTTACCATATAAATAGGATTAAAGTTTTTGTTTTTTTCTTGTATTCAGGATATTCATTCGGAAAAAGCTGCTGCATATATTTTTCTTCCACGGGAATCCGATACAGGAAATTGATGCAACAGATGATAAAAATCATAAGATAGAGGATGCCCCCGGCAAGTACTGATCCAAAAAGAGCAAGAAGTATTCCAGTATAGATTGGATGACGTACAAAATGATACGGACCCGATGTTATAAGCTCATGATCTTCTTTCATAGATGGAGTTCCACTCCAGTTTCTTCCAAGATCTCGTCTTGCCCAGATTGCAAAGCTAAGGCCGATGGCGCAAAGAATAACACCGATTATTTGGACAGCATAACTGAATTGATATCCAAATTTCCAGAATGAATTTATCTGAAGCAATATGATCATAACAACAATCAGCATAATACGAATTGCAGCGTTTTTTCGCCATTCTTTTGTACGGATATTCTTCTTGACCCCGATTGCGGAGACGAGCCAATAGAGAATAAAGATGAGCCAGAAAATACCGAGAAGATTGGTAAAAATTGATGAATGCATAAATTATTCAACGACCACTGCGGTGCCATAACAGAGCACTTCTGTCACTCCTTGCATCATTTCCGTCGTATCGTAGCGAATGCCGATAACCGCATTTGCTCCTTTTTCCGTTGCGTGTTTGATCATGAGATCATACGATTCTTCCCTCGTCTTTTCGCACAATTCAGTGAATAAGCTGATATTGCCGCCGACAATTGTCTGCAAAGCTCCGCCGATTGAACCGACAATCGATCGTGAACGGACGATAATTTCTTTTACGATGCCGAGATTTTTCGTAATCTTCTTTCCCGGCAAATCAAATGCCGTTGTTGTATTGTTGTGATCCATACTGAGGATTATAGCAGATTTTTAGAAGATGCGCTGAATAAAAAAATCTTCTTATTTGGAACAGAAATTTTGGCTATATTTTCAATCTTTTGATATAATACCTTCAGGTCAATTTAATAATTATAATAAAATTAGCATGGATATTACCACTGTTCTCACTCAAATATTAGGAATTATCTTTTTGGTTCTCGGTGTGTCGATGTTTATCAACAGCAGGAACGAAGTTTCCGTTCTCGGATCGATCGATTCAAATAAAGGTTTGATGTGGGCGTACGGGTTTATTGCTTTGACAATGGGAGCGACAATTATCGCATTAAATAATATCTGGACTTCCGGCTGGCCACTAGTCATTACTATTATCGGCTGGCTCTGTTTGCTCAAAGGAGTGTGTATTTTGGTTTTTCCGCAGTCAATGGTTTCAATTTATAAAAAATGGAATAAACCGGGCTTGATCGGCTTTACCGGATTCGTGATAATTGTTTTAGGTTTAATTTTTCTTTTATAGAAAAATTTTTGTTTTTATCTGAATGCAAAAGCCATCAATACGATAGTCAAAGCATTGAGAATCACCAATGCTAATACCAATGCCGTTTTCGAGTGCATTTCGCTAGGATTCATTAAAATATAGATCGTGTAGATTATTGCCACAATGGCTGCACCGAGAAAATTTCCTTTTACCATGCTTACAATGTAACATCAAATATCTTTGAAGGCAAGAAAAAGCAAATTTGATTTATACAAATATGTGATGTAGACTATTGTTCAGCAAAGTTCTTTTATAAACAAGGAGACAAAACATGAATGATACAGTCACTGTTTTTAATCTGCCAGAATACAAGGAAATGTCCGAGCGTTTGTTGTTAAAGATTGGTAATAAACCTTTTCAACAGGAATTTTACCAAATCTTGTTAAAACATGCGGGTCAGGCACGAATTCCCCGCGGCGTAGTTACCATGCTGTCATCGGCTATTGATGTCTACATGAGTCAGGAGAAAAGACCATTGATTTATAAAACGTTACTCTATAAGCAAATTCCCGGAATCATTGATGTTCTTGTCCGTGATATTAAATTAGCTAAAGAAACAAAAAAACTTTGGAAAGAAAAAGATTCTCGGGTATGAGCCCGACAATCAAGAATTTTAAAGCCCTTTTTCATGAGGGGCTTTTTTTATACAAAAAAACCGGCATATTCCAGTTTCAATCGTCTCATTAAATAAAGATGAAGCTGAAAATAATCCGGCTGTCGCGAGATTTCTTATTGGGTTTAACCCTGATTAAGAATCGCGATATTTTTAAATACTCGGTTCCCTTTTAACCTGCAGATATATTATCATGTTTATATATTTTGTCAACTACTTTTTAATTTTCTTTTTCAAATATTAAATATAAGCTTATTTTAAGCCATATTTCCCTATTGTGTATAACCGTTTGACTATTTTTTTATAGAATATAAAATATAAAGAAGATAAGTCGATTATCATAATAATTATTAGTAATAAATATTATAAATAATATGAAAGGTACGCTCGTAACACTTGGCATTATTTTATTAATCATTGGAATTATTGGCATTGCTTCAAGCTATGCCACCGGTTGGATGTGGTTTCTCGTAGTTTTAGGTGTCATCGGTCTTTTGTGGGGTTGGTCAATGAAAGGCAAGGGTACAACAACAATGTAAGTAAATTGTTTGCGATCCAAAAGCGCCCGTTACAGGCGCTTTTGATTTGCATATATCCTGTTATAATACACATATGAATAATGCCGAAATCTACATACGTAATATTATTTTTGGTATTACTGACAGCTTAGTTTCCACAGTCGGTCTTCTCGCTGGTATTGATATTGGCGGTACGACGAGGCATGCGATTATCATGACGGGTATTGTCTATGCATTCGTAGAAGCTTTTTCAATGGCAATCGGCAGTTTCCTTTCCGAAGAATCAACCGAGGAATATGAAGTTAAAGGCGAAGTCTCCGGCATGAAAGCAGTCCTTTCGGGAATAATCATGTTTATTTCTTTTATTGTCGCATCATTTATTCCTATCCTTCCGTATATCTTTTTTAGCTTCACTGTTGCACTTCTTTTTTCAATATTGTTTTCAATCATCGCGCTCTTTATCGTCGGCATCATTAATGCTAAACTTTCAAAAGTGAACGTAATGAAACACAGTTTGAAAATGGTGATCCTTGGCGGCTCGGCGATCGTCATCGGCGTCATCGTCGGAAAATTTATTAAAGTTTCCTAACAGAATTACATGTCAATAGAATCAACTTCGACAAAAGAAAAAGTTCAAGGAAAAAAAGAAGAAATTATTGAAAATCTTTTTTTATTTTTGAAGGAAAAAAGAGAAAAAGAAGAAAAAGACATTGAAGAAAATTTTCCGGAAATCATGAAAAGTCTGCCGAAAGATCTCCGCAATTTTATTGAGGAAGATTTTCAGCGGTTCAAGTCATACAATCTTACCGCCGAGCAATTACTTTCGGAATTGAAACATGATGTAGAAACAATGAAAATAGCCTACGAAGATAAACGGTTTGAAATTCCCAACGGCAGTTATATGCGTTATGAAATAAAACACGGCATTGATGAACTGGTTGCAAATTTCAGCGATGAAAAGATAAATTTCATGAAAATAAAAGGTTTGGGAATCATCAGTCTTGATGTCAACGGCTTGAAAACCGTCAATGACATGATTAGCCACGAAGCCGGCAATGAATACTTGAGAAGAATCGTGAACGTATTTAAAAAAGGTGCGACGACAAAAGAACTTGAAGATAAACGCATCAATGTATTCATTTCTTCAAACGGTGGCGATGAATTTTCAATTATTTTGAGTGATGATGTCAATCTTATGGAAACCGCCGGCAGATCGACTTTTATAGAAAGTATTTTAAAAAAATATCAAAAAGAAGTCTCTGAAATAGACACCGGCGATCTTATCGATTTTAATAAGCCGGAAATATCCGAAAAATTAAAAGCATTTATTATTCCGGAAAAATTCAAATTCACCCCGACTATTTCCGGTGGCACCGCATGCATTGAAGAAGTGCTTGTCGGCAACGGATTTATTCCCAATGAAACGGCGGGATATTCCGACAATCTTAATTTTATCATCAACAGTCTTTTTGAACTTGCCGACAAGCGAAACAGAGAGGATAAAAATACATTCAAGGAAGAGCTTGAAAACAGTGCCGATCCACAGAAAAATTTTTTGGCGGTTTTGCTGAAAAGAAATATTGAAATAGCGGTTATTGAGGAGGAAAATAAAAAACTGAAGCTTATCGTTGAAAAGCTCAAGAAAAAATAATTCGGTAGCTTCTTTTCTCGTTTCAGGGTATACTGATCAAACAATTTATTGGCATTAATCATAATTATTTTTATATGGCAAAAAGAGGCACAACATTGAGTTCAAAAAAAGGAAGATCACATCATTCGCCGAAAACCGCAAAGCGGCTCGATGCAAAAAAAATAATGATTGCAAAAAAGCTCGCGAGAACGTATGCAAAAATGCACTATTCTAAAAAATAGATTTTTTGAAAAATCGGTTTGATATTTCATCTACTAAAGCATGGGTGCAAAAACCATATCGTTTTGTATTTTGCAGACCAACCGATAAGATGATAAAATAATACAGCATTCGTATTATTTTATTCATAATAATTTTAAAAAATATGGCAAAACAAATTATAAAAAGCGATGGAAACAAGATGCCGATTTTAAAAGCAAAAATCGACCGCGCTATCAGCCGTGCGGCAAATGATGCCAAGCTCGGTATGGATGAAATCAACAAACTCGTCAGCAAGGTTTCTGATAACATAATGCAGTTTATAGAATCAAAAGACAAAGTTACCACACGCGAAGTAAAAGAAAAAATCTTATTGGAACTCGATGCAATTGCCCCAAAAGTATCGGAAGAATGGAGAAAGTTTGATCAGAAAAATAATAAAAAATAATTTATTCTATGAACAAAATACACAGGACGATTGTTATGATCGCCAAATGCCTTTGGATGCTGTTTCGTCCGATTCCCGCGGTTATCGCAGCGTGCCTCTTATGGTATTTTGTTTTTTTCAGAAATAATCTCTATTCAAGCGAAAATCTTGAAATTATCATGATTTGGATTTCCGTCTTTGGAATTCTCTACGGTCTTATCGAAGCTGTCATTTTGACGACGGTCTGGAACGAATACAAAACAATGAGAATTGCCGTCAAGCGGTATGATTTTGACACATTTGTTGATCTGCGCGATGAAGAAATATCCCCTCTTGTTCACACACTTACGTTTGTTCTCTCCGGAGCAATACTTTTGGCTTTCATGTGCTTGAAATACGTCAGTCTTCAAAGCGGATTGCTTTTTATCGGAAGCACGACGTATCTTTTTGTCCTAATCTTTTTTGTTATTTATGAAATTGATGATCCGTGCGCCGGACTTTGGTATATTCGCAATATTCCAAAAGAATGGCTTGAGATTGATGTAAAAAAGTTCCGCCATGAGGAACGTTATCAAAAAGCCCATCCGCTTTTTTTGGAAAAACATAAGCAAAGATTAGAAAAATATGAGAAATAATATCGTTTATAAAGGAGCTGATGAACTTACCTATGAAATACGCGAGATTGTCGAGGTGGCAAAAAAAATAGAAAAAACTGGTGTTGAAATCTTGTGGGAAAATATCGGCGATCCTGTTGCAAAGGGCGAAAAAATTCAATTATGGATAAAAAATATCGTCGCTGATACGGTAAAAAATAATGATGAAAGTTTTGCCTATTCTCCGACACGGGGACTTTTGGAAACGCGCGAATACATCGCACGGGAACGCAATCTCGAAGGTGGAATACAAATTACCGCAAATGATATCCTGTTTTTCAACGGTCTTGGCGATGCAATTTCAAAAATTTATACGTATCTCAATTCAAAAGCTCGCGTCATTGGTCCGAATCCGGCGTATTCGACACATTCTTCTGCGGAAGCCGCCCATGCAAGCGCTCCGCATATCACCTATAAGCTTGATCCGCTGAACAATTGGTATCCGGATCTTGCCGATATGCGCGAGAAAATAAAAAACAATAAACATATCAGTGCGATTCTTGTTGTCAATCCTGATAATCCGACTGGCATGGTCTATCCGGAAAAAGTTTTGAGACAAATCGTCGATATTGCTAAAGAATTCAAATTATTCATCATCTCCGATGAAATTTATTCAAATCTTTTTTACGGAGTAAATCATAAAAAACTTGCATCTATTATTGGCGATGTTCCCGGACTCGCCATGCGCGGCATATCAAAAGAATTTCCGTGGCCAGGCTCGCGATGCGGCTGGGTGGAATTTTATAATACTGATCGCGACAACGATTTTGCACGTTATGCAAAAACGCTTCTTGATGCGAAGATGCTCGAGGTCTGCTCAACGACTTTGCCGCAAAAAGTTTTGCCAAAAGTGATGAGTGATCCGAGATATTATCCGTATTTGACCGAACGGAACAAAAATTATCAGAAAAAAGCTGATATGGCTTATGAAATATTCTCGCAAATTCCTGAGCTTATCATTCACAAGCCAAACGGCGCTTTTTATATGACGATTGTTTTCAAAAATGGAGTGCTCAATGGCAAACAAAGTTTGAAGCCGGCAAATTCGGAGGCGGAAAAAATTGTAAAAGAAATTTCAAAAACGGATAAATTGGACAAGCGATTTGTCTATCAGCTTCTCGCTTCAACGGGTATTTGTGTCGTTCCCCTTTCTTCCGGTTTCAATTCGGACTTGTTCGGTTTCCGTATGACTCTTCTTGAACCCGATGAAATAAAATTCAAAAGAATTGTCGAGACGATAGCCGGTGCGATAAAAGAATATATCCGATGAAAAAGAAAAAAAGTTTTCTTAAAAATTCCTATTTCTGGCTGACACTAAGCTTGCTGTATTTGGTCATTGTCATTATTTTCGGATTTTTTCATATTGAAACTTCTTCTCCGGAAGCGATTTCAAATATTGTCAAAGATCTTTTTATTCCGCCGAAATATCCTTCTCTTGATAAAGCGGATTATGATCTGCGCATGGACAAGCTTGCACATATTTTGCCCGCAGATGCTACAAATACTTTGTCGCTTATTTCAACATCAACTGCGAGCTCGACACGCTTGTGGCCCGTTCAGGCGCCATATCCGCTTCCTGGCGCAATTCTTCCATTCAAACGCATTATTGCCTATTATGGAAACTTTCTTTCAACGGGAATGGGTGTGCTTGGACAATATCCGCCGGATCAAGTATTGAGCATGCTTGCTGCTGAAGTTACAAAATGGAATGCGGCGGATCCATCTACGCCTGCTCTGCCGGCAATACAATATATTGCCGTAACAGCCCAAGGATACCCGGGAGCTGATGGAAAATATCGTGCTCGGATGCCGGATGACCAAATACAAAAAGCAATTTCGATGGCTGCGCAAATAAACGGTATTGTCATTCTTGATGTGCAGATTGGGCAAAGCACTTTGGAAGATGAAATCCCTCTGCTTGAAAAATATCTAGAAATGCCGCAGGTGCATCTCGCAATTGATCCGGAATTCGCAATGAAACCGGGGCAGATTCCCGGAGATCAATATGTCGGCACGATTGATGCGAAAGATATCAATTTTGTCATTGAGTATCTCGCGCAAATAGTGAAGGAATACAATCTCCCGCCGAAAATTCTGGTTATTCACCGCTACCGGCAGAATATGGTGACAAATTCAAATGAAATTGAAACGATCCCTGAAGTGCAAGTTGTCATGAACATGGACGGCTGGGGCACACCAAGCGGTAAAACCGCGATTTATGACGAATATATAAAAGATCAGCCGGTCCAATTCACCGGCATCAAGCTCTTTTATCACAATGACACGATCGGGGGCTCGACGATGATGACGCCCGATGAAATTTTGAATTTGACTCCATCGCCAATTTATATCCAATATCAATAGATCATTTTATGCTTCTGAATCTCGTCTTATAAATGAGATATCCGATAAAAATAACAACTGGCACAATTGCAAAAAGCCATAACTCGGTCAAAAACTTTTGCCAATAATTCCCCACTAGATATCCGGCAAGGGCAAAAAAAAGCACATCGGTCAAATTCCCTAAAATGTCAAAAATGAGGAATTTCCAAAATGGAATTTCAATGAGTCCTGAAACAAAATTGACTAGAGGTCCGAACGGTCCGATGATTTTACAGAAATAAATCGTTCCATAAGCATAATTTTCCAAATACTTTTTCACTTTAAAAAAGCCGGCATCTTTTCTGATGCGAAGAACGTGGAAAACCGCATCGCCATAATGATACGCCAGAAAATAAGCAAAAACGTCGGCGGCGACATTGGTAAAAAACGAAATGACGATAATGGCAATTATGTTCATTTTTCCGGCGCTGGCAAAAGCTCCGGCGACAAGAATAATCTCATTGAGCGGCACCGGCACAATGAATGATCCGGAAAAAACAATGACGAACAGGGCAAGATACTTGTACGCAATCAGATATGAGGTGAATGAAGAGACGAGAAAAATCATTGGAGAAATTATACTATATTAAAAAATTATTGTGAATCAAGCTTCTTTTTTATTTTTGCCTTATAGATAACATAGATGACAAAAATAACCGTGACGACAATGGTTACAATCCAAATATCGTCAAGAAATACCTGCCAATAATTCCCTAGTATGTATCCGGCGGCAAAGAAAAATAGTGCGCCGATGCCGTTGCCCAGAAAATCAGCCAGAACAAATTTTGGATACGGAACGCCAATGAGTCCCGAAAGAAAATTGACATACGGTGCAAATGGTCCAGCAATCCTTGTCAGAAAAACCGTTCCGAATGCATATTGCCTTAAATATTTTTCGATATTAAAAAATTTTCCGCTCCATTTTGGAATAAGCTTGTTGATGACGACTTGCCCATACCGATAGGTCAGGAAAAATCCGAATGAATCGGCGCAAACATTGGTAACGACGGTCAAAGAAAGCGCACATGGAGCATTTAAATACCCCTGGCTCGCAAATGCTCCCATGGCGGTAATGATTGCGTTTGCCGGAAGTGGTAAAAGAAAGGATGCGGAAAAAATAATGACAAAAATTGCCCAATATTTATAGAGCAGGATAAAAGACAAAAATGAAGATAAAAATAAAGTCATATCAATGAACGGTAAAATAATCCGAGACGGCTTTTTTTATTTCCGCAATAAATTGAACTTCATTCAGCTTGTGATTATTAACATATTTTGAAATTGGAATTCGTGGATAATCTGTATCCGAAATAGCAAGCGTATTTTTCAAATAATCGCTCGGCAATGCAAAAATTCTATTAATATAATCGAAGGTCATCCATGAACTTATCAGATCGACATTTTGAGCGGTCAAAGCACCGTGATACGTGGCGATTTTCTGCGATAATGCCTTTTTATATACTGCTATGATATGTGCCCGCTCGAGTCGTGCATATTCTCTCGCGCAAAAAGCAAATGAAAAAATAATAATGATACAAAGAATGATAGCGAGCGGTTTTGAAATCTCCTTTTTATTCATGGCTATATTTTAACACATTTTTTTAACACAAAAAAGTATATCTTTTCATAAAATTATTTTATATAATTGGCATTCTATGAAAAAAAATAAAAAATATGTGTATGCGTTTGAGGAAGGCAACAAGGATATGAAGGAAATTTTGGGCGGAAAAGGCGCTAATCTCGCTGAGATGAAATCGCTTGGCATCAATGTGCCTCCGGGCTTTACCATTACGACTGAAGCATGCCGGCTTTATTATGAAGTAGGTAAAAAGATCAATACAGAAGTGAAAAAGCAGACTGATCTCGGTCTCGCCGCTCTCGAAAAGAAAATGAAAAAGAAACTGGGTGATGCAAATGATCCCCTCCTTGTTTCCGTGCGATCCGGCGCGGCAGCTTCCATGCCGGGTATGATGGATACTATTTTAAATTTAGGACTTAATGACAAATCAGTTCTTGGTTTGGCGAAAAATACTGGCAATCCCCGATTTGCATGGGATTCATATCGAAGACTGATGCAAATGTTCGGTTCTGTTGTCATGGAAATGGAACATTCCGACTTCGAACACATTCTGGAATCAATGAAAGAAACAAAAGGTGCACACTATGATACTGATTTGACCGCAGAAGATTTGAAAGAACTTGTTATAAAATACAAAGTAAAAATAAAAGAAGTAAAAGGAAAAGAATTTCCGCAGGATCCGATTGAACAAATGTATATGGCGATCAATGCAGTCTTTAATTCATGGAACAATTATCGCGCAATCAGATATCGGGAAATAAATTCTATTAAAGGATTGATCGGCACTGCAGTCAATATCCAGTCTATGGTCTTCGGCAATCTCGGAAATGATTCCGGTACCGGCGTCTGCTTCACGAGAAATCCTTCGACCGGTGAAGCAAAATTCTACGGCGAATATCTGATGAACGCGCAAGGCGAGGATGTTGTCGCTGGCATCAGAACACCGCTTGCAGTCTCCGCACTGGCAAAACAGGATCCAAAAATTTACAAAGAGCTCGTCACGACGTGCAACAAAGTCGAAAAGCATTACAAAGACATGCAGGATATGGAGTTTACTATTGAGCGCGGAAAGTTGTATATATTGCAGGCGCGAAGCGGCAAGAGAACTGCTGCGGCATCAGTTCAGATTGCTGTTGATTTGGTGAAAGAAAAATTAATCACGCTTGAAACAGCAATTTTGAGAATCGACCCGAATCAGCTTAATCAGCTTCTTCACAAACAGCTTGATTCGATCGCGCTCGCAAAAGCAGAATCAATCGCACAAGGTCTTCCCGCATCTCCGGGAGCTGCAGTTGGTGAAATTGTTTTTACTGCAAATGAAGCGTTTGAAAAAGCAAAGTCTGGCCTTGCAGTTATTCTTGTTAGAACAGAAACTTCACCGGAAGACATCGATGGCATGCATTCCGCAAAAGGTATTCTTACCGCTAGGGGTGGTATGACATCTCATGCGGCTGTTGTCGCCCGAGGTATGGGCACCTGCTGCGTTGCTGGGTGTTCGGACTTGGATATTAATGAAAAAAATAAAACCCTCACAATCAAAAGTAAAGATATAATCTTGAAAGAGGGAGATTTTATTTCTCTAGACGGCTCGACTGGAAAAGTCTATGCGGGTAAGCTCAATACACAGGATCCTTCCCTCTCCGGCAATTTTGGCACACTGATGAAATGGTCTGACAAATTCCGCAAGATCGGTGTAGAAACAAACGCTGACACGCCGCATGATGCGGAAGTTGCAAGAAAATTTGGTGCGGAAGGTATTGGTCTTTGTAGAACTGAACATATGTTTTTTGAAGGCGCTCGCATTAAAGCTATCCGTGAAATGATTTTGGCAAAGGACTTGGAAGCACGAAAAAAAGCTTTGGCAAAACTCTATCCGTATCAGAAAGATGACTTTACCGGACTTTTTGAAACGATGAATGGCTTTTCAGTTACCATCCGTCTTTTGGATGCGCCGCTTCATGAATTCTTGCCAAAAGAAACTAAAGATATTGAGGAGCTGGCAAAAGAATTAAATGTCAGCGTTAAAACACTGGAGGCAAAGATTGCCGACTTACATGAATTTAACCCGATGCTCGGACACCGAGGCTGCCGGCTTGCCATCACCTATCCGGAGATCTACGACATGCAGGCAGAGGCGATCATTGACGCTGCTGTTGAAGTGAAGAAAAATAAGAAAGCAAAGGACGTGAAGCCCGAGATTATGATTCCAATTATCGCAACAACCAAAGAATTTACTATTCTAAAAGATCGGATTGTCAAAATTGTTGAAGAAAAGATCAAAGCGTCTGGTGTGAAAATTGATTACAAGATTGGCACCATGATTGAAGTTCCGCGAGCGGCTCTCATTGCCGACAAACTTGTCCAGGCTGGGGCGCAATTCTTTTCATTCGGCACGAATGACCTCACGCAGATGGGCGCCGGACTTTCACGCGATGATGCAGGGAAATTTTTGAAAGAATATGTCGCACAGGATATTTTCGCCTATGATCCTTTTGAAGTGCTCGACCAAGAAGGTATCGGTGAACTCATCAGAATTGCAGTCAAAAAAGGACGATCAGTAAATAAGAATCTGAAGATCGGCATTTGTGGGGAGCATGGTGGCGAACCAAAAACAGTGGAATTCTGCCACCGCGAAGGTTTGAGTTATGTTTCCTGCTCGCCGTTCCGAGTGCCAATTGCCCGCCTTGCCGCAGCGCAAGCAGTGGTAAGAGAGAAAGTTGAAAAGAAAAAGAAATAAAATACTAAAAAATGCCTTATTTAAGGGCATTTTTTAGTTATCCACAGTTATATATTTGACAGGTGAACTATCGTTCACCTATAATGGTAGTAGTTAAAAGTTATCAGTTTTAAACAATAAACATTATGTCAAAAATAACTTTGGAAAAAACGATACGTGAGGAGTTGCACAAACTCAACAATATTATTGACGTGAAAATTCTTAAAGGTCTCTCATATAAACGAGAAGCTTTGAGACACCGTTTCCTCCTCTCCCGCCTCTCCGACATGCATCATTTGAAGAAATTTAATTCAAATTGGCTCAAACGAGCAATGAATATAATGGCAACCTTTGTCCTCTAAAACTATGGAAGATTACAAAGATAAAATCATGGGTTTCTATCGGGAGAATAAGCGCATGCCAGTCTATACCGAGATCATGAAACTCTTGGGATTTAAGTCAAAGAATGCCGTTTTTAAGCTCGTGAATAATCTGGTGGATGAGGGTGTAGTTAAAAAAGATTCTAAAGGTTTTTTGATTCCCAATAAATCATTCGGTGAGATCCCACTCCTTGGTCTTGTGGAGGCTGGTTTCCCTACCCTGGTAGATTCCCTGACTGATACCATCAGTCTTGATGACTACTTGATCGGCGACAAATCTGCAAGCTATGTACTCGAAGTCAAAGGCGACTCAATGATTGATGAAGGTATTCGTGAAGGCGATTTAGTTGTTGCAGAACGGAAAAAAGAACCAAAAGACGGTGATATTGTCATCGCATACATTGATGGCGGTTGGACGATGAAATTTCTTAAAAAAAGTGGCGGCAAAACATGGCTCGAACCCGCCAACAAAAACTATAAACCAATTCATCCCAAACACGAGCTTCAAATCGCTGCGGTGGTAAAAGGAGTAATTAGAAAGTATTAAAGCAATGAATTCAACAGTCTCTTCATTGACACGGTTGCCACACCGACCACATCATCCGCTCCGCCATAATAAATAAAAAGTGTGTCACCACGAAGTGTGGTACCGCACGGAAACACAACATTTGGCATCACACCATTTTTTTCATAAGGCATTTCCGGATCAAAAATAGGTGGAATCGCCCGCGCCAAAATTTTTCTCGGATTTTTCAAATCAAGTAAAGCAATTCCAACTCTATATGTGTGATGATTACTGGAAACGCCATGATACAAAACAAGCCATCCCTTTTTGGTTTTTATTGGAGGTGCGGTAATACCGACTTTTTCGCTATCCCATTCTCCGGCTCTTGGCAGCATGATCGGCGTACCGCCGATAAGCGCCAAATTAGAAAAATTAAAAGAATTGACGGCATCCAAACAAATATTTGAATTGATCCGGTGAAGAACAAAATAACTGTTGCCAATTTTCTCTGGAAAAATACATGCGTCTTTGTCATCAAGACCTTTGGGTGAAATCAAAAAGGGTTTTGTCCAAAGCCAATTTTTATCCAAAAAATCCTGTAAGCGGATAGATGTGAGAGCGACGCGCGGAGGATTGCTGCCATCATAAGCTGTATAACACATATAAATAATATTGCCGATGCGCGTCAAGCGCGGATCTTCACAACCAGAATTTCCCGGATGAGTTTTCATTTCAAACCGTTCGCGCGGCACATAAATCGGCTTATCGCCCCGCTCGGATATTACAAACCCGTCTTCACTTCTTGCATAGCCTATTGATGAGGTATCGTCACTCGACATTGCCCGATATAAAATATGTGTTGTATTTTCTATTTTGATTGATGCAGGATTAAAAACTCCATGTGCTTCCCAATCGACACCAGCCCGCGCAATAAGAATTGGGTTTTTTTTATATCTGGTGACATACGTTTCCATCGCATCTGGATGCATATTGAAAAGCAGATTATCTAGATTGACCGTCGCCTTGCAGCAAAATGTATCTGCGGCACCATAATAAATTTCCAATATATTTTTATTTATCAAAGCACCGGAAGGAAAAATAACATTCAAAACTTGACCACTTTTCTCATATATTTCAGTTGGCGCAAGGATTGGACCTCTCGTTTTACCGATAATTTTCCTTGGATCATTTAAATCCAAAAGCAGGGTCTCAATACCGAAGACAAGCTTGAACGGATTATTTTCCCGATGATAATTTTCAATATAGCTGTATATTAAAAGCCAGCCGTCTTTTGTTTTTATTGGCACAGCGCCAATTTCAATATGATCCATTATGGATCTTCTCGGATCGATAATATGCACATTCACTTCCGCGTACCATTTTTTCCAAAAATCATTACTGAACATTTCTTCCATACGCGATCAGTATCTTCGGTATGAAGATTGTGAAGGATAGCATATTTGCCGTTGATTTTTTCCGGAAATAAAACCCAGTTTTTATGTCTGCCGACCGGCGAAATAAATTTCATCTCGCTCCAGTTCCATCTTTTGTTGATAAAATCATTTTGAGAAATGGAAATCATACCGACACGGATATTGTTCCAGTTGTCAAAGGCGTTAAATGTTAGATAAATCCTCTTTCCAATTTTAACCATTCTCGGATCTTCGCATCCTCCCCAGCTTCCGCCAGAAGGATACATGACTGGATCAAATTTCTTTTCAACCGGACGCAAACCGAATTTTGAATATTCCAAAGCAAAAATCGGTTCCGGATAGATTTCATCAATATGCAGACCATCTTTGCTTTTTGCATAGCCGATACGGGAAATGCCGTCCTTGCCCATCGCACGGAAAAGCAAATGTATCGTCCCGTCGATATTAACCGCAGCAGGATTGAGCGTGGCTGCGGATGCCCACCACTTTTCTGCACTCGGCGCGACAATCGGATTTTTCTCGCTTCGTTTTATTTTATCCGACACTTTGAGAATGGATGAATTCCCGAAAGGCATGCGTATTGAAGATGAAATCATACCCTCTTTTTCTGAATACCAATAAATGGCAATAGTGTCATCGAAAAATAACGCACCGACACATTCCCTGTCCGCTTCATAAGGAACTTTTTTCTCAAAAAGCGGAGCATCGCATCTCCAAATAACTTTTTTCGGATCAAGCGGAGAAATCAATGCGGCGCCAATCTGCAATTTGGTATGTTCACCAACATGGAAGGATGCATCGTAAAAAACTAAAATTCCCTTTTCACATGGCTTTGACGCTATGAATTTGATATGGTCATTGTCAAAAAAACCAGGTCTTGATTTCAACACCGGCTCTTTGAATTTTGTCCAGACTTTCAGATTTTTTGAAACAGCAGCCCAAATGGAAGATTCGCCATAATATGCCACATGTCCGCTTGTACCGAGAAAATCCGAGACAATGCCACCTTTTTCATTTATGGCAGATAACGGTCCATGAACAGACCAGAGATTTTCTTTTCTGTGATCCGCAATAAACAGTCGCTGTGTTTTACCGGCAGTATAAAGAAAAGTTATGAAGATCCGTCTGCCGATCTTTGAAGAAACAATATGCCGTATGTAGGCAGGATTAAATTTTGTATCTTCGGAATAAATAAATTCGATGTCCTTTTGTTTTTTTGAAAAATGAACCGGCGAATCTTTTGTGTTTGATATCAAAAATATCTTTTCTGGGTTTTCCGCATTTCTCGCAAAAATTGAGGCTTTGGTACCGTCGTTCAAAAAACCAATAGGATACACGATTTCCGTTTTATGGTGAGTTGTTTTTTCCATTATTAATATTAAGAATAACTACGTGATAATCATGAAATCGCCGGTCATGTGCCAATCTCTCTACACGTTACACAGATTTTTTCAAAGACACAGAATTGGTTTAGTTAAAATAAAAAATATTTTGATCGAAACGGAATATTCAAGAAGACCGAATAAACTGGATACCGAATTGTCAAATAATATTATATAAATCTTCAAAACAAAGCACAAGCTGTTGATAACTGGCGTTTCAGAATAAATGCCGATATAATGAAGTAATGAAAAAAGCGATTATATTTGACCTTGACGGAACGCTTGCAGAAAGCAAACAAAGCCTAGATGGCGAAATGGCCATTTTACTCTCTCAGCTTTTATACGTGAAGAAGGTTGGAATAGTTTCAGGCGGCGGAATGCCGCAGCTCGAAAAACAGGTTATCAGTAGAATTCCTTTTGATGCGGAAAAGTTTAAAAATTTTATTATTTTTCCGACCAAAGGTGCGGCAATGTATGAATTTGATGGAAAAGATTGGAAACAAATATATCAAAAATTATTGTCCGACGAACAAAAACAAAATATCCGAGATGCTTTCGAGAAAGTTTTGAAGGAGATTGATTTCATACCCGAGAAACATTACGGAAAACTTCTTGAAGACAGAGGAACGCAATTTACCTTTTCAGCACTCGGACAGGATGCTCCGCCGGAATTGAAAAAAGAGTGGGATCCGAATGTTGAGAAAAGACAGCGAATCAGAAAACTTCTCGAACAATATATTCCAGAATTTGAAATTGAAATTGGTGGCAGCACATCGATCGATATCACAGAAAAAGGAATCGATAAAGCATTTGCTCTCGAACAGCTTTGTGAATATGAAAAAATAATGATTGCTGATATTCTCTATATTGGCGATGCGCTCTTCCCTGGCGGAAACGATCATGCGGTTGTGAAAACCGGCGTAGACACCATTGCTGTCAAAGATTATAATGAGACCAAAGACGTTATCAGAAAAATAATCGCCGGAAACATATGAAAACAAAAAAAGATATTAGACCATGGGGTGAAGAAGAAATTTTCACCACCAATGAAAAAACAACAGTAAAAATTCTCACGATTAATCCTGCTGAGCGATGTTCTCTGCAGTACCATAATCACCGAAAAGAATTTTGGAAAATTATTGAAGGAGAAGCGATCTTGCAAATCGGAGAAAAGCAGATCGACTCAATGGTTGGCGATGAATACGAGATCGGCATCGGCGTGGAGCACCGTATCATCGGCAAGGACAAGCCAGCAAAAATCCTTGAGATTTCTTTTGGAGATTTTGATGAAAACGATATTGTCCGATTGGAGGATGATTACGGGAGGGAATAATAGTCTAAAAAATCCTTCTATGGCTTGATTTCGGTTTCTCCATTTTCACGGATTTTAATATTCGAAATGTTCTCAACCGCTCTGCCATATCTGCCATTTCATCGGTCGGAACAACGAGAACTTTCACCTTTGAATCACTTGCGCTGATATCGGCAAATGTGCCGACAGTTTTATTATTGGCCTCTGAATCAATTTTTATTCCCATATAATCAAGTCCGGTGCAGATTTTCTCGCGCATGATGAACGACCGCTCGCCGATCGTCCCTGAAAACACAACGGTATCAAGCCCGTCCATCTCCGCCGCATACGAACCGAGATATTTTTTCACACCGATGACAAATTTTTGTAATGCAAGTTTCGCGTCCGGATTGCCTTTTTTCTCTGCTTCAATGACATCCCGCGTATCGGAGCTGACACCGGAAAGTCCGACAAGTCCGCATTCGGTATTCAAATACAGTTCAAGCGCAGTCGTATTTTTCTTTAATTTCTGCCCTAGGTATAGTGCTGCGACCGGATCGATATCGCCCGATCGCGTGGAAGTAACGAGTCCTTGGAGCGGAGTGTATCCCATGGAAGTGTCGAAACTTTTTCTGTCTTTGACCGCTGTGATGCTCGATCCCCCGCCGAGATGACAAATAATAAGTTTGTTTGGTAATTTTTTCTCGAGAGTTAGTTTGTTTACGATCGAGCCAACGGAAATGCCGTGATAGCCATAATGATAAATCTCAAATTCATCCGCTACTTTTTTGGGTATCGCATAATATTTTGAAAAATCCGGCGCGTCTTTGTGAAATGCGCTGTCGGAAATACCGACGATCGGCGTGCTCTTGAAAAGCTTCCGCAATTCATCGATCTCCTTGAGCGTCACCTGTACATGAAGCGGTGCTTCTTCCTTTTCCTCGATGATATTGTCCATGAAAAATGAATCGATGATCCGGTCGGTCTGGAAATACACGCCGGGCGCGACCACGCGCACACCGATCGATGAAATATCTTCTTTGTTTTCTATAATTTTCTTCTCAATCGCCTTTTCAATAAAATATTCAAGCGGATGAGCAAAAATGTCTTGCGTGATATGTTCCACCCGCTCACTTCCCTTCCTTCCGGTATCAAAAAATCCAACGATCGGCTTGCCTTCCTTTATCTCAAACGAAGCAAAAAAAAGTTCCGCAAGTTCCGAATAGATAGAAAATTTTGCTGAAACACTGCCTGTATTTACGATTAAGTATTTGTTCATGATTTTTTATTTTTTACCCTTCCACTTCCAATTCAAAATCTCTTCCGGATCTTCGCCGATTTTCACAATGTATTCCTTGTGTTCCTTGATTTTATTTTGATATTTTTCAATGATTTTTTCTGCTTTTTCTTTTGCAATCACGCCATTTTTCAAAACTTTTTGCACCGCTTCAATTGTTAAATTATATCTATCAGTTTTGTTTCTAATGTGCAGATCGAGTGCCGTCGTCGTCGAGCCGCTCTCCATGTATCCGTGAACGCTAAATCTGTCGAGACTGTTCACATAATAGAACAAGACCTGCTCGAGCGTTTCTGGATAGCCGTGGAAATTGAATATCGCCGGTTTGTCTTTGGTGAAATACTGTTCAAATTCTCCCTCGGATAATTTATTTTTCCCGCCCGGAGTATTCGGCGAGAGTTCCAAAATATTCACAAATCGTATTTTTATTTCTGGTGCTTCTTCTTTCAATATTTGTACTGCTGCAAGAGCTTCTTTCACTAGGTACTGCCCACAACCAACCATCACAACGTCCGGATTTTCATCTGATGCAAAATCCCAAATAGAAATTCCTTTTTCTAGTTCTTTTTTCGCCTCTCCAATAGAAAGCCAAACCGGCTCTGGAGTTTTCTCGGAAACGATCACGTTGATCTCATTTTTCGATGATAAACATTTCTCGGTCACAAGCACTGCTTCATTTTCATCTGCCGGGAAATACACATTGATGAAATCATGCTTCTTGAGCAAAATATCGCCAATAAAACCCGGGTTTTGATGCGAAAATCCATTATGCTCCTGTCTCCAACCGCTTGAGGTAATAATATAATTTAACGATGGTACATCCCCTCGCCACTCGGTCTTCCTTGCAATCTTCAAAAATTTACTGAACTGGTCCGCCATACTCGCCACAACCATAATGAATGATTCGTATGAAGGGAAAATAGAAAATCTACCGGTGAGTGTGTAGCCTTGTGCCAGACCGTGCAGAGAATTTTCAGAAAGCATTTCGATCACTCTGCCGTCGCGGGCGAGATCCATATCCCATTTCTCAAGCTTGCCGGCAAATGCGCGCGGCGTCGCATCAAATATATAGTGCAATCGGTTTGAATACGTTTCATCCGGACTAAACATTCTGAAATTTCTTTTTTCTTTGTTGAGCTTCACCACTTCGCCAAAATATTCGCCAACTTTTTGCATCGCACCGGCGGAAACTTCCCCAGCGCCATTTGTCTTTGTTTCAAATTTGGAAATATCCGGCAAAATTAGATCTCTTGATGTATCACCTTTTTTGATTCCAAATACATGCTGATTGTCGCCCATTCTCAAACCTTCCTTTGGAATATTCGCTTCAATATCTTTTATAAAACCAGTTTGTGAATTAAATAATTCTTCAAACTTGTAGGATTTCATCCATGCCTCGAGTGCGATAAGTTCGTTTGCGTCCGTTTTCATTTCTCTGCCGACGACTTGATGTGAAAGACAATTTCCCTCCACTTTGCCATCAAATGCTTTACCACGACCCTCGAGCGACCAACTCATCAAATGTTTGATACCAGTCCAACCTTTTGGAGTTTTCAAAATAATCATCGGAAAATGAAAATAATCATCGAGCTTTTTGTTTGGATTGGCTCGTGCTTCTTTTTGGATCTTTCTGATCGATGCGTACGCTGTGTCGAGCGCTTTCACCATTTTTGCATAAACTTTGTCATCATCGCCTTCCACAATGATTGGCTCGTAACCATAACCTTTGAACAATGATTTCAAATCTTCATTTTTCATTCTGCCGAAAACTGTCGGTCCGGAAATTTTGTAACCATTGAGATGCAATATCGGAAGCACTGCGCCATTTTTAGCGGGATCGATGAATTTGGAAAGATGCCACGCCGTCGCCGAGCTTGCCGTTTCATTTTCACCATCGCCGACAAGGCAGGTCACGATGAGGTCTGGATTGTCCAAAACCGCCCCGTACGAGGTCGAAAGTGAGTATCCGAGCTCTCCACCTTCGAGGATGACACCCGGCGTCGCAGGACTCGAATGACTTGGAAACTGATACGGCCAGGAGAAATTGTGCATGATATAGCCGATGCCGTTTTCATTCTTTTGCGCTTCCGGATAATATTTGCCGAGCGTGCCTTCGAGAAATGAATTCGCCTGCACTGCCGGAAAGCCGTGACCGGGTCCGAGCACAAACATCATGTTTACGCCGGTTTTGTTGATAAGATTATTCAAACATGCGTAGGTGAAATTAATCCCCGGACATGTGCCCCAGTGACCGAGCAAGCGAGTCTTGATATGGTCAAAGGTAAGTTTTTCTTTTAATAAAAAGTTTCCTTCCAAATAGATCTGCCCCGCTGACAAATAATTCGCCGCGCGGACGTATTTCTTGATTCGTTCAATTTCAGATGACATGCGGAAATTATACCATATTGAAATAAATTTGTGGAAATAAAAAACCACCGGAAGTCTTTCGACGACCGGTGGCAAACAACAAAACTAATACTTTGCTTTTTCAACCCCTGCTATTTGTTGAAACTTACAAAACAGATCATAAAGCTCTTTCGCTTTATGATAATCTTCATATGAACTGCTTGAGCTAGGATGAAAAGACGGATAATAGCTAATTGGATTAAGTAGATCATTCTCCGTTGGAAAACCACAGGTGAACTCAAAGTTAATTATGTGTGCTATTTCTGTGGTTAAAGGCGAAGATCCAAGAATTAAAGGAGCTATTATACTTCCCTTTTCTGCCACCCAGACATGTTTCTTAAAAAAATGTCCAAAGATGTGAAATTCTTGTTTAGGCCATCCAACTGGTCTAACAAATACCTTGACCTGAGAAAAATCATTGCTAAAGAATTTAGCCATGTTTAGCCCATTGTAAATTCGCAGACCAAATGGATTTGTTTTACCGACAAACCAATTTGATACAGCATTCACATAATTCATAATTGCATAATCAAGTGAATTTAATTCTTGATGTTGTATATGTTTCATCTTTCACCTCTATCACAGAAGTACGTTGAGGATCGCTCCTCTAACGCGCTGACATCACGCCAGCAATTTAACAAGATTTTTATCCGATCAAATCGCTAACGTGATTGTGTAAAAGAACTGAACATATTATACATATAGTTATTGCTTTGTCAACTTTACTTCCCTTTTTATAAAAATATGCTATAAATAAGCCTCAAACGCGCCTCGGCGCATTTTAATTTGAAACTGTAATGGAAATACGAAACATCGCAATCATCGCGCACGTTGACCACGGCAAGACGACCCTCACGGACGCCATTTTGAGGCAGACAGGCATGGTCACGGGAGACGTGAGTATGGACTCCAACAAACTCGAACAAGAGCGCGGTATTACCATTTATGCGAAAAACACCTCGATTTTCTACAAAGATACCAAGATCAATATTGTCGATACTCCCGGCCACGCAGACTTCGGCTCGGAAGTTGAGCGCGTGCTCCGCTCCATCGACACCGTGCTTCTTGTCGTCGACGCGCAGGAAGGTCCGATGCCACAGACCAGATTTGTTTTGAAGAAATCTTTGGAGCTCGGTCTCAAGCCGATCGTCGTCATCAATAAAATCGACAAAGCTGCCGCACGACCAGAAGAAGTGCATGAAGAAGTTTTGGAATTATTCCTCGAGCTTGGAGCAAATGATGAACAGCTCAATTTTCCATATATTTATGCTATCGGCAGAAAAGGTGTTGCGATGCGGGAATTGAAAGATGAACAAAAAGATCTCACTCCGCTTTTGGATTTGATCTTGGAAAAGGTTCCCGCAGCAACGACTCCGGAAAATCTTGCGCAGCCTTTTTCCGCGCAGATTTTCAATCTCGCATATGATAACTTCCTCGGCAGACTTGGAATCGCAAGAATTTATACTGGAAAAGTAAAAGACGGGCAGACAATCTTCGTCAAAGATATGGACGGCAAAAGCAGACAGGCAAGAATCACGAAACTCTACACGTTCAAAGGCATTCAAAAAGATGCTGTTGTGGAAGCTTCTGCCGGTGACATTGTGATGATCGCAGGTATTACTGATGCATATATCGGCGAGACACTTTGTGAAAATGATACGCAAACTCCTCTTCCGTCTATTAATATTGACGAACCAACTATTTCTATGAGTTTCTTGGTCAATGATTCCCCATTTGCCGGCAAAGAAGGAAAATTTGTCACTGGACGGCAGATTCGCGAACGACTTGAAAAAGAGCTCGAAGTGAACGTTGGTCTGAAAGTTGATTTCTCGAGCGAACCAATGACCGTTTATGGTCGTGGTGAACTTCATATTGCGATTTTGATAGAAAATATGCGCCGCGAAGGATTTGAGCTCCAAGTTTCCCAGCCGCAAGCAATTATCAAAGAAATTGATGGTGTTAAATCTGAGCCATTTGAAGAAGTGATCGTCGACGTACCATCAGAATTCCAAGGAACTATCATTGAAAAGCTCGGCAAAAGAAAAGGTATCATGAAAGACATGAAGATCAAGGATAATCAGGTCAGAATGATTTTTGAAATACCGACTCGCGGACTCTTGGGCTATCGCGGCTCATTCGTCGTCGATACCAAGGGTCTCGGCATCCTTTCCTCGCGATTCATCGGCTTCCGACCGTATGCAGGAGAAATACAAAAGCAGGAATTCGGCTCGATGACCTCGATGGTTTCCGGCAAAGCTATGGCATATTCACTTTGGAACTTGCAAGAACGCGGCGTACTTTACATTGACCCAGCAATTGATATCTATGAAGGTATGGTCATCGGCCATGTGCTCAATGGCGAAGACCTTGAAGTTAATCCGATTAAAAATAAAACTCTCACCAACGTCCGCGCCTCGTCATCAGATGAAGCACTGTATCTCGTCCCGCCAATGCGAATGGATATTGAAAAAGGATTGGAGATCATGCAAGGCGATGAATATCTCGAAATCACTCCAAAAAATGTCCGCCTGCGCAAAAAGTTTTTGACAAAACAAGAGAGAGATAGGAATAGAAGGAAAGAATAAAAAAACAAAGGAGGGTTTTCGCGAAGCGAAAGCCCTCCTTTGTTTTAGGATTATATTTTGCTACAATATCTTTCATGCCAGACAAAGAAAATAAACCAAAAATCAGCACCGAGCCGTACAAGGGTGTGCGGGATTTTTATCCGGAGGATATGGCTATCCAGAACTATATTTTTGGTGTTTGGAAAACAACTGCCGAGAGCTTTGGTTATAGCGAATACGGCGCATCAATTCTTGAGCCGACAGAACTCTACAAAGCAAAATCCGGTGATGAGCTGGTAAATGAACAAACATATTCATTCAAAGACCGCGGTGAGCGAGATGTAACCCTTCGCCCAGAAATGACCCCGACCGTTGCACGTATGATTGCTGCAAAAAGAAAGGAATTGCGATTTCCTCTTCGTTGGTATTCAATTCCAAATCTTTTCAGGTATGAAAAGCCACAACGTGGACGACTGCGTGAATTCTATCAGTTCAATGCCGATATTTTTGGTGTGGAAGAAATTGAGGCAGATACTGAAATCATTTCTCTTTCATATCAAATTATGAAAAATTTTGGTCTGGCTGAAAAACAATTTGAAATCCGGATAAGCTTTGGTTCGGGTGCATCAAAAGATGATGTGATGAAATTGATAGAAAAACTGAAAAAAATTGGAATAAAAAATACCGTTTTTGATGAAACAATTGCACGAGGAATGCAATATTACACGGGAATTGTGTTTGAAATCTACGATACGAATCCAGAAAATTCTCGAGCACTCTTTGGTGGCGGGCGATATGACAATCTTCTTGATGTTTTTGGCGTAGAAAAAATTCCTGCAGTTGGAATTGGCTCTGGAGATGTCGGTATCAAAAATGTTTTAGAAACATATCACCTCATACCTGAAATTAATTCAACGACAAAAATATATATGTGCCCAATGTCAGCAAAGCAGATCCCGTATGCACAAGAACTGGCGCAAAAAATCCGGATACACAATATATCAGTTGCTGTAGATTATTCAGTCAAGAAGGTCGGCGATCAGATCAAATATGCCGACAAAAATAAAATTCCATATGTTTTAATTATTGGTGAAGAAGAAGTAAAGAGCGATACATTTAAAATAAAAGAACTCGCAACTGGGACGGAAACCGAAGTTACTGAAAAAACCATCGCCGAGGTTCTCAACTAATATGAAAAAAATCGTCTTTGATATTGAAACAAGCAATGATTTCGTTGCTGCTGGCTCAAGTGATCCGGCGGCACTTGATATGTCATGCGTTTGTATTTATGATTACGAAACCGACAAGTATTCCAGTTTTACACAAGAAAATATCAAAGATATCTGGCCTATTTTTGAAAAAGCGGATTTGCTCATCGGCTTCAACAGCGATCATTTTGATATTCCAATTCTGAACAAATATTATTCCGGAGATCTGACAAAGATCAAAAGCTTGGATTTGCTCAAAGAAGTGAAAAATTCCCTCGGCAGAAGGATCAAGCTTGATACCATCGCGGAAGCGACACTTGGCAGAAATAAGACCGGACACGGTATGGATGCAATCATCTGGTGGAAAGCAGGTGAAAAGCAAAAAGTCATTGACTACTGCATTGAGGACGTAAAAATTACGAAAGAGGTCTATGAATATGCACTGAAAAATAAATCTTTGAAGTATATGGATGGAAAAGAAATAAAGGAAATCAAGATTGATACTTCAAACTGGGATACAAAAAAGGATTCAGGAATAACCTTTACGCTTCCGTTTTAGTTATTCAAATATTTTGCTTGGTTTGCATTTTGCTCGGCAAGCGTCGTCGCATAGTGCATATTTCCTTGACTGTCGCTTAAAAAATACAAATAGGGGGTTTGTGTCGGTGTTATCGCATCGCCTATCGCCGAAAGTCCAGGATTTGAAATCGGAGTGGGCGGCAAACCTTGATGATTATAAGAATTATACGGCGAGTCCGACTGCAAGTTTTCCAAAGTCGTCGTGCCGAGAAGATAGTTAATGTATTTGAAAGATGAATCCACCTGAAGCGCCATACCAAGCTGGATGCGCTTCCACAAAATCCCAGCGATTATTCTGCGGGAATCATCCGTGCTCGCCTCGTCTTCAAGAATCGACGCCATTTTGATGACATCAGATTGTGATTTGCCGAATATTTTGATAGCAGTTTGAAGCGTCTGGATTTTTTCATTAAAATTATTATTCATAATCGTGATGACATCATTTTCATCGGCATTGGGCATAAAAAAATATGTATCAGGAAAAAGATATCCTTCAAAATTTTGACTTTGAACAATGGCGAGAAATTTTTGAGAATTGAACAACGGGAGATCTTTTTGAAAAATTTCCGCCATTTGAAATGAGCTCAATCCTTCCGGGATGGTGATTTTCACCGGCTTGATATCGAGATCGCCGTAAGAAAATCTCCATGCCAATTCAAACACGTTTTGCCGCGCATACAATGCATAATCTCCGGCAATCGTTTTCCGTTCGCCAAAAGAAAAAAGGTAGATGAATGTCTTAAACCAAAATGGCGAACGTATCGCGCCCATGTCGAGCAAATTATAAGCGGTTTCGGTATATGTCTGTCCGGATTTCAAATCATATGCTGAGGCAAGAGGAAAAGCGGAAGGTGGCGACCAGAAAAATGCATAAAAAAGAACAGCGATAATGCCGATGCTGAATATTAAAAATTCTCTTGTTAGGAATTTTTGATAGTGCTTGCATCGTTCCAAAAGATTGGAATACCACATGGCTATATCGGAAGATTTGACGGGGCTTCCGACTTTTTGGATTCGACTCGTTTGAGCGTCGGCGTCTGAGAAACGATTCCGCCTGGGAAATGAAACATGGTGGCAAGCTCTTCCGTATTCATGATGAATGGCTTTGCTTTATAATGCTTATATGGCCACTGAAAAAATGAGCGGAGTTTGTATGCGTGAAGGAGATTCTTTTTATATAAGGAGATTCTTTCATCGTTTGATTTTTTCAAAAAAGGGAGAATTCTGGTCAAATCTTTTCTTTCATCGCTGATATCTGCTGAAATCGGCCTGAAGCTGTTCAGATCTCCAGAACCGTATTGTCGCAGACAACCGATCAGACCGCCGATATTCGCTGAATTAAAAGCGTCTTTTTTAGCAATATAAACGCTTCGTATCATGCAGTCAAAGGCCGTTTTGCCCATACTTCGTTCAAGTGCGGCGATTCTTTCATTTTGACCTTTTGTCGGATTTGGAAATCTTGGCATCTCATAATCACCTTTCGATTCCGGTATTGCTTCTTTTCTTATTTTTTCTATTTCCTCTTTGTGCTCATCCTTAATTTTTCTCGCTTTGCCAAAAATCGGAATCATTAGTTTCTTAAAAAAGCCGTCTTTTTTCTCATCAGATTCCAGTGCCAAAACTCCGTGCTTCCAGCTTTCTGATTCATGTTTCTCGATAAGAATCTGTATCCATGCATTTTCTCCCGCTTTGAGTGAACCGAGAAACTCTAAAACTGAGGTTATGGGATCTATTTTATGCTCATCTTTCGGATTCTGATCAAGTCCATAATCAATATATGTTTTTATCGGATATGGATCGGATTTAGCAAATTTGTACTGCGTGGCAGCCATATTATATTTTTCCATATTGAAACTGACGGCGTTCGTATAATCAGCCGATTGATCAACTGCATAGATTTCAAGATTCGGATACTGCGCATATAGCTGCGCTTCCACAAGATTTTTAAATTTATCTTGGCTACACCAGATAAAAAATCTGACTTGTCCTCCTGTCGAGACAAGCTCACAGGAAAACCAAGGACGAGTTTTTCCGTCGATAAATGCCTCGCCCCAATTCCCCGCCCCAGACTGCCATAGATATGAAAAGAATATTTCCATTCCTGCCGGCGATTTTAAAATTTCCTTCGGCAGCTTGATCTCGAGCAAGCACGGCTTTTGTGCTTCGACAAATTTGAGCGTCAGCCATCTGAAACGCAGAATCCAAAAAACGATAATAAGAATAATGGGCAAGAAAATAGGTAGCAGGATAACGAGCAACTTGATAACGACTGGAAAAAGCCCTTGATTGATTGAGTTTAAAAATGTATTCAACATCGCAGTAATGACAATTATATCAAATATGCATAATAAAAGAAAATCCCGTTTTCACGGGTTTTTCTTTTATTATTTGATTACTTCGTATTTTCCATCTTTGTTTTTTCTGAAATATTTTTTATTTTGCAGATTGATGACAATAGTGTTTTCCTTGACGTATCTTTCTTTCATGACTTTGTCCACGATTTCTTTCTTGGTCAACGGACCATTTTTCTCTATGAGCTTTCGGATGACATCTTTGACAACTCCGCTCATATAACCCCATTCTGAAAGCGCATATAATCCCCGGCCGACGAGGACAAAGCGCGGATCTTTGATCAATTCATTATGAGTCGTTGCAACATGGGCTTTTTTGTTGAAAACCGTTGTGATTGCTTTTGCAACTTCCCGGAAATGGATCGGTGAGCCATGCTTTCTGATGACCAAATATGCATAATCGCGCATGCCTTTTGTGCTGATATTCGGAGATTTTGTTTTTCCCCATTCGCCAAGCGGATTCTTTGAAACTTTTTTTGAAAGATTCATCCATCGTTTCGCGATTTCTTCGGTGCGGTATTGGTCGGCAACATTTTCGACATAGCCAAGAAATTTCTTGATCATTTCTTGTTCTGAAACAAGCTCGTCATCTTTTAAGCTTTCATAGAGTTTCTTGAGCGAGCCTTCAATTTTTTCCCTCAAGTCTTTGTCGATAAACCATCGGTGCTTGAAATCTTCGTCTTCCTTCATTTTATTGAACGGATGGCCAACAACGAGCAAAAAGTTCATTTGATTCTGCGTGCTTTCATCTTTGGAAACATGGTCGAGGAGATCCTGTTCAACCACAATACCACCAAGATCACGGATAAGTTTTTCCAATTCATCGAATACCGCTTTTTCTTCGTTATAATTTTTGGATTTTCGTATAACTGCAATCGCATGATTTTCTATCTGTCTGACTCTTTCTCTCGTAATGCCATAGGTCTTGCCGATGGCGTCGAGGGTCATTTGATCCGAACTTTTTCCCAAACCATATCGTTTGGTGATGATATCGCGTGATCTCTCGCCGAGAGCGAGGAGTAATTTTTTGACTGATTGTTTTGGCTTGAAATTCAACGCGGTTTTCATGCTTTTGATAAATTAATAATACAATATATTTGACTGATGTCTTGTCAAGCCATACTATCACCTATTTGAAAAGAAGTCAACATCCTCTTGACTAGCCGAGAACAAAGTTGATTATTCTGTTTTTAACGAAGATTTTTTTGATAATCCGTTTGCTGGAAACCCACTTGACAACATCTTGATTCTGTAAAGCGATTTTCTCTACAAATTCCTGTGGGGAATCCGCAGGGACGTCAAGAGTAACGCGAACTTTTCCGTTTATCTGAACAATGATGTTTGCATTTCTTGATTTCAATTTGCTTTCATCATATTTCGGCCAGCTCTCATTGATTATCATTTTTTTGCTGCTAAGTTTTGACCAAATTTCTTCGCAGACATGCGGAGCAAACGGAGAAAGAATCTTGATAAATAATAGATATGTTTCTTTGCTTATTTTTTCAGCTGTTTCAAGTTTATTTACTAAAATCATCATGGAAGAAATCGCTGTATTGAAACTCATCTGCTCAATATCATCTGAGACTTTTTTTATCGTCTGATGTAAAAGCATGACTCTGTTTTCGCTGTCGGTAAAATTTTCCACCAATTTTTCCTGGAGTTTCCAAACCTTGTCAAGAAATCTTCTTGAACCGACGATATTGTCCGAACTCCATGCAATTGATTGGTCAAACGGTCCCATGAACATCTGATAAATACGAAGTGAATCCGCACCGAGATTTTTCACGATTTCATCAGGATTGATGACATTTCCCCTCGATTTTGACATTTTTTCGCCATCTTCGCCCAAAACAAATCCTTGCGAGGTTCGCTTTTGATACGGTTCATTTGTCGGAACAAGTTTCAAATCATAAAGAAATTTGTGCCAAAATCTTGAATACAAAAGATGCAATGTCGTATGCTCCATTCCGCCGTTATACCAGTCAACGGGAGTCCAATATTTCAAATTTTTCATATCCGCAAACTCTTTTGAATTTTTCGGATCCGTGTATCGTAAATAATACCATGATGAGCCTGCCCAGTTTGGCATCGTATCGGTTTCCCGTTTCGCTTTTCCTCCGCATTTTGGGCATGTCGTGTTCACCCATTTTGTAATCAAAGCCAAAGGCGATTCCCCCGTATCGGTCGGCTGATAATTTTTCACCATAGGGAGCTTGAGCGGCAAATCTTTTTCGGAAAGCGGAACAATGCCGTCTTTTTCACAATGAACGACCGGAATCGGCTCGCCCCAATAATGCTGCCGTGAAAAAACCCAATCGCGAAGCTTGTATGTCGTGACCATTTTCCCTCCGGCAAATTCAGTGATCAGCTTCATTGCATCAACATTATTCATTCCGTTGAATTTTCCGGAATTAATCATTTTTCCATTTTCAGTATATGCAGATTTTGAAATATCTCCGCCTGCAATCACCTCTCGTATCGGCAAATGATATTTCTTTGCAAATGTAAAATCACGGTTATCATGCGCCGGCACCGCCATGACAGCTCCCGTGCCATAATTGGCAAGGACGTAATCCGCGATGAATACCGGGACTTCTTCTTTACTGACCGGATTGACAGCTTGTATTCCTTCGAGAATAATTCCCGTTTTTTCTTTATTTTCCGCAGTTCTTTCTATTTCCGGCTTATTTTTTATTTCCTGTATATATTTTTCGATATCATTCCAATTTTTTATTTTTGGTTTTAATTCCTGCACCAACTCGCTTTCAGGGGCAATGACAACATATGAAAGACCGAAAAGTGTGTCTGGGCGTGTAGTGAATACTTTTATATCTTTACTGAAATCCTTTATCTTGAAACTTATTTCTGCACCCCCGCTTTTGCCGATCCAGTTTCTCTGCTGAATTTTTATTTTTTCCAAAAAATCCACCTCGTCCAGATCTTTATCTAATCGATCCGCGTATTTCGTAATGGCAAGCATCCATTGCTCTTTTTCTTTTTTTTCCACCGGAGTGCCGCAACGTTCGCAGCAGCCGTTCACAACTTCTTCATTTGCAAGACCGATCTTGTCTTTCGGACACCAATTGATCGCCATCTTTTTTTTGTAGGCAAAACCGTGCTCGAAAAGCTTTAGGAAAATCCACTGTGTCCATTTGTAATATGCTGGATCTGACGTATTTATTTCCCGAGACCAGTCAAATGAAAAACCGATGGATTTCAATTGTCTGCTGAAAGTCTTGGTATTCTTTTTTGTGACAATGGTCGGATGAATTCCGGTTCTAATCGCATAATTTTCCGTCGGTAAACCAAATGCATCCCAGCCGATCGGATACAGCACGTTGTATCCTTCCATTCTTCTTTTCCGGCAAATGACATCCATTGCCGTATCCGTCCTGACATGACCCATGTGAATGCCATCACCCGATGGATACGGAAATTCTATTAGGCCGTAAAACTTTTCTTTTTTCGGATCTTCCTTTGCAACAAAAGATTTCCTCTTTTCCCATTCCTTTTGCCACTTTTTTTCAATTTTCACGTGGTCGTAATAGTTTTTCTTGTCCTTCATCTCTTTTTTCATACGTTCATATTACAATAAATAGACCTATAAATAAAGCTTTATTTCCTGTTGACAAATGAGCGTGATGTTGCAACAATTGCGGTGGTTAGACTGTCAGTGAGACAGTCGGAAAGGATAAAACCAATGAAACTCGTTTATATATTGGTAAATAAAAATGGCGAACGGATTCGTCAAGAAAAAGAAATTGATTCTGCGGAAGTTCAAAAAGAAATTCAGCAACTTTTGAAACAAGCTGAAGAAGATGGCGATACAATCAAAAGTGTTATACCAGTCTAACCTCATACATTGTTCGCAGGCAGTGTATGAGGTTATTTTTTAATCCTCTACTTCTGGCTTTGCAATTTCTAAAATTTCAAATTCTGAATCGACACCGGTAATTTTTACCACATCTTTATCTATCTTTTTAAATTCTTTGTTTGAATTATTAAAATGGCTGACGGTCGTCGAAAGCGCATTGCCAAGCTTTTGGTGATATTCCTCGTAGCTTCGCAAATGCTTCTGCAGAGCTTCCACATTTTTTTTGATATCTTTTGCCGATTCCTCTATCTGAAGTGCTTTCAAACCTTGTAAAACTGTTTGCAGATATGCGAGAAACGAAGTCGGCGAAACAATGATGACATGCTTTTCTTTGAACGCATATTCCACGAGATCACGAGTATTTACTTTGATCGCACCGACTTGCGAGACCAAAAGATCATAATAAATTGCCTCATGCGGAATGAACATAAATGCAAAATCCATTGTTCCTTCGCCTGGCTTCACGTATTTTGCGGTCTCATCAATCCTCTTTTTCAAATCTTCTTTGAATAATTTTTCCAGCCGTTCCTTTTCTGCAGGATTTTTCTCATCTACCAGACGATTATAATTTTCAAGCGAAAACTTTGAGTCAATCGGAATTATTTTATCTTTTACAAAAACAACTGCGTCCACAATCGTGCCGTCTTTAAACGGATACTGCATTTGATAGCTCCCCGTCGGCAAAACATTTTTCAAAAGCGTTTCGAGATAATATTCACCGAGGATTCCCCGCTGTTTCGGATTCTTTAAAATATCCTGCAAGGATTGAAGTTGATCAGCAAAAGAAATGACTTGCTTGTTTGTCTCATCAAGCCGAGTGAGCTTTTCTGTGATATCGCGGATGATATTGAATGACTGGCTGGATTGATTCTGGATCGACTCACGCATCTGCTTTGAACTCTCGCCTATTTTGGTATCCACAGTCCTGTTGAGCTCGTTAATTTGCTCGAGAATGAGTTTCAGACCCATGTCATCACTTTTTTTCTCATTAGTATTTTTCTTTGAAACAAGGATAAAAATAAGAAATGCAACAATGATGAGCAGTAGAATAATAATGGCTGATGTCATGAAGCCATTGTATCAAAAATATAAAAATATGCTAAAATTGCGGCATGACAATACACCAACAAATCAAGGACGGGATCAAGGAAGCGATGATCAAAAAAGATGCGCTTCGCCTTACCGTCTTGCGCGGGCTTCTCGCCGCTTTTATGAATGAAATGATCGCCAAGAAAATTACCGGTGATGTACTTTCCAATGAGGATGCAATCGTAGTCATTCGCAGAGCAGTCAAACAGCGAAAAGATTCCATCGAGCAATTTGAAAAAGGCGGACGAAAAGATCTCGCTGACAATGAGAAAGCTGAAATGAAAATTCTCGACACTTTCCTGCCCCAGCTTATGAATAAAGAAGAAATTGAAAAAGTGGTAAAAGCAAAAGTTGCCGCAGTCGGAACTATCGACAAAGTAAAGCTCGGACAATTTATCGGCGGCATTATGAAAGAATTGAAAGGCAAAGCTGACGGAGCGCTAGTGAAAGAAATTGTGGAGGAAATGGTACAGTAGTTGACAAAAAACATTATTTTTTATTAAATATGAAACAGGGTATCGAAACATCAGAGCAGATTGGAGATGAAATGAAAAAGGAGAATTTGATTCAAGGTTTTCTCAATTTTTATGTTGACCTGATCAACAATAAAAAAATGACTGAAGACCAGGCATACAAAAAGATACGGGATTCAGCATACAAGGTATCTTTTGAAATAGGAACGCGGATTGATGTCGAATTGGGCAGAAAGCCTCGGGAAAATCATCAAGCGGATGAACCGGGAGAAGATCATGATGATTTGGTTCGAGAAATTAAGAAGGTCGGGAAAGAAAGAAATAATTGGGCTCATGGACGCTACTAAGGGAACGAAGCTGGCAACTTCTTCCCTTTTTTTATTTGCTTTTTGAAAAGTTTTATGTTATAAAGTAAAAGAGTGAATTTTAGTTCGGGAGAAGATACATTGGAAATACAAAAAGAAAAGAAAATAAATGGGGTGCGTTGCGTTCAGATACAAGTACCTCAAAGAAAAAAAGTATCTGAATTTCGTGCTTCAAAAAAACGACCTTTAAAACATCATTATTCTACTCAACGACCAATCGTTGGACATTGGAGTCCACGATAATAAATTGAGAACGGGGACTTTCACAAGTCCCCTTTTTGTTTGTCTAAAATAGAAAAAATGGTATATTTGCTTTCGCTGGCTCCATCGTCTAACGGTTAGGACACGGCCTTCTCAAGGCTGGAATCGGGGTTCGATTCCCCGTGGAGTCACCAATTCGTGCGCGCACGAGAAGCCTTATTTTTAAGGCTTCTTTCGCAATCAAGATTAATAACCCTTTCAGGGAATCGAACCCAAGGTAGGATCATTAGTGAAGATCAAAATCAACAAAGAGCGGCAAATGATCCGACACGACATCGGGAAGAACTTTGAAATCATTGATCTTGATATCGGGGGATACAAAGATATAATCTGCAAACCTCGGGCCGTCTTTGAATCTCCTATAAAGCTCCGTGCGTGTGGAAGTAACGCCATGTTCAGTCACGAGATTTTTCATTCCGGTCTTCTCTATCATTTTAATACTTTCCGTTTCGGGTAGTAAATTGAAATCCCCGACCAAAATCTTGGGACAATCGAACATCGCTAGGAAATCAACAATGACACCTGACTGTTTGAGCCTTTTCGGGCTATCACTCTTACCTTGTGGTCGGTGAGTAAGGTGAGCATTCACCAGAAGCAGATTTTTGCCGTCGATCTTAAGTTCAAGCCACTGAATCTTTCGATGATGGTCTTTCGTTTCTGCATCATTGTTGGTTTCCCAGTCTCCGCGATGAACAAATGTTTCTCCTCTGTCGATGATTTTGACCTTTGATCTGGTGAAAGTTGCGAGACCATATACCTCTTTAAATGTCTGGCAAAACTCGCCAACGTAATCGGGCAAATGCGATTGGAGTGTCTTGAAGAGATCAAGATCTGGCTCAAGACCCGGCACACGGACATTGCTTTCAGAAAGTTTATTCGCACCATGAAAGATTTCCTGAAAGCACCAGATATCAATATCTCGGTGTACATCGAAAAATTCCTCAAGTTTTTTCACCCTTCCACCCCAGAGATTCAAGGTTGTTAATTTCATATTAATTGCTAACTTCGTGGTACTCAGATCCATTTATTCTCTTGTAAGAATCTAATCACTTTTCCAAATATCTTTTCATGCCCGCTGAAGCCTCACATATTTATTTAAGCAGCTTTAATATGTAAAATATCCATTATTTTTTCTGCGGCAGTTTCAAAATCTCCAGATATAATAGAAAATTTTATCTCAGGATTATTTAAAGCAATTTCCCTGAATTTTTTTCCATATTCCGAAGCCATATTTGCTTCTTTAAGATGTCTTTCGGTATCATTTTTGTAGGAAATTCCTTTTTTCATTTCTCCAATAAGAAAACCCTGAAAAGGATCAAATTTACTGTTAAAATCATCTAATTCTTTTTGTTGCTCTTCAGTTTTTATATCTTCCGGATTCATATTTAACAATTATACTCCGAGCTATTTCTTTTTCCACTCCTCATCTTGTCTAACAAGCATTTCCTTGGCTTTTTGCGGATCTGCCATAAGTTCTTCGACAATACGTTCTAAACGCATAGATTGCGAACCTTTAACGAGAATAATATCGCCTTCCTGAATTATTTCTTGAATATCTCGTTTTACTTCCATTGAATCATCAAATTGAAAAATATTTGTATCATCCATTTCTGTATCAAGTGCGCCCTCAGCTATTTTTCTCGATCGAATACCAACAGCAACAAGAATATCGCACGACTGTGCTGCTATCTTTCCGACTTCATAATGCTCATCTATGGAATGTTTTCCAAGCTCCATCATGTCGCCAAGCATTGCGATTTTTCTGCCTTTCGTTTTTATACTTTTGAGTGTATTGAGCGCAGAAATAGCCGCAACCGGTGAAGAATTATATGTATCATCGATAATAATCGTGTTTTCGACACCTTGAATTATTTTCATCCTGCCTTTCGGAGTTTCGTGATTCATCAGCGCTTCACCCGCCTGTATCAGATTTATTTTCTGCGAAAGCCCGACGGCAAGCGCCGCGAGAGACGCGTAAATATTTTGCATGCCGAGTGAACCGAGCGTGACGATTGGCACAATATTGTTTTCATATTGGACTTTGAATGTCATTCCCGCCGGTTTCCCCTTTTCATAATATACCTGAGCATCGGAAGCGATAAGATTTGCCATGGCATCCGTACCGTAAATAATTGAAATATTTTTCGAAGAATCTTTTATCTTCATGGCATCATCGTCATCGCCGTTCACTACGAGCACGCCGTCGTGCTTGAGAGCATCCACTAGATATTTTTTCTCGCGGATGATCGCTTCCCTGCCGGTAAAAAATTCGATATGCACCGGCACTTTTGCAAACGCCGTGAGAACGACGACATCCGGCTTGAGCCACTGCGTTATCTTTTGTATATCCTTCGGCCTGTCCGCGCCGATTTCAAGCACGAGCCATTTCGGATAATCGGTTTGGAAAAGCAAAGTGGAAAATCCCGAAAAAATATTGCGAATCCAAAGTATTGGATCATACCACGCATTCGGACAGCCCAAAATGGTCAGCGGAATTCCAATATCGCTGTTGAAACTTTTCTCGCTTTTGCGGATATAGAAAAATTTTGACATAACCGAAAAAATGGCATCCTTGGTCGAAGTTTTTCCTACACTTCCCGTCACAGCTATGATTTTCGGCTTGTATTTTTTTAAAATAAGCTTTGCCTGCCACTCGATGACCTGTGAAATTATTTTTTTGAATGTCGATTTCATGATAATATTCTTACATTAATATATATTCTTCTTTTGCGCAAAATTCCATTTATCGGTCCGGCGGAATTTCATAATAATTGATAAGGAATTTCGTGATATCAAAAAATGGATCAGTCAGCGTTTGCGAAGCATAATTGACATGCTGCGGCTCATAAGTGTAAAGAAAAATGAGAAAACGTGGATTATACGCCGGAAAATAACCGAAAAATGAATGCAGATATTCGTCCGGATAATATCCGCCGCCTTGATTTGCCGGTCGCGCGATCTGGGCAGTTCCCGTCTTTGCGGCAACGCTGTAATCTTTTAGATTTGCCGCAGGATTTATTTTTACGAGCTCTTGGTCGACGACATTCACCAACATTTGGGTGACAATTGCCGCCGTTGACGGCTTGATGATTTGCTTCGCTTCATCGGTATAATCAATCGTTTTGGTAAAACCAGTGATATAATTGATTTTGTCCACAACGTGTGGCGTAATGAGTTTGCCACCGTTTGCAAGCACCGCAAGGGCACGCGCCGTTTGAATCGGGGTCATGGAAATTCCTTGACCAAAAGATGCCGTGTCGTATTCAACCTGTTTTTGATTGGTCAGATTGTCCAAAAGATTGGTGATGTCTCCAGATGCTTCATCCGGCAAATCAATGCCAGTCTCGGAGCCGATGCCGTAATTTTCAAAATATGCGAGCATGGTCGGCTTGCCGGTCTTTGTGGCAATATATGAAGCGCCGACATTGAGCGAGTCGTTCAAAATAGTCTGCATCGGTATGATTCCGTACGGTCCGTGCGTGGCGTCGTCAAAATTATGTATCGTGCTTCCATCAACGGTGATGAAACCTGTATCATCATACGTGCTTGTTGATGTGATGGCTCCACTGTCGATGCCGGCTGCCATAGTCAAAGGTTTGATAATCGATCCCATTTCATATGCATTGGAAACAAGAGGATCGGCGTAAATACTAACGTTCGTCTGGCTTCCGAAATCGTTCAGATTGAAACTCGGATACATTGCCATTGCATAAATTTTGCCGGTATTCGGATCCATGACGATTGCTCCGGTAGCCTGTGAGCTCCATTTTGCATTTGCAGCCGCGATTTCTTTTTCCACATATGCCTCGACTTCCGGATCAATACTCGTCACGATATCGCCTTCCATCTTATCGTCCTCTATGAAATTTGTTTTGATATCGGAAAATAATTCTGCAAACGTGTTCACATACATGCTGCTGTCATCGCGCGAAAGTACGTCATCGTAATATTTTTCAAGCCCGTATCTCCCCGTCAAGTTTGTGCCGGTGTCGTCATACCCGACAAAACCGATAACTTGCGCCGCAAGATCGTCTCCGGGATAATATCTCCATTTTTCATTTTCAATGATCACTCCGGGTAAATCAAGTGCGCTGATTTTCTGTATCTCATCCGCCGGAACTTCTTTTGCAATTTCAACATACGTATCGCTTTGATCCGCAGTCTTGGAATAAAAATCTGATGCATCAATCGGGATGATATTTGAAATTTCTTTGTAATATGTTTCCGAATCAGTCGCCATGACGGTATCATTCACGGCAAGAATATATCCAGTTTGCAGCCCTGCCGCAGTTATCAAAGAGCCATTATTGTCCTCAAAAAAAATATTTCCGCGGTCAAACGTATCGTTGGATACGCTGACATACTGGCTGTCGGCTTTTTCGCTGTAATTATCACCATGCACGACCTGCAAAAAATATAATCGCACAATCATCAGAAATGCGAAGACAGCCAAACAGCCGAAAATCAGTCTGATTCTGTTTTGAAAGCGGTTAGTTTTCATTTAAGGACAATGTTCTCGCACCCTCCGGAGCAATGACTGCAAAAGTATCTTCCGGAACCGAAACATATCCTTTTGAAAGTGCGAGATCGATTGTAATGTTATTTTCCAAGCCCAAATATTTGAATTCCAAAGAATCTACGCTTGAATTAAGCGATGAAATCTGGCTTTGCAGATTTTGTTTTGCCACTGCATTCAATATCGTCCTATTGACAAGAAATCCGTATGCAATGAGCAAAAATGCAAATACAAGGAAAAGGCTCCAAAAGATTTTCTTTTCTCTGTATTCGATTTTATCTATTTGATTTTTGATTATTTGTGCCACCATATGTTTATATTTTTTCTATCACTCTCAATTTTGCGCTTCTCGACCTTGGATTTTCTTGTATCTCATCTTCCGTCGGCGTAATCGGTTTTTTGTTTATTAATTTTCCCCGTTTTTCTTTTGCTTTGTCCCGAAAAAAACTCTTCACTTCCCTGTCTTCAACGCTGTGAAATGAAATGATTGCCATCCGCCCTTCTATATTTAAAACTTCCCAGCCTTTTGCCATTCCCTCTTTGAGCGCTGTAATCTCGTCATTGACCGCGATGCGAAGTGCCTGAAATGTTTTTGTCGCAAAATGTATTTTGCCTCTTGTATATACCGCCGGAACTGCGCTTCGGATGATTTCCACCAATTCATCCGTCATTTTGATCTCTTTCGTCTTACGAGCTTCCACCACCGCTCTTGCAATCCTTCGCGCGTATCGCTCGTCCGAGTAACCGTATAAAATATCCGCGATCGTTTCCTCCTTCCAATTATTCAAAATTATTTCTGCCGTCACTTTCTGATCTTTGTTTTCGGAAAATGTCATCAAAAGCGGTTCGTTGTTTTTGAAAGAAAATCCGCGGCCGGAAGCATCAAGCTCATCGGATGAAAGTCCAAGGTCAAGCAGGATTGCATCAACTTTTTTTATTCCAAGCTTTGCGAGCACAACATCAATATTTCGGTAATCCGAAATGATGAAGTGATGATTCTTCCCGAGCTTCGAAAAAATATCTTGCGCGTGCTTCACTGCACTTTCGTTTTTGTCCGTACCGATGATTTCCACTTTATTGCCGAATCTTTTAAAAACTTCCTGTGCATGTCCTGCGGCTCCGAGCGTGCCGTCAAAATAGATCCGGCCGATTTTCAAGTTGAGATTATCTATTGATTCATGTAAAAGAACTGTGCGGTGTATCATAAATCTCTGATTTATAATGCACCCGCCTGACCCAATTTCTCCGCTAATTGATCCGCCCGCTTCTCCACTCCGCCTTTATATTCTCTCCATGTTTCCTCGTTCCAGATTTCTACGCGGTCTTGGACACCAATGACAGACACCTTGCTCTTAAGCTCGGCGCGCTTCACCAAAAACTCGGGCAATAAAATTCTGCCGATCGTATCCACCTCGACTTCAGTCGCGCTGCCGAACATATAGCGATTGAAGCTGCGGTTATCCGCCTGAAGCATGGAAAACTGTGAGAGCTTGGCAGAAATATCTTTCCATTGCGCAAGGGTGAAAAGCCAAAGACAATTGTCGAGACCCGCAGTCACGATAATCTTCTTGCCGATTTCTTTGCGGAACTTTACAGGCAAAGAAACCCTTTTCTTTTCGTCGAGCGTATGGATATATTCGCCGATAAGCATATTTAGTAAAGTTAAATGAGAAATTGCGGGAAAAACTTTCTATCCCACTTATTCCCACCTAATGCATATTTTATAACACTCTATCCCACAATACAACAACATGTCACATTTTCTTTTTGCGATTATTCTACAATTTTTGAAAATTTTGTAATAGAAAAATATGGCTTAAAATAAGCGTGAAACTTAAACTGAGCGGAAAAGTTCTAAAGAACTTTTCCGCTCAGTTTAAGTTATCAACAGGTTATGAATAATTAGTGTGATCTAAATATTGTATTCCTTACCAAGTAGTTCTTTAAATCTTCTCTCTACTTCACTTTTTATAATGTTTAATCTATTAATTTCACCAGAATTTTTTGTATATAATAATTGAACCGTTGAATCTGTATATTTTTCCCAATCTTCTAATATACGTAACTTTTTATCTGGTTCATGTGCATACCTTTCGCTTAAAATTAAATAGTTTTTTGCATTGGTAAATAAAGTTTTTTTCTATCACTATTGTCAGATAGTTCATATATCCTTTTATCAATTTCTCTAGTACGGCTTTCCGCATTTCTTAATTTAATAGAAGTAATAATTCTTTGAAAGATATTCATATTTTTTAATTTTATTTTCTATCCCTTCTTCCTCATAAACGGAAATGTCTGACATTCGCGGATTGGTTTGTCGGCGAGGAAACTGAAAAGTCGTTCGGAAAGTCCAAAGCCGCATGTCGGCGGCATGCCATATTCAAGTGCTTCGATAAAATCAGCGTCCATCATCTGCGCTTCCTCGTCCCCGCTTGCGCGGAGCTTCGCCTGATCCTCAAATCTTTCCATCTGGTCGAGGGGGTCATTGAGCTCGCTGAAACCTTTTCCATTTTCACTTCCAGCAAGTATCACTTGAAATCTTTCCACCAAATTTTTATTTTTCTCCATTCGCTTTGCGAGCGGTTCCATCATGGTCGGCACATTCACAAGGAATCCCGGACCGGCAATCTGCTTTCTGCAATATTTCCAAAGCGCATCAATGGCGCGATTCATATTGAAACCTTTTCTGTCATACTCGACTTTCAATCTTTGCAATTTCTTTTCGATTTCTTTGACATCGGTTTTCAAAATATCCACATCGGTCATTTTTTTGATCGTCTCGACATAGTCATATTTCTCCCATTTCTTGCCGAGATCAATATCGAAATCTTTTATCTTGAATTTCAGCGTGCCGAATGTTTCTTTGGCGATATATTGATACATTTCTTCGACAAACTTCATGCCGTCATTGTAATCTGCATACGCCCAATAAAATTCCATCATAGTGTAATCCTGCAAATGCTCGGCATCCGCGCCTTCATTTCTAAACACTCTGCCTATCTCATAAATTTTTGGAAAGCCGGCGACGATCAATCGCTTGAGCCACAGCTCCGGAGAAATTCTCAAATACACATCGGTATCATATGCATTGTAATGCGTGATGAACGGCTTTGCTTCCGCTCCGCCCGCGGTATTTTCAAGCACCGGCGTCTGCACTTCCATAAATTCCGCTTTCTCAAGGAAACTGCGCATCGAGCTGAAAAATTTTGCTTTCTTTTCTATGGTGTCTTTGACCTCCGGATTGAAAATAATATCCAAATATCGTTTGCGAAATTTCTCATCTTCGTCTGCAAGCCCATGCCATTTCTCCGGCAATGGTCGCAAACTCTTGGCGAGCATTTTCCAATCAACGACCGCCAAAGTTTTTTCTCCGCGCTTTGTTATAAATAATTTTCCATTTATTTCCACAAAATCCCCGATATCCACTGTCTCGGCAAAAAGATCAAAAAGTTTCTCATCCATCTCGTCTTTTTTCAAAAGTCCTTGGAACGCTGCCGTGCCGTCATTCACATTGAAAAATACCAACCCTCCCTGCCCGCGGATGGACATGACACGGCCGGCAAGATGAACGTCTTTTTTCTTGGATAATTTTTCAAAATCAGAAATAATTTCTGAAAGAGAATAATCTTTCTGCGTTGTCGCCGGATACGGATTGATGCCAAGCTTTTCGAGCTTATGCAATTTTTCTATTCGGATTTTTCGAAGCTCTTCAAATGAAGACATTGAGTTTTATTTTACATCAACAACTTTGTATTCCATTTTGCCGGAGGGAGAATTGAACGTGAAAATTTCGCCTTTCTTTTTGCCGAGCACTGCCGCACCGAGCGGAGAGCGGTTTGAAATTTTTCCGCTCAACATGTCCGACTCCGCCGAACCGACAATCATAAACGTCCTTTGCGTGCCGTCTTTCTTTTCAACTGTCACTGTGCTGCCGATCATCGCATGGTCGCCGTGCCTGTCCTCGACAACAGTTGAATTTTTCAATATGGATTCAAGTTTGGAAATTCTTTCTTCGATATCCGCCTGCTGTGCTCTCGCTTCGTGGTATTCAGCATTCTCGGAAAGATCCCCGAGTCCGCGAGCATAGTCGAGTGCTTCGGCAACCTCCTTTCGTTTGACACCCTTGAGCTCTTTGAGTTCGCCTGCGAGCTCTTCGTATTTTTGCTTTGTCAGATATTCTCGTTGTGTGTCGGGCATATTTTTATTATTTACGGTTGCTTAATTTTCACGTATTCTAGCAATTTTTTTGCCGAAAGTAAAGTTACTTCAAATACTGCGGCTTGTTTGCTTCCATCCAGTCGAAAACCTGCCGCATGACATAAACGCCGCCGATGTCATTTGTCGCCGGACCTTGTTCCATGACCACGGCAAAAGCGTATTGCGGATTGTCATACGGGAAAAATCCGGTGACCCATGAATTGAGAAATTGATTTTCTTTTCCAAGCTGCGCCGTTCCCGTCTTTGCGCCGAGCGTCATATACGGAACATCAAGGCCCGATGCAACACCGCCCTGCACGTCCATTTTCATGCCGGTGCGCACAATATCAAAATCATCTTTGCTAAATGGAAGCTGGGTAAAATCATTCGGGTTTCCTCCGAGAAGTATTGAAGGATTTATCAATTTGCCGTTGTTTGCAATGCTTGCCACCGCCCGGACCATCTGGATCGGGGTGACTTGCCAGCCATATTGCCCGATAGCAGTGTGGTAGGTGTCGCCGATAAGCCAATCCTCATTGTTGAAATTTTCTGCTTTCCACAGCGGGCTCGGAATCGTACCGGCAGTGCCACTGAAAAATCCATTCGGAATATCTTTTCCAAAACCGAACATGCCCATGTATTTGTCTATGAGTGTAATACCGAGACCTTTTTGATTTTCATATCCGCCACCGATTTCATAAAAATAAACGTCGGATGAAACCGCAATTGCCTGTTCCATATCTACCCATCCTTGCGGTCGCCAATCGAGAAAGACCGATGGATGAGAAGGATCATACTGATTCGGAATTGAAATCGATCCGGTACTCAAAATTTTTGTATTTGGATCAATGATATTCTCCGAGAGTGCGGCGAGAGCCATGTATGGTTTGACAATCGAGCCCGGCGTATACAGACCGTTCATAGCGCGGTTCAAAAAGACATTGCTTTTATCGGTAAGAAATTGATTGATAGCTATCGTGTCAGTATGATCGGTTAAAATCTGGGAATTGTATTCGGGATAACTCACCATGGCGACGACTTCGCCAGTGTTAACATTCATGATAACTCCGGCGCCACCCGTAAAGCCGACATTTTTTGCCACGCTTGCAATCGTATTATACAGCTCGGTCTGAATATCAGAATCGATAGAAAGCGTGATGTTGTTTCCATCGGTCGGCGACTGAAGAATGTTTTGCGACTGAATGTTTCCATTGGCATCGACGGAAACAATGCGAAGTCCGTTTGTTCCGGCAAGCTCGTCATTAAAATATTTTTCCACACCATCCATACCTTCAAATGTTTGATTATAATAAAAACCCGAATCGTCTTTTTGCGGATATTTAAGATAGCCGATAAGGCTCGAAAGCCCTGGCGCATCATCATACGTCCTCAAAGAAAATTCTGGAATGCTCGAGCTTGCTGTATTCCATGCAAGCTCTGTGCCATTTCTATCATAAATCACTCCGCGCTGCGGAAACAAAAGCGTATAGCGGAGCATATTGTCATTGCTTTTTTGCATATACTCGCTGCCGTCAACGACTTGCAGGAAAAAAGATCTGAAAAAAAACAGGCAGAAAACGAGTCCGCAAAAAATACCAAACGATATGAATGTCTTTGCCGAAATCGATTTTTCAAGCCGTCCTTCAAACTGATGAACATCGAAGTGCGGCAGATTTTCTGAATCCAGAAAAATCTCATCGGGATCGATGTCTTGTATCTTGCCTTTATACGGATCGTTCCGGAAATATTTTTTGAATCTGCTTGACATGGGCAAAAATTACGCTCGCGAATAAAATGTCAGCATCTTTTTCAATTGAAATGAAAGGAAAAAAATGATGAAGATAAGTACAGTGAAAATAAAATGGAAATGTATGCCGAAAAATCCCCCGCCGCCGTAGAGAATATCGAGCATATAGGCGAAAGCGATTGCTTCCAAAAATATTTCAAAAATAAAAATACCAGCGAGCAAAAGAAGAAATGTCATATACGGCGGCAGGAAAAAAACCGATATCGCAAGTATACAGTTGAAAAGGAATCTCATCATGATTTTTGACTTGGATTGGTATCCGGCACGATTTCGACATATTCCAATTCTGAAATATTCACCGGATTTTTGAAAAGAATCGTTTCAAATGAATCAGTCGGCTTCACATCGATTTTTTCAACCGTGCTGAATATGTTGGAAGAAATTGACGGCATAATGATCGGATCGTCAAGAGCAATATTGGAATTGACTGGCGCAACAACGCTAAAATTGCCGCCTCCCATTCCTGTCGCCTGCTTTTCAATGGTGCCCGCGCCGACGAGAACATTGACAGTTTCTCCCGATGAAGAATAGAGTGTCACTTTTGATGCATTGTCATAGACTTCAGAAACATATCCGATATAGATGTTGCCGAGCGCCAGCACTTGATCTCCGGCCGCGATGCCATCTGCGCTGCCGACATCGATAATAAGCGTGTCATACGGAGAGAAAGTCGGTTTTGCCAAAATCGAGGCGAGAATTTCTTTTTGATCGGTATTTTTTCTGCCGAGGATATTTTTTAAATCGTTATTTTCATTTTTGAGCGCAGAGGCAATAAGCTGATCTTCCTGATTCTCCAATATTTCCGTTTTGAGAAAATTATTTTCCGCAATTAAAGCAGACTTAGACTCCAGCAACTGTATATTATTTGCAAAAAAAGACGTGATTGAATTGCGCACGCCCCAGAATGGTCCGCCGATGCCAAACAAAAGATTTTGCGGACCTTGAAAAGAAAAAATGATAATGATAATGATAATGACAACGAGAAATCCTCCGAGAACAAATCTCTTTGTGCCGTTTGTTCTTTCAAAATCGTTATTTTTTCGGCGGAAGTTCATCTTCTTTTTGGATTAAGACATCCTTATACGTTTCCATATTTTCAAGAATGATTCCCGCGCCGCGGGCGACCGCAGTAAGCGGATCATCCGCAATCCGCACCGGAATATTAAGATAGTTCTTCAAAAGCCTATCGAGCCCTTTGATCAGCGCGCCTCCACCAAAAAGATAAATGCCCCGCTGCATGACATCGGCAAGAATTTCGGGTGGCGTCGTCTCGAGAACTTCTTTCGTCGCTTCGACAAGGCTTTCGATCGATCCGGACATCGCTTCCCGCACATCCGAGTCAGTCAGGATAACTTCTCGCGGAAGGCCGGTGATCAGGTCGCGTCCTTTAATTGATGCTTCAAGATTTTCACCTGGCATGACAGCGCCGACCGATATTTTTATTGCTTCCGCGGTTTTTTCTCCGATTAAAATCTTGAACTCGCCGCGGATATAGCTGATGATGTCATTGTTTAATTTATCACCGGCAATACGGAGATTTTTTGACCGCACAATGCCGCCAAGCGATATGACCGCAATGTCCGACGTTCCTCCGCCAATATCGATGACCATGCTTCCAACTGGATCATTGATCGGCAATCGGATGCCAATAGCTCCCGCCATCGGCTCTTCGACGATATGTACTTCCCGTGCGCCGGCATTACGGGTCGCGTCGCGGACAGCGCGTATTTCGACGTTTGTAACGCCGCTTGGAACACCAACGACAACTCTCGGACCGAGCATTTTCGGAGAAAGTTCTTCGGCTTTTTTCACCAAATAGGCAATCATCTCTTCTGTCACTTCAAAATCTGAAATGACGCCGTCGACAAGCGGCCTGACTGCAATAATATGCGGCGGAGTCCTGCCGAGCATTTCTCTGGCTTGCGCGCCGACTGCAACGACGCGTCCGGTTTTCTGATTGAGTGCGACCACCGACGGCTCGTTGATGACAATCCCTTTGCCGGCAAGATAGACCAGCGTGTTTGCCGTGCCCAAATCAATTCCGATGTCATTGGAAAGGTATTTATTTATTTTTTTCTTGAAATTTTCAAACATATTATTTGTATTCGGCGATAAACTTCATCAATTCTTTTTCTTTCAATACTGAAACGTTTCCATTTTTTCTTTCCTTTACTTCAAACTCTTTCTTTTCAATTCCCTTTTCGGAAATAATGATGCGGAGCGGAATGCCAATCAAGTCTGAATCGGCAAATTTTTCTCCTGCACGTGCGTCTCTGTCATCATATAACACCGTGATATTGTTTTTTGCAAGTTCTTTATAAATTTTCTCCGCGGTTTTTTTCACTTCGGTATTGTCCGAAGACAATTCAACAAGATGCACCTTAAATGGAGCAATGGAAACCGGCCAGATCATACCTTTGTCATCGGAAAGAATTTCCACGACCGTCCCCATCAATCTGCCAAGACCGATGCCGTAGCTGCCCATGACTGCAAACTGATATTCGCCTTTTTCATTTTTATATTTCAAATCAAACGGCTCGGAAAATTTCGTGCCGAGAGAAAATATATTCCCGATTTCAATTGCTTTTTTTTCTGTCAATTCATTTTTCTTTAAACCCAAATCTTTCAAGACCTCATCGTTATAAACTTCTTTATTGACCGCGATTCCCTTTTTTCCATCAAAATAAATCGTATCTTCGCCGGCGAGGGTCAATGCCTGAAATTCATGGGAGAATTTTGAAAATGTTCCACCGGATGCAAATGTGATATATGTCAAATGACCGATACCGACTCTGTCAAAAATATTTTTGTAGGCGATTTTTGCCTTTTCGTAAAAAATATCATGTTCTTTCTCATCTTTTGAAAATGAATACATAGCTTTCCAGTAAAATTCCCTCCCGCGCAATATTCCCGACTTGCTTCTCGCTTCATTTCTGAAAATGCTTTTGAAATCATACGGATATACTGGCAGATCTTTGTAGGAACTGACATATTGCTTCAAAATATTCGCGTATGCTTCTTCATTAGTGAATGACAAACCGACTTCGGTGCCGTTTTTCAATTTTGTTTTGAACCAATTGTCCACCACTTCGTCACTCCACCTGTTTGATTTCTCCCACACTTCTTTGCTCTGGATAATTGATGTTTTCATTTCAAGTCCACCGAGCTTGTTCATCTCGTCGCGAATGATATTTTCTATGCTTTGCATGACACGAAGTCCAAGCGGCAAATACGAATACACACCTGCCATTTCTTTATGAATGAAACCCGCACGGACAAGGAGCTGGGCATTTTTTGACACTTCGTCTTTCGGACCCTCTTTTCGGGTCTTTGTTAGCAACATGGATTGGCGCATGTGCAGAATAATACCTTATTTTAAAATAAAACCAAATTTGACAAACATGAGTTTTTATTTCACCAATCTCACAATATCCTGATAGGTAATGAAAAGCATGAGAATGATGATGAGCGCGAAACCGATTAAATTTATCCAATTCACGATTGTTGGTTTTATTTTTCTGCGGATGACCGCTTCAATGATGAGAATAAAAACCCTTCCGCCGTCAAATGCGGGAAATGGCACGACATTCAAAACTGCAAGATTGATGGAGATGAGTGCGACAAATCCGAGCAGATACGAAAGCCCGACGCTCTCCGCCTGCCCGACCATGCTCGCAATGCCGACCGGTCCGGCGATTTCTGAAAGCGCATTTCCGCCTCCGGTAAATAAACTGATGATAAATTGATAAATTCCAATCGCAATATTTTCCGTTTCAAACCACAAAAGTTTCGCACCTTCCCACAATGATTGGGGAAACGGGAATTGCACCGTGCCGACGAGTCCCATTGATATGCCGATCGCCTTGCGCCCTGCGACCAAAGTACTGGTCGCAACCATGAAAACCGTCCCCGTCGCATTTTCACGTTTGTATTCCACATTTACTGCTTTGTCGCTTCCGGCAATGATATTTTGAATATCGGTTAATCCAGGATTGAGGACTTCAGCTTTATCGGATGCGATAGCAAGAATGTCATCGCCGCTTTGCAATCCAGCGAGGTCAGCCGGAGAATTTTTCTCGACAGAAAGGATGATGACTGAAACATTTTTCGCCTGACTTTGATATTGATCGTCAACCGATGTCAGAAGTCCGATATTAAATGAGACTGAAATGAGAATCCACGCAAAAATAAGGTTCATAAAAATTCCCGCGAGCAGAACAATGGTCTGTTTCCATTTTGCGGCATGTGCGAGACTTCGTACGCTGTCTGCACCCGTCATTGATTCATCGTCGGGATCCTCTCCGAAAATTTTTACATATCCGCCAAACGGAATGAGATTGAGGGAATACTTGGTCTCGCCGCGCTTCACACTATATATGGTCGGCGGAAAACCGATAGCAAACTCATCCACGCGGATGCCAAAATATTTTGCCGCGAGAAAATGTCCGAGCTCGTGCACGAATACCAGCACCGCAAGAATGACCAAAAATAAAATAATCGTCATTTATTTATGAGTTCACTTCCTTTTCTTTTTTCTCAAACAACCCTTCGAGATTTTTATTGCTTTCATCGATAATCTTTTGCATCTCGGCTTTGAATCTAAATTTGTCATCTTCACCCATGCCGCCTTCTTTTTCTTTCGATTCGATGTCTTTCACCGTCTCGTCGCGGAATTTTCGCAGATTAACTCTAGCATCCTCAAGCTTCAATTTTGCGGATTTGACGAGCAATTCCCTTTTTTCTCCCGTCAATTCCGGGAAAAATATCCTGACGCCCTTGTCATCCACTGCGACCGATACGCCGAGGTTGGCGAGAGTGATCGCTTTTTCAATTTCTTTTGACTGGCTTTTATCATACGGCATGACGCGTATTACGCGTGCGTCTTCCACGCCAATACTCGCGCATTGATTGATATGCATTCGCGTGCCGTATGCTTCTACCTGCACACCGTCAAGAATCGCTGGCGATGCGATGCCTGTCCTTAAAACCGAATACTCTTTTTTGAGCCACTCTTCCACTCCCTGTATTTTTGTTTTTAAATTTTTAAAATCGTAAATCATACATTTTTCTTTTTATTATTTTCTTGCATTATCTTTAATATTTCTTCTCCCTGTTCACGAGTCGTAATATGCGGAAAATTAAAAGTGTTTATTCCTTTTGCTAAAAATCCGCCGGAAAGTCCGCCATCTGAAAAAAATTGCGTCTTAAGAAGTTTGGCGACACTTTTCTGGTGAAAACTTGCTTTATCACTATCCAAATAATTAATAAACTCAAACGGCGTCATCGCTTTAATGTCGGCAATTGATTGTATTTCCTTTTGTGATTCCTGCTCATTTTCCCATGGAAACGGTTCTTTCATACATTTATTATAGCACCACTATTAGGAATAATAAAGGCGAGATATTCCAAAAGCATTTTGAGCGATGGCGACTGTTCGCTCGAGTATTGGCGGACTTTTTCAATTTGTTCAAAGAGCTTGACCTCTCTTTTTTTCAATTTCAAAAAATCTGTTTTCTTTGCGAGCTCAACCTCAAGTGCATTGATAAAATTCACCACTTCTATTTTGCTTTTTTCCTCGTCCGTAATGCTTGTCATCAATTTTTTGATCTCTTCAATCCGCTCACTGATGGAAAGTTTGAGAAAATCTTTGACATTGACCAGAGAATTATTCTTGCCTGAATGATGAATGATTATCAATCGTGAAGCAAGTGTCGGGATGAGATTGAATGCAGTCGGTAATATCAAAAAGAAATGCGTGTCGCCGCACGGCTCCTCGAAAATCTTCAGCATGGCATTCTGTGCTTTTTCAGTGATGAAATTGGCACTCACCACAAATATTTTTTTATCTCCGGCAGTCGGACGATTTTGATGCAGCTCTTTCAAAGCCCGACTGTCATCAACATCCAAAACATCGTATATCCCATGCCAGAAGTCTGGATTGCCCGTAGTTTGAAATTTCAATTCCTTTTTGAAAAAATTTTGCAGTTCCTTCAATATTTCATCCGCATTGCCAATGATTGCGTATGCATGATGTAAGTTTTTATTATCAATATAAAAACTCATGGATTATTTATTTTATCTCTTCGCAATAATACTCTTCTTGTAGACATCCAAATGCTCAAGTGCAATGCCTGTGCCTTTTGCCACGCAATATAAAGGTTCATCGGCAACGATAGCTTTGACACCCGTCCTGCGGAAAACAAGTTCGGTCAAGTTGCGCAACTGTGAAGAGCCGCCGGTCATGATGATACCGTTGTCAATGATATCCGCGGCGAGCTCGGGCGGTGTGTCCTGCAAGACGTCTTTGATCGCTTTGATCATATCTTTCATTTCTTTTGCGATAGCTTTGACGATTTCATTAGTTTTGATTTCCGTCGAGCGTGGAAGTCCAGTGAGGAAATCGCGGCCTTTGATCATCATGGAGAGTTCTTCCTCGACTGGTACAGCGCTTCCGATATTTATTTTTATGTCTTCCGCGGTCTTGTCGCCGATCGCGAGATTGAAAGTCTTTTTGATATAGTCAGCGATCGCTGCATCAATTTTATTGCCCGCGCATTTGACTGATGTTGAAGCGACAATGCCTCCAAGCGAAATGACCGCTACGTCCGTCGTCCCTCCACCGATATCGACAACCATATGTCCCATCGGCTCATAGATAGGAATACCCGCGCCGATTGCCGCGAGAATCGGCTCTTTGACCACGTATGCATTTTTGGCACCGGCACGAATGGCGGCTTCCACCACTGCGCGTCTTTCTGTGGAAGTAATTCCTGCGGGAACAGAGACCATCACTTCCGGTTTGAAAATATTCCATTTGCCGAGTGCTTTGTCGATGAAATATCGCAGCATCGCTTCCGTTACACGGTAGTCCGCAATCACACCATCTTTCATCGGACGATACGCGATAATGGAATCCGGCGTTCTACCGATCATGTTTTTTGCTTCAACTCCGACCGCCAATATTTTATTGTCCTGCTCGGCGATAGCAACGACTGACGGCTCAAAAAGAATAACGCCTTTTTTCGGAAGAAATACCAGCGTGTTCGCCGTGCCGAGATCGATTCCAAGTTTGCGGGTAAAAAATGACATACAATTTGTTGTTTCTAATACTAACCTTTTTGGCGTTTTTTGCAAATTTTTGTGCTAGAATAAAATTACCATGGAAGAAAAAGGACCAATGAATTTTGAAATAATCGGCGGCACAAAACTCTCCGGGACTGTCGTTACCAAAACTTCCAAAAACGGCGCAATGGGGATTATTTCCGCCAGCCTTCTCAACAGCGGAAAAACGATTCTGAAAAATGTGCCGAAGATTGAGGAAGTCTACCGCATGGTGGAGGTGCTCGAAAGCATCGGTATTTCGATAGCATGGAATGGAAATGATCTTCATATTGAAGCGAAAAAAATCAATCTGGAAAAAATCAACAAAGCTTCCGCGAAAAAAACGCGAAGTATCATCATGCTTATCGGACCGCTTGTCCATCGATTCAAAAAATTCTCTTTGCCGCAGTCGGGCGGCTGCAAGCTCGGTGCCCGCACCGTCACTCCGCACTTTTTCGCACTTGAAAATTTCGGTATTAATATCAAAGCAAAAGAAAAAAGCTACGAGATAACGCACGGAAAATTGATGCCGAGCGAATTTGCTTTGTATGAATCCGGAGATACCGTCACTGAAAATGCAATTATGGCGGCAACGCTCATTCCCGGAAAAACAATTATCAAATTTACTTCCGCCAACTACCAAGTGCAGGATCTCTGTTTCTTTTTGCAAAAGCTCGGCATGAAAATCGATGGTATTGGCACCACGACCATCACCGTCCGAGGTGTAAAAAAAATAAATAAAAATATCACATATTATCTTGCTGAAGATCCTATTGACAGCATGTTTTTCATCGCAGTCTCAGCAGTGACCAAATCCGGCATCACTATAAAGCGCGCACCGATTGATTTCCTTGAAATAGAATTATTGAAGCTTAAGAAAATGAGTTTCAAATATGCTATAGTGAAAAAATACAAAGCGCTCAACGGCAAAACAAATCTCGTTGATATTAAAACATTTCCGAGCAATTTGACCGCGCTTCACGACAAGATAGAATCACGCCCGTATCCAGGGCTTAACATCGACAATCTTCCGTTTTTCGCCGTCATCGCCACGCAGGCACAAGGTCAGACGCTCATCCACGACTGGGTCTATGAAAAACGGGCGATACATTATAAGGAACTCGATAAGCTCGGCGCCGACACCATCCTTGCCGACCCGCACAGATTTTATGTCAACGGGAAAACTGAGCTCAAGCCAGCCGAGGTCATGACGCCTCCCGCGCTTCGTCCGGCGGCAATCATCTTGATCGCCATGCTTGGAGCACGCGGAAAATCCATTTTGAGAAATGTCTACAGCATCAACCGCGGATATGAAGATATCGTCAAGCGTTTGAATGAGCTTGGCGCGAAGATAAAGATATTATGAGAGTCCTTGAAGTCATTCCAATTTCAAAAAGCAGAAATATTGAAATACTTTCCTATTTCACGGCAAGCGATGTTGCCGTCGGCTCGGTCATCAAAGTTCCCCTGCGAAAAAAAGTCGTGCCGGCACTTGTCATACAAAGCGACGATATCAGAAATATCAAATCTGAAATCAAACGATCCGCTTTCGCATTGAAAAAAATCGAGAAAATAAAATCGTCGGAGCTTTTGCGAAGCGAATTTGTGGAAGCGGCAAAAGAAACGGCACAGTATTATGCCGGATTCACCGGCTCCGTCTTGCATGCGCTTGTACCAAACATTTTTTTTGAAAATGCTGAAAAAATAAAAATTCCGGAAAAAATGACCGAGCACGATGATCACCACGCAAAAGAAAATTTCGTCATTCAATCAAATGACGAGGATCGCTATGCGCATTACAAGAGTATCATCCGCGAAGAATTCGCCAAAAATTCGTCGGTATTTTTCTGCCTGCCGACGATCCAAGATATCAAAATTGCCGCTGAAATTTTCTCAAAAGGCATCGAGCAATACACATTTGTCTTGCACAGCTTGATGAACAAAAAACAAATTTTGGAAATGACCAATAAAATTCTGAATGAATTTCATCCCGTACTCATCATTGCGACCGGCGCATTTTTGAGCATCCCCAAACAAGATATTCACACGATTATTGTTGATAAAGAAAATTCCCGCGCATATAAGCAGCAAATCCGCCCATATCTCGATATCAGGAATTTTGCCGAAATCTTTGCCAAAAAAATACAGGCAAAAATAATATTCGGGGACATCCTTCTGCGGACTGAAACGATTTACCGGCACAAGCTCGGCGAGTTTGTCGAAATCGCTCCACTCAAATTCCGCTCGCTCACTACTTCAAAAGAAAACCTGATCGATATGCGGGAGAAAAAAGAAAATGAAAAAGCGGAATTTCGCATCTTCAGCCCGCTTCTTGAAAAAACCATCACAGACACTGTTGAAAATAATTTTCATATATTTCTCTTCGCCGCCAGGCGTGGGCTCTCGCCTTCGACCGTTTGCGCCGACTGCGGCAATATCGTCACATGCAATACCTGCGGAGCGCATGTCGTGCTTCATATATCCGCTTCGGGAAATTTCTTTCTCTGCCATACGTGCGGAGAGCGCAGATCCGCAAAAGAATTATGCGTCAATTGCGGCGGCTGGCGCCTTACCACGCTCGGCATTGGAAGTGAACTTGTAGAAGAAAAATTAAAAGAACGCTATCCGAATGCAAATATTTTCCGGATTGATGCCGATAAAACTCCGACACACCAAAAAGCGCTTCTGGCAGCTGAGAAATTTTATAATTCTCCGTCGGCGATTTTGATCGGCACGGAAATGGCGCTTCTTTATCTGACAAAGAAAATTGAGAATTCCGCGGTCATTTCCATGGATACATTTTTTTCCATTCCCGATTTCAGAATCCACGAGCGGATCATGACCATCCTTCTCAAAATACGTGCGATCACCGACCGCAGCCTCATCATTCAGACGCGCAATATTTCCCAAAAGGTTTTTGAATACACTCTTGCTGGCAATCTGATAGATTTTCTCAAAGATGAAATGAATGACAGGAAAATGCTTCATTATCCGCCGTTTTCAACTTTGATAAAAATATCCGCGAGCGGGAAAAAACATGAGCTAGCGCAGACGACCGAGGCTATTCAAAAAATGATTGTTCCTTATGAAATGAATATCTTCCCTGCTTTCATTCCGCGCACAAAAGGAGAGTTCAGCGTAAACGGCATCGTGAAAATTCCCGAGAGAAAATGGCCGGATAAAAATATCATTGAAAAACTGAAATCTCTGCCGATGAATGTTTCGGTGAATGTCGATCCGGATAGTTTGCTTTAATTCCCTTGTTTGCAAATACTCGCCGGAGAGCAGAAAACTTTGTTTCCACTTTGCAAATCGATATAATTTATTTTTGTGAGCGATTTTTCATCCATTTTTATAAATCCGTTGCTGACAAGCGCTTCAAGATTGATAAGCGATTGGGTAAATGTCTTTTCATCGTTGAGCAATATCTTTCCTCCATTTTTCAAATACACTTGATACGTATGCTCATCCGCTGCATTAAAATATTGCGGAACAAAACCCATCTGGTTTAATGCTCCCATGAGATTTTGGATATCGGCAAACTGTGCGCTATCAAAATATGATTCTCCGATCGGATTTGTGTCCGTGAAAAAACCAAAATATTCTGAAAGTGAGCTCGATGCGGTGGAGCTTGCAAACACAAAACCGGTTTGATCCATTAAAAAGCAATTGCCAATTTTGCTCGGATCGCCTTGGCACCAGAGATTTTCTGCAACTCGTTCTGAAACTACGATATTTATCTTATTCAAATTTTGAAATGAAATTTTTACTGCATTTATCGTTTTGATATTTTCCAAAATATCCATTTTGATTTCATTTCTTTTTAAAAGAAAAAAATTATCGGTTGGAATTATTAAAAGATGTTTTTCATCAAGGATTGGATTTACGATATTTAAAATCTGATTATTTGATACCGCCATATTGCCGGAAACGGTGATATTTTGTATGCGAACTTTGTTTGAGGTCAGTCCGAGGATACAAAGAGAAATGAAAAATAAAATAAAAACTGCCGAATAAGCAATTTTCTTCATGCGGCTTAATCGTCTTTTTTTGCGAAGTGTTACATTGATATTTGATTGCGGTCGCATCAATTTATTTTTTCACAATCACTTTTTTTCCACCTATGTATTTTTGAAGCGCTTCCGGAATTTTAATCGAGCCGTCTGCCTGCTGGTAATTTTCCAATATTTGAATGAGAATCCTCGGCGTAGCAATTGCAGTATTGTTGAGCGAATGGGCGAATTTTGTTTTACTGTCGTCGTCTTTGTATTTAATGTTGAGTCGTCTTGTCTGAAAATCGTGGAAATACGAGCACGAGTGCGTCTCGCCATATTTATTTTTTGACGGCATCCACGTTTCAATATCGTATTTTTTTACCTGCCCCAAACCAAGATCTGCCGCGCAGCAAATGATCACGTGATACGGCAAATCAAGCGCCTGCAAAATCTCCTCGGCATTCAACAAAAGCTCTTCGTGATGCTTCACGCTCTCTTCGTGCGATGCTTCACAGAGAATGACTTGTTCAAATTTCATGAACTCATGCACGCGATACAAACCTTTGACATCTTTACTATAACTTCCCGCTTCACGCCTGAATGCTGGGGAAAATGCCAAAACTTTTTTTGGCAGATCCTTTTTTGGCAAAACTTTATCGGAAAAATAGCTCATTGTCGCCACTTCCGCCGTGCCGGCAAGATAGTCGATATCCTGCGTTTTATACAAATCATCCTCGCCCTGCGGCAAATATCCTGTGCCCAAAAGCGTATCTCTTTTTACCAAAGATGGCACAAACATCATTTCATAATCTTTTTTCTTTTCACGGAATAAATCCATCGTCAGCTGCCAGACGGCAAACTCAAGCTCGGCGCCTTCATTTTTCAAAAAATATCCCCGGAAACCCGCCACCTTTGAACCTGCTTCAAAATCCGCAAGGTCGAGTGCTTCCATGAGTTCGATGTGATCTTTCGGCTTGAAATCAAATTTCGGAATCTCACCCCAAACTTTCACTTCTTTATTGTCGGCATCGCTCGAACCTTCCGGCACGGAAACATCGGGAATATTCGGCACGCGAAGCATAAGCTCCTGCCAGTTTTTCATCACCTCTTTTAATTTTTCTTCCTCTTTTTGCAAAGCTTCTTTCAGAATTTTCATCTCACCAAGCAATTCTTTTTTCGCTGCATCATCCTTTATTTCTGGCAATCGAAAAGAAACCTCGTTTTGCTCAGCTCGCTTCTTTTCTATTTCAACAAGTAATTCGCGCCGTGCATCATCAACTTTTAAAAGTTCATTCACGTCAAATTTGATTGCCTTTTTCCGCGCGCCTTCTGCAATGAGATCTTTGTTCTCTCGTATAAATTTGATATCAAGCATAAAAATAAATTAAATAAAGTTTCGGGCTTCTTTTCATTGTAGCAAATGATAGAATAAATTCAAATGTTAAAAGATTTTGAAATGATCATGCTCACGCCTGACGAATTCCCCGAAAAGTTGCAAGAAATTCCCGACGCGCCGAAAAAATTATACTTGCAAGGCACTCTGCCATCGCCTGATACGAAAATTCTTGCTGTTGAATACAACCGCGACGTGCTCGCTGTTCCAGGCAGTATATTTTCCCGACAATCCAATGGTCCGCATATGCTCATCCGCCTTGGTGCGACACCTGTGACCAAAAGCGAAGATATTCTCGAAGCGCTTGGTTTCAAAGTGGAACAGAAAATCGAAAATCTAAAATTGAAATACGCTGACTGTTCAGAAGAGGAAATGCTCGTGGTCAAGCCCCTCGCCGAGCCGCTTCAGAAAGATGAGCTCATTCGGCAACTCAAACTTCCTGTTTCAAAAGCCAGCGCCGTGCTTTCGATCATGGAGATCAAAGGTTTAGTGGAAGAAAGGATGGGAGAAATGAGGTTGGTTTAAAAAAAATGACCATTCCCTCATTGGAAATGGTCACTGTATTTATTCTTGAGATAATCATCAACTTTTTTTCTATCTTTGGAACGCCAGATAGCAATGACCCAGGACTCATTAACGTGAAACCAAAATTTTTTAAAACATTTTGGGCATTCTATAATAACAATGAAATTGTTGCCGAATTCATCCGAATGAAGTTCAGTAGGTACATTTTCTTCAGATATGCCGACAACGCATTTCGTCATTCTTCCAAATTCTTCACCCACAATACTGAAGTGTTGACAATGCGGACAACCCCAACTGCTTGAATATGGAATTGAAGCATTATACTCAAAACCAAACGTCCATTTTTCTGACATGGTGTCCTCCTTTCTTTACTCCTATTTCTCAGGGTACAACTTTACAAAAATAAGTCAAATTATTTTTGTTTTAAAAAACCAAAATTTGCCAAAACAAACTACTTCATGTAATACTAGGCGGTAATGAAACTTTTAATCGTTGAGTCACCGTCGAAAGCAAAGACGATAGAAAAATATTTGGAAGGCGCGTATACCGTCAGGGCTAGTGTCGGACACGTGCGCGATTTGCCCAAGTCCAACAAAGACGCCATCGATATCGCGGGCGGATTCATCCCCCATTATGTCGTCAGTCTCGGCAAGGAAAAAGTCATTTCTGAAATAAAGAGCTTGGCGAAAAAAAGTGATGAAGTATTGCTCGCGACTGACCCCGACCGAGAGGGAGAGGCTATCGCCTGGCATATCAAGGAAGCCGTCGGATTGAAAAATCCAAAACGTATTCGTTTTTATGAGATCACTAAAGATGCGATCAAAGAGGCGCTGAAACATCCGACTGAGATCAATGAAAATCTCCGCAAAGCGCAGGAAGCCCGCCGCGTACTCGACCGCCTCGTCGGCTATGACCTCTCGGGACTCATCTGGAAAAAGGTGCGCTATGGGCTTTCTGCCGGACGCGTGCAGTCCCCAGCGCTTCGCATCATTATGGAACGCGAGCGAGAAATCCGCGCATTCAAACCGGAACAATTCTGGGTGATCGAAGTTGATACAGAAACCAAAACGAGAATAAAACTTCTTTTGAACTGCGATGAAGAACCGCGAGATGAAAAATTGGTCAAGAAAATTCTTGATGTCGGAGGAAAAGAAACTTGGACCGTAAAAAGGGTGACGGAAAGTGAAGCAAAAAGAACCGCTCGCGCGCCATTCACCACCTCGACCATCCAGCAGACTGCAAGCACGCGCCTCGGCTTTTCTCCAGCCCGCACCATGGGTGTGGCGCAGAAACTCTACGAAGCCGGTCTCATCACCTATATGAGAACAGACAGCACAAACCTTTCCGCGACTGCACTCGACCAGATCGGCATGCTCGTCAATAAAAAATACGGCACGCAATACGCAAAAAGAAATGTCTATGTGACCAAAAGCAAAAATGCACAGGAGGCGCACGAAGCCATCCGCCCGACTGATGCAGCAAAAGAGATTGCAGGATTAAATGACGAACAAAAATCCTTGTATAGACTTATCTGGCAGAGAACGGTTTCCTCACAAATGTCCGATGCGAAAATTTTGAGAACCAAAATCACCGCGATTGTCGGCAAAGGTGAAATTCCAAATTTCTCTATCAACGGCTCGCGAACACTTTTTGACGGCTGGCTCAAAGTGGATCCAGATGCACGCGGCGAAGATGTAGAATTGCCAAAGGTTGCCGAGGGTGAAGTATTGAAACTTCTCGATATTCGCTCCACCGAAAAATTCACCGAGCCGCCATCCCGATACACTGAAGCAGGATTGATCAAGGAACTCGAAAAAAGAGGTATCGGCAGACCTTCCACCTACGCGTCGATCATGAAAACGATCGAAGACCGCGGGTACGTGACAAAGGAAGGCAAAACTTTGACGCCGACCGACACCGGCGATGTTGTTAGCAGCTTTTTGGAGAAAAACTTCCCTACGTATATCAGTGACTCGTTCACCGCGGAGATGGAAGATGAACTCGACGATATTGCGACCGGAAAAAGAAGTTACGAAAAAACGTTGAAAGATTTTTACGGACCATTTTCCAAAGACGTAAAATCAAAAGACAAAATGGATAAAGTCACGAACCTCGGCGATGCGGAATCCAAATTCAAATGCCCCGTCTGCGGGTCACCGATGATCGTCAAGCTCGGTCGCAATGGTAAATTCCTCTCCTGCTCGCGATATCCGGATTGCAACGGTGCTTTAATGATAGATGGTACTGAACTGCCAAAAGATAAAGTCATCGGCAAAGATTCAGCGACCGGACTTGATGTTACATTGAAATCAGGTAAATACGGTGCATATGTCCAACTCGGCGAAGATGTGAAAAAAGGTAAAATAAAAGTCAGAGCGAGGAAATCTGGCGTTCCAAAAGATATCAATCCTGATGATGTGACTATGGATATGGCGATGAAATATTTAAGTCTGCCAAGAATTCTCGGCAACAGTCCGGAGGATGGCAAGCCGATCTCCGCAAATATCGGAATGTTTGGTCCATACGTCGTCCATGATGGCGATTTCCGATCGCTCAAAACCGATGATGTCTATACCATCGAGCTCCCCCGCGCACTTGAAATACTTTCCGAAGAAAAAAAGACTCGCCGCGGCAGATTTTTCAAAAAGAAGAGATAAAAAAAATGAATACTTATTATTCTCAATTTAAAATTTTTTTTAAAAAGATGCCTATTGCATATGATATATATGCGCGATCAAAAATTTTCCTCAATTTCTATTACAGATTTTTATGTATCACATTAACCAATAAGAAATTTATTCTGGCGAGATGCTGTTGTCTGGGGAATTCTCTCTTTGAAAGGACTCTTCCGAAAAATTCTGACAGACTGAGAATTTTGAATCTGCAAGAAATTCGCGTGGATGTATTTCCTCCCGATAAAATAATAAATCATCAAACCATCAGAAAATTTAATGGAAATTATTATATATTTAATCTTTTGCAACAACTTTGTTTTTTCAGCTGGGGTAGAGTAACAGATATAGATTTTTTACTGATGGATTCTTTTTCTGAATTGACCACGAAGAAATTCATCAATAAAAAGGACAAATGGTTTTTTGTGGCGCACAATTCAAGCGTCAATCAAGATGCTGATTTTAAAGAAAATTTTGATAATGGAGGAATGATGGAAATTGATAGGTTTGAATATGAATATAGGAAATTTTTTGATTGGTTTGAATCGAAATATCCAAACAAGCCTGTGTATTTTTTTCATTTTCCGACCACGCTTGATTCAAGACAGATTTATAAAATACGGGCACAAAAGATACGCGACGTTGTTGATGCATTGGCGGCAGAAAAAAAATATCTTCATTCAATATCTGTCGAGGATTCATTCGTAGATTGGTCTGAAAGTGATTTTGAGCATAAAGAGCCTTACCATTTTTTTTCAAAAACATATGAGGAATTTGTCAACAAACTAAATAATATAATAAACCTGCCGCAAAAATAGACTTCATACTATATTCCAAATACTATATACTATTGATTCCATGACTGCCGAAGAAATTATTTTATTATTGAATTCGCCGAGTGAAAAAGACGGAGAACTCATTAAAAAAGCGTTTGATTTTTCAATGAAAGCTCACGCGGGACAAGTCCGTAAATCCGGCGAATCATATTTCAATCATGTATTTGAAACTGTAAAAATTCTTGCTGGATTGCACATGGATGCGCCGACCATTGCTGCGGGATTTCTCCACGATGCAATAGAAGACGGGGTTGCAAAAGAAGATCAGATCAAAAATGAATTCGGAGATGAAGTTGTATTTCTGGTCAATGGTGTGACCAAGCTCGGTAAAGTCAAATACCGCGGAGTTGAACGCCATATTGAAAGCTTGCGTAAATTTTTGGTGGCAACGGCGCAGGATATTCGGGTGCTCATCATCAAACTTGCCGACCGCCTGCACAACATGCGCACGCTTGAGTATATCGATGGCGAAAAACAGCAAAGAATCGCGCTCGAAACGCTTGAGATTTATGCGCCGCTTGCCGACCGCCTTTCCATTCGGCTCATCGCACGCGAGCTCGAAGACTTGTCTTTTAAATATCTACACCCAAAAGAATATGAAGAAACATTGGCATTGTTGAAAAATAAGGAAAAAGAAGCGATTCCGACGCTTGAAAAATTCGTCAAATCAATCAAAAAAGCTCTGGCGGAAGAAGGCATTCTCGATTTCAAAACCGACTACCGGGAAAAAGGCATTTACAGCTTGTGGAAAAAACTGAAAAGCCACGGCGGCGATATAGAAAAAATATACGATATTCTTGCTATTCGCATATTTCTTAACACAGTGACCGACTGCTATAAAACGCTTGGTATCATTCATGCACTCTATCGGCCGCTCCCGGGAAAAATAAAAGATTACATCGCCACTCCGAAACCGAACGGCTATCAGAGCTTGCATACAACGGTTTTTACCGGAGATGGCTCGATCATTGAAGTCCAGATACGGACATTTCAAATGCATTATGAAGCGGAATACGGAATCGCATCCCATGTTGCCTACAAAAAATACGGCTCGCAAGCCGTGCACAATTCGGAAACTAGCTGGTTTGCGCAATTTCTGCCGAAAATAATAAATTTTGCAAAAAACGATAACGAGAAAAAAGAAACGCCGAAATGGATCCAAGATTTGGCGGAATCGCAAAAAAATATCGGCAATGATCTAGAAAAGCAGCAATTCATGAAAGATTTGAAAGCGGATTTTTTCAATCAAAGGATTTTTGTTCTCACGCCGAAAGGCGAAGTCATGGATTTGCCGGTCGGCGCTACGCCGATTGATTTTGCGTATTCAATCCATTCAAGCGTTGGAGAGCATACGAATGGCGCGCGCATAAACGGAAAAATGGTTTCACTTGATACTGCACTGGTAAACGGCGATATCGTGGAAATCGTCACCCGCGAAGCGAGCAAACCTTCCGCGAAATGGCTTGATATCGTCAAAACCAATACGGCAAAACGCCATATCAATAATTATTTGGAGAAACAAAAAAAGAAATAATTATAAGCTGAAATTTTTCACTGAATATAATTCTTCGTCGCTTTTTTCTTCAATATCCTTTTCGTCATTCATCATTTCGGCTTCGGTATCATCAAGTTTCGGCAGAGATTCGATAGTACCGGTCTCTGCGATATGTTTATCTAAAAGTTCGTCAACTTTTCTTTTTTTCTGCGAATTGACCATGTCGAGTATCGCCCGCGCGTCATCATTGGAAAAGAAATCAATGGTAATTGTCCCGCCTTTCTCGCTTTTTGCAATGTGGACTCTCGTGCCGAGCGATTCTGCGAATTTTTCTTCAAGCGCGGAAAGTTCCGGATCAAAAAGAGTTTCTTTTTTCCTTGATTTCTCAACAGCGATTTTCCTGGCTATCAATTCGGCATCGCGGACGGTGATTTTTTTATACACGATTTCTTTGAAAAGAGTTTCCTGCTCATCCTTCCTGTCGGAAAGCATCAAAAGTGGTCGTGTATGACCTTCCATGATTTTGCCTTCGGAAATTGCAATCAGCATGTGTTCAGGCAAAGCAAGAATGCGCAAGCTGTTTGAAACATATTCCCTGCTTCTGCCGATTTTTGCGGCGATTTGCGTGTGTTTGAGTCCGAAATCATCGACGAGCTTCTGGAATGCTTTTGCACGATCCACGCAATTCAAATCCTCCCTCTGCAGATTTTCAATGATCGCAAGCTCGAGCTTCATCAAGTCCGACTCCTCGTGCGAGCGAATGACGACCGGTATCTGCTTGATGCTGGCGATTTTCGATGCGCGCAATCTTCTTTCGCCGGAGATAAGCTCGTATTCAACGACAAGCCCGCCGTCTTCTTTAACAATTTCTTTTCGCGTCACGACAATCGGCTGAAGCACGCCGTATTGGCGGATGGAATCGGCAAGATCTTTGAGCTTGGATTCATCAAATTCCTTTCTCGGCTGGAAAGGATTGGGGTTTATTTTTTCAAGTTCAACCCAAAATATGGAATCGTTATAAAACTGTGATGTCATGTGCTTGATATATTATCACATAAAATTATTTAACAAAAATTGATTTTTGTTCATAAATCGTATATTATTGGCAAATTGCCGGGATGGCGGAATTGGTAGACGCACACGACTCAAAATCGTGCGACGCAAGTCATGGGAGTTCGATTCTCCCTCCCGGCACAATTGTTTTATATGAATAAACCAAAAATTCTTATTATTCTTGGTCCGACTGCCACCGGTAAAAGCGATGTTGCAGTTCAGATTGCAAAGAAATTCAATAGCGAGATAATTTCTGCTGATTCGCGTCAAGTCTATAAAGGAATGAATCTCGGCAGCGGCAAAATTACTGAAAGTGAAATGCGAGAGATTTCTCATCATCTGCTTGATGTCGCAAATCCAAAAACCATTTTTTCCGTATCAAAATACAAACAGCTCGCTGAAAAAGCCATTCAAAAAATAACCGCAAAAAACAAATTACCGATCATTGTCGGCGGCACCGGATTTTATATAGACAGCATTGCAAAAAATATCCAATTGCCTGAAGTAAAACCAAATAAAAAATTACGAAAAGGATTAGAGAAAAAGTCTGCGGAAGTTTTATTCAAAATGCTGAAAAAGCTCTTCCCTCCCCGCGCGAAAAATATTGATAAGCACAATAAAGTTCGTTTGATTCGCGCAATCGAAATAGCAAAAGCTCTCGGCAATATTCCAAAAATAAAAAAATTGCCCAACAAATACAATTTCATTTTTATCGGACTTGATCTGCCGGATGCGATTTTAAAAAAGCGAATTGCCCTGCGCCTTGAAAAACGTCTGAAACTCGGCATGGTTCGAGAAGTGCAAAAACTCCGCCAGCAAGGCATTTCCTGGAAACGATTGGAATCATTCGGGCTTGAATATAGAAATGTCGCTCTTTTTCTGCAAAAGAAAATTACACGAAGGCAAATGATTAAAAATCTTCAAAAAGAAATTTGGCATTTCGTAAAGCGCCAGAGAACCTGGTTCAAAAGAAATAAAGAGATTAAATGGTTTGAACCGAGAGAGAAAAATAAAATGATCCGATTTATTAAAACCCAATAATCTTTATTTTATTAATGGGACCTTCGCCAATATGTTTGAAGCAGTTTGCAAGATTTTTCAGCCATAATTTTTTCTTCTCAACCATATCTCTAAATGTGAAAATATATAATTTATCAAAACCGTTGTAGGATGAAAGCACTTTTACATCACCATTGACATGACAAAGAACAGTCGCAACATCATCAACAGGAATAATAACCCTTGCACTAATCCTTTTTTTATCGAACATATCCTGGATAATTTCTTGATTCTTTTCCAAAATATCTCGAGCAAGCTGTTTTTCTTCAAATCTTTTAGTAACTCTCCCAAGCGGACCAAATCTAACTTTCCATCTTTTTTTCTCAAAAGCTTCATTAATTTTCTTTCCCCCACCAATTAAAACAACCGTAAAGTATTGTTTTGATATTTTTTGTATATACTCAATTGCTTTTTTATTTTTGAGCAATGAACCAGAAATTTTGATGAGGGCGTTTTGTTTTGCCATATGCGGGAGATGGAGGAATCGGACCTCCGACAGCGGTTTTGGAGACCGCAGTTATACCACTTAACTAATCTCCCATGCCGGTTCACTATAACAAAAAAAGACGGCGCGGGCAAAGCCCGCGTCGTCTTGATTGTATTTTATTTTTTTGCTTCCTTATGAATCGTATTTTTCTTGCACCATTTGCACCACTTTTTGAGCTCTATCTTACGCTCAACAAGCTTTTTATTTTTTCTCGTCCAATAATTAACACGTTTACAGTTTGTGCAGGCAAGTTTTATCAGTTGTATTTGTTTCATATATTTAAATTTGATTTTGCGAGTATACCGTAAAAGCGAAGAAAATGCAATCCTAAAAAATTATTTCAAATCCGTGGCGCTCGTATCCGGCACGATCGGTCTGACTTTCCAGAATTTTTGGTGAAGCGTGAGTATGGTTTCCTCAAGCTCTCGGCTTTTCAATAATTTGAGAATGACAACAAGAGCAATGATGCCGATAATTCCCGAGCAAAAACCCTGCATAAAAATACCGGCAACTTTGTTGATATTGAAAATATTGTCAAACAAATTCAAACACAGATAGGAAACAAACCCCATGATGACCGATGCGGAAAAAGACTGAAACAGCGTCTTGAGGAGTGGAGACGAAAAGCCCGAATGCTCTTTTGCAAACCAAATCCACAAAATGATGCAGTTGATGATCTGCGCCAGAGAAAAACCAAGCGCCAGCATCAGTATTTCCGTTCCGGGAATATCATCAACACGGAAAAGATGCTCGATGAAAAATCTGAAAATATTGGTGTTCTCAAAAATTTTCCAGAAAAGAAAGGAAAGTCCAATGGATAAGACTCCGGTGATCAAGCTGGCATATAAAGATTTTTTCGTATCGCCTTTTGCATAATATCCCCGGATAAAAATAAGCACGAGCGCCTGCGCAAGAATGGAAAAAGAGAATACAGCAAGAGCAGCGGCGGTCAACTTTGTGCCGTCCCAGCCGAATTTCCCCGCGCCATAAATAACTCTGACAATCTGGGCGCGAAGGACGATGAAAACGACACTGATTGGAATTGACCAAAAAATCGTATGCCGAAGCGCAGCGGAAATATGCGAAAGAAATTGTTCCTTTTGGTTTGTCGTAATGAATTTTGAAAGCGTTGGAAATGCGGCGAGCGAATACGAAACGCCGATGATGGAAAGCGGAACGCCTTGCAGATTATTGGAAAAATTAAAAACGGAAATGGAGCCGACGGTCATCAAAGATGCCATACCGACAAGCGCGAGCGTGGTGATTTGTGTCATACCAAGTGTAATGGTGCGCGGAATCGAAATCAAAAAAATATTTTTGATCAGTGGCCAGTCAAAATGAAACGGCCACGCTTTGAAAAGCCCGCTTTTGAAAACAAACGGTAATTGAATCGCCAAATGCATGATTGTGCCAAGAATGACGCCGTATGCAAGACCGTAAATGCCGAAAATCGGATAGAAAAATATTGCACCGAAAATAATGCCGAGATTATAGACGAGTGGACTCAAAGCATAGACAAGAAAACGTTTTCCCACCTGTGTAATGCTTGCCAAAAAATTTGAAATGCCGAGAAAGATCGGCGAGAGAAGCAAAATGCGCGCCATGTGGATCAATGTCGCTTTATCGGCAATGCCGGGAAAAATCTTTGGAGCGAGAAACGGCATCAGGAAAAATCCAACAATACTCGCGCCGACAATCAAAAGCGAAAAGAAAGAAAAAATCGTATTGATGAAATATTTTGTCTCTTCGGTGGATTTTTCCAATCGATAGGTGATGAACGGAACGAGAACTGAAATGGAAACAATAGAGCCGACTGTGGCAAAAATAAAATCAGGAATTTCAAAAGCGGAATAATAAATATCGAGCGTATGGCCGATGCCGAACGAAGTCGCAAGAACACGGTCTCTCAAAAGAGCCAGTATCTGCGATAAAAAAGCAAAAAAAGCGAGCAGATATGCGGCTTCATGCAGTCCTTCTATTTTCTTGTAGAACATGCCGAAAAAAGTTTTGACTTTGACCATGGTATCGTAATGTGTTTCTAGTATAGCGTACATTGCATGATACTCAAAAAAAATAAAAAGAAAAGGGCGCGCCTCTCAGCGTGCCCTCTCCATAAACCTTTTTACCTATAAGCCGAATTCTGTTGACCGCATTGCTGCGATCAGATAGCCATCTATCTGGGACAACGATTGCTCATTGACTCAAGCGGCGCTCTCCAACCGAAGTCGGAGCACGGCCTTGCATTCAAGTAAGGATTTTGCCGTTACACTTTTTGAGTTGCCTCAAAAATTATCCTGCCTTGCGGCAGGATAGATTTTCCCTTTCGAAAAAATCCGTCACTGTTCGCACCTCTCGCGTTGCCGCGGACGGGCGTTACCCGCTACCCTTGTCCGACCGAAGTCGGACTGAATGTTCGGACTTTCCTCTATCCGCTAAAAACGGACAGCAACTATCCAATAAAAAGGCAATATTATTATATAATAATAATATAAATATTGCAAGCAAACGATACATCAAATAGTTCCGGTGATGATATTGATGATTCCTATTGCCGAAACCATAATAAAGATGCCTATAATGCCCCAGAGCATATGCTTCTGACCCTCCAGTCTTTTTTCCGGATCTGCTGCATTTTGAATGAATATCATCACGCCCCAAATAAAATATACTATTGCAAGCGCAAAGAAAAGATAAATGAGCGGAGTAATAATATCCGCCTTTACATTAGCAAAAAGCTTGGCAAACGTTATGCCCGTATTCGTGCCGCTTGGCGCAGGTATGCCTTGAGCATACGCTTTTTGGATTATAAAATCCGGCATACGGCTTTATATTGTTGGGATTTGGCTGCCGATATTTTCCTGAACACCGGAAGTACCGAAGGTTGACTGTAAGATCGCGACGAGTCCCCAAACTGAAACCATGATGAAAATGCCGACAATACCCCAGATCATGTCTGTCTTTGCCGCTTTCTTTGTTTCTTCATTCGTTGCAATCGTATATCGGAAAACCTGATAGATAAAGAAGACAACTGCGAGTGCAATAAGCAAAGGGACGACTCTATTTAATATTCCTCCGACAAAAGTGAACAAACCGCCGATACCCTGGCTTGGAGCATACGACTGAGCGAGAGCTATGACCGGAAAAACCGCGACGAGCGAACTTGCTAATATTCTTTTCATATATAAATGATTACTGTTATTAAATAATAAACTGACGCGACCTCGATTACAATGCCACTATTATAAATCTTGTTGAAGACATAATCAAGTGGATAAGTGAAATTCTGAGTATCGCTACTTTGGCTGATTAATCGTCTGATTATTGCTCAATGAGTTGCCGAGAGAACTTTTCAATATGCTGACAATCCCCATGACGGAAAGCATGACGAATAAGCCGATAATTCCCCAGAGCATAAACTGCTTGCCCGAAGCCCTTTCCGTTTCATTTTCGGTCCGGACAAATTTGAATATACCATAGAGAAAGAAAATGACGGAAAGTGCAATGAGAATATCAATGACACTCGTATAAAAGCATCCAATGACAAGATTTTCGATAAGACTTTTGAAATCTTTCACTGCAGAAGGAGTGCAGGAAAAAGAAGATGCCGCTCCGCTTCCGTTCACCGGGTTTATGGAATTGACTGAAGAAGAATTGCCTGAAATCGAGTTTGCGCCGCAATAGCTCGCATCACCGACATGGTTTATGCAGTGCGGATCGTTGCCATTGGGATAAACCGCTAAGTTTGGATAGCAATAGCACGCGTAGGCGGTATGCGTTGCCGAAAAAAAAGAAGTAAAAACACCGAGTGCAACAAATGCTGAAATAATAAAAATTGAAATTTCGGATTTATGTTTCATGATGTTATGACTGCACATTCGTTATGGTGCCGACGACAATCGATGCAATGACCTGCGCCCCGAGCAGGATGGCAACGCCGATGCAAGTATAGAAGAAAATATTTTTTGCTTCCTCAAGCCCTTTTTCATTCCCCCTCGCTTGGACAAATTTGAATCCAGAATAAATAAAAGCGCATATCGCAATGACTCCGCCGACCTGGACCACATAGCCGAGAATTGTATGCACAAGATTTGGAATATTAGTAATTCCTGGTAATGGATTTTGAATCTGCGCAAAAGAAACGGACGGCATGAAAAATGCCAAAACTGAAGCTGAAAAAATAAAAACTCTTGCTTCTATCTGATTATATATATATTTCATCGCTGTTATTTTAATTAATAATTAACTGCCAAAAAATTGCAAGGCGCCGCTTCCACTTTTGGCGCCGGTCAATGCTGCAATGACCGTATGAATGACAAGCCATGCACATAATATGATAATCAGGCCGATAAGAGTTTTTTTGAACATATCAAGTGCTTCTGCTCTTTTGCTAGAATTGTTGGGATTAAAAATCATTTTGGCTCCGGCAACGGCAAAAGTAATCGCCGCCACGGAAACCGAAATTCCCAAAAACCAATTGATGATGTTGTTGACGAGCGTGGTAAGATCGTTAAAATTGCAGTTATTCGTGCATGGGACCAAACCGCCAGTCGGACTACTGCCCTGCCCAGATTGCGCAAAAACAAATATCGGCACTGCCACAAAAACAAAAACTGCAAATGGAAGGATTTTCTGAAAATTTCTCGTGCCTAAAATAGATTTTTTGTCAGTCATTAGAGTATGTTTATTTTCTCATATTTTCCAAATATTCTCAATGACGGTTTTACTGGAACAAATTGGAAAGCTCAGTGTCCGCTTTTTGAACGGCGCTGTCAACATCAAGATTGCCGGAGGTAACGTCACTGACCATGCCGGAAAATATATTGCTGGTCGCCGCCATATCCGGATCAACCCATCCTTTTGCGATAAGCGCTGAATTGTAAAATACGGTTTTTTGCGGATCGGTCGTGCCTGCGGCAATCAAATCCGTTCGTGCCGGCACTCCGCCGCTGACATTAAGAAATTCGGAAACTGCAGGTGCGCTGGTCAGATTCGAAATCAGCGCAAATGCATCCGCAGTGTTCGAAGAACTCTTCAAAAAAGCAAAACCATATAATTCTCCGAATGTCGTCTTGTCGGTCGTATTAAGCGTTTGCGGCACCATAGCAACATCAAAATTCAAGTTTGGATTCTTGCTGGCGATATCGGACACTTCGGAAGCAAAGCCAAAATACATAGCAAGGTTTCCGGCAAGGAAATAATCTTTTGAATCCGGAAGCGAGCTGTTCCACGAATAAACGGATTTTTTCGGATTTGAATAATCCGTAAAAAATGTCAAAGCTGAAACAGCCGGAACAATCACTGCATCGGAAGATTTTTGGTATAGCTCTGATGCAAACGAGCCCGTGGAGCTGTCCGCGGAAACAATCGGGCTTCCCGCTTGCATGATAAGCATGGAAAGAATCGCCTTGGCATTGTTGACGTTGTCATATTCTCCGAAAGCCGTGGCGCTCTGTGTGATATTTCCGTTTTGATCAATAAGAGAAAACTTGTTCGCCAAAAGAGGAAACTGCGACCAGTCTGTTGGTGGTGTGGCGACGCTGGCGCTTGCAAACATATCTTTGTTCCAATACATAACCATCGGATCGACAAAAAATGGCAAAGCAAAAATCCCCTGCGGCTGGATATACAGCTGCGCTTCCTGAATATACGTGTCCAAAAATGTTCTCTGCGGAATCGAAGTGATGAATGTAACTTTATCCAAATATCGATCCATCAGCTCCTGCGGGATAAGAATGACATCCGGTCCCTTGCCGGTCGCAATAGCTTCGACGAGATCATTGTCTATCGTTGAAATACTGTGCTCAGTATACACAAGCTTCAACTGAATGTTGTCATCCTGCTCATATTTCGAAATAAAAGTATCAAACGTAGACTGATCCACCGTGCCCCAGATAGCAATCGTCGGCGCGCTGTTTGCGGTATTCGTCGATCGAAATGCAGAAAAAGCCACGAGCCCCGCAATGATGAAAAAAGCGAACACGCCTATCAGGATCATTTTAAATTTGTTGTTGCTTTTTTCCATAGGATGAATCTATTATACTTTTTTTCTGAAAATAATCCCATAATGATGCGCACCGGCTGAAACGATTTCTCTGTCTATCATAAAACCGTGTTTTTCAAAAAGTTTTTTCGCCGCATCCTCGGAAAAAACATGATCTGGATGCGGACCGAGATTGTTGAATGATGCAGACCAGTCGATAAGAAGCACGCGGCCGTTATTTTTCAGGATTCGCTTGATTTCAATGCAGGGATTGTCTTTGTTTTCAAATTGAAAAAAAACATTTGCTGCAATAATCACATCCATTGACTGATCATGGAGTTTCGTACCGCCGACATGTTCCAAATCCGCCCAGATAATTTCAATATTTTTCAAATGGCGAAGCTTTGCCTCATTTTTCACTTTTTCAAGTAAATCTTTTTGAACATCGATCGCATAGACTTCGCCGCCCTCGCCCACAGCCTGTGCCGCGGCAAAAGAATAATGTCCGGACCCTGCACCGAAATCCGCGACATACATGCCTTTTCCAAGACTGAATTGTTCTATATTTTTTACCGGATCTGAGAACATAATATAATATACTGAGAATATTATACCCTACTTTCTTTTTTTTATATACACGTCACCGAAGCGAGCGAGTCACCTTCGCGGAGTTTCATGATGCGGACGCCTTGTGTCTGTCTGCCGAGCGATGGGATTTCTTTCAGCCCTGTGCGGATAACTTGGCTCTTCTTGGAAATCGTCGCAATTTCTTCCTGTTCATCCGTCACGACTTTGGAGGCAATAATCGGACCGGTTTTGTCCGTCACTTTCATGGTGATGATGCCGGAGCCGCCTCTGCCTTGGACTTTGTATTCATCAATCGGAGTTTTCTTGCCATAGCCGTGCGAGCTGATGACGAGGAATTCCGGATTCTTCATGTCTTTTGAGATGACATCTGTGCCGACAATGAAATCACCTTTATCAAGCTTCATGCCTCGCACGCCTCCGGCAGACCTGCCCATGACACGCACGTCTTTGTCTTTAAAACGGATTGCTTGGCCACCTGATGTCGAAAGAATGACTTGATCGCCTTCATTCATGAAAAGTGCGCTTCGTAATTCATCTCCCGCATCAAGCGAGATGGCAAGAAGTCCGCTTCGCCTGACATCTTTAAAATTGTCCGCATCAACTCTTTTCGCCGTGCCTCCTTTCGTCACGAGAATTAAAGAAAGTTTCAAATTTTTCAGTGACTTAGGCATTGCAAGCACCGAGGTGATTTTTTCTTCAGCGGAAATTGCGAGATAATTTACAATTGCCTTGCCTTTGGTCGCGCGCTTGCCTTCGGGAAGCTCGTACATTTTTATTTGATATGCTTTACCTTTGTTGGTGAAAAATAAAATATCACTGTGCGCCGACGCAGAAAGGAAATGTGTGATGAAATCCTCGTCTTTGGTATCCAGATCGACAACACCGACTCCTCCGCGCTTCTGCTTTCGATATTCATCGGGATTGGTGCGCTTCACATAGCCACCAGCGGTGAGGACGAGCATGTTCGGCTCATCAGCAATCATGTCTTCCTCGGAAAGATTTTTCACGCCACCTTTGACGACTTTTGTTCTGCGCTCGTCGCCGTATTTTTCTTTGATTTCAGCCAATTCATTTTTGATGATAGTCAAAATTCTTTTCGGTTTGGAAAGAATATCTTTCAAATCAGCGATAAGTGTTTGCACTTCAGCAAGTTCATCTTCAATTTTCTTTCTTTCAAGCCCGGCAAGCTTTTGTAAACGCATTTCCAAGATCGCATTCGCCTGAATCTCGGAAAATTTGAACGTCTTCATCAAGCCGGAGCGCGCATTGTCCACGTCTTTTGATTTCTTTATTAATTTTACTATTTCATCGATATGATCAAGCGCCTTTTTGAGACCGAGCAGTATGTGCTCTCGTGCCTCGGCCTTTTTCAAATCAAATTCTGTGCGTCTTTTGACGACAATTTTGCGATGCTCGATAAATTCATCGAGACATGACTTCAGCGATAATGTTCGCGGCACACCGGCGACAAGAGCAACAATATTGATATGAAATTTATCCTCAAGCTGGGTGTGCTTGTATAAATAATTCAAAACGCTTTGCGGATTGGCGTTATTTTTCAGATCAATGACAATGCGGATGTCTTTTGTCGATTCATCACGCAGACCTTTGATACCTTCAATTTTCTTTTCGTGCACGAGATTTGCAATCGCCATAATGAGCGTCGCTTTGTTCACGCGATACGGAATCGAAGTAATGATGATAGAATAATTTTCTTTCTTGTCCTCGACGATTTCCGCGGTGCCTCGCGTGACGATTCCTCCGCGACCAGTCGCATACGCGTGGTTAATGTCTACTTGGTTATATATAGTCCCTCCTGTCGGAAAATCCGGACCTTTAACGAATTGCAGCAAATCTTCCGTCGTCGCATCTTTGTTTTCAACTAAATGAAGTGTTGCATCAACAACTTCGGTAAGATTATGCGGAGGAATATCGGTCGCCATACCAACGGCAATACCAAGAGTTCCATTGAGTAAAAGATTCGGTACGCCGGATGGCAAAACGATTGGTTCTTTTTTTGTGTTGTCATAATTCGGACGCCATTCCACCGTATCTTTGTCGATATCTTTGAGCAAGTCGCCGGCAATCTTTGACATTTTTGCCTCTGTATAACGCATCGCTGCGGCGGAATCTCCATCAATATTCCCAAAATTTCCCTGACCGATGACGAGCGGATATCTTGTGGCAAAATCCTGCGACATTTTCACCATCGCATCGTAAATGGAAGCATCGCCGTGCGGATGATAATTGCCCATCACTTCGCCGACCACGCCGGCGGATTTGCGCGTCTTTGCTCCGGCAGTCAGATTCATCTGACCCATCGCATAGAGAATTCTGCGGTGCACCGGCTTGAGACCATCACGGACATCAGGCAACGCGCGGTCAGTAATGACCGACATTGCGTAGTCAATAAACGACTCTTTCATTTCGATCGTAATAGACCTGTTGGTAAGCAACTTTGCCGCTACCGGTTCAATGTTTTCTGTTTTTTTATGTTTATCTTCAGCCATTCCGAATTTAAAATTTATATGTCTATTTTACCTTATTTTTGTAAAATTTACCAGACATTTTATTTCTTTTTTGTGCTTGTCGCTGCCGTGCTTGTACTTGCAAGCGTACTTGTCGCAGTGCTTGATGCAATTTCTGATCTGATAAAAGCGGTTGTGCTCGCAAGCTGCGCCGATGCTAAATGAAACTCGTTTGCAATATCGGAAAACATTCCGGAAAAAGAGCTGAACAGATTCGGCTTGTATGTCGACTCGTCTTTTGCATTGTAGGTCGTATCGAACCAATACCATACTCCGACAATAATCAGCGTTAAAATAATTGCGGTAAAAACAGCAAAATTCCGTTTCTTTTTCTCCGGCCAGTTTCGTATGTTCGTTATCCAGCTCATTTTTTCAAAATAATTATATCAGATTTTGGAAATAATGATGAGAAAAATAATTCTTGACTTATGAAATAAATGATGGTAATTTGAAGTTCGAGCAGTTCGTTGCAAAATACAAATTACTTGGGGGTGAGAATCATGGAAATTAGCAAAAATGTTGCGGAAAAAATCGTTGCAATCTTCGAAGAGTACGAGAGAGAAGATATACTGATCGCTCTCGGACTGCAGGAAAGAAGTCCGAAAGAATTGTCTGATTTGAAAACAATCGAATCGGCTACCAAACAGAATGATCTCTGGCCGATAATCAACGGATCATCCCGAGACGACATCAAAGAAATGGCGACTGAGAAGCTGATTCATTTGCTTTACGGGGAATTCAAAATCCTCGAATCGCAAGGGATGCCGTTCGCAAAAAGATTTGATCTCTACAATGATATCGCGAGCAAAATCACGCGCGGTAAACGCCAGTTCAAAATTGATTTTGAAACAGAGATCAGAACGCGCATGGAAACAATGCTTTTGGTTGAGCTCAATGCCGCGAATACAGCGGAAAAATGCGCGCATATCCGTCATCTGGCATTTGCCATGAATTCCGAAAAGATACGGATAGAGGCTTTGGCAAAAGGCCTGATCATATCAAAAACCGTGGAAGACCTTAAAATCACCGGAAGCGGCAGAGGTGTGCGTCCGCGATCAAGAGAATTTCTGATGTGTGTGGGAAAGATGGCTGAACTTCTCCAAAAAAAAGAAGATGAAAAAGTTCCAACTTAAATAATTTGTTTTGTTTAAAGCCCGAAACCGTGAGGTTTCGGGCTTTTTTTTTACAAATTTTATTTGAAAATTTTATGCGACTGAAAGCACGATGGACTCTCCTTCCTTGCCTTCTAAATCTTTTTTCTTCAGCGTCAGTTTTTCAATCGGCTTCACATTTTCCTCGCCTGCTTCTTTCAAATATTTTTTCAGGCTCGCCGCGTCATAATGCATCGGGATGATAATCTTCGGCTCGATTTCTACCGAAAGCTTTTCCGCTTTCGCCGCATCAAGCACACTATCTCCGCCGACCGGTAAAAATAAAACGTCCACATCACCAAGCTCTTCTTTCACTTCGCTTGAGAGATTGATATCGGAAAGCGCGCCAAGAAAACAAATGTTCATATTTTCAAGCGAGACGGAATAAATCGTATTTATTTTTTCGCCTCCGCCGTAAATGGATTTTGAAGCAAAACCTTTAATAAAAATTCCTTTGATCTCATATTCTCCCGGACCAGAAATGATGAATGGTTCCTTGCCATTATATGAAAGATTTTCCGCGCCATTCATATCAGGATGGTTCAAACTTACCAAAGCAATGTCAGCAAAAAATCTCGTCGGCTTGAGCTTTGACTCTTTTGAAATCGGATTGAACGCAAGCGTCGTATCGCCAAACTGAACCTTGAAAAACTCCGCGCCTTGGTATGTGATGATCATAAGTGAAAGAATTTTAACAAAATATATTGATATAATCAATGTTTCTGAAGCTTTACATTCTCCGCTATATGTAGTAGTATCTTTGCATTACAAGGTTGCGCAAAAAGCTAACCTCATCGGCGGGACTCACGCGAGCGGCTCGTGAAACTTTTTGCCAAACGGTTGCGCACCCTTTACCGGGTGCATTTTAATTTATCATTATGAAAAAAAAAGAAGAAAAAGTAGAGATCGTTGAAGCAAAGGTCAAGAAAGACACTGCGATGACGAAATATTTCAACGAGACGAAAGTCCCGCCAATGCCGGGCGAAGTCGTTGAAGGAAAAGTCATCGGTGTGGAGAAATCCCGCGTCTATGTGGACTTGCAGCCGTTCGGCACCGGTCTCATTTACGGAAAAGAATATTTGACCGCGCGCGATGTCATCAAGAAATTGAATATCGGCGATCTCGTTTCCGCAAAAGTTGTCGATTACATAAATAAAGAAGGTTACATCGAGCTCTCGCTCAAAGAAGCCAGACAAGCGCTCATCTGGGATGAGGCAGAAAAAGCGATCAAAGACAAAACGATTTTTGAATTGCCGGTCACCGAAGCCAACAAAGGCGGATTGATCATCACATGGCAAGGCATTATCGGATTTTTGCCAGCCTCTCAATTAAAGAGCGAACACTATCCAAAAATCGAAGACGGCGACAAGGATAAGATAATGGATGAGTTGAAAAAGCTTGTCGGACAGAAAATTTCCGTTGCCATCATCACTGCAGCTCCAAAAGAAGGCAAGCTGATTTTCTCCGAGAAAAATCTTGAGAAAAAAGAAAAGCAGAAAATGGCCGACAAATACAAAGTCGGCGATGTGCTTGAAGGCACAGTCACCGGTGCGGTGGATTTCGGCGTGTTTGTGAAGCTTGAGGATGGACTGGAAGGGCTCGTGCATATTTCGGAAATAGACTGGGCGCTTGTCGAAGATCCTCGCGCACTGTATAAAATCGGAGACAAAGTCAATGTCAAGGTCATTGATGTCAAAGACGGCAAAGTTTCCCTTTCGATCAAAGCGCTCAAACCGAATCCGTGGATTGAAGCAGAAAAGAAATATAAAAAGGGCGACACGGTGGAAGCTGTCGTCATCAAATTCAACAAATACGGCGCGCTCGCCTCGATCGAGGAAGGCGTTTCCGGACTTGTGCATATTTCCGATTTTGGTTCAGAAGCAAAAATGAAAGAAAAGATAAGCTTGGGCAAGAGCTACAAATTCAAGATTAATGTCTTCGAATCAAAAAATCAAAAAATGGGGTTGAGCTTTTTGGAATAAATTTTCAAAAGAAATTCGTAAACAAAAAACAAAAGAACGGTGCCGGAGGTGCCGTTCTTTTGAATTGTGTTTAATTCTCCGAGTTCACCTTCCCTGTCGCGATATCTTTTCCATCGGTTACAATCAATTCCAATCCTTCCGCTGCGCGCTTCATGATTTTCTTCAGAGTATCCTGCCTCCGCCGGTTTGAATTTGCCAAGGATCAGCATTTCCACTTCTTTCTCACCTTGTGGCTTTTTCATTTTTCCGCTCGCGGTCGAGGGTGTTATGCCGATTCTCATACGGATGAACGCTTCCGTTTTCACCGCTTTTATCACAGACTGCACACCGCGATGCCCGCCCGCGCTTTTGTTGAACGAGATTTTCATTTTGCCAAAAGGAATATCGAGATCATCATGCACCACAACCAGTGTTTCCGCAGCTTTTTTTGATTTCACAATTGGTCCGACGGCATTGCCGGATTTGTTCATGAACGTATTCGGCTTCACAAGCAGTGCGGTATTTTTGCCGATCTTTGTTTTCAAAGTTTCCGCTTTTAATTTTTTATCCTCTTTCCAATCATCCTCACCTATTTTTTTTGCCAGAGCTTCCACCGCCATTCTGCCGGTGTTATGTCTTGTGCCAATATATTCTTCTCCCGGATTTCCCAAACCTACAATAATGTAATTCATAATGTAATTATTTTATGTCAAAAAAGAAAAAAGACAAGCAACAAAAAAGCCGGTTTTTATGCCGGCTTTGAAAACAATTAATTAAACCTCGCATTTGAAGTTAGTTCCGCAAAAGCTAATTCACTGCCAGATATTATTCTTGATTCTTTTTTCTGTACTGGTTTCACCATTTCTAGATAATCATCTTCTAATGTCATCTCATGATTATCAATAACAACTTTAAGTTTATCTATTACACTAATAAAATGTGACAACGAAACGGCATCTTCGCTAGAATCCTTAGTATTGTTGTAATTGATGGCTCCAAATATGAGGCCTGCATTCATTGCGAGACGACGAAGTGTTTTAATTGCTATGTAAACAGTATGTTCAGAATCACGAACAAATTCCAAAAAGCTTTTTGTGTCAGAAAAATTCTTTGGATTGATAAGTTCAATCACACTATCTTCTCCAAAAATTTTCTTAAGCGCTTCTTCCTCTCCCAAAATCAATACATCTTGATAAGTAACGACTGGAATTTTCTTCATCGTGTTCTCCTGTTATTTTTTCAAATTTTCTCCTGTTGTATTAAATACCATTTATATTGATTATTGTCAAAGTCAAAATCTCTCTTTTTCTTGTGTAAAAGCAAAATGTAGCGTATAATGCCTAAAGAATTCAAAAAAAGACCATTTTAAGCCATAAAACAGATGTCCAAAGCCAAACAATTCATCAAGGAAAGTCTGATTATCATCATTCTTTCACTCGCGATCGTCCTGCCGATACGCATATTCATCGCCCAGCCGTTTGTTGTTTCCGGCGATTCAATGCTCAATACTTTTCAAAATGGCAACTACCTGATCGTTGATGAAATCTCATATCGGTTTCATAATCCGCAACGGGGCGATGTGATCGTCTTCAAAGTCCCGCCGGCTGGGCTTGCACTCGAACACGAGGCGACCAGCTCAACGGTCTATTATATAAAAAGAATCATCGGACTTCCCGGCGAGACGGTCCAAATCAACGGTGACACAGTAGAAATTTTTAATGCAGCGAATCCGAACGGATTTATTTTGAAAGAGCCGTATGAATATTTCAATCCTTCTGTCGCATCATCGACAACACAATTTTTTGAAAATATCAATGAAAAAGTAACGCTTGGTCCGGGACAATATTTCGTCATGGGAGATGACCGGCACAACAGCGCCGACTCCCGCCTCTGGGGCATACTACCCTCGGCAAATATCAAAGGCAGAGTATTCCTCGAATTACTGCCTCTCAATCAGCTCTCGATTTTCCCGGGAAAATACAATACATACGCAAACCAATAAAAATATGAAAAATAAAAAAATCCACAGAACGAAAAAACATCGCACGCACAAAGGAAACGAATTCGTCACATTTCTTCCAATACAAAAAATGGCTGAAGCCGCCCTCTATTACGGTTTTCTGCCGACAAAACCATTGCAGGTAACAAAAGATGATATCATCCGCGCGGGAGCGCTCAAAGAAAGTTGGATGAAAAATCCCGCCGGACTTTCCTGGCTTTTTTCCCAAGATTTTATCGAGGAACGGGCTTCCCTTTTCAGGCATCATGCGGAAAAAGGTTTTCATACGCTTCCCCAGCCGGTCATGCTTGTCCATGAAACGGGTATCATCAAAGAGCGCGCAAAAACAACCATCAATCTTGAAGTGATGGGAACGAAAAAAAGCATTGCTGAAGCGCTGATCATTCAGACGACGATCTCAATGCTCCGGGATAACGGCTACAAAAATTTCCTGATTGAAATCAACACCATCGGCGACAAGGAATCAACGAATAAATTCCACCGCGAGCTTGTGCATTATTACAAAAAGCATATCAATGACATGCCGGCGCATTGCAGGCAGAATTTCAAGAAAGATCCGTTCTATGTGCTTTCGTGCAATGAATGCGATCCGGGCGGAAAACTCAAAGAAAATGCTCCGACATCGGTGAGCTGCCTTTCCGATGCGAGCCGGGAACATTTCAAGGAAGTGCTTGAATACATCGAATCGATGGGAATTCCCTATAAAATAAATAATAATCTTGTTCCCGACAGAAAATATTGTTCGGGAACGGTTTTTGAAATCAAAGAGGTTGCAAACGACGGCAGCATCGGCAATGCGCTTGCCGTCGGTTTCCGCCATGATGAAATTTCCCAAAAAATTGGGCATAAAAAAGACAATCCGGGAGCCGGCATAAAAATATTTTTGAAGAAAAAATCCGCCGTGAAAAAGATTTCGAAACTTCCGAAACCCGTGGCTTTTTATATTCAGCTCGGCGATGAGGCAAAAAATAAAAGCTTGCAGGTGATCGAAATGCTCAAGAATGAAAAGATATTCGTCTATCACATGCTCGGCCGCGACAAATTCGGCAGCCAATTCGCCCTTGCCGAGAAATCCAAAGTGCCGTATGTCATCATCATGGGCAAAAAAGAATTCCTCGAAAACTCCGTCATGGTCCGTGAAAATAGCACGAGAACCCAGCAAACACTGCCGATTGACAAACTTGCGGAACATATCAAAAAGGTGAGGGACTAGTGTTGCTTTTTCCTTTTGAACATGGTATCTTTTGAAATCTATGGCGACAAATATTGAATTGCAGAAAAATCCAAGCGAAAACAATGCAAGCTTGCTCAGGCGCTTCACCAAAAAAGTGCAGGGTTCCGGCATCCTTCCGCGTGTTCGCTCAATCCGATATTCCGGACGAATGCTTTCTCCCTACAAAGTGAAAATGCAGAAACTTTCCAAGCTCACCAGAAAATCAGAAATCGATGAGCTCATCAAAATGGGCAAAATGACTGAGCGCACCGAAGGCCAAGGACGAGGCAGAAAATAAATGCAAAACACGTTTTCAATAACAAACGAAACAAAAGGTAAGCTTCCGGGCTTGCCTATTGTTTTATACAAAAATAAAATTCTCGGTAAGAAATATGATTTAAGCTTGGTGTTTGTCGGCGAGAAAAAAATCCGGGAATTGAATAAAAAATACCGAAAGATAAACAAGCCGACCGATATTTTGAGTTTTTCTCTTTCAAAAAATTCCGGCGAAATATTCATGTGCCGGGAAATCGCAAAAATACAAGCAAAAGAATTCGAGCGGAGTTACAATAATTTCTTCCCCTTTCTTTTGATACATGGTATGGTGCATCTCTCCGGCTACGATCATGGAAATAAAATGGAAAAAGAGGAAATAAAGTACAGAAAGTATTTTAAAATTTGACTTTACTTCCGCCTGTTGTATTTGTTATACTAGAGAGGTAAAAACCAACTATTATAATCATGTCGCAAAAAATTTCAGTCGGAATAGATATTGGAACGGACCGCGTGAAAGTGGTCGTCACTGAAAATATAAAATCTGAAAATGGCACGGTGGCTCCGCGCATTATCGGATTCGGTTTTGCCGAATTAAACGGGCTTCGCCACGGATATATCACCAATATCGCCGATGCGACCGCTTCCATCAAAGCCGCGGTCAATCAAGCGGAAAAATCTGCTAAAATAAAAATCAAAAAAGCGTATGTTTCGGTCGGAGGAATAGGGCTCGGAGCGATCATTGGCAAAGGTTCGGTTATAATATCGAAGGCGGACTCGGAAATCACTGAGCTTGATGTCAAAAATGTCGTGAACACCGCCGAAAGCGAGCTCCCGGCCACCGCGCTTCTCAATAAAAAAATAATTCTGACGATTCCTCTCGCATATAAAATAGATGAGGAAATGCTCATCGGTAGGCCGATCGGCATGCACGGGGTGAAGCTCGAATCGCGGGCGCTTTTTGTCGTCTGCCTTGAACAGCATTTGAATGACTTGATCCGTGCCGTTGAAGAAGCCGACGTGGAAGTCCTCGATGTCATGGCATCAATCCTTGCAGCAAGCTTGGTCAATCTTTCAAAAACGCAGCGGGTGGCAGGAAGTGTGCTCGTCAATATCGGCGCAGAAACGACATCCATCGCCGTTTTTGAAAACAATATTCCGATATCGCTTGAAGTTTTTCCGCTCGGCGGCACGGATATCACCAATGACATTGCGCTCGGTTTCCGCATTCCTATCGATGAAGCCGAGAGTTTAAAAATCGGATCCGTCACCAATTCGCAATATCCGAAGAAAAAACTCGAAGATATCACGAGCGGCAAACTTGAAAATATTTTTTCGCTCGTAGAAACTCATTTGAAAAAAATCGGCAGGAGTGGGCTTCTCCCTGCTGGGATCATTTTGACGGGCGGCGGATCGAACATCGCCGGCATCGAAGAAATCGCTCGCGCATCACTGAAACTTCCAGCAAAAATTGCCGTCATTAATCAGGAACAAAATATGAAAAATCAAATCAAAGACAACGCATGGTCTGTCGCTTACGGCCTTGCGGTCTGGGGACTTTCAAATGGTGATGATATTTCCGACGGCTTGCATTTCTCAAATGGCAGAAGCGGAAAAATATTCAAGGGTATGGGAGACTGGTTCAAGCAGTTTTTGCCATAAAAAATCACTATTGGCAATCCTTTTCTTTTTCCCTATTTTTCTGATATTATTGTGAGAAGAAACAAAGTTTGCGTTGCAATTATTAACGTTTATTAGCCATTTATACAATGCCACAAATAAAACCGGAAATAGAAACTTTTGCCAGAATAAAAGTCATTGGTATCGGAGGTTCGGGAGGAAATGCGGTCAATCATATGATCAATTCCAAAGTCAAAGGAGTTGAATTCATCGTCTCCAACACCGACGCTCAAGACCTGCACCATTCGCTCGCTTCCAAAAAAATTCATATCGGCAAAAATCTGACCAAAGGACTCGGTACCGGAATGAATCCGGAGCTCGGCAAAAAAGCTGCGGAAGAAACTCGCGAAGAAATCCAAGAAGCTCTGAAAGGGGCGGATATGGTTTTTGTGGCTCTCGGGGAAGGCGGTGGCACCGGCACTGGTGCGGCACCGCTTATCGCGAAAATTGCAAAGGAACTCGGCATTCTGACAATAGCCGTTGTTACCAAGCCGTTCGTCTTTGAAGGCGCGCAGAGAAATAAAATCGCGGAGCTTGGCACTGAAGAATTGAGAAAATGCGTGGACGCGATTATCGTTGTGCCGAACGATCGTCTGATGGCCATCGTCAACAAAGAAACGACGATGAAATCCGCATTCGCACTCTGCGACGACATTTTGCGGCAAGCGGTTGAAGGAATTTCCGATTTGATTACGACACCAGGAATCATCAATATCGATTTTGCGGACATCAAAGCGGTTCTCGAAAACGCCGGCTCGGCACTCATGGGCATCGGCCGCGCAACCGGAGAACAAAGAGCGCAGGTCGCTGCAGAACTCGCGATCAATTCCCCACTTCTGGAAGTTTCAATTCACGGTGCAAAAGGAGTTCTCTTTTCCATTGCGGCTGGCGACGACTTGACCCTTTTTGAAGTTCAGGAAGCGGCAAAAGTCATTACCGAGTCCATTGATCCGAATGCAAAAGTCATATTCGGCACCATTCATACGGACAAATTGAAAAAAGGCGAAATACAGATCACGGTCATCGCTTCCGGCTTTTCAGAAAACCAAAACAAAAAATCACTATTTCATTCGATCTCTTCGTCAAAACAGGATGAAAACAAAAGCGGCAAAATTTTCAATTCCATTGAAACAAAAGAGGAGAAACCGATTGCAAAATCAGAGCCCGTCATCAATGAATCAAAAAAAACCATTAAAATTGATGACGAGGATGATGAATGGGGTGTGCCATCTTTTTTGAAACGATCTAAAATTAAGTAAAAAATAATGATCTACGACTTAGCGATTATTGGCGGCGGTCCCGCTGGCGTTGCTGCAGGAGTTTATGCCGCCCGCAAGAAAATCAAAACTGTTTTCATAACGGAAACTTTCGACAGTCAAAGCACTGTGTCGGAAAATATCCAAAATTGGATCGGTACACCATCTATTCGGGGCGAAGAATTGACTTCCCTTCTTGAAAAACATCTTCGTGCCTATGCCGGTGAAATCGTCGATATAAAAATAAAAGAAAAAGCGACGGATATATCAAAAAAAGAAGGTGTTTTTTTCATACAAACAAACGCGTCGGAATATCAGGCAAAGACAGTTCTCATAACGACTGGAAGCATTCGAAAAAAACTTACTGTAAAAGGCGCGGATATTTTTGAAAATAAAGGCATCAGCTATTGCGCCACATGCGATGCACCGCTTTTTTCGGGAATGGATGTCGCGATTATCGGAGGAGGAAATTCCGCTTTTGAATCGGCGGCTCAGCTTCTCGCGTATGCAAAAAGTGTGACCATCCTGCAAAGAAGCGAGTTTCGAGCTGATCCGGTGACTATTCAAAAAGTGCTTGCCGATACACATGTCACGGCAATCCCGCAAGTCGACCTCATTGAAATAAAAGGTGACAAATTCGTTACCGGAATTGTGTATAAAAATAAAAAAACCGGCGAAACAAAAGAAATTCCCGTTACCGGAATTTTTGTCGAGATTGGCGCGAACCCTTCTGTTAATTTCATTAAAAATGACTTGGTCAAATTAAGCTCAGCGAACGAAATAATTGCAGATCCGAAAACTCAAAAAACATCATGTCTTGGTATCTGGGCGGCCGGCGATTGCACGGACGGACTCTACAAGCAAAACAATATTGCCGTCGGCGATGCCATCAAGGCACTGGAAAATATTTTTGAATATTTGAAAATGTAAAATAAAAAAGACCGCTCTCTGGGAACGGTCTTTTATTCTTACGAAAAGGATTTGACTTTTCGTATCCTCACCGGGCGCAACAAATATTCTTGTTTCGGTCCGTACCACGCTTCGCCTTTGATTTTTTTGCCAAGCAACACGGGCGGCAACCAAAACGGATCCGCAGGCATCAGCATATTGACGGGCAGATCATCTATGAAGTAGTCCTTCCACTTGCCAAAATCTTTCGATGGAATAAGACTACCTTCATATTTACTTGCAAGAAAAACGATTACCTTACAATCAAATGGTATGCCCTCCTTCGTAATATTATGAAAAAGCATTTCTGCACACTTTTCCAAATGGACCGGGGAAATATGAACGTGCTGTTCTTCTTGTGTTTCCCGTACCGCTGCCTGAACCGCGCTTTCCCCTTTTTCAATGCTACCGCCGCAGCTATTGAGTTTACCCTTTCCAATATTTTTTAACTTTATCGCAAGAGGAACGCGCCCATTTTTCGGAAAGAAAACGAGCACTGCATGCAGCAAAACTTTTTCTTTTTCACTTTGCGTATTCATGCTTCATCACTTCCCTTCTTTTATATATAACAATACAATCTGTCATTAGGATACACCCGTTGCATTTTTATGCAAATATATACTTTATTTTGAAAGGAAAATATGATAAGCTGTTTCAGCTTTTGATAATGTCATATATATAGGCGGTTAGCTATGTTGGCAAGTAACATTGAGAAGCAAGTTTTGAAAAATTTTCACATATGGGCGGTTAGCTCAGTTGGTAGAGCATCTCTTTGACGTAGAGAGGGTCATAGGTTCGAATCCTGTACCGCCCACAAAAAAATTCCCGTGAGGGATTTTTTTATTTTGGATAATGCTTGTCGCAGATTTCTTTGACCTTTGCCGCGATCTCATCCGGACTGTTTTGGCTTTTTACCAAACATGCCTCCGCTCCGAGATCAAGGCACTTTTTCAAATCCTCTTTACTTGAGAGATTGGTCAGAGCGATAACGGGAATATTTTTCAAATTCTGATCTCCTTTCATGAATTTTATAACTTCAAAGCCGTCTTTTTTCGGCATCATGATATCCAAAACGGCGATTTGCGGTTTTTGAGCCATTGATGTCAAATTTGCAATGGCTTGTTCTCCGTCAGCCGCCATAGAAAAATCAAAGCCGTTGAGTTTAAAAATCTGGCTGTAAATGCTTATCATCAATGGATCATCTTCTGCCATAAAAACAGTTGCCATAAAATTATAGTTATTAAATTATTAATTGATTTTACTAAAGATGATTATATCACTTCGCAATTGGAATTGTAAATGTAAAAATGCTTCCCTTCCCCTGTTCACTTTTTTCAAGGGCAATGTTCCCGCCAATGGCGCTGATGAGCGTCTGGGAAATATACAATCCGAGCCCGCTGTCCTCGCAATTTTTTTCATCACGATTTTCGCCGACACGCTTGAATTTGCCGAACAAAAGTGCCTGGTCTTCTTTTGAAATGCCGATTCCGGTATCCGATACGGTAATCTTTAGAAAATCGCCGGCAACCTCGCTTGTCAGGGTAACACCGCCTTCCGACGTAAATTTGATTGCATTTCCGATAAGATTGGTGAGGATTTGCTCAACAATATCCTTATCTGCGAAAACATTCGGCAATATTTCATTGTCCGCTTCGTATGAAAGAGTGATATTCTTTTTTATTGCCAGGATTTTCAAATGACTGATCGTTGCACGCACCGCATCAGCAATATCAAAATTTTCCTTTTTCATATTTATGGCGCCATTTTCAAGATGTGATGGATCGAGAAAATTATTTATGATCCGAATAAGACGGATACTGGCAACATCAATATCGGTAAGCAATTCCTTCATATCGGGATCGGAAACCTTGTCGGAATATTTGGAAAGCAAAAGCTCGGCACTCGCGCGAATAGCCGTGAGTGGAGTGCGCAACTCATGAGACGCAAAAAGAAAAAAATCTTCCTTACTTTTTATCACGGCTTTTTCATCTTTCGGATTCATGAAATTGTATTATTGGAAGAATTATATCACAGACAGCTAGATTTGTATTTTTGAAAAGAGGTAACCTCCGAGACCGATAAAAATAATCGTAACGGCAGACAAAATGGTGACATCCATACCGAGTCCGAAAGCTGACATTCCGCTGAGCACCGTTCGAAATGCATCAATGCCGTAAGCTAAAGGATCAATGCGGGTAAGCACCGCCAAAACGTTCGGCAATCCATTCAGTGGGAAAAGTGCACCGGAAAGAAAAAATAACGGCATGACAAGGAAGTTCACAATAAGCTGGAAGCCCTGCATATCGTCAAGCTGAGAAGCAATGATGGTGCCGAGTGCCGTAAAAAGAAGTGCGATGAGCAGCATCAATAATATTGCCCAAATAACGGATACTATATTTTCCACCTTAAAGCCGATAAGAATGGAAATGAGAAATACAATAATACCTTGCATCGTCGCCGTCGTCGCCCCGCCGAGCGTCCTGCCAATCATAATATTGACACGGGAAACCGGCGCCACCAAAGTTTCTTTGAGAAATCCGAATTGCTTGTCCCAGATGATTTCAATTCCGGAAAAAACAGAAGAAAAAATAATCGCCATGCCGATAATGCCCGGCACGAGAAATTGCACATAATTACCTTCCCCCGCTTTTTGAAAAACCGGTCCGAGACCATATCCCAGTGCAACGAGGAATAAGAGCGGCTGTGCAAGAGAGCCGATCACGCGTGATCGAGATCGTAAATATCTTTTTATTTGCCGCAGCCATAAAATATAAATTGTTCTCATGATATTTTTTATTTATCTTCTGCCTCCAGACCATGCTTGTCTGTGCTGTCGCATTTGATCGGTGGCACTTGATTCTTCCTCGCGGATTTTTTTGCCAGTAAGCGCGAGAAACGCATCCTCCAGATTGTTTGTCTTTGTTCTCATTTTCAATTCATCGGATGTGCCAAAATCAATGATTTTTCCGTAGTCAATAATGGCAATCCTTTCTGCAATCTTGTCTGCCTCCTCCATATAATGCGTTGTAAAAAATACCGTCGTGCCTTCGGTTTTGTTCAAGTCTTTCAAATAATTCCATAAATGATTCCTTGTCTGCGGATCAAGCCCTATTGTCGGCTCATCGAGAAAAATAACTTTTGGATGGTGCAAAAGCCCGCGCGCGATTTCCAATCTTCGTTTCATGCCGCCGGAAAATGTCTTTACCAGACTGTTTTTCCTGTCCCACAGCTCGACAAATGTCATGAGTTTTTCGATGCGATCTCTGCGCACTTTTTTTTCAATGCCGTAGAGCACGCCGTGGAATTCCATATTTTCCCACGCAGTCAATTCATCATCGAGCGACGGATCCTGAAACACAATACCGAACGAATGCCGTACTGCGTCCGCATTTTTTGCGGTGTCAAAGCCGTTGAGAATGATTTCACCGCTCGTCGGATTCAAAAGTGTCGTCAATATTTTGATGGTCGTGGATTTGCCCGCGCCATTCGGTCCGAGAAATGCAAAAATTTCTCCCTCTTTGACAGAAAAAGAAATATCATCAACCGCGGTGATGTCTCCGAATTTTTTGACTAAGTTTTTTACCTCGATAATGTCTGCCATTGGGCAATTATAGCATACATTATGAATGACAGAGCGGCTATTATTTCCGCAGTTTTTCGCACGAGACCGATTCGAGGAAATGTTTTTGTGACCGTAAAGACATGTTCCTCTGCAGACATCGCTGCCATCGCGTCTTCCGCAAAAATTTGGTTGTACCCATATTCGTAGGCGAACCGCGCTGTGCTTTCCACGCCGATATTTGTTGCTATTCCGCAGAGAATAATTGTCGTTATGCCTCGTCTTCTTAATTCCAAGTCAAGTTCTGTGCCATAAAACGCGCCCCATTGGTGTTTGGTGATGACAAAATCATTTTCCTTCGGTCCGAGCTCTGGCACAATATCCGCCCAATCAGGCGCCGGCGTTTGGCTCCATCGCGGCATATCAGTTATCGGATTCAATCCATCTTTTCCATCCGGGGATGGTGTAACTCGAACGAGAAAAATCTGCATTCCGTTTGCACGCATTTTTTCGGCAATGGTAATTGTGTTTTTCAAAACCGCATCTGATGCATATGGTGCGACTTCGCGTCCGACGATTCCTTTTTGCAAATCAATAACCACCAAAGCCGTTTTACTTTTATCAATGATAATTTGTTTTTGTTCGTTCATACTGAAATTATACCAAAATAAAAATTAAAAAACATGTGCCTGCGGAGAGGGCGGGATTCGAACCCGCGAGACCCTTGCGAGCCTGCCAGTTTTCGAAACTGGTACATTCAACCACTCTGCCACCTCTCCGTGTTTTTGCAACCCGAAAAACAGTAACATCTTTTTGTCTTTTTTACAAAAAATGGTATAGTACTTTTTGTGTTTGGCCCTATCGTCTAACGGTTAGGACACGGCCTTTTCAAGGCTGTAATCGGGGTTCGATTCCCCGTAGGGTCACAACTAGTATTTAAATACTGGTATTAAAGTATATAAATACTATATAAGTCGTAAAATTATGAAGTTAGAGAAAACAACAATCAGAAATTATAGAAGTATAGATGAGCTATCATTTGATATTAACCAACTCAATGATCAGACCTTTACGTATGGCTTAATCGGAGTAAACGAAGCTGGAAAATCTACAATATTAAAGGGATTAGCATTAAAAGATGGTTTAAAAAACGAAAAGGGATCAGCTCTACCGTTACTTAAAGATTTCAAAGATAAGTCAAAACCAATTGAAATCGAGTATTTATACTTACTAAACAAAGATGAAATAATTTTTTGTAGAGAGCATATAGTTACACAGGCACCAGAAGTAACAGAGGTTGGTACTATTGATTTTAGTTCCATTAAGCTTATAACTTATTTCAATATTGATGCGCCAAGTACCGTTAAATATAGGATTGATATTAGTTCTATACCTGAAACAAACGAACAAAAGTCTTTAATTGAAGATAAATTAAAAAAGATTATTTTCGAGAAATCACATAAATCAATTTTTTGGACAGCAGAAGATCGTTATTTAATCTCACAACCAATAACATTGTCACAATTTGCAGATAATCCGGATGTAATATCAATACCTTTGAAAAACTGTTTTGCTCTTGCTGGAATAGTTGGGATAACTGCAATTAAAGAAAAAATAGCTTCAATCTCTGAATCAACTGAGCGAGAACAATTACAGACTGATCTAGGTGAAAAAGTAAGTGCTCACATAAATACAGCTTGGCCTAAACACCCAATTACAATAACTTTTGACATATCTGATGGTCTGATCAATTTTCATGTCCATGACTCAAATTCAAAAGGTAAAGCAAAAACAGCTGACCAACGAAGTGATGGTTTTAGACAATTTGTATCTTTTCTTTTAACTATTGCAGCACAAAGTAAAAACGATGAGCTTTCTAATACAATTTTATTGCTTGATGAACCAGAAACACACCTGCATCCACAAGCTCAAGAAGATTTGTTAAAACAACTTATCAAAATAACTGAAAATAAAAAAAATAATATTGTATTTTTTGCTACTCACTCTAATTACATGATTGATAAAAATGATTTGAGTAGAAATTATAAAATATTTAAAAAATCTAATAAAAAATCGGAAAAAGAAAAGACTGAAAAAGAATTGTTTGATAAAAAAGTTTCAACTTATGCCAGTGTAACTTATGAGGTATTTGATATTGCGACTACCGATTACCATAATGAACTTTACTCAAAGGTACACGAATTATATCAAGATGCTGATTCTACTGACAAAGAACGCTCAGGTATTCTAAATTTCGATACTAATTTCTTGGAAAAAGAAAAGAAGCTTAAAAAGGACAAACCTTGGAAAAATACTCCTAACAAGGCAACTCTTCCTACTTATATTAGAAATTGTATTCATCATTCAGATAATGGGGATAAATATAAAGATGAAAATCTAAGGGAATCTATTGAGTTATTACTTTCTTATTTATAAATTTGGTTATTAGATAACAACTTTACTTTAGGTTCACTGATGTAGGATTTTTCTCTAGAATTACTTACCTCTTTTTTCATCTTCCTGTTGTTGTAAATAAGCATCTACGACTGCTTCTATCTCCTCTTCAGAAGGAACATCTTCATCTGTTTTATCAGTAAATTTTATACCCTCATCTTTAAACGTATTTTTTACAACTTCTAAGGCAAATTCTGCTTGCTCTTTAGTAATTGGATCGGAGGAGTGAACTGCTTTATTTCTGATACCAATTAAGTCTTTAATTAGAGAGATGTATTTTTTATCTGAAAAAATATTATTTTTATCCGCAAAATCTAACAGTTGTCTCATCCCCATGTACTTAGTTGTTAAATCTTTTTCTTCCAATAGCTTTTCTTTTAGATACTCTTCAAGTGTTTTTTGAGCTTCTATTACTGTTTCAGCATAAAATTTGTTATCAAATAATTTAAGTGCTCTCTCTAAATATGAATCTTTTAATTTTTCTATAGTTTCGGTTGCCTCTCTTACCGTTCTTCTTGTTAGCCTGATTGCGTTAAAGAAACTAGATATTGCTAATATTGAGCCGGCAATTCCATCAAAAATAATAACCGCATGTTCGTGTTGTTTCGCAAAGCCATAAAATGGTTCTGATCCAATAATCCAGAAAAAGATCACTAAAATTGGAAACAGCATCGCAAACGAATAAAAAAAATTTGCTAAAGGAATGATCCATCTAAATAAGAAGAAATTTTGATATTTACCAAAATTGAATCGTAAATAATCTAAAGCATAGAGATAAACAGATATGGTTAATAAAATAATAAAAAAAATCATTATTCCAAATAATGGATATATTCTATTACCAATTATCAAGCCAATTTTTGACAAATCATCTTTGAAGGTGCTGAAGGCTAAAAAAGCAGCAAGAAGTCCTACAACAAAAAATGCTTTATCTTGTATCTGTTTATCATTCATAAATTATGCTAATAAAATCTACTTATAAGATTTTATTAAATATATCACGGACGAAAAATATAGCTAATTTCTTGATACTAGGTCCACTACAGATACCCCCAACACCTCCGCAATCCTTATCAGTGTCCCAATCGTTGGATTGATCGGTCTATCTCTCCTCTCCAACTTCACAATCGTGTTATAGGAGATGCCTGATAATCGAGAAAGGTCTTCTTGGAACAGTCCTTTCTCCTTCCTATACCTCCGTATTGCCTCACCAATGTAATTTTGATTGTCCATGGGATGAATTGTAGTTAGTTGATTAAAATATGGTAAGACGGTGAAACGTAACCAAATGGATACGTTTTGTGGATAACTTTATTAGCTTTAAGAACAAATACTATGATTAGCCTTGAAAAACTGAGAGAAATTGAGCCGGCATTAAAAGATATGCCTGATAAAGAGTTGGACCATATCCGGGATCTCCTCTATGCCCACGCCAAGTTGGCCCTCGAATGCTTTTTTGAAGACAAAACTGGTGCCAAACGCGAAGTACATATTCCTGATTTTAGTTTTGATTCGAGAGAACGAGCTGCACTGAAGCGCTGTGAGGAGATTATGGCCCTGAAAAAGAAAGGCTAGATCCCTTAGCTATTTTTTCTTCCCGCATGAAATTGTTGAAATCGCGGAGATGTAATATAATAGCGTTCCAATCTCTAATAACGAGCGTCACCAAACGGGATTTCGTATGCAAAAATTGCCGGTATACCTTGTAGCTGAGCCGTATTAAAGGGGTTTCAAATCTCATTTTTTCAAAAATAAATTATTTAATTCTCTTAGTGATTAAAGGGTACCCTACGGGGATTTGGAACCCTTGGAGAGCACACACTATCTGGAACTCCGTCTCTGTGGAACTAAGAAAGCGGAAAAACTATATCTTTTCGATTGGTACAAATCTCCACTCTGCATTTTGATACGCTTCTGATTCAAGAAGTTTACTCAATTCATAGACACGGAACTTAAAATCTTTGTTGTTTTTGGCAGGATTCTCTACAAATCCAGCTTTATCAAAACAGATGAATTCATCATCTTTTGTTCTGCCGACGATAAAGGAATGCCCGAGTTCCGTATTAAATATTTGTCCTATATAGACTTTCCCATATTTGCAAGATAGTTTTGCCAATTCATATAATTCCGTTTTATTTTTCGTTGGAGAAAATTCTTTTGTTGATATTTGAGACACTTTTTCTTGAAAATTAAAATTTGAAGTATTGTTTAATTTAGGATCAGATATAAATTCGTCATGAGAAATTAGATTTGCAAGATAAAGGACTGTCTTATGGCAATTTATTTTACGCAAAATTTCTGCTATTTCTTCATTTGCTCGATTATCTTCCCATTCAAGCATTCCATGGATAAGCAGAGCAAGTTTTTCTGGAAGAATGATACTCTTTCCGTTTGAAATTAGATTCCAATTTCCATTCTCATCTTTTCTTATATGTTGGACAAGATTCATATATTTTATTATATCAGAAGATTTTGATGTTTAATTCCTACTAGGGTTATCGTCTGCGATACTTTTCTACCCCTTGGCAGAAATATGTGGAGGATTAGAATTGAGATCGAGGCGAAATTCAGGCAATAAGTTCTAGATCGTCCTCTTGTTTCTCAAAATTATGTCGAAAGTTTTTGATATACAAAAAAATCTGGTTCCAATTTTCTAAAAAGAGGGTCACCAACGTTGTTGTCATGCGTAAAAATTCGAGCGTCACAGATTTATTTTATGAGCACTATTCTATTTTTGTTTTTCTTAATAAACCCGTCATTTTTCAAACTTTCCAAAACTTTTTCAACTCTTTTTGAATTCTCTTTTATCTCATTCAAAATTTCTTTTCTTGAAATTGAATTCTTTTTCAAAAGCAATCGCAAAATTTTTCCGCGTATCTGCCTATCCGAACCTTCAAATTTTGATTGCTTGGCATAATGCAAACTTCTCCTGTTTGGATTTATTACTTGAGATTTCAAGTATGTCCCATAATCCATCATTGCCGAATACCATATCCGCGGATTTTTCCTGTCCAAATTTTTCTCGATGAGTTTCAAAATTTCTTTATCATGAATTTTCTTTTTTGTTTTATTAAAAAAGAAATGGATGAAAACCCGGCGGATATTCGTTTCAATAAAAATTACCGGTAGGTTAAAACTGTGCGTACAGATCGCTCCGGCGGTATTCGGACCGATACCAGGCAGATCGACAAGAATGGATGGATCTCTCGGCAATTTGCCCTTAAACTCACCTGTCACTCGTTCTGCCGTACGTTTGAGATACAAGGCCCGGCGATTGTATCCGAGCCCGGACCAAACTTTTAACACTTTTACCGTGGAAACTTGCGCAAGACTTTTGAAATTAGGAAAAATTTTTACAAATTCGTTGTATTTTGCCATCACCCTCCCCACCTGCGTCTGCTGAAGCATGATTTCGGAAACGAGAATTTTATAGGAATCGTGCGTCTTACGCCACGGCAAGTCGTGTCTGCCGTGTTTTTTATAATAGTCGAGAATTATTTTTTTAAATTCTGTTTTTTGCACAGAATTTATTTCTCTAAACCGTAAATGTCTTTCAAAATCTCTCCGCCGTGGGTGGTCGGATCGACTTTCGGATACACTTTGAGAATTTTACCGTCCTTGCCTATCAAATATGAAATTCTTTTGGTAAATATTCCTCCGAGCGCGCCGTATTTTTTTATTACTTCTTTTTTCGGATCGGAAAGTAAGATAAAAGGTAATTTATATTTTTCCTCGAATTTTTTATGGCTCTTCACAGTGTCATGACTCACCCCAAACACTTTCACACCAGCCCGTTCAAAATCTTTATATGCATCGCGGATGCCGCATGCTTCTGCCGTGCACCCCGGCGTATCATCCTTCGGATAAAAATAAATCAAAACGTAGCTTCCCGCATGATATGAGAGCGAATGTTCTTTGCCATTCTGATCAAGAAGTTTGAAATCCGGTGCTTTTGTTCCAATTTCAAGCATGGGTATATTTTATCATGGCAGAAAAAACATGCAAAAGTGCATAATGTTCATTGACAAAAGAGCCAGATTTTATAAGATGATTTCCTGCTTTTCTGTTCTTTCAAATTTTAGAAACCCTCGGAGGAAAATACATGGACGTCATCGGACGGATTGTAGTAACTGTCGGAGATACTTTGGAAGATCTGGCTCTTGATAAAAAAATGATTTTGATGGAGCTTGCCAAGGCTATCTCGACCAGCTATCCGAAAGCAACAGAGCTTGATGTCGTGATGAGCCAGAAAGATTACCGCTTGTTGAGCAACTGCGTAGAGCTTGATATTCCGACCGCTCTGAAAGAGATCCTCGAAATGATAGTGCCGGCAACCACTTGGACTTTTGGCTGTCATATTGGAAGGAAACTGTGGAAACTTCATTTGGTGAAGCAGTTCAGTCAAAACATGGCACAAAAAGTATCCTAACAAACCGCAAAAAGGAAAGAAAAACCTTCTGCGGTTTTTCTTTTTGATAAAAATGATATAAAGTAAGCATATGAAAATATTGGGTATAGAAACATCGTGCGATGAGACGGCGGTATGTATTATTGAAACCGATGGTGATTTTTCTGACGTAAAAATAAAAATTCTGGGAAATCAGCTCTATTCTCAAGTGGCTTTGCACGCCAAATACGGCGGCGTGTTTCCCAATATGGCAAAGCGCGAGCATGCAAAAAATCTTGTTCCCCTTCTTGAAAAATGCCTTGCTGAAGCAGATTTATTGAAAGAAAAAAAACAGAAAATATCTGTGGAAAAAAATGAAAAAATAAAGGAAATTTTAAACAGAGAAGAAGGGTTGTTTGAAATGCTCGAAAAACTTACAGAAAAAATTGAACAACCAAATATAGACGCTATTGTCGTCACGAACGGTCCAGGGCTTGAGCCGGCGCTCTGGGTCGGCGTCTCGTTTGCGAAAGCCCTCGGCGAGCTGTGGAATATTCCGCTCTATCCGGTCAATCACATGGAAGGACATATTGTCGTCGCATCGGTGGATAAAATCGCGGAAAAAGAATTTGTGTTTAAAAAAATCAATTATCCGGCGATTGCGCTTTTAGTTTCCGGTGGACATACGCAGCTCGTACTTAATAAAGAATTATTGAAATATAAAATTATCGGCGATACCAAAGATGACGCCCTCGGCGAGGCATTCGACAAAGTTGCCCGTATCCTTGGACTTCCCTATCCTGGCGGACCGGAAATCTCAAAGCTTGCAGAAAAAGAACGAAAAGAATTTCCAAATAAAGAAACGATCTATCCGCTGCCGCGGCCGATGATACATTCACATGATCTCAATTTTTCTTTTTCTGGCATCAAGACCGCGGTGCTTTATACCGTGAAAAAAATTCCGGAATTGACGAGCGAAATAAAACAGGAAATCGCCCGGGAATTTGAAGATGCAGTCATTGAAGTTATTATCCTCAAAACTCGCCAAGCCGTGCAAGAATACGGCGCACAAACTATCATTATCGGTGGTGGTGTCAGCGCCAATAAAAAAATCCGCGAAGATTTTATAAAACTTTCTGAAGAAACCGGAGTTGAACTCATGATACCGGAGGTTAGCGCTTCGACCGACAATGCCTTTATGATCGCCCTTGCCGGATATGTAAATATTGCTTCGGGCAAGAAATCTCAAATAAATTTTGTGGCAAAAGGTAATCTGTCTTTGAGTTAATATTGTCAACTTTGAGCTATTGATTTTTTATTAAAAAGGATTAAAGTAATGGCTCGACCGCGTGTTTTATGGGCTCATAATCCTAAGGCACAGAGCGGTCATTATTGTGAGCAGTACCTTCAAAAAGGTTCGCCTTGCGAACCTTTTTGATGCATTGCTTGCCGGCTGAAACCGACTCTGCGATGTCAAACTCCCGGCGACGAAACTCTACAATCTGTTGCCGTTGTAAATCACGAACCCGCAAACTGAAATCGGGCGCGGACTTTCCCTTGCGGAAACCGCCCCTCTATCAAACCCTCCCGCATCGCATATCGATGCCTCGCGGAGGGTTTTTCATTTCCCAAAATCCTTATTTTTGCTATGATAAATGACAATGAACGACAAATTTCTCAAACCCTACAATCCCCAGGAAACTGAACCGAAAATTTATAAACTTTGGGAAACTTCTGGTTATTTCAATCCTGATAATCTTCCGGAAAATTACAAAGAAGTCTATACGATCATGATGCCCCCGCCAAATGTAACCGGCGTACTTCACATGGGACACGCGCTGATGATTACCATCGAGGATGTGATGATCCGCTACCAGAGGATGCGCGGAAAAAAAACTCTTTGGCTTCCCGGCACAGATCACGCGGCTATCGCCACCCAATCCCGCGTGGAAAAAGACATCAAGAAAAATGAGGACAAATCGCGCTACGATCTCGGCCGCGAGGAGATGCTCAAGCGCATTGATGCTTTTGCAAAACAAAGTCATGACACGATTATTTCCCAGCTGAAGATTTTTGGCGCTTCGTGCGACTGGTCGCGGGAAGCATTCACCCTTGATGAAAAGAGAAATCTCGCTGTTCGCACGATATTCAAAAAAATGTATGATGACGGCCTCATCTATCGCGGTAACCGCATCGTCAACTGGGATCCAAAAGGTCAGACAACGATTTCCGATGATGAGATTGTTTATGAGGAACGCGATGCAAAATTTTATACTTTTAAATATTCAAAAGACTTTCCTATTTCGATTTCCACCACGAGACCGGAAACAAAAGTTGGCGATACTGCCGTTGCCGTCCATCCGGATGACGCACGATATCGAAAATATATCGGAAAAGAATATGATGCGATTTTCTGTGGCGTGCCGATCCACATTAAAATCATTGCGGATAAATCCGTCGAGAAAGATTTCGGTACCGGCGCCTTAGGCGTCACGCCGGCTCACAGTAAAATTGACTGGGAAATGGGAGAGCGAAATAATTTACCTGTTGTGCAAGTCATCGACGAGAAAGCCCGCATGATGGTCGGTGATGAACGAATTATGGGCAAAAAAGTGCTGGAGGCCCGAGAAATGATTGTCGAGTGGCTCAAATCCGAAGGATTACTCGAAAAAGAAGAAAGCATCAAACAAAATATTTCCACGGCAGAAAGAACCGGCGGTATCATTGAGCCATTACCAAAACTCCAATGGTTCGTCGCGGTCAATAAACCATTTACACTTCCCCATTCGCAAATTCATGGAATACTTTCCGGCAAGCAAACAACTCTGAAAGAAATTATGAAAAATGCTGTTGAAAATGGTCAGATTGATATTCTTCCGGATTATTTTAACAAAACATATTTCCACTGGATTGATAAACTTAATGATTGGTGTATTTCTCGACAAATTTGGTATGGGCATCGTATTCCCGTTTGGTATAAAGATGAGGAAATTTACAGTGGCATAGAAGCGCCAAAAGACGACGGTTGGATTCAGGACGAGGATACGCTCGACACTTGGTTCTCCTCCGCACTCTGGACTTTTTCAACACTCGGATGGCCAGAAGACACTTCTGACCTGAAGCTCTATCATCCGACCAATGTGCTTGAAACGGGCTATGAAATCCTTTTTTTTTGGGTTGCACGGATGATTATGATGACCGGCTATGCGCTCGGAACGATTCCTTTCCGCACAGTATATCTGCACGGCACGGTGCGCGATGCAAAAGGCAGAAAAATGTCAAAATCTTTAAATAACGGTATTGACCCACTTGATATTGCAGCGAAATTCGGCGCGGATGCCGGCAGAATAGCGCTTATTGTCGGCAATGCTCCCGGCACGGATTCAAAAATCTCCGAAGACAAAATCCGTGGCTACAAAAATTTCGCAAATAAAATCTGGAATATCACGAGGTTTATTTTGGAATCAACCACGGGCACTGAACATGATTTTAGTTTTAATAAATTTACTTCCGCTGATGAAAAAATTTTAAAAGAGCGCAGTGAATTTCTTGCCGACATAACACGCGATATGGAAGAATTCAGGTTTTACATGGCATCTGAAAAAATCTATCATTATGTCTGGCATACACTCGCTGATGTTATTTTGGAAGACAGTAAAAAAGTTTTTCAAACGGGCACGGAAAATGAAAAACTTTCACGAAAACAATTTTTGCTGGGCACTTTGCGAGACTGCCTGAAAATTCTCCATCCTTTTATGCCATTTGTTACAGAAGAAATCTGGCAGACGACCGCACAAAGCAAAAATCTTCTGATGATCGAATCATGGCCTATTGCACAATAACATGCTGCATGATCTTATATCAATCACCATAGCGTTCTTCGGCGGATTCCTACCATCTATCGTCTGGCTTATTTTTTGGAATGAAGAAAAAAAGAAAGCGGAGCCGACCCAGACTCTCATGCTTGCGTTTATCGGCGGCATGGCTGCGGTTTTCCTTTCTCTTCTTTTTGAAAAAATTGCTTATAATGCTGATCCGAACGCAATTTTTTCCGGACAAATGCTGCAATCAATCCTCTCGTGGTTTAAAAGTATTGCCAGCCAAAAAAATGTCGCGCTCAATCAGCTTCTCTTGGTCACGCTTTTTGCTCCCGTCATTGAAGAGACCTTGAAATTTATTTTTGCTTATATTCTGGTGCTTCGAACGCGGGATGACGAGGAACCGATTGATCCGATTATTTTCATGATTACCACGGCACTCGGCTTCGCGGCAATAGAAAATATGCTTTTTCTGATCAGTCCGATCACAAGCAATAATCTGCATCTTTCCATCTACACTGGCGATATGCGCTTCATCGGGGCGATGCTTTTGCACACGATTTCTTCGGCAACCATCGGACTTTTCATCGGCTTCAATTTCTTTGACAAAAAAACAGAGAAATATTTCTGGACTGTTATTGGCCTTGTCGCCGCCATCCTGATACATTCTGTGTTCAATTTCTTTATGCTCGAAAGCGGCACGAATTACCTGATTGTACTGGAAATAATCTGGGTTATTGTTATAATGATACTGTTCATCCTTGAGAAAATAAAAAGGATACGATTGGAAAAAATAGAAAAATAAATCGCTCTTATTAATTAATCATTATAAACGCAATGGCAAAAAAATCTTTTTTTGAAAAATTGACCGGCATGGTCCGGGCAAATGACGATCAGGAGGAAAATGTGGACGTTGATACGCTGGATCAATCACTTGAGGAGTCTGATTCCGAGGAGGGTCAGCTCGCCATCGACATGTATCAGACACCGAATGAAATAATCGTGAAAACGATGGTGGCAGGAGTCAAGCCGGAAGATTTGGATATTTCCATCACGCGCGATATGGTCACTATCAAAGGTCATCGTGAAGATTCACGGGATTTTGCCGGAGATGATTTTTTCCACAAGGAACTCTACTGGGGTGCATTTTCACGAACGATTGTCCTCCCCGCCGAGATAGAAGTCGAAGAAGCCGAAGCGACAAACAAAAATGGTCTTTTGATATTGCGTCTGCCAAAAATCGATAAGCACAAGCAGGCAAAAGTGAAAGTAAAGATGGGATAAAATTAAAAACCGCCACAAGGCGGTTTTTCTATTCTTGACATAAAAATTATCGGGTGTAATCTGAAATCAGATTAGGAATTGTCTTGAATCAAAAATTTTTGCAGAAAGAGGAGGTGTATCATGGCTTGGCTGCTTGATAGACGTCTAAGCGGTTTGAATGAAATCGTCAAAGTTGATGACGATATCAAAGATAGACCAGGAGTATCCGACCTCAATGAGTTCCTGAAGCAAAATGGCCTACTCTCACACGAAGCCGGTTTGGAACTTGGACAAGCCCTCAAAGTTTCATGTGAGGATTTGATCAAAGCCAGCGTCAGTAATAAAGGATATATCAGTGGCGATGCTAAAAATAATATCATTTATTACTTAAAAAATGTCGGTAGAATTTCTCCGCCACTTCTTCATTTTCTGCAAGGTCAACAGGGAACTTGCGGACAATTAAACAGTTATAAGTGGAGTGGTGAAAATCAATAAAATCTTCACAATCGCCAATCCTGATCAAACAGGATTGGCGATTTTTATTCTGGTGCCAAGACCCAGGTTCGAACTGGGGACCCTTCCCTCTTCAGGGGAATGCTCTACCAACTGAGCTATCTTGGCATATAAAAACTGAAAAATAAACAAAGGCCCGTGCTCAAAGATATTACACTATTTTTCTCTATTTTTCCAGAGGAGAAAAATTTTTATTTTGCGGGACTGACGACAGATTTCACGCCGCCCAAATCGCTTTGAATGCTTGAATATGCCTTGAGAAGCGTATTGACATACGGCTGGAGAAAATAAAAAGCTCCGACTGCAACACCGATAATAACCACCCAGTAGATAAAGTTGAAAAATGCCGACCATCGATGCGCGGTTCTCAAACTCTTGAGAATTTTATTGTTCTCCTCCGCCAATTTATTTGTCCGTTCCAAAAGCTGTCTTTCGTCTGGATTCATAGGTATTATATTTTTTGGATAAGTGCACTCAAATCCCCCGTTCCGCCGAAATTCAAAGTTCCGCCCAGAAGAAGGACAAAGTAAATATTGCTTGTGCCGAACGAAGTGGTCAGATTTTCCACTTCAATCATCGAAAGTCCGCCGCTGTAAATAGTTTTTATATAATACGGAATCACTTGCTTGTATTGTTCTGAAACTGCATTTTTCAAATCAGTAATCGTCGCAATTTTTCCGAATAATGGAAATTCTGTGGAACCAGGCCAATAATATACTTTCAAACCGACACCTTCTTGAACAACTTTTGGACCGAAATACACCAAACTGCCATCAGTATTATTGGTCGTCATAATCCAGCTGCTTGGATGCGGATTTACAAATGAAAAACCGAGTGATGCATTGTAATATGTCTGACCACCGGAATTTTTTACGGAATTTGAAGATGTTGCTGATGTTGAAGTTGCACTATTTGATTGGGAGGAAGATGAATTATTTTTCCCGCTAAAAAGCAAAGCGATTACTATGATGAGAATGACAGTGCCAATCACAATATATGTTGATTGAGAAAGTTTGTTTTTCATAATGCCAATATTATACCATGATGCTACAATGTGCCGCCAGTAAGAATCGAACTTACATCTATCCCTTAGGACGGGACTGTTCTATCCATTGAACTATGGCGGCAAACAAGGACAATATAGCATAAAATGCCAAAACAAAAACCGCCGGAAGGCGGTTATGTTTTATTTCACTCCCAAAAGTTCTTTCAGCTTGTCCTCGTCAAAGCCCATGACAAGCTCGTCGCCGACATAAATGACCGGCACTCCCATCTGACCGCTCTTTTCTATCATTTCTTTTCTTTTTGCCAAATCAGACTGCACATCGAATGTTTCATAAGGAATATCATGCTCCTTGAAAAATTCTTTCGCCATATTGCAGTAGTGGCATGTCGGCGTCGAATATATGATTACTTTTTTACTCATGTTATTTTTATTAATCTGATAACATTCCCATTATAACATAGTGCGGTTTTTTTTAGTCTTGAAAAAATAAAGTTTCCTGTGTTTTATTGAGATGAGGTAACTGTAGAAGATGCTGAATTGCTACTCACATCAAACGGTGCTATATCAACAACTTTGTTCATTATTGGATCATATAAAACAGCCTTCTCTGCATCAGAATAAAGCAATACATAATCTCCCGCTTTGGAATTAGCAAAAAATGGCTGGTCTTTCAGTTTTGTTGGATCAGTAATTTTAATTACCGAGGGAGTCTCCCCTTCCGGCAGAACAATCAGTTTGCCTATCATTTGTATGATGGAATCTGCTTGTTTTTGAGCAACTTCCTGTGGATTATTATTTATCTTGGAAAGTTCAATGTAAAAAATAATTGATGTACTCGCGGTAAAAATAAGCGCAATGATAAGCACGATATTTATTATTTTTGATTTCGTCATATTGATTTATATTTTACTATTTCATTAAGCTGACTTTCGTTCTATTGTAGCATTCCTCATTCAAAAGTAAATATTTATTGCCCTTCTGATGAGGTTGCCGAGGAATCAGTCGTTGTTGCTTGAGATGAATCATCCGGAGTCGTAGTTGCTGTTGTTATTTGGATATCAGAGGTGGAACTTGCGGTGCTTGTTGCCGTTCCATCAGAAGTCGAAGTGGCTGTCGAAACAATATCAGTTGTCGTTGCTTGAGATGAATCATCCGGAGTCGTAGTTGCTGTTTCGGAATCAGGCGTCGAAGTTGCAGTGCTTGTTGCGATTTCCGTTCCTGAATTATCCGGCGCACTCGAGCTTGCTGCCTCTGCCGGAGACGTCGCTGCTGGAAGTGTGTAGTCCGAAGGATAACCAAACGTTTTTGCATTATTGACTGCAAGAGCAATCCAACTGAAGGTTGTGTCATCAATAGCGGGTTTGTTAAGCATGATCGTAAATCCTGCCGTTGATTTTTTCATAATGACATATTGAATATTGTTGTTGAAGATATCTCCGACGGTAGCGGTATCAGCGGCGGGATTGCTCGAAGTATCAAACGTAATGTTTGCACTTACGATTGGATCTGTAAGATACGGATTGGTGAATGTCACATCAACTGATTGCTGGCCCTTGGCAATAACCGCGAAGCCAGCGGTGTCATTATTGAAGTATGGCCTACCAAAGAATATTGTGTCTGATTCAAGAGTAATGGCGTCATTCAAAGAACTTATATTATCCACTGTCAAACCTTGCGTTGTTATGCTTGGTGCAATAATTTCAATTCCGGCGGCAAGGCGATCAACCAAAAGTTCAGATGTCGTATCCGTCGCTTCAGGACCGGTTCCTTGATTTGCCAGGAATTTCGCCAGCACCTGTCTTCCTATTGTTTCAGTATTTCCAACATCTTCGATGCCGGCAAATTCACTCAAACTTTCTCCGCTGTAATATCCTTGTTCAACAAAAACCATCACTTGGCTCTGCCCCGAATTTGGACTCCAGTTGCCGAGTGCTTTGCCAATAACCTCACCCGCTTTTGTGGCTTTCATTGCTTTTCCGGGATCATCAGAAGTCGTCAAATAATCTCCTGGTTGTATCGGATCCGAACTTGATGAAACATTGACCATAATACGACCATTAAGTGCGATTGGCATTATTTTATCTTCCCCACTCATTGCATTATATCCAGCGGAAGTAAATTGACCATAGTTGTCGGAAACAACACCGATCACATTTGATGCATATGTCGTGGTAGCTTGAACAAGTTCGGTAATTTCCTGCGGTGAATCTGTTGAAACATTTCCTTCCGCATCAGTTCCATATTGTTCAACAGTTGTTGTGCCAAGCACCATAACATCACCATAATCCGTCGACTGTTCAACTGGATACATTTCAGCATAATCAGAAGTTGGCGCACCGCTACAAGTGACAAGTTGATACGCAGTTCCTGATACCGGAGCTTGTGATCCCGTAAGAGTAGCTACGCAAACACCTTTGATTCTTGCGGCTGTTGACGTACCAAGTGAAACCGCGACTCCTACTGATGTAGTACCAACGCCACCAGCAATAATTGAAACTGTCGTTGTACCGGAACTCGAATTTTTTACGCCAATATTAATCGCTGTAACACCGGTGCCACCATTTGCAGTCGTTCCAATATTGATCGTTTGGTTATTATTACCACTTGCACCAGTACCTATGTTAATAATTTGACCTCCGGTAGATGAGCCAAGTGTAATAGCACCTGTCCCTGTAGTGGAACCGATGACGATTGTGCCATTTGTATTTGGAGTCATCGTAATTCCACCTGTGCCAGTACCACCATAAATTGTAGTATTTCCTGTTAATGACGTACTGCCAATTTGTATAGCGCCGCTTGTAACATTGCTGAACAAAAGGTTTGTGGGAGACGTACCGCCATATATGGTTACTACTCCGGTTGCCGCTACTCCGCCAAGAGTCAATGTTCCTGTACCGGTTACAGCAAAAGTTGAAGCGCCATTACCCGCATTAATATTAACTTTGGTTGCACCCGTAATGTTACCGATGGTAACAGTTCCAGCTATTGCTCCTGTTCCAATATTGATGATATTTCCGGTTGCACCTTGAGTACCAATATTTACAGTATTGATTCCTCCGATTCCAACTCCGAGGTTCAAAGTTTCCGCACCTGTCGATGAACCGACAGTGATAGCACCTGTCTGCCCAGTTCCGCCTATTGTATATGTACCTGATGTTAAAGCCGCGCCATCAGTTATCGAACCTGTTGTTATACCAGTACCTATCGTTATGGTTGAACCAGCGGCACCTTGTAATAAATAATTTCCTGTCCCCACTGTTTCTGTTATTCCTGTTGCACCGACATTATTTCCAATAGCAATGACATTACCGCCAGTACTACCATTGGCAATATTTACTGCCGCATTATTAGAACCGGTATTTATATTTGCTGCAAAATTTGAAGAAACATTCAAATTGACTGCTGCACCCGTAGAAGTCAAACCTGCAACAAAAGTTCCCAAATTATTCCACGTTTTAGCTCCATTCACCGATTGAGTTGTTGTAAGGTCAACAAAGTTTTGGGAACTTGAACCTGTTCCGCCGTTGGTAATTGGCAAAATGCCCGCGGTAGAAGGCAAGTTGGTTAAGAGTGACCAACTTGGTGTTCCCGCAGCAGTGTTCATTAAAACCATACCTGTTGTGACACCGGCAGCCAATCTCGCGGGAGCAGGTGTTGAATTTTCATAAATCATATCTCCCACAGTAGTCATAGGATTTGTAAGTTTCCCATTAAACGTCGTCCAATCAGCGCTTGCCAGACATCCGCTTACAGATCCCGATGCCTGCGGACAGTTAATCGTGAGTGATGATGAAGTTGTTGAAATATTAAATGATGTACCGGATGTTCCGACTGCTGTTGTGAATGGTCCCGTATATCCTGCTGCCACTGATGCTGTCAGTGTTCCTGAATTTGTCACCGGTGAATTCGTTACAGTATATCCTGTCGGTAGAGAAAGACCGACGGAGGTGACATACGCCAGTGATGTCGAGGCCGAGGATAACAAAAATTGAGAAGTTGATGTGGAAATTACATTTCCATTTGGGTCAACTGCCAAAAATGCATTTGAAAGTTTTGAGATGTTCAAATTTTGAGTAGTGGAAGTCCCGATGACTGAAAGTGCAGTTACCGGAGTTGTTGTGCCGATGCCGACATTGCCATTCGGTAATATATTGAATCCGACTGTAGAGGTAGAATTAAAAGAAACAAATGGAGACGTCAGTGAGCCATTTAACGCAGTATAAGAAATACTTGATGTAGCCAATAAGAAATCAGCTGGATTTGAAGAAAATACATTTCGCATTGCGGAAACGCTTTGAGTTCGTAAAACGGTAACGCTATCAAGCTGAGAGATAGGAGTTTGAATCGGAACGGGTGCAGTCCAGGAAGCAAAATTATTGTATGAATCGCTGTAGTGAATAAATGACGTATTGCCGTATTCATCAAGATAAATTCTCCAATCATTGGCGCTGACCTGTACAAGTGCCGGGGCTTCATAGTTATTCGCTCCCCATCCTGCCCAGTTGCCGCTTTCCGCAGTGACAAACGGTCCTGTCGGTGAAGAAGAAGTGGCATATTCAATATATTTCGGAGCGGTTTCCTCTTTGTACCAGAGATAATATGTGCTACCAATCTTGACCATAAATGGGTCAATCTTGTTTGCTCCAATAACATAAACTGGATTCGACCATGTGGTCATGGCGGCATTTGTCGGGTGCATTTCGTAAACACTGAAGGTATTATCGGAACCGTCCGGAGCAATTGAAACATAGGCATGAACAGTTCCGTCCGTATCGACAAAAAGTGACGGTGCCCATGTCCAATAGACTGTGGTTGTCGCTGCCGTCGTGGAAGGATTTGTCACATAGCTCCAATTCCTCAGATCAGATGAAGAAGCAAGACCCCACCATTGATTTGAACCAAAGCCAGAATATGATGGAAAGTTATTATAACTCATCCAATAGACATTATTGTAATAAATAATTGACGGATCTCGGAAACTTCCGGATGGTGGGATATACGGCGGATTGGGTTCAAAATCAAAGAAATTAATACCATCAGCACTTGATTCAATCTCCATAGTTTGTGCTGAGAAATTATGCCCGACAAGGATATATACTCCTTGACCCGCAACAGCAGGATTACCGACCGATGCATCACCCAGCGTGTTCGTGTTTCCACCAAAATATGCAATAGTTGTAGTAGCTGAAGTCAATCCCGCAACAGAAAATTCAGAGTTTGGAGTACTTGTCCCGACACCAACATTGCCATTGGTAAGAACTGTAAGGAGAGGCGATGTTGTTGAATAAATATTGAGTAGTGGTTGCGTTTGAGCATATGTTGAAGTCGCTTCAATAGCCAGTTCTGCAGACGGAGTTGTCGACCCGATTCCAATATAACCATTTGAAAAAACTTTAAAATATGAACTTCCATTTATTCCGTAAATTTCAAGAGGATTTCCTAAAGATGAACTTGCTTGAATATCAACGGCATCATCAGGCGTAGTTGTTCCGATTCCAACACTTCCATTTGAAAGAATTATCATTCTTGTATCTGAAGCCAATGTTCCTCCGGTAAAGAATTTCAGAGCGGCTTGTGAATTTGTACTCGTAGCTGTGCCAATATCTAATGAATTATCAGAAGCATACACATAAGCATCGTCTGATGTTGCTATGGTAAATGTCTGATCAGCGTTATATCCGTTATTAATACCCAAATCTACATAATTTGAATTATCATTTCCATTGTTTGCTGTTGCAATATAATCCGCAGAAGATGTCGGAGAGTTTGAAGAATTTTCCAATACCATTTCAACAGATGCGGACGAACTGCCTATCACAGCAAACGGAACTACATTACCGTCTCCTAAAACATTCCAGTTTGTTGTCGTGCCAATGGCAATTGATGAACTTGCGGGAAATTCATATAGAACTGAATTAGTCAAAGTTCCGCTTGATGTTGCATACGAAATATATCCGGTCGTAAAAGGTGATGTTGTGCCAAGTCCCCCACTGCTTGTTCCGCCTGATATTCCGAGCGATGATGTCGAAACATATGCAACACCTCCGATTGCTGTTGATGATGCTACGAGAACATATCCATTCGTTCCCGTTGCAATGCTACCAAGTCCCGATCCTGAAGACCAATATGCCAAATCTCCTGATGTTCCGGAAAGAGCATTTTGTTTCCCATTAAACGTCGTCCAATCAGCGCTTGCCAGACATCCGCTTACAGATCCCGATGCCTGCGGACAGTTAATCGTGAGTGATGATGAAGTTGTTGAAATATTAAATGATGTACCGGATGTTCCGACTGCTGTTGTGAATGGTCCCGTATATCCTGCTGCCACTGATGCTGTCAGTGTTCCTGAATTTTTCACCGGTGAATTCGTTACAGTATATCCTGTCGGTAGAGAAAGACCGACGGAGGTGACATACGCCAGTGATGTCGAGGCCGAGGATAACAAAAATTGAGAAGTTGATGTGGAAATTACATTTCCATTTGGGTCAACTGCCAAAAATGCATTTGAAAGATTGGAAATGTTTAATCCTTTCGTGGTTGAAGTACCGATGACGGAGAGTGCTGTTGCTGGAGTGGTGGTGCCAATACCAACTGCATATGATGCTAATAATTCTCCTCCATAACCAGCGTTTCCGAGTGAGTATCCTATACCAATACCATTATTAAATGTGAAATTGCCCCAGCCATCTGAAGATATTGTTCCTTGTTGTGTATTGTCAGTTCTTGTTGAACTTATCAGTGTTGTTGAAGCATTCGCTGAAAAATTAAGAAGTCCGTTAGAATAAACTTGATTACCTGGAGCTCCAATACCAACATTTCCATTGAAGAATGCGACTGTTCCAGTTGGTGCAGTAACAGAACCAACGGAAAGTGTGGAAACATTTGAAAGCGATTTATTATTGAGATTCACTCCGCCAGTCGCACCGGAATACGGAACATAGAGTGATGAGCTGGCAAACGGAATGTATGCAAGCGATGTCGAGGCCGAGAGCGGAAGGTAGGTGGAGGCGGCTGTTGCCGTCGTCAGGTAATTGGTGATGGTTGAGGTTGAGACGTAGTTGGCGGCGGCCGATGTCGTTGAGAGATATCCAAGCAGCGTGTTGGCAAATGATGAAGTTGAGACGTAGTTGGTCAGTGATGAGGTGGTGGCCGTGATGTAATTGGAAGGATTGGAGTTGAGGTAATACAAACTTGAGGATGCAAACGGAATGTATGCAAGCGATGTCGAGGCCGAGAGCGGAAGGTAGGTGGAGGCGGCTGTTGCCGTCGTCAGGTAATTGGTGATGGTTGAGGTTGAGACGTAGTTGGCGGCGGCCGATGTCGTTGAGAGATATCCAAGCAGCGTGTTGGCAAATGATGAAGTTGAGACGTAGTTGGTCAGTGATGAGGTGGTGGCCGTGATGTAATTGGAAGGATTGGAGTTGAGGTAATACAAACTTGAGGATGCAAACGGAATGTATGCAAGCGATGTCGAGGCCGAGAGCGGAAGGTAGGTGGAGGCGGCTGTTGCCGTCGTCAGGTAATTGGTGATGGTTGAGGTTGAGACGTAGTTGGCGGCGGCCGATGTCGTTGAGAGATATCCAAGCAGCGTGTTGGCAAATGATGAAGTTGAGACGTAGTTGGTCAGTGATGAGGTGGTGGCCGTGATGTAATTGGAAGGATTGGAGTTGAGGTAATACAAACTTGAGGATGCAAACGGAATGTATGCAAGCGATGTCGAGGCCGAGAGCGGAAGGTAGGTGGAGGCGGCTGTTGCCGTCGTCAGGTAATTGGTGATGGTTGAGGTTGAGACGTAGTTGGCGGCGGCCGATGTCGTTGAGAGATATCCAAGCAGCGTGTTGGCAAATGATGAAGTTGAGACGTAGTTGGTCAGTGATGAGGTGGTGGCCGTGATGTAATTGGAAGGATTGGAGTTGAGGTAATACAAACTTGAGGATGCAAACGGAATGTATGCAAGCGATGTCGAGGCCGAGAGCGGAAGGTAGGTGGAGGCGGCTGTTGCCGTCGTCAGGTAATTGGTGATGGTTGAGGTTGAGACGTAGTTGGCGGCGGCCGATGTCGTTGAGAGATATCCAAGCAGCGTGTTGGCAAATGATGAAGTTGAGACGTAGTTGGTCAGTGATGAGGTGGTGGCCGTGATGTAATTGGAAGGATTGGAGTTGAGGTAATACAAACTTGAGGATGCAAACGGAATGTATGCAAGCGATGTCGAGGCCGAGAGCGGAAGGTAGGTGGAGGCGGCTGTTGCCGTCGTCAGGTAATTGGTGATGGTTGAGGTTGAGACGTAGTTGGCGGCGGCCGATGTCGTTGAGAGATATCCAAGCAGCGTGTTGGCAAATGATGAAGTTGAGACGTAGTTGGTCAGTGATGAGGTGGTGGCCGTGATGTAATTGGAAGGATTGGAGTTGAGGTAATACAAACTTGAGGATGCAAACGGAATGTATGCAAGCGATGTCGAGGCCGAGAGCGGAAGGTAGGTGGAGGCGGCTGTTGCCGTCGTCAGGTAATTGGTGATGGTTGAGGTTGAGACGTAGTTGGCGGCGGCCGATGTCGTTGAGAGATATCCAAGCAGCGTGTTGGCAAATGATGAAGTTGAGACGTAGTTGGTCAGTGATGAGGTGGTGGCCGTGATGTAATTGGAAGGATTGGAGTTGAGGTAATACAAACTTGAGGATGCAAACGGAATGTATGCAAGCGATGTCGAGGCCGAGAGCGGAAGGTAGGTGGAGGCGGCTGTTGCCGTCGTCAGGTAATTGGTGATGGTTGAGGTTGAGACGTAGTTGGCGGCGGCCGATGTCGTTGAGAGATATCCAAGCAGCGTGTTGGCAAATGATGAAGTTGAGACGTAGTTGGTCAGTGATGAGGTGGTGGCCGTGATGTAATTGGAAGGATTGGAGTTGAGGTAATACAAACTTGAGGATGCAAACGGAATGTATGCAAGCGATGTCGAGGCCGAGAGCGGAAGGTAGGTGGAGGCGGCTGTTGCCGTCGTCAGGTAATTGGTGATGGTTGAGGTTGAGACGTAGTTGGCGGCGGCCGATGTCGTTGAGAGATATCCAAGCAGCGTGTTGGCAAATGATGAAGTTGAGACGTAGTTGGTCAGTGATGAGGTGGTGGCCGTGATGTAATTGGAAGGATTGGAGTTGAGGTAATACAAACTTGAGGATGCAAACGGAATGTATGCAAGCGATGTCGAGGCCGAGAGCGGAAGGTAGGTGGAGGCGGCTGTTGCCGTCGTCAGGTAATTGGTGATGGTTGAGGTTGAGACGTAGTTGGCGGCGGCCGATGTCGTTGAGAGATATCCAAGCAGCGTGTTGGCAAATGATGAAGTTGAGACGTAGTTGGTCAGTGATGAGGTGGTGGCCGTGATGTAATTGGAAGGATTGGAGTTGAGGTAATACAAACTTGAGGATGCAAACGGAATGTATGCAAGCGATGTCGAGGCCGAGAGCGGAAGGTAGGTGGAGGCGGCTGTTGCCGTCGTCAGGTAATTGGTGATGGTTGAGGTTGAGACGTAGTTGGCGGCGGCCGATGTCGTTGAGAGATATCCAAGCAGCGTGTTGGCAAATGATGAAGTTGAGACGTAGTTGGTCAGTGATGAGGTGGTGGCCGTGATGTAATTGGAAGGATTGGAGTTGAGGTAATACAAACTTGAGGATGCAAACGGAATGTATGCAAGCGATGTCGAGGCCGAGAGCGGAAGGTAGGTGGAGGCGGCTGTTGCCGTCGTCAGGTAATTGGTGATGGTTGAGGTTGAGACGTAGTTGGCGGCGGCCGATGTCGTTGAGAGATATCCAAGCAGCGTGTTGGCAAATGATGAAGTTGAGACGTAGTTGGTCAGTGATGAGGTGGTGGCCGTGATGTAATTGGAAGGATTGGAGTTGAGGTAATACAAACTTGAGGATGCAAACGGAATGTATGCAAGCGATGTCGAGGCCGAGAGCGGAAGGTAGGTGGAGGCGGCTGTTGCCGTCGTCAGGTAATTGGTGATGGTTGAGGTTGAGACGTAGTTGGCGGCGGCCGATGTCGTTGAGAGATATCCAAGCAGCGTGTTGGCAAATGATGAAGTTGAGACGTAGTTGGTCAGTGATGAGGTGGTGGCCGTGATGTAATTGGAAGGATTGGAGTTGAGGTAATACAAACTTGAGGATGCAAACGGAATGTATGCAAGCGATGTCGAGGCCGAGAGCGGAAGGTAGGTGGAGGCGGCTGTTGCCGTCGTCAGGTAATTGGTGATGGTTGAGGTTGAGACGTAGTTGGCGGCGGCCGATGTCGTTGAGAGATATCCAAGCAGCGTGTTGGCAAATGATGAAGTTGAGACGTAGTTGGTCAGTGATGAGGTGGTGGCCGTGATGTAATTGGAAGGATTGGAGTTGAGGTAATACAAACTTGAGGATGCAAACGGAATGTATGCAAGCGATGTCGAGGCCGAGAGCGGAAGGTAGGTGGAGGCGGCTGTTGCCGTCGTCAGGTAATTGGTGATGGTTGAGGTTGAGACGTAGTTGGCGGCGGCCGATGTCGTTGAGAGATATCCAAGCAGCGTGTTGGCAAATGATGAAGTTGAGACGTAGTTGGTCAGTGATGAGGTGGTGGCCGTGATGTAATTGGAAGGATTGGAGTTGAGGTAATACAAACTTGAGGATGCAAACGGAATGTATGCAAGCGATGTCGAGGCCGAGAGCGGAAGGTAGGTATTCAAAAGATTCTGCAAATCTGTTTGATTAGAAAGTGTTCCAGTAATTGCACCCCATGCAACAGTTGCACTTGAACTTGAAGCAAACGCCCAATCATAACCTGTAGGCGACGTCGATGATGCTTCCAAAAATTGTCCGGGGGTACCAGTTGCTATCGATGCAAGTGATCCTGTGTTCGTCCAATATGAAAGTCTTCCACTCGTTCCCCCACCAATAAGAAATTGGGATGATGATGCAACAGGAATGTATGCAAGCGAAGTGGAAGCCGAGAGTGGTAGATATATTGCCGCCGCAGAAGTTGTAGAAAGGATACTATTGATAAAATTATCGGAAATTTTCAAACCGGAAGATGATTTTGACAATGTTGAACCATCGAGAATCAGAGAAAAAGTTGAACTGGATAAATTGAGACCTTCACCATCGGTAGTATAAGGAACAACATCGCAATTCAAATCTGTTGGCAAACAATTTGGATTTAAGGTAGCTCCTGGAGCATAAAGATCGGCAAAAGTAGTATTCGAACAAAACAAACCCGACAAGAGAAAAAAGACAAATAAATTTATTTTTATAATAAAAAGAATATTCTTTTTTTTAGCAATAGCAACTCTCATTTCTTTGAAAGAAAATGCTCCATTTGCTATCTATTATATATCTATAATGGCTATTGCACAATGAATATAACTAAAAATGAAAATAAAAATGGAGAAAGACCGATTGCTAAAAATAATCATAATTAAAGGCTTATTTTTATCTTTATACACTTTAAGATTAGATCATTTTTTAAATCCTTTAAACTCTTTTTCGACATCATGTTCTATCACCTGCAAATACGTTTCGAGCTTGTTAAGAAGTTCTGTTTCTTGATCAGTAAGTTCACGCTCATTCTTTGTTTTTTGTAAAAAATCAATACGATCATTTATTTCTTTTCGTATATAATCAAAATCCTTGTATAAAGTGGATTCAGCCTCAAAAACCTTTTTTGATATCTTTTTCTCCAGACGGGAAAAGCGGTACAGGAGGTACCAGATGAGGATAAGAATGAGGAGAACAATGAGGATAAATGTACTGTTGTAAGTGAAATAAGTAAGTAGGAGTGTTTCGATCCTTGCAAAACCTTGCTCTGTCACTGTGAGGAAAAGAGGCGAAGTCAAAGGACTTTTCATTCCAAAGCTTTCTACTTCTCCATAAAGTTTGTATGTTCCGTATGTGAGCTTCTCCGGCCAGACCATCGAGAAGGTGCCTGATGGATTCACCGTGACTTTCTCAGTTGACGTCGCTCCGTTTTCATTGACCAGGAAAAGATCTGCGGTAAATGTTGTTGTAGAAGTTGTACTTGAAGCGATAAGTGAGGAGGTCGCCAGTGCTCCATCCACCTCAAAGGTGTTACCTTCCGTTACCTGTGCCGGAAAGAGGGTGATATGCAAAGATGGGAATAGCATTTCCTCGGCTATTGTTGAAGTACTCGTAATAATGATTGAAACTCCACTCGGGATGACCGGAACGTATGTTTGTTTGACCTCAAGCAGATTGAATGATGCCGGCGTACTGCCTGTAAATACATTCGTTCCGTATCCATCATTGGCGCGGACAACTGCCGAAGAGAAAATGACTGATGCGATGCCGGCTTTTTTAACTTGAAAAACAATGCTCAGAATTTTGCCCGCAGTGCCGGTAAAGCCGGGGGTTGGCACTCCGCCGTCAAACGATACGGTGCCGGCACTATTGGAAAAGGAAGGATCCTCAACCCAGAGAGAAAATATAGAATCCGATTTGCTGACTGACATGACTTCCAAGAGATTACTGGGAAAACTAACAGTGACTTCGGCATCGTTAATTGCCGTTGATTGAGAATCAACGAGAACATTAAGGGTAAATATGTTTCCTGTGGTGAAATATCCTGAAGAAGGATTGAAAGACAGGGTTGCTGCATGAATCTGATCTACAATAAAAAAATTAAGCAGAATGAGAACGCCGAAAAATATATACTTGCAGATAGCCTTTTTTTTATTTACATATTCCATGTTCAATTGATTTTTTGCTTTTTTCTTAATCTGATGGCTATTATAATAAGAACAGTGCTGATAAACAATAATATAACTATGCCGGCAATAACTAAAAATCTATTGATTGGTTTTTTTATAACGGATATGGATGTTGGTTCAAGCCACGGATTGACGCGTGTTCCCAAGCCATCGTTGAGAAAAACAGAAGAAGTGTCCAGAAAATCAATTTTTGTTGTGCCAGATTTTTTTGCAATAAAATAAATTCTGAATACTTCCCCATTTTGGCCGAGAAAACCTCCCGGTATGCCGCCGACAAAAGTTATCTGCCCGGTATTATTATGAAAAAGTGGCGCAACCGGCCAGAGTGTGAAGATTGATGTAGCGGTGTTAATGCTTTGAACTTGAAGTGCATTTTTATCAAATACGACTGTTCCATCAATCGTATTCATTGATGTATCCGTGGAAGAAATTTTCAAATCAACAACAAAAGTACTTCCATTATATACTTGTTGGCTACCTGAACTCAAAGTGAGTGTTGCAGCTGCCCGAGCAGAGGAAGGTATGAATAAAAATTGAGTTGCAATCAATGTGATAGCGGTAATGAAAAATATTTTTTTGTTGAAATTGAAAATCATATTGAAGTTATATTATTGTGCGAGAACTGGATTATATCCGGGCGTCGTATGACCCCACTGCGAAAGCATGATAGAAAAAGAAATTGAATCAACTTCCCCATCTTTGACTATAGCGCTTATGTAAGGATTTTTATACGGCGGTTTCTCATGCCAATAATACAATAAAATGGAAAAATCAACCGTATCAACAATGTGATCGTGATTCAGATCAGCACTATCATATACGGGGGAAGAGCTTATTGGCGATAAAAAACTGCCTCCTCCGCCTCCGCCACCGCTCACGCTTCCTCCGCCGCCATTATTACTGCCTGATGCAGCTTGGGCAGTGAATGATTGCGTTGCAACAGATCTTCCTGTTCCATAATATGCAACGAGTTTGAAATAATAATTTCCTGGATTTGGAACGGTTGCAGTCAAAATGTCATTAAAACTCTGCCCCGGTGTCAGGAATTTTGCCGCGGTGGAATCAAAAATATTTCCCGGATCGCCACATGACTGCGTTGGATCCGTCACCACGCACCATTCATATTGATATTCCGTGCCGACTGATCCTTCGTTGGTAATATTTATATTTGCAGTAATTGCCGGCACGACAAGATTCCCCATCGACTGAATTAAAACTTGCGGCGGAGATGGTCGAAGTGCACACTGAAGCCAATCTGTTTGCACATTACAATTATCGCAGGAAAAATTAATTCTCCCCGCATTTGTTCCAGGAGTTCCCGCGATTCCTGTAAATGTTCCGCTTGCATTGATTATTGCGCCCGAAAAATTAATCCACCCGAGATGCGATGACCACGCATATCCGCCGAGCTGTCCAAGACAATTATTCGTCACGCCGGTACTGCTTGCCGGAGAAAGATTGATCCAGCCATACGGACCGCTCCATGCATAGCCAGTGAGCGCAGTGTCAGTAACCTGCACATTACATCCTTGACAGCCAAAATTTATCCAGCCTAAATTTTCTCCCCATGCATAGGTAGTATTTGAATTAATCGTGCCATCGGTTTCAGATGCAAAAGTGAATGACGAAAAAGAAAAAATAAAAAGTATAATTATCAAAGCAAGAAAAAATTTCGTTTTATTTTTTATCATGAAAAATATGTAAAAATTAACTCGAATAGCAACTCTCGTTCAGCAATAACTCTTGCTTATTATATATCATAAAAACAATAATGAATATGGTGCGGGTGGCGAGAATCGAACTCGCGCCCGATGCTTGGGAAGCACCAGTTCTGCCACTAAACTACGCCCGCATTTATTTAAATATATTCAAAAATTTCTGCCACAGGCTCGTATTCGATGCAGGCTCGACCGCGGAAGAACCGCTTGTGCCGTCGATGACCATCACTACGGATTCATCCGGTTTTGCAACACTGAACTTGCTCCGTATTTCCTCTTCCTGACCGCTTTCGGTGGAGAGCTTGCTTATTTGAGAATTCAATATCGTCTCCCGAGATTGGAGATCATTGTAATTGTTGAGAACCGACGCGTAATCTTCCGCGCTCATTTGCTCGGTAGTGTACATATGATATGTCGCACGAGCTAGAAAAAACACGCCGACGAGCAGCAAAAAAATTGTCAGTCTGGAATAAATAACCTTTCTGATTTTTCTTTTTTGTTGAAAATCAAGCATGTTTCGTGTATAGTTATATTATACAAGAAAACGAATAATAACAATGCTCCTCTTTCATAAAAAAACGAAAAAGGTACTCAATGTCGTCATCATTGCCATGACAGTCATTATGATTCTCGGAATGGTATTGCTCTACACCCCGATCGGAAGATAAGCTATTCCGACTTCATCATATTCAAAAACACATCCTGGGTGATATTCACCTTCCCTTCCGCTTTCATGCGCTTTTTTCCTTTTTTTTGTTTCTCTCTCAATTTCATTTTTCTGGTAATGTCGCCGCCGTAGAGATAGCCGGTAACGTCTTTTTTCATGCCGGACATTGAACGCGAAGCAATGATTCTGCCCATGGCTTTTGCCTGAATCTTGTAATTAAACATCTGATGCGGAAGAATCTTTTGCAGTTTTTCAACTGCGTCTTCCGCTTCTTGCTCCACTCTCCTGCGGGCAACGATTTTTGCAAAAGCAACTACCGGCTCATCCGCAATCAAAATATCCATTTTGACAACATCAGCTTCCCGCATCGGCATTTTTTCATATGATATGGAAGCATACCCCGAAGTAATACTTTTTAGTTCATTGAAAAAATTCCTCATGAGTTCCCGAAGCGGCATTTCGAGTGTCAGCGAAGTTCTCTCATCGCCGAAGCTTTCTGAATCTCCGATAACCGCCTCATGATCATAGAGTTTTTGCATAATGTTGCCCAAATAGTGCGACGGAGTAATAATTCTTACTCTGACCCACGGCTCGTATATTTTTTCTACCAGATGATCCTCGGGAAAAAGCGACGGGGAGAAAATCATTTGCCTTTTGCCATTTTTAAATACCACTTCATAATTGATGCTTGGGGTCGTAACGATCAGATTCAATGAAAATTCACGGCGAAGGCGCTCGACGATGATTTCCAAATGAAGCATGCCGAGAAATCCGCATCGATACCCGCGGCCGATCGTCCCTGAAGTTTCTTCCTCAAAGGTAAATGACGAATCGGAAAATTTCAGTTTGCCGAGCGCAAGCTTCAGTAAATCAAAATCATCCTGACTCTCCGGATAAATGGAGGCCCAAACGACGGGCGACGGATTTGCGTATCCGACAAGGGGGGTGCGCTTATCGGCAACATGGGAAACTGTGTCTCCGACGCTCGCAATCGCGGCTTCTTTGATGCCGGTGACAATATAACCTATCTCTCCAGCTTGCAGAGTTTCTTTCGGAACTTCACTCGGGGAAAAAATACCGACTTCCGCAGCAGTAAATGTCCTGCCGGAAACTTTAAAAATAAGTGGGGTATTTTTGCGCACTTCTCCATCAAAAACCCGGACAAAAACTGTCACGCCGCTGTGATTGGAATATTTGAAATCAAACACAAGAGACTGAAAAGATTTTTCATCGATATTTTTATGCTCCACTTTTGGCGGCGGCACTCGCTTGATGACTTCGTTCAAAAGATGTTCCACCCCCTCGCCTGTCTTGCCGGAAACTTCAATGATTTCCTTTTCATCTATTTTCAAAAGAATTGCGATTTCTTCTTTTACTTCTTTGGTTCTCGCAAGCGGAGAATCTATTTTGCTGACAACGGGAATAATGACGAGATTTGATTCCTGCGCCATCCGAAGGGTGGTCAGCGTCTGCGCCTGCACGCCCTGCGTCGCATCGACAAGTAAAATAGAACCCTCCACAGCTTTCAGTGCCCGAGAAACTTCATACGAAAAATCAATGTGACCGGGCGTATCAATAAGATTCATGACGTATTCCTCGCCGTCAAAAATCCATTTCATTCTGACCGGCTGCATTTTGATGGTGATTCCCCTTTCTCGCTCAAGCTCCATGGAGTCGAGTACCTGTGCCATCATTTTGCGCGCTTCTATGGTATGAGTGATCTCAAGCATGCGATCTGCAAGCGTGGATTTGCCATGATCAATATGGGCAATGATGCTGAAATTCCTGATATTCATACCGCCTCATAGTAGCAGAAAAACGGGAAAAATAAATGGCGGAAAATTATTTTTTCTTCTCAATGAAATCTTTGAAGTCAGCGATATGCTTTCTGACATTTTCTATGACTTCAATTGAGCCCGGCATTTTTTTGAGTTTCTTGTCTTTTTCCAAGACATCGAGCTGCGCATTCACATAATCGTTGAAATAATTGAATTTCGTATTCGCAACTCTGTTGATATGCAAAATCATCTGCGCCATTTCGTTTTTCGTCTTGTATCTTTTGACGGTCATTCTTCCGATAAAGAAAAACAATACGATTAAAAGAAGGCATACGATTGCAAAGACGAGAAAAATATTAAAATTGAATCCGCCAATCGTCATCAGAAATGGAGATGTTGTTGTCGCGCACGCAGATGGTGAACTGCTCGCAATAGATTGAGCAACTGGCACTATTGCTGTCGTTGTCGCAGTCGTCGTTGCGGTCGTCTGTGCCACTGCTTTTGTAATAATGAACTGTCCTTTTCCAAGCGAAAGCGGCAAGCTTGTTCCGGTGCCGTCGTTTGCAAGAACTGAACCTGAATCAAACGAGATATCCGCTTTTCCGGGAACTTTCGGAATAAAAGTAATAGAAAGTATTTTTCCATTTGAACCCATAAAACCCGGATTGAGAACGATACCCTCAAAATTGACCGAGCCATCGCTATTGGAAAAAGTCGGATCAGCTGTCCAGAGCGATATGATGGATCCTACTTTGGAAATATACGAGACACTGAAATTTTTTGGAGAAAACGATACGGATCCTGACACAGCATTCATTGATTCATCAGTGCTTGAAACATATACATCAACTGTGATCGGCGATCCCGCACTATAGGTGCCGGATGATGGAGAAAATGTAAGCGATGCGGCGAAAGCAAAAAACGGAAAAAGACCGATAATCAATCCTGCAAGAAATATTTTTCGGTATGACAATTTTATTTGTGTTTTTTCCATATGAATTTTCTATACAGCAACAGAAAAATAATGACTAGGATAAGTATAAACCAAATATCCGGATTTTCATAGACTGGCAATGAATGCACCGGGCTAATTTCCTCGATTCTTTCAGTGCCGGTTTTACTGACTGCTTTGACATAAATATAGCTTTGCAAATTTTGGTCTGTCAGCACATACGGGCTTGTCACAACAATCCATTTTGAAAAATCAAATATGCGGTATTTCGTTTCCTTCACTTCATAATGATCGATACCGCTTCCTTTATCGCTCGCTGCAAAAGCGACGAAAAATTTCCCGTCAAATACGTTTGGATCGCTGCCGACCTCCGGTACGAATGATTCCGGCGGTTGGTTATCTTTGACCAACGGCACTTTGACTCCATTGGTATTTCCGCTTTCGGAAACAGAAAATGAAAAATCGGAAACCGTGAGCGAAATTTCGCTGCCGGAGCCGTCATTTCTCAAAAGCTGTCCGTTTGTTACGGAAATATTTCCGGCACCCGCTGCTTGCGCGGTAAAGACGAGCGAAAGTATTTTTCCCGTCGATCCCTCGTAGCCACCAGGCGTGATTCCCGAAAAAATAACGCCGTTTGCCGTGCTTGTCGGCGCATCAATCCAAAAATTGACGAGTGAATTTCCGTCTCGAATCTCATTCAATTGTAAAAGATTGGAAGGATAAACGACTGTTCCGCCAACTGCATTGGCATTTTCTCCTTGCGTGTTCAAAAGAATATCGACTTCGAATTGATCGCCTGCATGGATATTCTCTGCCGACGAACTCGCGATAAATTCGGCACCGAATGAAAACTTCGGAACAAAAATGAAAAGGGAAATAAGAAATGGAAATAGAATTTTGTAATTATGGCATTTCATATCATTGATTGTCTATTTTTATAATCGGCAAAAGTTTGTCTTCTTCGATTTTGGCTGCTGTATTTTCATGTATTTCTTCTTTAACAGGAATTTCTGTCTGACTCATGTTTATTGCTTCAAGATTTTTCAGATACTGATCCTTAATTTCTTTTTGCTTTGCTTGTAAGCTTTCTTCGCTTGCCAGTTCCTCCAGAGCCTCGATTTTTTCCACTTCCTGCTCCTCCGTTTTTTTGCGCATTTCCTCATTTTTTGCATCTTTGAAAATTCTTTTTAGGCGTGCAATGATTTTGTGCCCGAAAAGATAGTGTCCGATTAAAAGGAGGAGGAGGAGAATGATAATCCAATTTTGTTTGAGAAAATTAATCCATGTTACCGGCGGGGCGACGGTGATCGTTTCATCTCTGACATTTCCCGCACGATCAAAAGCACGCACGGTCACCCGCAGAGTATCAAGCGGTTTGAGAGCAAGTGCATACGGACTGTCTGATTGGACAAAAACCGGAGAACTGTTGGGAGATTTGCTGATATCGACAACGCCAACTTCATAATGATCGATTCCGGAAAGATCATCTGTGGTAAAAAAAGAAACGAGTGCCTGCGTATTGTTTGATGCCGTCACTATTGCGACCTGTGGAGTGAACGCTGCCGGAGGTGCAGTATCGATGCGTATGACAAAATTCGTTGTCCCTCCCCAGATGCCGTCTTTTTGTGCCTTGATATGAAAATACCAAATTCCGTCGGTCAGGTTTGGATATGAAATGACCGTATCTGTCGCATCAATGACATTATCCGGAACGGTGAACGGCTTGTCATCGAGCGTAAAACTAAAACCGCTCACCCCATCGTCTCTGTTCCATGCCAGAACAGGAGAATTATTGTTATACCAGGTATCTTGAAACGGATGGGTTTCGGAAAAAACCTGCGGACCTTCCGGCGCTTGCGGCAAAATTGTATAGGTTCCGCGCCCGACTTCAAGCTCCACTGCTGTTCCCTGCCCGTCGTTCGCCAAAATACGCGATGCATCTGAAATGGTAACATTCGCTTGTCCGGTTGTGAGCGCGCGGAATGTCATCGTCGTAATCAAACCGCTTTCGGTCGTGATGCCGTTTGGAATAACACCGGAAAGTTCCAGGGTTCCATTGGTATTTGAATACGTCGGCGGATCAACCCAGATGCCGATAATGGAATTGCTGTCTGACGGATTGACGAGAGCAAGCTTTGTCGGATCAAAATTCACTGAAAGAGAAACTGTATTGATGCTTTGTCCTTCAGTATTTACAAAAACGGGTATTTCAATTGTTGAGCCACTGATAATCGTGGCGGTTGCAGGCGAAAGAAAAAGATCCGCTTTTTGAAGCAGTTCGCCCGCATTCACATTTACATAGGATGACTGCTGGGCAAAAGCAAAACACGGGATGAGAAATAAAAGAAAAAATATTTTTTTATATAATTTAAGCATTGGGTTTATTTTATTTTATCCCGTCCAATAATACGCCATGATGGAAAAATCCGTCAGGGTAATCTGTCCCGTACCGGCAAGTTCCGCTTTATCTATCGCCAAAAATGCAGCACTCAAAGGTCTATGATACCAGTATGCGGCAATGGAAAAGTCGACCAGATTCACTTTGCAGTCTCCGTTCAAATCTCCTTTGGGAGGGCATGCGCTTTGCGAAGCGAGAACCGTCTTGTCGCCGACAAGAAAACTGACAACGCTCGAAAATGGGCTGATAAGGCTCGATGTCGCCGCTTTGGATTTTGTCGTATGCTCGGCAAGAGCAAGCGGGCTGGTATCGAAATCATACAGATAAATTCCATTTTTGTCGGATGGCGTCTGTTCAAAAAATTCCTGCGCCGAGTTCACGGAAATTGTTATATTCGCATCAGGAATACTCTGTCCAAAAATCGAAATATTGTCCCCTTGTTTCACTTCGCTTTTATCAACGGCGATCGTCGGCGCGAGAAAAATACTTCCGATATTTGTCGTGACACCGGAAGTTATAAAAATGGGAAAAGTGAACGCACTTGAATGCCTGCCGGAGCTATCCTCTCCAAAAACAGAAAAAGTATAATTTCCGGAAGCAAGATTACTAATCGAAACGCTGAAATTCGCATCGGGGTCGGCAATCGTGGTCACCGCAAGCTGACCGTCTTCAAGTATTCCGACTGTCGAAAGCGGATATGCTCTGCCGGAAAAATTCACACCGGTCGAAGAAACTGCTGGTGCCGGACTGCTTCCGCCGCCACCGCCGCCACCCCCTCCACCACCGCTTTGCGAATAAATACATGGAAGCGGTCTGTTGAAATTAATAGCATTGTGATCGGTACAAATAAGCGGAGCCGGATATGTACACGGAAGTGGTCCGCCATAGTTTGTGGCGGATGGATCCGTACATGTTGTCGGAGCCGAGCTGACAGGTGTCGCGGAAACTTCACCACTCGTGACAATGACATTGCCAAGCGCATCAAGTGCCTGCACGACAAAGTAATACGTCGTGCCGTTTGCGAGCGAGGTCACGGTTTTTGTTGTTACATTTCCAACTGATGTAAATGTGTAGGGACCGCCCGAAACCGTTGAAACGCCGATATTGTATCCGCCGACCGTCCAGCCGAGTGAACTGTTTGCATTTGTCCATGAAACGACGACCTGACTGTCGCCGGGAATCGTGGAAATAATCGGCGAAGAAACAATTGAATAATATTGAAAGCCGAGACTAGCTTCAAAGTTTGCCGCAGTCGAAGGACCGGTTGCTATTTGTCCGAGCGAACCCTGCAATTCATAATTTGCCGACTGCGAATATCCCCCGCCGAGATCCATAACCGGATTGAGGATCGTATAATTTCCAGAACTGAATTCTTGCGCGTGAATCATGCTGAAAAAATATAAAAAAAATGCGAAACCGAAAAAATATGCTATGTATTTTTGTATAGTTCGCATATTCATTTTATTGACCTGTTGAACTTGCATCTGTCGATGTCGAAAGATCGCCCGAAGTATCCGTAGTATCGGTGCTTGAAGCCGAATCATCGGGAATTATCTCGGGTGTCGAGGTTGCTATGATATCCGGAGTTGAAGTTGCTGTCGATGTTGCAACTGTTTCGTCTGTTGTCGAAGCTGTGGATGTCGCAAAAGTATCGTCAGTCATTGTTGCGTCTGATGAACTTGCCGAACTTTCCGATGAGGAATCTCCGCCGGCACTTCCGACAGAAGCTGTATCTGTGATGTCACTCGTTGACGTTGCGGTTCCGCAGGCCCCTGCAGAATTTGTCCATACGCCATTGTTTATAAATACGCAATACGGCTGCCCTGTCGCATGATCATACATCGTAATACCAGAGCTTGATGGTGCAGCCTGTGTTCCAACCGTCAGCTGCTCTACAAAAATATCTGCAAGATGCGCTATACCATTCGCCAGATTGTTGATGAATGTTTCAATCGTACCAATAAATCCCTGCTGCACCTGAATAGCTTTGACGAGGTATGGAGCGAAACGATCATAGTCGAGACCATAGCAGTCGCTTTGATTTACATCGCCGGGAACGCAGTCATTTGGATTGGAAGGCATGACAACGACATCGGTAAGTCCTGCTGCCGCCACTTGCTGGGCAATGAAACCGACTTGTTCTGCCTGGGAAGAACTGGTGGCGATCCAATTGTAGGTCACGGGATTAAGAGCTAATACTTCATCGAGTGTTGAAGTGCCGAGGGTAGTGATATTTGTTTTCAGGCGCTCGTCGGATGCCGATGTCCATGAGGTGCCGCCGTTTGTCATATAAACACCGGCATTGCCTTGATCAAAGACATCAAACGTATTGCTCGCGGCATCACCGATATACCAATAGTCTCCGGCTGCACCGGCGGTATCGATCATTTGAATTTGTCCCGTTGAAGATGCGGCGACCGTGAGCGCATATGCCGGACTCGTCGTTCCGATTCCAGTATTTCCGCTTGCCAATACAGTAAAAACTGCGCTTGATGATGAAGCAACTGTAAATAATGGACTTGTATTTGTGGTCGAGCTTGCTTGAACATAAAGAATTGATGTTGGTGTAGAAGTATTCAGTCCCATCAAACCAGTCGGTGTATCTAAAAACTGATACACGCTTGTTTGAGTATTATACATTGCAAAATTTGAATTATACATTTCAAAAGTAGCGTATCTTTGCCAGTTGGAAGAATTTCCAAAATAAATAGTTGGATTCACTCCGGTTGGTCCACCACCTATGGTAAGTCCAAACCCTGCTGGAATATTAGTTGGGTTTTCATTAATAGCGACGGCACCGCCATCAAGCCATGAAGTTCCTGAAGCAGAAATTTTATTAATATAGGCATTCGTAACTGTCGGCACCGTTCCATTCGTAGCTCCCGATGTTGTGGCAAAAACAAATGTCGTGGTTGTAGTGGAAAAATATGCCAATTCATTTCCTGCAGTCGTGGTGGAGAAATAAATATTGTAGGAAGCTGCTCCGGTAACTGCTGCTATCGTCAGAGTAATCGAGCCAGTTGTGCCCGTTGTTGTGGTAGTGACTTCAGCAGAGGGAGTCGTCGTTCCTATTCCGTCTGACGCGGAAACTTTGAACCAATATGTACCTGACGTCAAATTTCCACCCGTAGTTGATGAAGCTATCGCCGGTGTTGCGGGAGTTGCCATGCTGGTGACAAAGGTATCACCTGAAGTGAGAGTGAGAGCATTTTGTGGATTACTCGTCCCAATCCCAACATTTCCATTTGCTAACACAGTCAAATATGTCGCGCCTGTGGAAGTCGCCACGGTCAATAACGGCGCGGTATTTGAGCTTGAAGTCGCTTGAATATACACAAAACCTAATGCGGATTGTGCCGTTGTTGAACCGACAGTCAGAGTTCCTGTCGGAATAAGAACATTTCCGGTATCGGCGGCAACGACAAATCTCTGTGCGCCTCCTTTTGAATCATAGAGTTGCCATGTGTTTCCTGCATTGCCGTAATAATACCAGAGGCCATTCCCAATTCTCAAATAATTTGAAGAATTCATGCTTATTGTCGGGTTTGTTCCCGATAGCGTGATACCGTTGTTATTCGTTCCGGCAATGTTTAATATGTCTATTGGATTTGATGTCCCTATTCCCACATCTCCCCCATCAAACCAAGAATTGCTCGATGATGCTATTTTGTCCGCATACGCATTCGTAACGGTTGGTACGCCTGAAGGTAAATTCGTAGCTCCTGATGTTGTGGCAAAAACAAATGTCGTGGTTGTAGTGGAAAAATATGCCAATTCATTTCCTGCAGTCGTGGTGGAGAAATAAATATTGTAGGAAGCTGCTCCGGTAACTGCTGCTATCGTCAGAGTAATCGAGCCAGTTGTGCCCGTTGTTGTGGCAGTGACTTCAGCAGAGGGAGTCGTAGAACCAATTCCGTCTGACGCGGAAACTTTGAACCAATATGTACCTGCAGAAAGCGTTCCGCCGATTGTTGATGAGGCGATGGTGGGAATAGCTGGAGTTGAGATTGGAACATCAAGATTTCCAGCTATAAGCGTTGAAAAATTGTTAAGTGCATTTCCAGTAACCTGTAAAACCCCGGCCGTGTATCGTGCAAGTCCGACATCGGCATTTCCAAAGTTGGCACTAGCACCCCACCCGATACTTTGCGAAGCTCCAAAAGAAAGAGAACCTAGAACGCTTCCTGTTGTGGCACTAAGACTTACTCTTGCCGAACCATTTGTTTCAAGAGTAAGACCTTCCGAGCCGAGAGGGCTGTTGATGGTTAATATGCCAGTTGCAGAATTTACGAGAAGTAATGGTGATGTTGAAGTTCCAACGGAAAGGTTGCCCCAGACAGTGAGGAGTGAAGTTGGAGTTGAAGTTCCTATTCCAACATATCCAATATTTCCGCTTCCCAGAATTGTCATGGCATCTGTGCCACCATCTGGAAAAGTTCCAGAAGTTCCACCGACAAGAAATTCAATTCCTTTTGCATTACCGCCCTCTATTGAAACGGCATTGTCTGTTCCATTGTAACCGAACAATGCTCTGCCACCGCCCATTTCAAGACCCGCTGTTGTGTTTGATGTCCCACCATCACCAATCGTTGCCAACAGTCCCGAACCTGCAACATAGAATGTTGTTGATGCTGTTGTTGTGCCTATATCAAAAACACCTGCTGGAATCGCCGTCAGGGTCGTTGCTGTTGAGCTTCCTATTACAGTAGTATTTGAGCCGAGTCCGACTGTGTTTTCTCCAATTACGATTTCATTTGTGTCGCCACTTACAAGAGGAGAGGTTAAATAGCCAAGATAAAGAGAGTTGCTTGATATTTGGTTTTCTATCGATGAACTTCCAGAAGCAAATTCACCGGCTTGATAACCTAAAGCAGTGTTATTGTTAGTTGTAGTGTTATAATAAAGGGCACTACGACCTACAGCGGTATTGCCACCACCTGAGCTATCTACTTCGAGAGCAGCACGACCAATTCCAGTATTGTTACTACCTGATGCATCACTAGCAAGGGTAATATCCCCAATTGCGGTGTTGTAACCCCCTATTCCAACAGCAATGAGAGCATCGTGTCCAATTGCGGTATTAGAAACACCTGTCGTTGACAAATTTCCCGCATCGCCAAAGAAATAATCAAAAGCAGTTGTAGAAGCAATAATAACTTGCGTGCCATTGTATCCGTATGTTCCGCCTGCAACCATATCAAGGGTTTGCTGAGGGTTTGTTGTTCCAATACCTACGTATCCAGTATCTCCTTCCAAATTTAATATATTTTGGGTAACTCCATTATTTTGCCCCAAGTCAGCGAATGGTTTTGAACGAAATCGCAACTGCGAACCGGCAGCATTTGAAATATCGTCAAACACAAAATTATTAGTTGGTATTTGACTGTCAAAGAATGTTGAACGAGAAACATCCGATTCTATAAATTTTGAAGGAATAGCATTATTTCCCGAATTTACATCAAAAATTGCTACGGGCGTGCTCGTCCCCACTCCTACATCACCTGCTGAAGTTACATATAAATCAGAAATTCCTGAACTTGAAGCGACATTGAAAATGTCTTGTGAACCTGAACCAACAACAGTAAGAGTTTGGGAAGGTGAGGTCGTTCCAATTCCTAGATCACCAGTATCGCCAATGATAGTCAAATTTGCATTTGGTGTTCCATTGCTTCCAGGTGCATTATAGATTTCAAAATTCATTGAGCCGTCTGATTGTCTGACTGCATTCAGATATGTCAATCCGTTTGTTAAACTTCCATCGGCAGATGTGTCTTCAAATCTAAGATTTACTCCTGAACCGGTTGTGGCAGAATTATTTTGCAATTCCATAACATTAGTTGAAGTTCCGCTATTTGTAGCAACGACTTGCAGAGGATAAAGTGGGGATGCTGTTCCAATTCCAACATTCCCCACATTCGAAACATACAGTGCCGAATTTGTTGACGAAGCCATGATATTCAAAAGCGGAGTTGTTGAAGTGCCTTGAATAGTAAGTATTGATGCCGCCGTTGTCGTCCCCACCGCCACATTTCCATAGAGTGCCGTCAACGTCGTGCTCGCATTTCCTATCACCGTGGTATTGGAACCCAATCCTGTCGTGCCATTACCGATGACAATTTCGTTGTTATCGCTATTTGCAAGCGGTTGCACGTTATAACCCAAACCGAGGTCATTACTTCCCGTGGTCAGACTGTTCATAGCAGTATATCCGAATGCTGTATTGGAACCGCCGGAAGTTTCATTGAAAAGAGCTTGAAGACCCATGCCAACATTTTGAGCGCCTGTTGTTTTTTGGAGAGCTTCATATCCGACTGCGGTATTGTTTGAGTTGTTGCTCGTCGGTTTTGTATTGAGAGCAAGATAGCCAACTGCGGTATTAGAACTTCCATTAGAGTCAAGTTGTAAAGCCCCATAACCAACAGCAGTATTATAATTTGTGCCATTAGTATTTTGCAGTGCTCCGTAACCGATAGCAACCTGATTGCTTCCTGTCTGATTGAAATAGAGAGCAGAATCTCCCAAAGCGGTATTACCATTTCCTGTCGTATTGAATCCGCCTGCACTGACTCCAACAAATGTATTGAGCAAAGACTGAGGACTCGAACGGATTTCAAAATCAGATAAACCTGTGGTATCGAGAATGCTGAATACCCCAGGGCTTGGAGTGACTTGATACACTGCAAAAGTAATTGTTCCGTCAAAATTTGCCGTCGGTGTAACGGTAAAATGTCCCGTAGAATTGACCGCCGCAAAAGGCGCTGAAACTCCTGAAACCGAAACATTCGCGGCATACGTGACCCCGCCAAAACTTATGCTTACTGTTCCCGTGGATACGCCGGAAATGGTATAAGCGGTCTGATAATAATTTCCCGATGTCGGCAGCCATGTATTATCTGCAAGACCTTGCGTAAATCCTGTTCCCGTGGCGTGTGTCCAAGTTAAATTACTGCCGCTCCAATGCGTTCCTGAAATCGAATCGCCGACCAAAAGAAGATTCGAGCTTGTCGCATAGACTTCATTTGCGGATTTATCCTGCACCGTGAGCAAGTCCGCAGGGCTTGTCGTCCCTATCGCCACGTTTCCATTGAAATATGCCACTCCGCCTGTTGGAGCCGTCGCCGAACCGACAGAAAGCGTGGAAACATTTGCAAGAGCATTGTTGTTGAGATTCACTCCGCCAGTCGCATTTGAATAAGGAACATAGAGAGTTGAGCTGGCAAACGGAATGTATGCAAGCGATGTCGAGGCCGAGAGTGGAAGGTAGGTGGAGGCGGCTGTTGCCGTCGTCAGGTAATTGGTGATGGTTGAGGTTGAGACGTAGTTGGCGGCGGCCGATGTCGTTGAGAGATATCCAAGCAGCGTGTTGGCAAAGGATGAAGTTGAGACGTAGTTGGTCAGTGATGAGGTGGTGGCCGTGATGTAATTGGAAGGATTGGAGTTGAGGTAATACAAACTTGAGGATGCAAACGGAATGTATGCAAGCGATGTTGAGGCCGAGAGCGGAAGGTAGGTGGAGGCGGCTGTTGCCGTCGTCAGGTAATTGGTGATGGTTGAGGTTGAGACGTAGTTGGTCAGTGATGAGGTGGTGGCCGTGATGTAATTGGAAGGATTGGAGTTGAGGTAATACAAACTTGAGGATGCAAACGGAATGTATGCCAAAGAGGTGGAAGCAGAATTCAGTAAATACAAACTGGAGGACGCGGCTGGAATGTAATATGGAAGTGAGGAAGACGCTGCTTCAAAAAACGGATCTGTTTCCGTTGCAACATAGGCAAGCGAAGTGCTTGCGGAGAGCGGCAAATAAATTTGCGACGCGGAAGTGGTGGAAAGATATGAGTTGAGCGTTGTTGAAAAAGTCGAAGTAGAAACATAATCGGCAGCGATTGATGTGGTAGAAATAAAACCCTCTGGATTGGAAGCGAGATAATATAGTGATGATGATGCAAACGGAATATATGCAAGCGATGTTGAGGCCGAGAGCGGCAAATAGATATTTGCCGCTGTTGCACTTGTCAGATATGAGGCAAGGGTTCCACTGAATGTTGAAGTAGAAACATAATCATTTTGAAGTAAAGCGATTGGTTCAAATGTGCTTGCCACCCATGTTGTTGAAGCGTATGTGGAGGAAGCTTCGGCAGAAGTGAGATATGAATTCGTGTCCGTGTAAAGCTGACCGCTTGCCGTGCTTCGAACAATGCCTGCGGTTAAATTTGCAATTGTCGTCGAGCCATTTGCATTGATTGAAAATAAATTATTTCCCGTGGAATTTTGCACATCAAAAAGATCGGCGACTTGCCCAAAGAATCCGCCGATAGTCAGTGCTGTAGAATTGGTGGAGGTGGAGACGATACTGACAACGGAATTCGCGATCGGTGTCGTTGTGCCAAACGATGACTGCCCAACTCCGGAAACCGCACCCGCAAGCTGCGCAAACGCCGCCGCAGTGATGAGCTGCCGCGGAGAAAGCGTTTGGAATGTAACATTGTCAGAAGAAACTTCGATCTGTAAATAGATGGTGCTGTTAGTATTGAAATTATAATTCAATGCATCGGGATATCCATCCGCCGTGTCGCCAATATTCACATTAAAAACTCCCGATTTTACGATTGACGGAAAAGATGTCGGAGCTGATGCCGGCCACAAACGCGAACCAGAACCGACGGTCGGATTGTCCCAGAGAGAAAATTTGAAATAGTATGTCGTGCCGGCGCCGCCGAGCAGATTACCGGAAGCGTCATACAGTCTACCTTGAAAACTTAGGGTTGTTGGAGCACCAGATGCCGCGAAGGCATAGCTGAATGAGACGAAAAACAGCAGCATTGTCGCGCATAATTTCAGAAATGTTTTTTTGGCGAAAAAATGTTTTTTTTGCATTTGCAAAATGTTAAAACATGCAACAAAGTCCTACCGAAATAGCCTCCCGGCGCACTAAATTCGCGAGGCTTTTTTGTTCACTTTATAATTATAAAATACTATAAAGAAAAATACAATAGTTTTTCCGGAAAAATCTATGCAAAATATGGATTTTTCGGCAGTAACTGTGGATAACTGGCTTTATTCTAGATTTTCTTGGTGCGCCGGGTTGGACTCGAACCAACGATGCCCGAAGGCGGGAGATTTACAGTCTCCTGTAATAGCCGCTATACGACCGGCGCAATATTAAAATAAATACTTCTTATACTTTTTGGTTTCTATAGAAATTTCATTTCGATTATCCAAATCAGTCCATGGAATAAGATATTTTTCTCTCCGTTCTGTAAAAACAAAAAGAAAATCAAAATCTTTTTTCCCATATTTTTTGAATAATTGAATGACTGGTTCCCTCCCGTAATCCTTAAACCAACCTCGCATTTATTGGACTTTCTGTAAATCCCAGCAAATTTTACCTGAATTTTTCTCAAAAGTCCACTTTTTCAACGACAAAATCATAGCTTCTTTTATCGCCAATCGGCAGGCAAACCTCGTAGTTTTTTGGATATAAAATATCCAATTACCACTCCAATTGTCTGATCACCTTTTTGTCTTGAATTTATTTTCTCCATACAGCAGAGTATATTACTGCTGCTATTTTATACAACCATTTCTTTCAAAAATTCTTTTTCAAGTATCGCTCCACGCTTGCCTTTTTTCACTTCAAAAGTTAATTCATTGTTTTTCAAACTGATGGTCACCGTGCCGCCTTTGACAATTCCCTGCGAGATGATGAGCGATGCAATCGGATTAAGGATTTTATTTTGGATCAGCCGTTTCAGTGGCCTGGCGCCATTTTGCGGATTGTATCCTTCTTTTGAAAGATATTCCAGAGCTTCGTTTTTTATTTCCAAAATAATTTCTTTTATCTTCAATCGCTCCCGCACTTCTTCGATTTGAATGTCCACGATTTTTCGTATCGCATCGCGGCTCAAAACATCAAAGACGATTACATCGTCGAGACGATTGAGGAATTCCGGACGGAAGAAATCTTTGAGTGATGCAAGCACTTTTTCTTTCACCAAATTGTATTCATTTTTCTTTCCGTCGGATGTCGTAAAACCAATTTGCTCCATTTTGTCTATGAATTGCGCGCCGATATTTGACGTCATGATGATGACGGTATTTTTGAAATTGACCGTTCTGCCTTTCGCATCCGTCAATCTGCCATTGTCAAGAACCTGCAAAAGCAAATTAAAAACTTCCGGGTGCGCTTTCTCGATTTCGTCAAAAAGTATCACCGAATACGGTCTGTGCCTGACGGTTTCCGTCAGTGTTCCCCCCTCTTCATGTCCAACATATCCGGGCGGCGAGCCGATCAATTTTGAAGTGGAATGCTTTTCCATAAATTCCGACATATCCACCCGCACAAGAGCTTTTTCATCGTCAAAAAGGAATTCCGCGAGCGCTTTGGTCAATTCCGTCTTTCCGACGCCAGTCGGACCAAGGAAAATAAATGAACCAATCGGACGATTTGGATCTGCAATTCCCGCTCGACTTCGCTTTATCGTATCAGAAATTTTTCTCACAGCTTCATCCTGTCCGACGATTCGTTTTTTCAAATCTTCTTCCATGCGCACGAGCTTGTGCGCCTCGCTTTCAAGCATTCGCGAGACCGGCACGCCCGTCCATTTGGAAACAACAGTGGCAATATCCTCTTCAGTAATTTCCTCTTTCAAGACTCTGCGCGAGCTTTGCAATTTTTTCAGTTTTTTTAATTTCACATCCAAATCTTTTTCCGCTTGAGGAATTTTCCCGTAGCGGATTTCCGCCGCGACGGCAAGATTTGCCTGAATTTCCGCATTTTCCGCTTCAATGCGCAAAAGTTCCAATTGTTTTTTCAGAGTTTTAATACCGGTGAGAATTTCTTTTTCATTTGTCCAGCGGAGCTCGAGATCGGCGGTCTTTTCTTTCAAATCGGCAATTTCTTTTTCGATCACGAGGACGCGCTTTTTCGTTTCTTTCTTTTTTTCTCCTTCCGCTTCTTTTTTCAGCGCTTCTTTTTCTATTTCAAGGCGCATGATTTTCCTGCGGGTTTCCTCCAAAACCGGCGGCAGATTTTCAAGTGAGATTTTCAGCATTGAAGATGCTTCATCAATCAAATCGACTGCCTTGTCCGGCAAAAATCTGTCTGTGATATACCGCGAGCTCAAATTGACCGCTGCCAAAATCGCGTCGTCGGTAATGCGCACGCCGTGATACAGCTCATATTTTTCTTTGAGGCCGCGGAGGATGGCAACGCAATCGTCAATCGTTGGCTCGCTGACCACGACTGGCTGAAAACGCCGCGTCAGTGCCGGATCTTTTTCAATTTTCTGATATTCCCTGAGCGTCGTCGCGCCGATAGTGCGAAGCTCGCCGCGGGAAAGCGCGGGCTTGAGCATATTTGAAGCATCCATTGATCCTTCGGCGGAACCCGCGCCGACAATCGTATGAATTTCATCGATAAAAATAATTATTTTACCTTCGGATTTTTCTATCTCTTTGATGATTCCTTTCATCCGTTCCTCGAATTCTCCGCGGTATTTCGTGCCAGCAACAAGCAAGCCGAGATCAAGCGATACCAGTTCTTTATCTTTGAGAGATTCCGGCACGTCATTCATTGCGATACGCAGCGCGAGACCTTCGACGATTGCCGTCTTTCCGACACCGGCTTCGCCGATGAGAATGGGATTATTTTTTGTTCTTCTCGAAAGTATCTGGATGATGCGCGAGATTTCATTGTCGCGTCCGATAACAGGATCCAATTTATTTTCTTTTGCGAGCTTGGTCAGATTTCTCGTATATTTCAAAATGGCCCGATACTTTTTCGGCTGGTTCATTTCATCGCCTTTGAGATTTTTCAATTCGGAAAGGATTTTAAGGATCGTCGCTTTGTCGATTTTGAATTTCTGCAAAATATCCCGCGCGGAACATGGCGTATCAAGCACAGCGAGAAAAAGATGCTCTGTGGAGATGAATTCATCTTTGAGATCGCTCGCCTCTTTGCCGGAAAGTTCAAGGATGGATGCAAGTTCTGGTGTCAGATAAATCTGATTATGCGGAGAAAGTGTCGTCGACGTGAGGTTGGATTCGATCGCTTCCATGATTGAATCGGTGAATAAAATGATATCAATATCGAGCCGGTCCAAAATCGAAGTAACGACGCTTTCTTCCTGAAGAACAAGTGCGGCGAGTAAGTGCAAAGGACCGACGTGATTTTGTCCACGTTCAATCGCAAGCTCGTGAGCTCTTCTGATGACTTCCTTTGCTTTTGTGGTGAAATTATTTAGTGGTGGCATAATTTATGGCTAAAAATAAGGTTAAAATTAAATTTATAAATGTATTATACACCAAAAATAGTTTGGGTCAAAATTAAATTATTGGAAAAAACTTTTATTGTTTTTTCTGGCTACTGACAAAAGAAAGTGCGGATTGGATTGCGGAGATCGGAGCAAAAAATGTATCGCCGTTTGGATATGCGGATTTGACACCAACAAGTTCTCCGGAAAGATCAAAAAGAAGTCCGCCGGGAATCAAATCGCCTGCCGGAACACTTGTGTCAATCGAAACGATTTGCGTCTCGACCGTCTGCGTACTCGTTGCGCTTGAAGTCGCTTCTGTGCTTGTCGCGGAAATATTTTTTGTGCCGAGACTCGAAACGATTCCTGTTGCAACGGAATTTTTCGTCTCGCCACCGATATAGACGACAGCTTGTCCGAGTTGGAGATCATTGCTCGCGAGCGTCACGCCGGAAAATAAAGATGTGCTCGTGCTTGTCGTGCTAATCTCTAAAAGTGCAACTATTTGGCTGTCGTCGGCTTCCAAAACATTTGCATTGTATGATATACCGTCACTCGTTTGTACTGAATATTTTCCGCCTGAATCAATGACACCGTTATCAGTTGCGATCGTTCCATTGCTTGCGATGACGGCGCCGAGACCGACAAAGCTTGATGTCGGAAGTCCTGTTTTCGGATCAACACCTTCGGCAAAAATTCGCACGACACTTTGCGTATTGTTGTTGATCGCGCTGACCACCTGGCTGTCTTCGGAAACAACGACTGTTTCTTTCGTCTCTTCAGGATTATTTTTTGAGGGAGTAGATGTGGCAGCAACTGTCTCTATTGTCCGCTCAACGACGCGATTAATCGTCTGGGAGACGCCGATCGGTGCCTGATTCATCAGGGCGACCGTCACGATTCCCGTCGCAATTGAAGTAATGAAGCTGACAAGAAGCGTGAGTAGAATAATTTGATGTTTGGTGAGACCTTCCATAATAAATAGCATTATAAGCTAAATGGAACTATTTGCAAATTACGGAAAGTTTTTTCAAAAGATATGTGATGTCTGATTTTTTTGTTTCCCTACCGAGAGAAAACCGCAGGGTGGATTTTGCCCGCGCAAGATTAGAAATTTTCTTCACCACGTCGGATTCTCCTGCACCTGATGCGCACGCCGACGCTGCTGAACAAATAATCCCCGCTTCATCAAGCCGCAAAACCATCATCTCACCGTCTTGTCCGGGAATGGAAATATTGATGTTGTTTGGCAAACGATTTTTCAAATTGCCGTTCATCATGGCATTCGGGACGAATTTTTTGACTCCTTCAAAAAATTCGTCCCTCAATTTTGCCACTCTCTTTCCTTCTTTTCCTTTTATTTTTTCATTGATCTTCACCGCTTTCGCAAATCCGACAATCGCCGGCACATTTTCCGTTCCGCTTCTCTTTCCATTTTCTTGTCCTCCGCCGAAAATTATCGGTTCGATCTCCACGCCGTCTCTTATGTAGAGCGTGCCGATACCTTTCGGACCGTAAATTTTCTGCGCATCGATTGTAACTAAATCCGCACCAAGCTCCTCGACATTCATATTCTCATATTGCATCGCGGCGGATGCATCGAGATGTAAATATGGCATTGCAATCCTTCCTCTGCCAAGTTCTTTTCTCGCGTGACGGATTTCCTTTATAATTTCTTTTATCGGCTGGATTGTTCCTATCTCACTATTTGCGTATCCAATGGAAACGATCACCGTTTCCGGCTTTATCATCTCCCGCAGATTTTTTGGATTGACTAGTCCATTTTCATCCACCTTCAAATAGCTCACAGTGCATCCAATCCTTTCCAATTCCTTAAATGATTCGAGAATGGAGCTGTGCTCGATTTCAGTGGTGATGGCATGGACTTTTTTCCCCATCATCAATTGTTTTTTAACGACACCAAAAAAAGCAAGGTTATTCCCCTCCGTTCCTCCGCTGGTGAAAATAATTTCCCGCTCGTGTGCATTCAAACTCTCGGCAATAATTTTCCTCGCGTTTTGCACCGCTTTTTTTGCCGTGACCCCCATCGAGTGTATCGAGCTCGGATTGGCAAAATCTGCGTTCCAGTATTTCTTCATCGCCTCAACCACCTTTTTATCGGTCGGTGTAGTCGATGCATTGTCCAGATATATCTTTTTCATCAACATGAATATAGCAAGGAGAAAAGATATTTACAATCGGATAAAAAAATATATAATAATCTCATGAATTTCAACTTATACACACTCGCGGGCGTTGCGGTCATCATCTTACTTCTCCTTTTTTGGATCATTCGCTTGGAAATCACTTTGAGAAAATTATTGAAAGGCAAAGCCGGCTCGCTTGACGATGTCCTTGCCGACATGCGAAGCAATATTGAATATCTGAAAAAATATTCAGAAGGTGCGACGAAACATTTTGATGTTATCGATGCCAAAATGAAGAAAACAATTTCCGGCAATGAGACCGTACGCTTCAATCCGTGGAAAGGCGACGGCTCGGGAAGCAATCAGAGCTTTGCCACCGCTCTTGTCAATGCCGATGGCGACGGCGTGGTCATCTCTTCGCTCTATTCGCGCGACCATATCAGCGTCTTTTCCAAGCCGGTCAAAGGAATGAAGTCCGAATATGAATTGAGCACTGAAGAGAAAACTGCCTTGCAAAAAGCAAAAGAAAGCATATTATAAGGAAAATCACACAAAAAATGGAATCAGGAATTCTTTTTTTATTGCCCGAAAAATATTATGGAAAAAAATGCCCACAAAAGCATCGTTCAGCGTTCTCCCATTGTTTGCATCATGGGGCATATTGATCATGGTAAATCCACTCTTTTAGACTACATTCGAAAAACAAATATTGTGGAGGGTGAAGCCGGCGGCATCACGCAGAGAATTTCCGCGTATGAAGTTATTCACAAGACGCCGGCGGGTATTGAGGAAAAAATAACTTTCCTTGATACACCCGGACATGAAGCATTCAATGCGATGCGTTTGTCGGGAACAAGCGTTGCCGATATCGCCGTGCTTGTCGTCTCAGCGGAGGACGGCGTCAAAAAACAAACGCTCGAGGCTTTGAAAGCAATTACTGACAGCAAGCTACCATACGTCGTTGCAATATCCAAAATAGACAAACCGGGAGCAAATGTCGAAAAAACAAAAAACAGTTTGGTGGAAAACGGCATCTATATAGAAGGCTACGGCGGAAATATTCCGTATGTGCCGATTTCCTCAAAGACCGGACAAGGTATTCCCGAGCTGATGGATATGATTCTTCTCGTTTCTGAAATGGCGGAATTGAAAGGAGATGTGAAAAAGCCGGCGGAAGGATTCGTCGTCGAAGCGCACATGGACAATCAAAAAGGTATTACCTCGACCGTCATCATCAAAGACGGCACGATCAAAAAGAATATGTTCGTGGTTTCTGGAGATGCGATCGCTCCGACGAGGATGATGGAAGATTTTCTCGGCAAGAAAATCACGCAGGCAAGCTTTTCATCTCCGATCCATATCATCGGCTTTGACAAACTGCCGGATGTCGGCAAACACTTTGTTAGTTTTGAAAATAAAAAGGAAGCCGAGGCGTATGTCGAAGCCGAAAAAGAAAAAAATAAAAAAAATGAAATCATCATTCCGAAAAAGTCTGCCGAGGAAACAGCGGAAAATCCGGATGAAATTTTTATCCGTATCATGATCCGTGCGCAGGTTGTTGGCGCGATCAAGGCCATTGAGCATGAAATCCAAAAAATAAAAAACGACAAAGTCATGATAAAAATCATCAACGCCGGCATCGGAAATATCACCGAAAATGACATCAAACTCGCCTCTGGCAGAAATCCGGCGACCATTCTTGGTTTTGATGTCGGCGTGGACGCATCGGCAAAATCGCTCGCTGAACGCCTTTTTGTCGAAATAAAAACATTCGATGTCATTTATAAAATCTCCGAATGGCTTGCCGAAGAAGTGGAAAAGAAAACTCCGAAAGTCATGGTGGAAGAAACGACTGCTGAAGCAAAGGTGCTAAAAATTTTCAGCTCGATGAAAGACAAGCATATTATCGGCGCGCGAGCCGAAAAAGGAACTTTTTTTGTCGGCGAAAACGCAAAAATCATGCGCGGTGGGACCGAAATCGGCCGCGGAAAGATACGCGAGCTGCAAAAAGAAAAAAATAAAGCGAGCGAAGTCGGTGCCGGGGTCGAATTCGGCTGCCAATTCCAATCTGACATCATTCCCGCCCCCGGAGACAAGCTTGAGATTTTTAAAATAATGGAAAAATAACATGTCGGCCAACCGAAGCGAAAAAATAATAAAAATTGTGAAAGGCGCGGCGGCGGATTTCATGCAAAAAGAATCCAACGGCGCATCACTCATTACCATTACGAACGCAATCCTTTCAAACGACGAGAAATATGCTACTATTCTTTTCACGGTGCTGCCGGCCGACAAAGAGCAGCCGGCGCTTGAATTTGCCAAAAGAATGCGCAGCGAATTCAAAGAATACGTGAAGACGCACACCAAGCTCGGCAAGATTCCCATGTTTGATTTTGCGATCGATCTTGGAGAAAAGCATCGCCAAAAGATTGATTTGATTTCATTGAAAAAAAATAAGGCCCAGTAGCCAAGTGGTAAGGCAGAGATCTGCAAAATCTCTATGCGGCGGTTCAATTCCGCCCTGGGCCTCACCAGAATTTATGTTTCTATTATATAATGGTATACTCGTATATGTTCTAAAACTTATTCGTATACCATATGCCAAAAAGCAAAAATTGGACAGAAAAATCTTTAAAAGATGCAGTGCTCCATTCCACAAGCATTAGGCAAGTTTTATATAAAATCAATCTCATACCAGCTGGCGGAAACTATGATCAAGTTAAAAAATATATAAGAAAATTAGGTATTGATACAAAACATTTTAAGGGAAAGGCGTGGAACCGCGGAATGAAATTCATCAGCGTGCCAAAAATAAAATTAGAGGATATTCTTGTAAAAAATAGTGATTTTCAAAGTTTTAAATTAAAAGAAAGACTTTTCAAAGCAAAAATAAAAAATATTGAATGCGAAGAATGTCACTGGGCAAAGGTATCTGAAGATGGTAGAATCCCCCTTGAGTTGGACCATATTAATGGCAACAAAAGAGACAATCGGCTGGAAAATTTAAGGGTTCTCTGTCCAAATTGTCATAGTTTGAAATTGACGCGCAGAGGAAGAAATAAAGGGAAATAATAAATGCCTGGGTGGTGGAACTGGTATACACGCAACACTTAAAATGTTGTCTGCTTAACGCGGATGTGGGTTCGATTCCCACCCCAGGCACAAAAAAACTTAGTGCACCCAGTTGGGATCGAACCAACGACCTTATCCTTAAGAGGGATTTGCTCTACCAGCTGAGCTATGGGTGCAAGTCATTAAAATAACAGAAAAATAACAAAAAATCAATTTATTTGAGTTTTTGTTGAAAAGCACGTATGATGCTTTTTGTTGGGCGGGTGGTGAAATGGTAGACACGCTAGCCTTAGGAGCTAGTGCCGCAAGGCATGGAGGTTCAAGTCCTCTCCCGCCCACAGTTTGAAACTTTTAGCTCATAAAGAGCATCGAAAGGCGCATTTAGCGTATATTTTTCAACGTTTTTCCCCTTTACCGTAAAGTTCAAGAATACTTTTCTGATAAAATAATCCAGTTCAGCCATATTTTTGATAGAAGCCAATGTTTTAGCCATATTCTCCATAATTTCAAGAAATTCAGAATATGTCTTGATATTTATTTTATTCTTTCCAATAAATTTTTCTGCCTCGGCTATAGCTACCTCACTTTCCTTTATTTTTTCGTCATACCGTTTTAGATCATCCTTGTAATAGGCTTTGACACTCTCCGGCTCATCATGCAAAAGCAAATCCTTAGTTCTCAGCAATTTTTCATTGGATTGAATTTTAGTTGCTTGAAGAGAAAGAAGTTTTTGTCTTGCCTCATTCACGCGGTTTTTGGATACAATTTTCATCTCCTCGACATAATGATCATAACTTTCTTTGGAAGAAAAAGGTTTGCTAGCCAAAAATTTATAAATATAGGATGTGATCACATTGGCACGCAAAGATTTTCCACGCCTTGGACAATCATCATTATCGCAACGATAGTAAAAATATCTGACAATACCATCTTTTGTTTTCTTTGATGTCGCTCCTGCCGTCATTGATTCGCCACATTCACTACAAAAAATAATACCGTTCATAAGATGGGCTTTTACACCTTCGGCTTTGCGATAAGCCTTTGCCAATCTAATATACTGTGCATCCGAAGACAACTTATTTATCTGCATAAATTCCGGAACACTGATCATTGGCACAAATCCATACAACTCTATGAGATTCGTGATCTCATTTTTTCCATACTTGAGTATACCCGTATAAACAGGATCTCTGAGCATCTTATCAATTTTTTGTTTTGTCGCTTTGAAAGGTTTTGGTTTTTCACCGACATTATTGGTGTGAGTATATCCGCTTGCATTTATATAATCCGCGATTTCATCGAGTGTTTTGCCTAACAGCCGTGTTTGGTTTCTCAGTAACAACAGGCTTCGGCAAACGCTCAACAACATCCGTCAAATTATCCTTTTTTGTAAAACCCCTTAACATACCCATATGATATAACGTTATAATTTTATTTGCAAAACCTGATCTTTACGCTCCTGACCCATAAATTCCTTCATTTCAGCGTTCCATTTTTGGAAAATCTCAAGATTATTCGTTATAATATCAAAAAGTTCAAGTGTGGTCTCACTATCACCACATCATAAAAAATAAAGAGCGGCGCGCTTCGCGCGCCGCTCTTTTTGCATTATTTTTCAAACTTTCTCATCAAGCTATTTCGCACATTCCCCCGACACATGCCGCCTCTTTTGCTCCGATTGTCTCATCGCTCTTTTCATACAGAGGAAGCTTGGAAAAATCAACATGTCCAATCTCCTTCTTGCGGCGCTCATATTCCTCTTTGGTAATTTCTTCATATGGAGCGAGCTGGTAGACATGATTGCTTCTTGGTAAGAAAGAAAGTCCGCCAATGATATCCCAATTTTTATAAACGAAATCGGCCACGGAGATCCATTCATCCTCGCCGACATAGATAGTCGAGGATGGATTGTGTTCGGTAAAATTAATTTTCAGTCTTTTCCATTCTGTCAAAAGCTCGAGGGCGGTAACATCTTTGTTGACCATCGCTTCGTCCGGTGCTTTGCAAGGAAATTCCAAAACCATCGTAGCCGCATTTGACGTGGAATATCCCACTTCGGGTTTGACCGGCACGCCTTGATCAGCAATAAGTTTCAAAAGCGGATCGTTTGCTGAAATACGGACGCGGCGAATATAATAATGCGAATACCAAGTATGCATTCCCGAACCCACACCCAAAAGCTGACCCGAATTTCCATGTGGCTTCACACAGGTAATTGCCGTTGATTCATTCGTACCGAATCTTTTTGCGTATTTTTTATTTGTTTTGACAGCTTCATTTCTCAATAATTGCAAATTTTTATCATTTCGGACAATTTTATTGTCATAATAGCCGGTAATGGAAACTCCGAGCAGCTGTTCTTTTTCGCAATTTTCTTTCCATTCCTTTGAAAGATACTCGAATTTGGTTAATGTTGCCTGATAGGTGCCGAGAATAGTCGCAAGACGCATTTTATTTTTCAATGTTTCCATCGTATCATGCGGCCTGACCACGATTGAGGTCAAATTGCAGAATTGTTTTGACTGTAAATAAATTTCTCCGCAGGGATTCATTCCCACTTGTTTTGCATTTTTCAGATTTTTCCATCGGCGGGCAGGAACTTGGGATTGAAGACCTCCCCGATTGAAAATGCCCCGCTCGCCAGAATGCGAAGTAACAAGAGCTGTCCATTCTTCGAGAAATTCCTCCGCGGATGGTCTGTTTTCATAGACTGCGGAATCATTCGCCATCGAACGTTGCCCGTCTGTCTGCCAAAAAGCTCCTTTTTTTGCATCACGCATTTCAGAATCATCAAAATCGGAAAGAGAAATAAGCGCACTTCGCCTGACACCACCGGCAACTACGATCAAACCTATCTGGCAGATGATATCATGAAGATCGAGTGTCGAAAGACGTCGGCCTTGGCGAGCAAGAATTTTTCGGCGGGTAAATTGCATAAGTTCGCGAAGCGGATCCGGACCGGATGCACGGCCTCCCATAACAGATAATTTTGCACCGGCTGGACGGACTTTTGAATAATCAATATCCACATCCATTCCCTTTTCCCACGCCTCGCATGCTGAAACAAAAGCATTGCACCATCCTTCCTTGCTATCTTCAACGATAATTTTTTGAGCTTTTGCACCGATCTGTTTTTGAATCTGGGGAAATTTTCCGACATTCTCGGATTCAACGGAAAAACCGCATCCTCCTCCGCACATGGAAACGTACATAATTTCTGAAAGATCTCGCCATGTTGTCGGAGCGATATAAGCGCAGTTATACGCAGTCACATTTGATCTTCTTGCTGCTTTGCCCGATGACCAGAGAAGTCTCATTGACGGACAAACTTCCTGATGAATGATCGCCTCTCGAATTTCAAGATATTCTTTTGGGGTCAATTTCGATTTCATATTCTCTTTCATGAAATCCATAAAACGGTCGATGGCTTCAACCCATGTTTCGCGGCGTCCGAGTTCTTCACGCCATCTCGAATAAAATTGATAGAAAATAAATTCCTGATATGACGATATGAAATATTTGCCGTCTTCGGTAATTTTTTTCCTGACATCTGCCGGAACGGATTCATTTCGCTCGCGAATTCTTGTTCTTTCCTGCCGATACAGAATATATTCCTTCGCCGTTTTTACATATTCGGAAAGAATCAATTCTTTTTCGACAATATCCTGAATTCCCTCAACATCTGGCACAAAATCCTTGAATTTCTTGGTGATTCTGACAAGTTCGGCAAGAACTTTGTTGGCAACAAGCGCAGCTTCCTCGGGAGATCCCTCTCCAACAACGGTCATGGCTTTGCTGATAGCGTTTGCAATTTTCGATTCATCGAATGCGACAATTTGTCCGTCTCTCTTTTTGATATGCTTGATAAAACTTGTCTTGCCGCTTCCTATTTTCACCATGTTTGTAAAAAATTATTTCGATTAATAAAAGTTATACTCATATTACACTAAATATCCTGAAAAAAAATAGAAAATGAAGTTTTTTTCAAAAAATAAACTAAAAAAACTGTCCTGTAAAGCACCTTGCCGAGAGGCGCTTATAAATAAAGAGATTTTTGGTCGTCAAAAATAATTTTCGAGTGCCAGCTTTTTTATTTTTCGGAAAAACTGATTTTGTTACCCACTTCCAGATTATTTTTATCGGAAAATCCGGCCGGCAGCTCCAAAACATACTGTGCGAGATATTGTCCGCCGAATGTTTGCGATTGTTGCGGATTTTGCGCATTAAATGTGCTCGGATTTACATTTTTTGCAATGCCGACAATCTGAAAATCCGCGCTGATCCACACCATATCGAGCGAAAAATTCATATCCTGCATCCAAAACGGATAATATCCGGGAACATCAAAAATAAAAATCATTCCGGTACCGTCAGCAAGTGTAGCTCTTCCGGAAAGTCCGAGCACCCGCTTGCATTCCGTGTCGGAAATATCGACGTTTATTGTTTTACTATTTATGGCGACCAAACCCTGCTGATAACTTCCGCAGCTTCCAGGAATTTCCGCGGAGCTTGTCGCAATATTTGTGTTGGAAGAATTATTTGGATGCCAGGTAAAAGAAATAATCGCAAAAATAATCAGGAGAAATAACAAAAGAATATAGGTGTGCTTGTTTTTATATTCCATACAAATAAAATTTAGAGAAATTTGAAACTCTGCGCCATGCTTTCCAAAATAGTTTGCACTTTTGATTCATCAAACGCTGTCACTGCACCGACAGGATAATTTTCAATATTTCCGGAGTGAATCGTATACTCAATTGCGTAGCATTCGCCGCCTCGCACCACTCGATAACTTGTCGTATCATATAAATTCCCCGCGCCGGCGTCAGAAAAAGTAATTTTGGTAAATTGAATGCCATTGATCGTTGCCAGTGAAACTTTTTCCATGTTCGGAAATTCGGGAACGAGGCATTGTGAGACGGCATCCGGATCGCCTGATACGCCTATCGTGAACTTCGCATCACCGAAATTCGTCTGCGGCATAAATGTTTTCGGAATATAAATTTCGGCAAGTTGAAGTCCCGAGCTCGTCGACTCCTCTGCCCAATCTTGCGAGTATCCCGCCTCGCCGAAAAGAGAAAATTGATTCGGGAATGAAAAGGAAAATAGTTTTGATGTATCGGTAAAGCTTGTCGTATTCACATCGATTGATTTTTCAATTCCGGAAATGCAATTTGAATAGGTCGTTGCATCGCCTTCGGTGATAAACGCATTGTCTCCTTCGTTCCAGAAAACCAGCGTGTCGGATGCATAGCGTGCGCCCGATGCGGAGATCGTTTGCGGCAAAGTCATTTGTCGCCCATCGGAAAGAGAAAGTGCAACGCTGCTTGACGAATAAACGGCGACAATCGCACCCTCCTGACAATAATACGTCGAGACATTCGATGCAATTCCTGCGGGCGATTGAGGAATTCTACTGCCAATAATGCTTCCGACACCAATGGCGGCAATAACGATAACGACACAAATACCTATGTAAATAATGATCTTTTTGATCATGGCAATATTATAGCACAAATTTTTTGTCTCTGCGGAGGGTGCGAGATTCGAACTCGCGAGACCCTTTCGAGCCTACAGACTTTCCAGGTCTGCGCACTAGACCAACTATGCGAACCCTCCGTGAAAAGGATAATACGCTAAATCGAACGATAAATCAAAATGCTCAGAAGTGCAAAAAGGATCGCGAGATATAAAGTATATTTCGCGATGATTAAAAAAACACCGGCGCCGGAGAGCATAAAAAGAAAAATAAATCCGACTCCGCAGCATTCGAGAATCATTTTTATTTTTCCAACGGTTTTTGCCGGCACGATTTTCCCTTTGAATCGATAATATGCTGATGCAATAAGCAGAAGCTCGATGCCGATGATACTGAATGCGAGAAGCGGGCTTAAAAATTTGAATATCAGAATGCCGCCGACACTTCCGATCAAAAGTTTGTCGGCAAACGGATCAAAAACAATTCCCCAATCGGTGATCTGATTTCTCGTCCGGGCGAGTGCGCCGTCGACTGCATCCGAAAGTGCTGCAATGAAAAATAAAATGAAAGCTGTCATATAATCATTGTTCAGTAAAAGAATAATAATGAACGGAATCGAAACGAATCTGAAAATCGTCACCATGTTCGGCCGCACATATTGTGGAATCGCCCACAAAAGCACCGCATTTAAAAATGTGTCCACCGGAGTAACCTTGGCGATATATTTCGGCCTCGGCTTGTCAAAAACCCTGAACAGCAATGCCTTCAGCTCGATTTTATTTTCAATATTTGAAGAAATTCTCTTTGCAAACTTTTCTTTTTTAAAATTTTCTTCCATTGAAGATTTGATTACTGGATATTCATTCCCACGAGCGCTTTGATTCTATCGGCAATCGGCGGATGCGTGCTGAACAAAGCCGCGGTCTTTTTGCCAAGTCCGCTGAACGGATCAGAAATGAAAAGATGGGCTGTCGCGGTATTCGGATTTTTCATGGGAATGCTGGCAGCGGAAATTTTCTGCAGTGCCGAAGCTAAACCTTCCGGATACCTTGTTAAAAGTGCGCCGGAGGCATCGGCGAGATATTCCCTCTTGCGCGAAATCGCAAGCTGTATCAATGTCGCAACGATCGGCGAAAGAATGATGAAAATAACTCCGACAATCATAATGATCGCCCCGCCTTCACCTTTTTCACGGTTTTGTCCGCTGCCGAACATGCTTCCACGGATGAAAATATTTGCGAGCAGTGAAATGAATCCGACAAGCACCACGACAACGGTTGAAAGTAAAATATCCCTGTTGCCGATATGCGACATTTCATGGGCGATGACACCTTCAAGCTCGACTTTATTCATCATACTGAGCAATCCTGTTGTTACACAGACAACGGCATGCTCTTTATTTCTTCCGGTGGCAAAGGCATTCGGCGAAGGATCTTGCACTATATACACCTTTGGCATCGGCAATCCGGCAGTGATGGAAAGATTTTCGATAATATTATAGAGATCATGATATTGAGTCCTGTCTGCCTCTTTTGCACCGGAAACAGAAAGGACGATGTTAGCAGAATACCAATAGCTCGCGATGTTCATGAGAACACTAAAAATAATGGCGATATACAAAATATCCGGACTGTCGAAATAATAGCTCGCAAAATATCCGATGCCGACAATCACAGCCAAAAACACGGCCATCAAAAGCCATGTGCGATGAATATTTTTCGATTGTTGCGTGTAGAGCGTGGACATATTATTTTTTCACAAGAATTTTATCAACCATTTCTATTTCTTCCCAAATGCCGGAGATCAAATCATAATCTTTTGCCTCTTCCAAAGTAACCCATTTGTAATCCATGCTGTCGGCATCAAGCTTCACAACGCCAGATTTATATTCCGCATAATAACTCAAAACCACCACTGGAATTCCTTTTTTGTTTATAAAAATCAAATCGAGCAAATATTCCGGCTTCTCAATTTCAAGATTTACTTCTTCGCGGACTTCCCTTTTTAAGGTTTCATCAAGAATATGATACCATTGATTTTCTTTGGTTGTCGGTTTGGAATTCATGTAATCATCCGCACTCAACTTTCCTCCCGGCACATGCCAGCGATGAGTAAAATTTTCCTCTGTCGAAGATCTCTGAGTAATGAGATATTCAAAATCGTTTCCTCTTTTTTTATAAACAATAGCGGTTAACGCAATCTTATGCAGTTCTTTGTCTTGAATCTCCATTTTTAAAAACTAGAATTTTACTTCGACAGGATTCTTTGCCGCAGCATCGGATTCATCAAGCGTAAAGAGTTCCATTTTCACGAAATGAAATGTTCCGGCAATGAAGTTGCTCGGGAATGCATCAATGGCAATATTGAGATCCATGACATTGCCGTTATAAAATCTTCGCGCTGACTGGATTTTATTTTCCGTGTCCGAAAGCTCGCTCTGCAGGGAAAGAAAGTTTTGGTTTGCCTTCAAATCCGGATATGCTTCAGCGATTGCAAAAATGGATTTGAGTGCGCTGGAAAGGACATTTTCTGTCTTGCCTTTATCCACGATATTTTGCGCGCCCATCGCCGCTGCCCGCGCCTTGGTCACATTTTCAAACGCTTCAGACTCGTGCGCTGCGTACCCTTTCACGGTATTGACCAAATTTGGAATCAAATCGTATCTTCGTTTCAGTTGAACATCGATATCGGACCATGCTTCTTTTGCGTGGTTGATGAGTGTGATGAATTTGTTGTAAGCAAAAATCGCCCAGAGAACGATAACTGCCAAAATAATCAATAATACGGTTCCTGTCATAGTTTTGTTTTTATTTCAATAATTAAATAATTAAAAGCAATAAAATTGCTCGGTGCCTATCATATCATAAAAATAGAAATAGACCAGCAAAATGGGTTGATTTTTTCCTGCTTTTTGCTATACTCTTCTCTCATGACAACTTTTATCGCATTCCTGCCGTATATACAGATCATCCTCGCCGTGCTTTTGGTGGCGGCGATTTTGATGCAAAAATCCGATACCGGCGTCAGCGGAACGTTCGGCGGAGCGGACAACTGGAACAACGGCTATCATACGAGACGCGGTTTTGAAAAATTCATTTTTAACGCCACCATTATTCTCGCCGTGCTTTTTGCCGCGGCATCACTTGCAGCTTTGCTTTTGAAATAGTAAAATAGCATCACTGATTCTGTGCGCATACTCTAAACACCTTTCGTGAAAGACAAGATTAAAGATATTCTCAATAAAAAATGGAGAGTGAAATTTTTTGAAAAGCTCTCGCATGCCGTAAAAAATTTCAGCGTCGCTGAAAAGGTTATTTTTTATGGGCTTTCGACGATTCTCATTTGTTCAGGACTTGTCATACTTGAAAAAGTAAATATGTCTTTGTCAGTCAATGTGCCGGCAAACGGAGGATCCTTGACCGAAGGCATCATTGGCAGCCCGCGATTCGTCAATCCGGTGCTTGCGGTATCGGATGTTGATCAAGACCTCACCGAACTGGTGTATTCCGGTCTGATGAAAGCGACTTCCAATGATACTTTTGTGCCGAATCTCGCCGAAAGCTATCAAGTATCAACAAGCGGGCTTGAATATATCTTCACCTTAAAAGACAATGCGTATTTTTCAGACGGAGTGAAAGTCACAGCGGATGATGTCGTCTATACGATAAATGAAATTCAGGATAGTGCGATCAAAAGCCCGGAGCAGCCGGAATTTTACGATGTGAAAGTTGAAAAAATAAGCGATAATCAAGTGGAGTTCACACTCAAGCAGCCGTATGCGGCATTTTTAGGAAATCTGACCGTCGGCATATTGCCGAAACATATCTGGGGCAACTTGAGCGATACCGAATTCCCTCTTTCTCAATACAATATCGAGCCTGTCGGTTCCGGTCCATATAAAATAAGCAATATGAAAACCTTGCAGACAGACATGCTGATTATTCCAACTTCTTACGAGCTGACACCTTCCGCCAGTTACGTTTTGGGAAAACCGTTCATTGATCAGCTTTTCATCAATTTTTATCCTGATGAAAAAACATTGATTGACGCATACAATGGCGGCGCAATAGAATCAATGAATTCGATAGACCCGGCGGATGTTGCAAGCATCAGGAAGCAGAATAATTCCACCATTCTTACATCGCCCTTGCCGAGAGTTTTTGCGGTCTTTTTCAATCAAAACCAATCTGAAGTTCTCGCGGATAGCGCAGTCAGACAGGCGCTCAATGAATCGGTGGACAGAAACCAAATTGTTCAGCAAGTGCTTTTCGGATACGGAGAGCCGATTGACGGCCCGATACCGGCGGGATTTTTGGGAAATGAAACTTCATCGACAACCATAACGTATAATATTGCACAGGCATCAAGCACTTTGGCAAAAGATGGCTGGACAAAAGATCCGACAACCGGAATACTGGAAAAGAAAGTGGGGGAAAATACGGAGCAGCTCGCATTTTCAATATCAACACTCAACAGTCCGGATCTCGTCAAAACCGCGGAAATTATTCAGGATGACTGGCAGCAATTGGGAGTGAAAGTCGACATCGAGCAGTATGATCTCGGTGATTTGGAGCAAAATATCATCCGTCCGAGAAAATTTGATGCGCTTTTATACGGACTTGTCACCGGACGCGATATGGATTACTTCGCATTCTGGGATTCGTCGCAAAGAAATGATCCTGGCTTGAATATTTCCATGTATGCCAATAGCGATGTCGACAAACTTCTGGAAGATGCGAGGGGTACGACAAATCTTGCTGAGCAAAATAAAGATTTCACAGCTTTTGAAAGCGATATTGAACAGGATGTGCCGGCAGTCTTTCTGTATTCTCCGGAATTCATTTATGTCGTGCCGAATAAAATACAAGGATTGTCGCTCGGCGATATAACGCTGCCGTATGAAAGATTTTTGGACATCAACACGTGGTATATCGATACAAACAACATTTGGAAAATATTTCAATAAAAAAATAAAATTATTATTAACAATTAACGCATCCGAATTTTCCGGGTGCACAATACTATATTATGGTACAAGACAAATTCAACGGGCAACAGAGAAATTTCGGTCGAGGAAGATCTGATCGACAAAATTCCGGCGGAGGAAATTATCCGCCAAGCCGATCGTATTCGCCGATACCAGTGCGACCGACGCATTCGTATTCTTCCGAAGACGCAAAAATCTTCAACAGCGCAAATCCCGAAGAACAAAAAGACAAAAAAATTGTTTTTGTCAGAAAGAGCCAACCACATGGACACGGACACAGCAATCGCAATAAGCCCGTAGAAAGAAAAAACGCTCCGATGAGGAAAGTGACTTCAGAATTCGCCGCGCGCAAAGAGCATACCATTCCACCGATAGCGGAAGGTGTTATACGAATCATACCGCTTGGCGGAGTGGAGGAAATTGGAAAAAATATGACTGCGATCGAATATGGGGACGATATTGTCATCATTGATGCCGGACTCCAATTCAAAACCGAGGATACGCCGGGTATCGATTACATACTTCCCAATACAAAATATCTCGAACAAAGAAAAAATAAAATACGCGGACTTATCATCACGCACGGCCACTTGGATCATATCGGTGCAATACCGTTTATCATGGAACTCATCGGCAATCCGCCGATCTACACCAGAGAATTTGCGGCGCTCTTGATCAAAAAGAGACAGAGTGAGTTTCCTCATCTGCCGGAACTCAATATTAAAATCGTCGATGCACAAACAAGTTTTTTGCCGATCACGCAAAACATAAAAATAAGATTTTTTGGCGTCACTCATTCGATCCCGGAATCGACTGGCATCATTGTGGAAACTCCCGTCGGAGATATCGTCTCAACCGGAGATGTCAGGATCGACAATAACAACGGCATACCGACTGACGAGGAAACAGACCAATATAAAATTTTTAAAGACAGAAATGTTCTGTTGCTTCTGGTTGATTCGACCGGCATCGACAAATACGGCTGGGGAATTTCCGAGGAAGTTGTCATATCGACAATCGATAAACTCATCAAAGACGCGCCGGGAAGAGTTGTCATCGGAACGTTTGCTTCGCAAGTCGAACGCATTTTAGGATTTCTGACGATTGCTAAAAAATATGAAAAGAAAATTATTATTGAGGGACGTTCGATGAAAAACAATGTTGAGATTATTAAATTCCTCAAACTTGCCAATACCGATAACATCATTGCTATTGAAGATATTGCCAATTATCCCTCGCACAAGATCGTCATTATCGCGACCGGTGCCCAAGGCGATGAATTCGCCGCGCTCATGAGAATGTCAAACGACTCGCACAAATATATCAAGCTGAATAAAACCGACACGATTATTCTTTCCTCTTCAGTCATTCCAGGAAATGAAAAAGCGGTTGAAGGATTGAAAGACAATCTGTATCGCCACGACTCGCGCATCATTACCTATGCGGACGGCGATGTGCATGCGGGAGGTCACGGCAAGCGGGACGAGCTCACGTGGCTGCACAAAAATATTCCTCACAAATTCCTTATGCCGGTACACGGCAATCATGCCCGTCTGAAAATGCATGCGGAGCTCGCGGTCGCAGGCGGCATGAAGCGAGAGGATATCATTGTGCCAGATGACGGCTCGATCGTCGAAATCACTGACAATGGAACAAAAATAGGCATGAGAAAAGAAAAAGCTCCGTCGGGGATCGTCATGGTTGACGGATTTTCAGTCGGTGATGTGCAGGAGGTTGTCATTCGAGACCGCCAAATGCTCGCACAGGACGGCATGTTTGTCATCGTCGCTTCCATCGATGTGAATACAGGCAAATTGAGAAAATCACCGGACCTCATCTCGCGCGGATTCGTTTATCTGAAAGAATCGCAGGACCTTTTGAAGCAAACGAGATTCATCATCAAAAAAACAGTCGAGGAAGGAGCCATCGGCAATCCGATTAATTTCGATATGCTGAAAGATGCTATCACAGACAATGTCGCGCGATATCTGTTTCAGGAAACCGCAAAAAAACCGATGGTCATCCCTGTCGTCATCGGAGTGTAATTTTATTTCGTATCTATGATAGCCACGCTGTAGCGCAAACCAAAAAGCATCAGGAATCCGAGTGCGAAGAAAATATATTGTATTTTGAAATACCAGAGAAATACGATGGCAACAAGCGGCGCAACACCATATGCAACGAGTGACATCAGGCGATACATGGTGATGATGTCGACATTCTTCTCGCCGATTTTTTTGAAAAAATAGGTGTCAGACATGACTTGCACAAGCGCTGCGCCAATTCTTGTCATGCACAAAAGTATCGCCCAGATCAAAAAACTTTTGCCGCCGACAAGCGGGATCAATGCGCATGATATTGCCATGATGACAAATCCGATCGAAAGCATTTCCTTTTCGCCGTATTTTTTATCAGCAAGCTCCCCCGCCGGCACTTGGATAAAGACAAACGGCACCAGCATAATCGTGAACATGGCGCCGATCGTCACCCAGCTGAAACCGATATATTTGTTCAAATACAACGGCGTATAAATGACCATCCACGCAAAGAAAAAATTCAACAGAAACGACGAGGCAAAAATGGACCGGATATCTTTATTCGCCCGCACATCGCGAACAGTCGCAAGAAATTTCAGATTGGAATATTCCGGATCTTTGAATCCTTTCAGATTATATGAAACGAGCAGCGTTGTCGGGATCATAACCGCAGTCGCCGCCAAAAATACTTTCCAATATGAAGAAGTGCCGATTAAAAGTCCTGAAAGCCACGGCGAAAAGAGATAGGCAATGTTGATCGCGGTCAAATAAAAACTTCTGATCCTTCCGGTGTCAAAATTAAACGAATTATGTTCGATAAAAACATCGAGACATAAGCTGATGAGTGTCGTCGTAATGTAGCTCACAATAAAGCATAAAATAATGACATACGCATTTTTTGAAAAAGTGATGCCCAAAAGAGCAAAAAATGTCAGGATGCAAAGATATAGCGTCAGCTTATAATTGCCGTATTTCCGGAACAATTGCGGCATAAATACAAAAACGATAATCGTCGCGATCGCACAAAATACGTAAATGATTCCGGTCGCCTGCTCGCTCGTAAGCCCTGCAAGAAATGTCGAGCTGATGTAGTTCGGCAGAGACGAAGAAAAAGTAAAAACAAAACTCAATACGTAGAGGACGAAAAGTGCCGGCGCGGTAAAACGAAATATTTTTTTCATACGATATTATTTCAAAATAACCTGAATGAATTTTTCCTGATTAAGCTGTCGATTTCCGCTCGGGTTGTCATTTTTGAGCATGATCAATCCGCGGTCAGTCGTCGTGGCTTTCGGATAAACAAGTGTCGCCGAAAAATCAATGATACTTGTCGTCGCCCAGTCTCCTGGTGTTTGCGCGGTTGTCGTCGCAATGACATCGCCGTTCGAATCAAAAAGCTCAACGGGAAACGAACCTTCGAAAAACCAATTGCCGGAAACTTTCCCGCTTATCCGTATCGGGCTCGTCACCGTTTCTCCGTCAATCGGAGAAAAAATATCGGGTGTATCGGAAGCCACTGTATTTTGATCCGTCATCGGAATACGCGCGTCATTTTTGCCCCAGTCAAAAATAAATGTGCAAGCGGCGAGCGCCACTATCAGCACGACAAGAATAAAAACGATGATTTTTTTCATGTATTTATTGCGGCAAGGCGCAGCCGGTCGATGAAGCAAGCAATTTCATTGTCGCATCGCCATCAAAACCGACATCAATGATCGTTGAGGAACCGAGAATCCATGTTGGATATCCTTGTACTCCTTTGTCAATGCAAAGCTGCGTGTTGTTCGGACATTCAACATATTTTACATACTGGAACGAATTGCCGAACGTTGCCTTTAATGCCTGGCAATGCGGACACCATGACGCGCCATACATTACCGCGCCGGCATTTGTCAGACACTCTGCAAACGCATCATATGTGCTTGAAGCATTTGAATATGAAACCGTACCTGCACTTTTTGTATTGACGAGTGCGAATATGATGACTGCCGCCGCAATAACGACCGCCGCGCCCATGATTATTTTATTCTGCCTGCTGATTTCATTTTTTTCCATATATTTTTTATTATTATAATTATTCCTTGCAACAATCGATAAGCCTGCTCATGATATCTTTCATATTCATCGGCTGATTTTCATCTATTTTTTTAATATTGGAAACATTGATGATTTTTAATCTAAGGGCAAAAAACATGTTGAACATTTTATACGCTTCTTCAAACATTTCCTTCGCTTCGTCTTTCTTGTCGCTTGCCTCCAGCTTCGTGCCGACTTCAAAAAGCCGCATTGAAGTCGCAAGCAGATGTTTGGATATGCACCAGCTTTCTCCTTCTGTTTTCTCTATCATTTTTGCCAAAAGTTTCGTTCGCACCGATCGAACTTCAAGAAGCAAATCGAAATATTCCGGCTTGTCCGTCTTTGCGCCAGTAAAGAAAAAATGCTCCTCGAGACTGACGAGATTCATGATTGCAATGGCGAGATCTTCCTCGGTCGACAGATCAAAATTTCTGCCTTTTTTCAGTTCTTCGATTTTCTTCAGAACTTCCTCATAATGTAAATTATTCTCCTGCATATTTTTATTGTATCACAAAAATCAGCAAGCCCAAAAGGATCATGATGAGCGCAAGCCAGATCCTCGCTTTTTTGGTTTCCGCTTTGCGAATTGTGTCCATCGTGTTGAGAACTTTTTTGTTTGAGGCGATGAGAAGCGCAATGAAAAGCGGAAGAACAAATACAAGATTATAAAATATCAGATACGCCAGTCCCGTCCAAAATTGATGCTGATCATGCAGAAGTCCGAGAACAAATAAATACGGTCCGCCCGTGCACGGGAATTCAAAAAGTCCGACAACAACGCCGAGCACGAATGTCGCCGGCAAAGTGGCTTTTTCCATCAAAGTCGCAATCCTTCCGTAGGCAAAATCGGGGATTTTTAATTTAATTGGAAAGTTCGGCACGAATTCATTGATCAGATTGATAACGCCGAAAAGAATGATGCATGTCGCGCCGACTTTAGACATCAGATCCGGAATATTGAAAATGGAAAGCACGCGCAAGATGCCAAGACCGATGAGCACATAGGTGGCAAAAATTCCGAAGACATATGAAAGCCCCGCTTGGAATATTTTCGTCCGAGATCTGCCGATACTGAAAAGAAATGCGACTGTCAGAAATAAAACCGAAAAAGCGCACGGATTGACGCTATCTACAAGTGCCGCGATCGCAATAAGTGCCGGCAGCCATCCTTTGTAGGTGCGGATATCCGGTGCATGAAAATGAAAAACTCCGGAATACAAAAGTATCAAAAATCCGAAAATGACCACAAACAGGCTTACTGCGATTATTTTATTCTTGTCCGCCATGGAGCGATTATATCATACGGATTTATTTTTCATGCACCGCATGGCCGCCGAAATGTTTCCGCAAAAGTGCGACGAGTTTATTGGAAAATTTATTCTGATTTTTCGGATCGGCGGATTCTGCGCGGACATTGACCGCATCAGCAATTATCCTCGCATCCACACCAAGCTCTTTTGCAATTTTTACCGTCCACTCGCCCTCTCCGGTCGAATCGATTTTCCCCGAAGTGTTTTTGATATCTTCATTCTTAAAAATATCGGCGCACAAATCAACAAGCCAGCTGCGCACGACAGAACCTTTCTGATATATGCGCGTTACATCGGAAAGATTCAAGACAAACGGACTTGCATCGAGAACGGCGTATCCTTCGGCAATCGCTTCCATCATGCCGTATTCAATGCCGTTGTGAACCATTTTGGTGAAATGCCCCGCGCCGGATTTCCCCAGATACGCATAATTGTCGCCGGATGAAAGTGATTTTATAATCGGTTCAATACTATCCCATTTTTCTTTTGGTCCGCCGACCATTAAAGCAAAACCGTTTTTTTCTCCCCAAATACCGCCTGATGTGCCGCAGTCAAAAAAATCCACGCCGATTTTTGCCAATTTTTCCGCCCGTTCCATACTGTTTTTGTAAAAAGAATTTCCGCCGTCAATGACAATGTCTTCTTTTTTCAAATGTCCGCCAAGATGCTCCGGACTAAAAATAAATTCATCGACGATTTCCGCCGGAAGCATAATCCAGAAAATTCTCGGTTCTCCATTTATCTTTTCCACCGCTTCTTTTATCTCCGTCGTCGCAAAAATTCCCGTTTTTTTTATTTCAGTGACTGCTTCAACAGAACGATTCCAGCCGATGACATCAAAACCGCCCGCATGTAATCGTCTTGCAATCTGGCTTCCCATTTTTCCAAGTCCGAACACTGTGATTGGCTGTTTTTTCATTATGATTTCCAAAAAATATTATTTTTTTGCGACCATGCCTCAAATTCTTTCGGGCCATTGCCGCCGACTGAATATGAAAACACCGGCAATTTTTCCCGCTTCACCGCATCGACGATTTTCCACGAATATTCCATCTCATCTTTACCGATAAAAAACGACTGCTCACCCCGGAGCGCTTCATCGATGAGGACGACATAGGCATCCATATTGTGCGGACCATATGCGTCATGATTATAATCAAGATCGATTGTCTGTATTTCGTAATTGCCGGTCTGTGCTTTCGAATTTATTTCAAATGCGAATCCTTCGTTCGGCTCGACGCGGATCGTCAGATAATTGTTGTCGGACGGGCATGTTTTGGAAAGCAAACATTCCACTCCTTTGAATCTGATGTGCGCAATGGTCTGCTTTTTCGCCAAATTTTTCCCTGCGCGGATGAAAAACGGCACGCCTTTCCATCGCGAATTATTTATTTCAAGCTTTGCCGCAAAAAATGTGTCGGTTTTTGAATCCGGCTTTACAAACTGCTCGTTTGTATATTCTTCATATTGCCCGAAAATACTATCGGTGATTTTCGTCATTTTCAAAACATCGGCTTTCTTTTCTCTGATATGCTCGCCTGTCAGCCGATCCGGCGACTCCATGGCGAGAAGCGCGAGTATTTGCAAAGCGTGACTTTGCATCATATCTTTCATCGCGCCGTAGCTGTCGTAATATTTTCCGCGCCCTTTGATGCCAAAATTCTCATCGAGAATGATCTGCACCGAGTCCACATCGCGGCGGCTCCAGAGTGGCTCGAGAATTCTATTGGTAAAACGCAAAAGAGCTATATTTGCCACGAGCTCTTTGCCGAGATAATGATCCGCTCGGTAAATATTTTTCTCGTCAAAAATTGTGCCGATGCATGCATTGATCTTTTTCGCGGAAGTCAAATTATGTCCGAACGGCTTTTCATAAATGACTCTTTGGATTTTCCCCGCACCGCCGACAAGCCCGACTTTTGAGAGATTGCGCGTAATGGATTCGAAATTCTCCGGAAGTGTCGCGAGATAAAATAATCTATTGCCGGATAAAACATTTTTTGTTTCTATTTCATCGATTTTGCTTTTCAAATTTACATAATCTTCCGGCATACCGAAATTGACTTTGCAATACATGAAAGAATTTTTCAGAATATTCCAGATGTTTTCATCAATCTCTGTAATATTTTTCTTCACTTCATCGAGAATCATATTTGCATCTCGTTCGCTTGATGCCGTGCCGATCAATGAAAATTTCCCTATCTTTTTCGATTTGATGAGTTCATATATTGCCGGAATAAGCTTGAGCTTCGCCAAGTCCCCCGTCACGCCGAGTATTACGATGGTGCAATTTTCGTTCATATCTCTATTCTACTATGACACTTAACTTCTCACCAAAGATTTTTGATGCTTCTTCAATATATCGCTCAATATTTTCCTTGAAATACGGCGGGTTGGCTTTTTGGATCTGCCCGATGACATAATACCCGACTGCCAAAAGCGTGCCGTAGCTGAAGCCTTCCGGCAATTCAATATGCAATCTGTTTTTACCGAATATTTCATCGTGATATCCAAGACCGATGAATAATTCCGCATCTGACGGTTCCACCGTCTTTGCATGCTTGGTCTCATCCGGCGTGAATACTCGGCCGAGCAGGTTCGGACCGAAGAGCTCGTCAAACTTGGTCAGGAAAAATTCACGAATATCTTCAAACTCATCGGAAATAAGAATGAAAAATGCTTTGTATTTTGAAAGATCATTCGGAATCGTATTTTTTATTTTTTCTATCGCGCCCATTATCATTTTTGGATCTTCGCCTGTTTTGCCAAGAATCATGCCGAGATATGTCGAGGTGTTGTAAGTATATGGCTCCGGATTTTTGGCAAAAACATGGACCTCGTCAACTATTTTTCCAGCTGCGGAATTTTCTGTATTCGTCAAAAGGACTGTTTTAATTCCTCTTTTCTTTAATTCAGCCGCAATGATCGGTGCGTGCTTGCCGCCGGAAGCGGAAATCAAAATAGCTCCGTCAATTGCCTTAATTGAGTCCAATTTCTGCACATAATTGCTCTCATCGGCAAAGACAGCGTCAGTGTCTTCAAAAATAATTTTTCCCGTTACTGCTGCATTACCGCTCCCCACCACGATTGGCCGCGCGAAGCTCGGCAATTCCAATTTTGGAATACCTTTTTCAATAAAAAGATTGAGCGCATTGAGAACGCATTCATCGAGGTTGATAAGTTCTTCTTTCATAATTTTATTTTATCATAATTACATAAACCCTGGGAAGAAGTCAGTTTTGATATGGGATTTGTGAACACCAATCTTTTTCAATTCGATATCTGCGGTTACAACCATATCTCGCGTGCCGGAAATATAAAAATGTCTGTCGTGGAAATCCGGAATCGTTTTTGCAATCATCTCCCCCATTATTCTGCCGTTTGCATAATTCTGATTTGATGCCTGATTGTCCCGCGTCAAAAAATAAATCGTCTTCAATCCGATTTTTGTCCGAGCATCTTCAAAAATATCTTTGTAGGCAATGTCGGCAAGGGTCAGATTGGAATACAGAAATACAATATCCCTTTTTTCGCCAATATCAATCAGATATTTGATCATGCTTCGAAACGGCGTCACGCCGATGCCCCCGGCAATGAAAACTAGTTTCTCTTTTCTATTTCTCGGCATAGTAAAATCTCCAGCAAGCCCGCTCGCGACAATCGTATCTCCTTTCTGAAAATCGAGAATTTCTTTTTTGAACGTGCTTCCGTTCTCATAAAATTTCACACCGAGATGAATTTCATTTTCCGTCGGCGAGGATGCAATCGTGAAATATCGGCGATTGCCGCGACTGTCAGTATTTTCATGTCCGAGCGTCCATTCCAAATATTGCCCGGGAACAAATGAGACCTTTTTATCGGCCGCAAAAACAAAATCATAAATATTCGAGGTCAGCTGTATTTTTTCTTTGAGCGTCAATATTGATTTTACTTTCGGACTGACAAGGTAGGAAAAAATATTGCCGAGGATCAAAGCGATCTCCGGCGTCATGTAAATATTTCCAAAGTGAATGAACGGCGCAAAAAAAATCCCGATCAAAATTCCGTACATGATCCGCAAGCTTCTCGTCGGCGGAGTGGTGAGCGGCTCGGTGAGCATTACTGTTGCAAAAAAGAAAACTGGTGTATCAAGGGCAATTCTTACCAGATAACTTGGAATGGCAAAAAGATTCGTCACCTGCACCGACAAAATAACAATTATTGCAACTGCCAGAAAAGATAAAACCAAATCTTCCCGCATGGTCTTTCTGGTAATCAAAAATCCGGCAACAAGCACGAACGGCAACATAATAGCGGTGCCGATCCACCAGCTCGCGGTAAAATTAAAAAGAAATGCCGTCGCAACAACAGCAATTGCTGCGGGATTAAATACATGTTTTTTGCCGATTGCAAAAATATATTTTGATGCACTGGCAATTGATGACGCCCAAAATGCAAACCAAATGAAATTCACATCTGCCGGCGATTTGAGCGGTGTGATGATAAGCGCAAGGATCAAAGCGGTGATATAAACCGACTCAACATTCGTCTGTGCATTGAACACTTTTGCAAAAATCGCATTGCTGACAATGGAAACTGCAAGAATAAACAATGTGCTGACAACAAGTGCAAACGGCGTGAACGGCAAAGAGCCAAAAAAACTGATGCAAAACGCCACGAAAAGAAGCGCAATCAAAGAATAAAGTACTATTCGATACATCGTAATCCTGTTCAAAAAATTGTCGATATATTTCATATTATTCCTTTAAATATTTTTCAAATCCGCTCGTGAATGTCGCAATGCCTTGTGCATCAATCATATATCCTTCCAAGCCGTCGATATTTTCGATAAAGCTGATCCCCTTTTTGCCCATGGCGAATGCCGGCGTGGCAAAACGATCCGCTTCGTAAATATTTGAACCAATGACCGTCAGGCTTACAATGTCGGTGATCGGCTTATTTTCGGCATCGTGCGGATTGTAAATATGCTGACCGCGCAGATACGTGCCTGATGTTGCAATACCTTCGCTGTGCGCGAGGTAGACGACTTTGACGATTTTCTGCTGCGTCTTATCAAACGGATCTTTGATGCCGACCGACCACGCTTTTCCTTTTTCATTTTTGCCGGCAACTTGGATATCGCTTCCGGCATTGACGTAATAATTTTTGAAGCCCGCTTTTTTCAAAAGAAGTCCGGCATGATAAATCGCCCATCCTTTGACAAGCCCCGACGTATCATATTTCCCGTCGGGTTTTTTGATATTGAAATATCCGTTCGTCAACCGCCGCAATTCCTCCGAAAGATAGAAAACTTCCTTCATCTCGGAACTAAATTCTTTTTCCCTGACTTCGCCGGTATTGATGCGCGAAAGCTCGCTTGTTTTTTTATACGGACTGAACCTTTCATCAATGGATGTGAAATATGTAAAAATTTTATTAAGATCAGACGAAGCCGCCAGTGGATCAATGACATCGATAGTAATTGGCATACCCATGATACTTCTGGTTTCTTTCATAAAAATGATTGGAATAAAAGAAATTAATTTTTTGCGAGAGCAAGAGCTGTCGCAAGAGATTGTTCAAATGCATTGCTTGTCTGCGTCGCACCGGAAACGATATTCACATCTGCACTCTGCGACTGTATCGTTTCGGATTTCAAAATCGGCATTGAAGAATTGCTGACATCAAGCGAATGTCCGTGATTGGGATATTGCAGAAATGCTATATTGGCAAGCGCACCATTTTGTATAACGGCTTGGACCTGAAGGTTTCCGTAATATGCGTTTGCAACAGAGCCGATATACGTGCCGTCTTTGTAGGCACCACCGTTTTGCGAAATATTTTCTGAACTTGTTGTTGCTTGAGTTGTTGTTTGAACTATCGGCTGATTTTTATTGCCTGAAACCGCGGCAATATTCGTCTGCCCGGTCATATTCTGATATATGATATAGCCGGCAACAGCAAGGATAAATATAGAAGATACTATGATTTTTTTCATGGAATTAATTATATAATGACTGATAATAAAGGCAATAAAGCTATTTTGTTTGTTTTTATACGTCTACTCTGTGAATAAGTTGCTTGTTTTTACATGGCTTATGATATAATTGTATGGTCGAATTTTATTTAACTTATTTTATTTTAATAATAATATGATGGACGGAAAAGACAATATGCATATGTGCGGATGCGGCGGATCATGCAATTGTGGATGCGGCATGGGACATAAGCATCGCGGATATTGGATAGCAAAGAAAGTTTTTTGGTTGCTTGTTTTGATCGTAGTTTTCTGCTTTGGTATCCAGCTTGGGGAATTGAGAACATTGTCAAGAGAATTTTCTCAGCCTCGCATGATGGGAATGTATGGAAACATGAGTGGAAATATGATGTATAACCGAATGGGAACATCAACAATGAATCAGTAGGACAAATCAAAAGAGCGGCGCCGAAGGCGCCGCTCTTTTGATTTTGCGTTTTTTATTTTTTGTCCAAATCCAAACATACCGAATTCATGCAATACCGTTTCCCCGTTTTTGTCGGACCGTCATCAAATACATGGCCGAGATGCGATCCACATTTCGCGCAGACTACTTCTGTGCGATGCATTCCATCGCTGTCATCGTCTTTCAATTCCACTGCACCGGGCAAAGCTTGGTCAAATGAGGGCCAGCCCGTGCCGGAGTCAAACTTCGCATCGGATGAAAAAAGTGGATTGCCGCAGACCATGCAATTGTATGTGCCTTGTGCTTTTTCATACACATACGTGCCGGAAAATGGCTTCTCCGTCCCTTTTTGCCGCAGGACTTCATATTGCTCCGGCGTCAGCTTCTTTTTCAATTCTTCTTCATTTACTTGTATTTTATTCATAAAAATTTTATTAAATTGTTTTTAAAAATTCCGCGTATTTTTTCTGCACTTTTTCGAGCTTCGGATTGATGACGAGCAGGCAGTAGGAATTGTTCGGATGATTGGCAAAATAATCTTTGTGGTAATTTTCCGCCGGATAAAATGTTTCGAGCGGCACGACCTCGGTCACCACCTTCGCCCCAGCTTTGTTTGAATTATTTATATCTTTGATGAAATCTTCTGCTTCTTTTTTCTGTAATTCCGTCGTATAAAAAACCACTGAGCGATATTGCGTCCCTACGTCATTTCCCTGCCTATTGAGCGTCGTCGGATCATGGCTTGCAAAAAATATCGTCAGAAGCGTTTCGTATTTCACGAGCGCAGGATCGTATTCCACTTTCACCACTTCGGCATGTCCGGTATCACCCATACTCACTTCCTCATACGTCGGATTCAATGTCCTCCCACCAGCATATCCCGGCAAAACGGAAGAAACGCCTTTCATCATTTTGAAGACGGCCTCCGTGCACCAAAAGCATCCCCCTCCGAATACCGTTGTTTCTGTTTTCATATTTTTATTATATCAAAATTATCCAAACGTAAACGTGTACGCATCAAGTCCGCTTCCTTCCACTTCAATTTTAACGGTGTGCGTGCCGTAAGAATCCGACTGCAAAAGTTTGTAGAGCTTGTCGCCTTGTATCGTCGCCGTGCCATCGGGTGAAACATCCGCTCCTGCCATTGCACCCGGAGCTTTGCCGTCAACAGTGATTTTTATTTGCGTGCCAGCTGGATTTTCCGATGCCGCCACAAAATACAGATTTTTTGCGGAATATTGATATTCAATCTCGCTTCCCGTCGCCGCTTGCGCGTATTGGGGAGTGAAATTCCAATTGCCACCAAGATACAATTGATTCATTGCGATTAAACTCGGAATTACCAGACTCTGCATTCCATTGACGCTTTGATTTCCATTCGAGAGATATTCATTTCTGTTTGAGCCGAAATATGTTTCAGGGCTCGCGACCGCGGAATAATTTATCGAGACTGCGTCCGACGGATTGACAATGCCGGCGGAAATTGGAGTCGATGTGCCGAGCACCGTATCAAGCTGTCCGAGTGCTTTTTGTATCGCCTCTTCCGTCACGTCGTAGTCGCCCTCGCCCGGATGATTGTAGACAATGTAACCCTCAGCATCGATCAAGTATGTATTCGGCCAATATTCATTACCGAAAGCGTTCCATGTGCCGTAATCATTATCCATGACGACTGGATACGTGATGGCATCCGTTGCGACTGCTTGCTCGACATTCGATTGCACTTTTTCAAACGAGAATTCCGGAGTGTGAATGCCGATAATCTCCAATCCCTCGGATGCATATTTGGCATTCCATGCTTTGATATACGGCGTGGCGCGCTCGCAATTGATACAGCTGTATGTCCAAAAATATACGAGTACTATTTTTTTATTTTTGAATTGTCCGATGGTAATCGGCGAGCCGTTGGTATTGATGAATGCAGACGGATCTGTAATTTCTGGCGCCTTTTGATAATGCGCTTCATCGTATGCAAGCAATTTCGCGGCATTTTCCGCGGAGCTCGTGGCATTGAGTGTGACAGTGCTCGTGGCGATTGTATTTGATGATTGTGAATTTTCTAAAAGATTTTGCTCTATCTTTGTCACATCAAAATATCCGGAATTGGTGATTGCCGATTCGATTTGCGTATCAAGCCCGAACATAATCAGTATGCCAAGCGCAACAAAAATTACGCCGATCGTTTTCTTCAGCCAGCCGTTCGGGTCCGAAGCAATATTAAATTTTGCCAAAAGCTTTTGTCCGGCGACCGATATCAAAAGCAAGGTGCCGCAAAGCCCGATCGTGTAGACAAGCAAATACAAAATTCCCACAACGATGCTTCTCGGCAAAACGGTGGCAAGAATAAGGAAATATGTCGGTGAACAGCTCGAAAATACCGGACCAAGCGCCACACCGATCAAAACATCACCGATGAAATTTTGTTTTTGATAGCCAACGGTGATTAATTTATTCGAATCGCGGTTGATCATGGAGAGAAATGGAATTTTGTCGAGCAGCTTCGGAAAGACCATGGTCAATCCAAGACCGAAAATAATCACGCCCGAAAGTATTTGCCAGAATGACTGCGGGACATTAATGAACACCGTGCTAACTTTCAGAATAAGCGTAAAAAGAATGACCGACACGCCGAGCGATGTAGTGACGACAAATGCGCGGCGCATGTTGCGCTCCCCGCTCAATGTCCCGCCGACAATCACAGGCAGTAGCGCCAAAGTGCACGGCGCAAGGACAGTCAGTATTCCGGCGATCAATGATAATGCCAAAAGTATCATGGGATAATTTTAACATATATACAAAATATGCAACATTTGCACTTTTTATTCTATGTGCACTTTCACATTGGTATTTTCATGCTTCAATTTCATGAAAAGAATGGTGAATGAACCGAGAAAAACGATGATTGCTGACACAAGGAAAACATACGAATACGCATCCACCTGCGCTTTGAGCTCGATGAGTGCGATATATTTTTGAATATCCAGCGGATTGAAACTGCGCAAAAAACTGAAACTGTTGATGGAAAGGATATTATGATTAACTCGATCCGTAAGAATCGTGCCGAAGACTGCGATGCCAAATGCTCCGGCAATATTCCTGCCGAGCGCGAGAATCGATGATGCCACGCCGATCTCTTCCTGCTTGACGATTGAAGCAATGACATTTGTTCTCTGCGCCATACCGAAACCCATGCCAAATGCCATGATTGCAAGCGGATAGATCAAATCGAATGCACTCGATCTCGGATCAATAAATGAAAATAAATAAATGCCGAGTGCCGCCACGACCGTGCTGCCAAAAATCACGTATTTCGCTTTTACTTTGCCGATAAGCGCTCCTCCAATCGGCGCGGCAAGCATCATGGCTGCTGCCATGGGAATAAAAAGATAACCAGATTGCGTCGCCGTGTAGCCGAGAAATGTCTGGGCAAAAACCGGCACGAGAAAAAGCGATCCCATCATACCCATAAAGACAATGAAATTGTTGCCAAGCGTGTTGACGAACGCCGGCATCTTGAAAAAATCGAGATCGACAATCGGCTCTTTTGCTTTTCTTTCTATTACAAGAAATATTTTGGTAAATGCGATACATGCGATATAGCAGATGATGCTTGAAAATGAGAACCATCCCCATGTCGGCCCCTGATCAAGCACGAGCACGAGTGCCGAGAGCGCGATACCAAGCGTAATCGAACCCCACCAGTCGAATGACACCGTCTTTTTTTCCGATTTTGATTCATGGACAAACCGCAGTGCCATGAAAAGTCCCAGCAATCCGACGGGAAGATTGACGAGAAAAACTGATCGCCATCCAAAGCTATCGATGAGCGGTCCGCCGATGAGCGGTCCGAATACCGCCGCCGCGGCAAATGATGACGACCAAATGCCGAGTGCCTGCGCACGCTCCTTGCCTTGCGTAAATGTCACCGCGATGATGGCCATGGCAGTAGGATAATCCGCCGATCCTGCGATCGCCTGGATGACGCGAAAGACGATGAGCGATGAAAGATTCCATGAAAGTCCGGCAAGAACCGATCCAAAAATAAAAATACTGAAACCAAGAATATAGATCTTTTTTCTGCCGAGCGTGTCGCCAAGCTTGCCCCAGATCGGCACAAAGATTGCATTCGCCAAAATATACGCAGTGGCAATCCATCCCGCAGCGGTGACTGTAATACCAAAATCGCTGATGACTTTCGGAATGGCGAGATTGACAATTGTCTGATCCAGCCTGCCGAGAAATGTTCCGATGATGACCGTCAGAAGAACCCACCATTTGAGATTGGATTCTTTTTCTTCCATATTAATTATTGGTGTAGACAGTTATTTTTGCCGACATGCCGCTCTTCAATTCCGAATACTTGCTATCATCAAATGAAACTTTGATGTCAAATTTATTTACCGGGCGCTCATCGGAAATGGAAAATACCACGCCGGTATCTTCGGAAACCGGACTGATCTCGGCAACGACGCCTTCGTATGTTTTTCCCGGATAGGTATCGACGGTAAATGTTGCGCGGTCGCCGACAGAAATATTTTTCAATCCTTTTGTCTCATCAACCGAACCGATGACCGTCATATCGCTGTTATCAACGACTGAAATGACCGTTTGACCGGGTTCATAATATGAGCCGAGCACTTCCGGAGTGCTTGCAATAATGCCGCCATCTTTTGCATAAAGAATTTCCGATCCGACGAGTGCAATCTGGCTATTGGGAGCGACAGTATCTCCTTCTTTAACATACAGCGCATTGAGCATGCCCGGAGTTGTCGGCGAAATATCTGCAACTGGAGCGGAAAGATATGAATTTTCAATAAAAACGGTATCGCGAACCGAGAGCCAATATAAAAATACAAACAGCAGCCCAAAAATAATTACGATTGCAAAAACGCTCTGCACCCACGGCGTTTTCAAATGATTCTTTCCTTGTTTTGGTTGTGTTGTTGGTTCCATATGTTTGTTTAGTGAATGACGACTTCATCGCCAGCTGATAATCCGGAAAGAATTTCTGTGTTCGTCGCGTCTGATGCACCGGTCGTAATGACTTTCTGCACTGTGCCGTTTCCTGATTTGACGAGCACATACAATGTACCGGCATTGTCGATGATCGCGCTGTTTGGAATCATCATTGCGACATTTTTAGAAATGGTTTGCCCAGCGAGATCAATTGCGGGTGCATTCGCAGAAGCAATTTGTCCAACGGTTATATATACCGCGGTCACGACCCCATCGCCCGGGGCGGCAATAATGCGATTATCGTAAGCTGATTGTGCGATTTGCACTGCGCCTTGCGCACTTGCCATCTGCGCTTGCGCTGCCGCAATATCCTCCGGTCTCGCTTGTGCGGTTGTAAGTGTCAAACCAGCCTGGCTTTGTGCAACTCCTACTTCGGCGCTTGAAACTGCCTGCGTTGCGCCAGTAAGTGCTGCGATCTGTCCGGTAATAACACCCTGTGCGGAAATAATATTGCCCTCCGCCGTGCTTTGTACAGCCGCATTTCCCGAAACATACGTGGTAAAAAGAGAATTCAGATCAGAAAGATATGTTGAGATGGAATGCAAATTATTTTGTGCATCGTTTGCAAGCGTTGTCAGATCGCTTGCAGTATTGGTTCCGACAAGTTCGGATTGCCAGCCTGAAAGCATGAGATTGACCGATGCGCGTTCATTTTGGATCTGGTATTCTAAGCTTTGATTGCTGAAATTCACGCCGGATGTGTTGAGCATCGGAGTGTTTGCATCGGCATTGCTGAAAAAGATGTCGGTGTCGTTGCGCACTGCGTTCGTCCCGGCTGTCAATGAATCATTTAATGTCTGGATCAGAGTTTCTTCGCTGTGCGCGAGTGCTGTCTGCGCCGCATCAAGCGATGAACTGCTGACCGCAATATCCGCCGCCGTGGCGCCATTTTCCAATTTATTATAATTAGCAAGTGCAGAAGCGTACGCGGCTTTCGCTTGAGTCAAAGCGCCGAGCGAATTTTCTTGGTCAAGCGTTGCAAGCACTTCACCGTCTTTCACCATGTCGCCGACTTTGACGAAAACGCCGTCGATCTGACCGGAACCTTGGAAACTCAATGTCAGATTTTGTGCTGAGGCGCCAGTCGTCGTACCGAGACTCCAAACGTTCTGGATTATTCCCGCTTGCGCTTTTGCAAACTGATACGTCGGCGGGCGAGTGATGATGATTGCGCCGACAATTCCAATGATAATTGCAACGATGACTGAAATCGCCGCGACATGCTTTGGTTTGTGAATGATGTGAGTCATATATTCTTAGGTTCGTCTTGAGTATATTGAATGAAGCAAAAAAGTCAATTGGAAAAATCCGCCGTTTCAGATATACTTACCTTATGGATTTGCAACAAAATATTCTTATCTGTTCTGTCTGCCACCAGCCGTTATTGCCGAGTTATTATTTCTGTCCGAATTGCGGGACAAAAATAAACCAAGCTCCCCTTTCCACGTCAGTGGCGACACAGATCGGTATCTATGCGTTCAGTATTGCCCTGCCGTGGATTCTCTATATCATGATTTCAAAATGGCCGGCGCTGAAATACGCAAAATCAAAAGATCCCAAAACTCGGCAGATCGGCATTATTGCCATTGCACTTCTGGTACTCTCGACGATTCTCACTATTTATCTCGCCTATGTCTGGACGCAAAGTGCAATCCAATCATCCGTGAACAGCATCAATACTGACTTGAGTTTTTAGAATTATTTTTAGTGAATCAAAATGTAATTCACGAGCTTCGACACCCAAAGATTTTGCGTGCATAAAAGAATGATGCCGATAATAATAAGTACCAAAAGAAAGATTCGAATCACCCGAATAAGCGGGCTCGGATGATCATTGTTTCTCCAATTGAATGACATGGGAATAAAATTTATCTTCTTTTCTTCAGAAAATTCTGTCTGGTCTTTTTCGCTTCACGAAGCTTGTCGAGTTTTGACTTTTCTTCCCGGACTTTTTCTATCGTTCGTATTTTTTTGAATGCGTCTTGTCTTCTCATAAGTATAGTATATCTTCTTTCTTCAGATTTTGCCAAGGATAAGAAATTGATATAATACGATTATGAAATTTTTCAAAACTATTCTTTTGTTTCTGACTGCAATGCTTTTTATTCCTCAAGCGGCTCTGGCGCAAACAGTGCCGGCACTGCATATTGCCCCGCAAGCCATTTCCCAAGGTGATCCGGCCATGATTACCGTTTCCGGCACGACAAGCCTGCCCTTCAAAAGCGTGCCGTCTCTGTATTTTTTTCTCTACAAAAATATTCCAACGGCTTTCTACGGAATCGATCTCAATCAAAAAACCGGTACAACGACGATCACGGTAACTTTCAAAAACGGATTATTGCTTACTTCTTCGTTTTTTATCGCCCCCCGATTGCAGCCGCAAGAACCTCTTCCGATACCGGCGCAAATGGGCGGCAATAGCGCGGCAAACCAAACAAAAGTTATATCGAATCTGGAAAAAGATAATGCAAATATCGCGCTTACCTATTCGCGCATGGACAAAGCTTTGTGGACAAGCGCCTTTGCATTTCCCGTTTCTCCTCCGATTATCGTCACCGATCCGTACGGCTATGGTCGGAACAGCGGCGATTACACAATCACACACAAAGGCGTTGACTTTCGCGCTCCGCCTGGTACGCCAATCTATGCGATCAATCGTGGTGTCGTTCGCGTGGCGAAAAATTATATTACCTACGGCAATACGGTCATTGTTGATCATGGACTCGGTCTTCTTTCAATGTATATGCATCTGTCACAAATCGATGTTACTGTCGGCGAGCTTGTGCAAAAAGGAGAGTTCATCGGACTTTCCGGCGAGACTGGATATTCCGAGGGTCCGCATTTGCATCTGACCGTGCGCATCAATGGAATATCGATAGATCCGCTTGCATTCTTTGCACTTTTCGGAATCAAATAAAAATATTCAGTTTATTTTTATAACTCTCGGAAAAATATCGCCAGTACAATCAAAAGAAGAACAAAATATAAAATATAGCTTGCTTGAGAATTTTTTTGCGCAGTACTCGTCGCCGTTATCATCGTTCCAACGTTAGTATTTACAATTTTTGTCGAAGTCGATGTAGTTGAAACAATCGGCAAATTTGGCGGGAGTCCGCCGCTTATTGTCGGAGTTTTTGTTTGAATAAATGATGAAGGTATCGGAGTATTTATCGCAACACTGTTTTTTTGAACCGATGGTGACGGAGTTTGATTTGAAAAAAGAGCTGCTTCAGGACTTGCAAAAAAAGATGCCTCCGCCGCCCGTAAAACTGACGGCGCTGACTTGATTGGGTCGCCAATCCGTCACCACATTGCAATACGCGCAATCAAACGTGATCGTTCCGGCGAGTGCGCCATTCGCGGTGCCGGAAAATTTACCGGTCGCAGGATTTATGGTAACTCCCGAAAAATTAATCCATCCCAAATTTTCACCCCATGCAAATCCGGACAAATTTCCTTCTCCGTCATTGATAACACCTCCTTCAGCCGGAGCAAAATTGATCCATCCGGCATTTGCCGACCATGCGTATCCGGAGAGACTATTGCTATTGACAATAACATTTTCAAAATTGATATATCCAACATTATTGCTCCATGCATATTCATACGGATCGGAAATTGTTCCTGCTGCAGCAAACGAAATAAAAAGAAAAAAACTTAAAGAACAAATAGAGATGATAAGCTGTTTTTTAATCATAAAATATTATTGAGTATTGGTCGTCGATGTCGAAATTGGTGCAACATTGATGAGTTTATTGATTGATGGACGATACAAGATTGCTTTCATTGAAGTTGTGTAAGCAAACAACACATCTCCATTTTCGGCATCGGCAAAAAACGGCTGATTTTTCAGTTTGCTCGTATCGGAAATGACAGCAATGCTCGGTGTTTCATTTGCCGGAAGTTGAATCAGTTTTCCGAGATCAGCAATGAGTTCATTTTCCTCCTTTTGCGCTTTCGCATTTGCATTCACCGTCAATGATTCATATTTATGATAAAAATAAAAAGAACCGCATGTGCCTACAACGGCGATACCGGCGAGAATGATGATGAAAAGTTTTTTTGATTTGGATTTCATAATTTATAATTTACGGCGTTGTTGTAGCATCTGTTTGTGACAGGTCTGATGTTGTCGCCATGTCCGCATCGCTGCTTGCATCTTGGTCATCCGTTGATGATGCATCGCTTACGACCGTCTGATCGTCTGTTGAAGTCGCTGTTTGATCGTCAACTGATGAGGAATCCGTGCTTGATGCCGAATCATCCGTCGAAGTTGCCGTTATATCCGATGGATCGGAAGAGCTTGCTTCAGTTGTGGTTGCAATTTGCGTCGAATCTCCTGCCGAAGAAGGTGTCTGTATTTCAGTTGGAGCGAGAGAAGAACTTACATTACTATTGTCCATAATCGCTTGGAGCTGATCGCCGGTCAAACATACTTCAGTTCCGTCTGATTTGGCAACACAAATCTGATTTGTATAAATTTGTTTCGCAAATATTTCGTCAAAATATCCCCTGATTGCCGTTACTCGAGCTGAAATAAAATTAACAAGAAATTCGGTACTTGAAGCTATTTCCTGACCGATCACCACATCGGGATCTTGAGCTGTTTCGGATTGAATCGTTGATATGAGCGTGGAAAGACCGTTGTCAGTGCTTGAAGCAGATGGAGAAATATCACCGAGAAGTGCCGATTGTTCTTGAATCGCCTTTATAATTACGGGCGTGATCTGACTATAATCAAGCGCGTATGGCAAACCCTGATCATCGAGAACGACTGCTTCCGGAATAAGCGGATAAACTTCTTCCGCAATCAAACCGTTTTGAAGCGCGGTTGTGCCGCTATCATAATAATAATTCACCGGTCGCAAAGCATCAATCGTTTCCAGACCCATGGTCAAATCTGTTATGTCATTTTTGAAACGCTCGGATGAAGTATTGCATGCATTTTGCGCAGCACCCTTTACAACTCTATTGCCAGCCGTAATACATAAAACCGTATTGCCATTGCTTTGAGGACCAGGGTTGCTAAAATCCAATGTTCCCGCTCCAAGCGTCAGTGTGTCCAAAGATGAACCGATACCGATAGTATCGGCCGTCGTATTATTCGTCCCAATATTGATTGCATCGCCGGCAGTGCCTGTGCCGATATTTATCGTCTTTGCATTATTTCCCGTTCCAAGATTCACCGTTCCCGTTGTTCCCGAATCAAGCGTGACGGAACCTGTTGTGCCGGAGGTTATTGAAACATTGCCAGTCGTTCCGGTGAGAAGCGTCAATCCGCCGGTACCAGAATCCAATGCCAAACTTGTCGCGCCGGTCGTATTTCCCAGAGTAATCGTCTTTGCAATATTGATACCGATATTCATTGCCCCCGTGCCAGAATCAAGAGTCAGCGCGGAAGCGCCGTTTGTCGAACCGATAACAATCGTCTGCGTAGCTGCCCCATTTCCAATATCAATCGTTCTCGCTTGAGCGCCAGTGCCAATAGCAATATTTCCCGTACCGGAATCAACCGTAACAGTTGATGTGCCTGTTTGATTTCCGATATTTATTGTTTTTGCCGAAGCGCCGGTGCCAAGATTGAGTGTTTGAAGTCCTGCAGTTGCAACACCGGAAAGAATATTAACGGTTGAATTCGCGGCGGAGGCGCCAGCTGCAATATTCAAAACTTGAGCGGAAGTATTTGCGCCATTTCCTACTGAAATAGTATTACCAGCTGTTCCATTTCCAATATTTATTGTTTTAATGCCAGTGCTGCCTCCGCCGAAATTTAAAATCTGCGCACCAGTCGAGCCACCAACATTGATGGTGCCTGTCATTGCGCCGTTTGAATTGCCGATATCAATCGTGCCGGTCGTCAATGCACCGCCGATTGCAATAGATCCGCCGACTTGTGCATTGCCGATTCCGATAACGTTTGCACCGGTGCCGCCAATATTTATTGTTTCGACAGATGCAGCCGCATTGCCAAGATTGATCGTTCTCGCAACGGCGTTTGTGCCGATTTCAATATTCCCCGTACCGGCATTTAAAACAAGTGATGTCGCTCCCGTCCCATTTCCAATAGTAATAGTTTTTGCATTTGTGCTTGTTCCAATGTCTATGTTCCCGGTAGTTCCAGAATCAAGATCCAAATTCCCTGTCGTTCCAGAAACCACCAAAAGAGATGCTGCAGCAGCAGATGTAAGTGAAAGCGTATTATTTGAAGTAAGTAATGTTGCTCCTGTTCCGGTAAATGTGGCGGATGTGGTTGCAATAGTAAAACGATTGGCGCCAGCGGTAATAAATGAAAGCGGATTTGCATCGGTCGTACCGAGCGTTGCGGGAGCCCCGAAAGCGTTGCCTGATTGTTCGAAAGCATACGAACTTATATTTTGCTGATTGGCGGGCAAAGAAGCTACATGCCATGTTGATGATTGAGTGTTGTAAATAAACTCCGCGATATTATCCGTTGTCAAAATAATACTGCTCCCTGTCGGAGTTTCAACGCGATTTGCCGCAGTGGATGAACTATCCGTATCGGTAATGGTCAGAGTAAAATTGCTGTCATTCAAAAGATAAAATACCTTGCCGTCAATGCCTCCGGAAAAACCGGTGAAAGTTGCCGGGCCGTTTCCGTTATAAATAAACCATGAACCCGTTCCCAAATTTACATTATTTTGAGATCCCGTTGTCATATAGTCAGCTCCTTCCGGAATAAGAAAATTACCCGATATGGAAATATTAGTTGTTGAAGCGCTGCCCAATGTTGTTTGCCCAGATACCGTGAACGTATTGGAACCCAAATTTACATTTGCATTTGCTCCAGTATACGGAACATAAAGTGAACTTGATGCAAACGGAATATACGCAAGTGAAGTCGAAGCTGAAAGTGGAAGATATGCTGCTGCGGCTGATGTGGTTGAAAGATATCCAAGCAAAGTAGTGGTAAAGGTTGAAGTAGAGACGTAATTCGTAAGAGTGGATGTAGTTGCCGTGACATATCCTGCCGGATTGGTGTTGAGATAATACAAAGTTGAGGAGGCAAATGGAATGTACGCCAATGATGTCGAAGCTGAGAGCGGAAGAAATGTATTATTTACATACGTGGTCGAAGCGTATGTCGATGATGCATATGCCGATGTAATGTAATTAGAAAGTAAATTAGCAGTCGATGTCGCGATGACATTACCCTTTGTATCGACTGCGAGAAATGAATTTGCAAGATTTGAAATATTTAATGCTTGGGTCGTCGAGGTACCGATGATAGAAAGTGCGGTTGCCGGAGTCGTCGTGCCGATGCCTATTTTTCCGGCAGTATCAATATTGAACACTCCTGTTTGATTCCAATCCGAGGTCAAAGGACCGAGCGAAACTTGCGTTCCAAATGTCGTAAGACCGCTCATAAAAGTAAAATTGGCGGAGGCTGAAAGCTGAACCCACTCGGACAAAGAAGAAGAATAGGTGAAAGATACATCGTGATAAAAAGCGTTTGTATTGCTTACAAATACCGCGTAATTATTTACGGGAGCTGCAAATGTATAGGTAAAAGCTCCCGCTGAACCTCCGGTAATTTCAACGATGTAATTCTTTTTTCCCGTCATTGAGCCGGATGGTGTTGATGTTGATGAAAAATCAATACCCATATAATCGCCGATAGCCAAAGATTTGATCTTCACCCAAGAAGGGCTTTGGTATTGGACCAGATCTCCCGCGGCAAAGCTTGACCATGCGCCGGTATTGCCTCCGGTATTTATTATGTAGGCATCATCATTATTTGGTGAAGCAATCGGAGCACTCGCATCACCGATTACATTTATGACTTGCACCGGATTCTGCCAGATTAATCCGGTGGCAACATTATCCACGTATGTTTTTACGGCATTCTGCGTCGGATACAAAATATCCGAAGTTCCAAGCGTAGTACTTGTGGATTTATCGCTTAAAACTTCAAAGGTAGATGATGCGTATGTATAAGGAACATAATTATTTGTCAGTGTTGAAGTGGAAACATAGTTTGAAGCAGCCTGAGCAAGCGAAAGAAATGTTGATGAGGCATAGGTAAATGTCGGAAAAGTATTATTCACATATGTTGTTGAAGCATACGTCGAGGAAGCGTATGCGAATGTGACGTAATTGGAAAGTAAATTTGCGGTCGATGTCGCGATGACATTGCCACTTGCATCAACAGCGAGGAAATTGTTGACAAGACCGTTGCCGAGGGAAAGCCGGCTGATTGATGTGGTGGCAAGGGTTGAGATGCCAGAAACATTAAGTGCCCCGAGCGTGCCGAGCGATGTGAGAGATGAATTCAAAATTCCGGATCCCAATGTATTTGAGGTTAATACATCATTACCGGTAATTTGATATTTTGTTTGAGTATTGACGATGCCATTTGTGGTAGTTGAAAGACCGTCGACTGAAATAGCGTTGGCTGCCGTGAGATTTGTTGCGGAAACATTGCCGAGCGTTACAAGCCCGACAAGATTTATTCCTCCTGTTCCTGAATTAATATTTATTGCCGTCCCTCCCGTCCCATTGCCTATCGTAATCGTCTTTGCATTCGTGCTTGAACCGATAGAAATATTTCCTGTTGTTCCGGAATCAAGATTGAGATTTCCCGTAGTGCCGGAAGTTATATCAAGATCGGATGCAGCAGCAGATGTAAGTGAAAGCGTATTATTTGAAGTAAGTAATGTTGCTCCTGTTCCGGTAAATGTGGCGGATGTGGTTGCAATAGTAAAACGATTGGCGCCAGCGGTAATAAATGAAAGCGGATTTGCATCGGTCGTACCGAGCGTTGCGGGAGCCCCGAAAGCATTGCCACCCTGTTCATAAGCGTATCCTGCTATAGTTACGGCAGTTGCCGTTAATTCCGTTACTTGCCATTTGGCGGCAGGTCCGTCATATTGAAAATCAATGGAAACATTCGGAGGGACCGTCAGCGTGCCGCCAGTTGAAGTAATAATACGATCTGCAGCGACTGAATTGGCATCCTGATCAGTAAAAAATATATTTGAAGTGGAATGATTTGAAACTCGTTTTTGTTCTCCATCAACTCCAGCCGCCATGCCGGTGAATGTTGCCGGGGCCGATCCCGCATAATCAGTAACGGAACCGTATCCGAAATATACATTATTTTGCGTTCCCGTCGTGACATAATCCGGAGTTTTAGTGGTAACAAACGGTCCCGGAAGCGTGCTCGTGCCTGCCACAGTAAGATTGCCGCTCGCGGAAATATCGCCGGTATTATCAAAATTGATATCGCCGAGAGTTCCGTGAAAATCAAGTGAATTTCCGTTGAAAGAAAGTGTTCTGTTTCCGGAAAGCGTCAGATCCGAATTGCCGATGTCCGGACTTGAACCGGTATTCCACACCGGAGTTCCGCTCGCAGAGACTGTCAGCACCTGACCGCTTGTTCCGATTCCGAGATTTGCAAGCGTTCCCGGACTGAGAGCATAAAGAATATCTCCGGGATTATACAATGAAAGACCGGTACCTCCTTCAGAAGGCGCAAGCGCGGTTGTAAGTCCGGAGAGAGATGTTATATCAGAATTCGCACCCGATGCCGCCCCTGTCGATGTGGCAATACCGCATGTTGACAAGCTATCAGTCGGGGGGCAATCCGGCTCAAGCGTCACGCCGGGCGCATAAAGCGTTGCGTAGACATTTTGTGCAAAAAGAAAAAGAGATGCAATGACAAAACAGAAGATAAATATCTTTTTATGTTCTTTTTTGAAGCTGTCTCGTAAATTGCTCATGAAATAAATTTGATTAAATGAACAAATTTTCGGGCTTCATGAGCCTCCGTATCTTATTTGCAGTTATAACTTTTTTTCTAGAATGACTTCCACGCCGATATAAAACATGACTTCGCCGTGGACATTAAGAATGGGTGATATGGAAAAATCAACCTCATATAATTCGCCATTCTTTCTTTTGTTCGTCACCTGGGTCTTGAATGTCTTGTTGCCGTCTTTTATTTCTTTCCACATTTCATTATAAAATTCCTGAGACATTTGTTTTCCCCACATTTCCGACGGCTTCTTGCCGATAGCCTCATGAAGATTGTATCCTGTTGCATCTTCCGCCGCTTTATTGATAAATAAAATCTTTCCTGACGGATCGGTAATGATCACTTGCTCAACCATTTCCTCAAATGCAATATTGAGTGTGCCGCACCGAAGACATTTTATTTCAAAACGTCCACGCAGCAAATTCTTTGCGATAAGCTTACCGCATTTTACACAACGAAGCTCCTTTTCTTTCTTATTTTTTTCTAAATTATCACTCATAATATTAATATTACTGCCATTACATAAACTTACTTTTATGAGCTTCAAGGAGCTTCGGAACTTCCAACTATCTATTATTATAACATACATAATGAATACTCCATACTCTATTGTGGATATGTCAACATTCAACTCTCTGTATAGGATAGGTCTTTCGATAAAAAACTAAACTGCTGACCGTTTGGGATGATATCCGAACGGTTTTACAAAAATTGAAATAAAAGAAAAGACCTCCTGATTATGAATCATTCGGTCTTTGTTTTGTGTTGAATTACAGGTCTTGAACCATGATGCCTGTTCCACTTAATTCAACGGCATCAACTTTCACTTCCTCCCCCTTTTTATTGTTGAAAGTGAATTCTCCTCCCATAACCTCAGTATTAACTTCGGCTATCACCGTTGGACCGATGTTGTATGTTTCCTGTATCTTTTTGGGAATTTTGGTCAGCTTCGCACGCTGAGACATTTTTCCAACTCCTTGATTTTGATTGTGCAACAAATTCAATAGTGATTATATAAGATAAAATTTATTTGTCAAATGCTGATCGTCTGGGATGATATCCGAACGGTTTTGATTAAAAATATAGAGGAATAATCTATTGTTCAGCTGTAAGACCAAGAGTATTTTCGATATAGTCTATACTCACTTTTTTCCCTTTAATCTGATTTTCAAAAGTTTCTTTGTCAATAAAGTAAACTTTAACGCCGTTTTCAATCATCGCTTGTAGACCAGAATCAAAATGAATTTTGTTGAGCGGTTTTACCTTTTCTTTCGTTGACCATTCCCTACTCCATTGTTTTGGGTCTAAAGTAAAATGTGCATCCGGTAATTCATAAATGGTGCCGCCCTTATCAAGCTCCATAAATTTTTCTTTATTAGAAATCACATAATAATAAGTTCCATTTTCATATCCCTTCGATGAATCGTTGTCATACATTCGAACCAAAAATAATGTTGCACCAGCCATATCGGGGCTTGCAAATAGTAATTCACCTTCTTCTTTCTTCCTATAACTTTTTTGTTTTGGCTCAAGTTCTTCAATATTCCTGTCAGACGAGCCGTGATAGAATTTTTCGGGTTTTCCTTCCATATTAAAATTATATCAAATTTGAAAAGTATTTGCTGTCCGACTCGTGCTGGAACCGTACTCGGTCAAGGCCTGTAATGTCCGTTTGTTAGATTTTTAAGTTTTAAAACGACGCGACTTGAGCTAGTTGAAAAAGTGACAAAAGTGACACTTTTAACAAGTAAAGGTTACACGTGCGTGTAACCTTTATTATATCTATTAGTTATTTTTCAGTATCCTATCCAAAAAAGTTACAACTTTCGGATAGACATCAAGTCTGTTTTTCAGCTTCGCGATGCCATGTCCCTCGTCGTCGTATACGACAAGCTCAACTTCTCTACCAAGCTCTTTAAGCTTTGATACCAACTGTCTTGCTTCCGATACCGGCACGCGAGGATCATTCTCCCCGTGAATGACGAACAATGGTGCTTTGATGTTTTGTATCGAATTGATTGGTGAAATTGATTCAAGGAGTGTGCGATCTTTTGCAAGCGAACCATATTCAGCTTCTCTCATCGCCCGTCTGTATGATGATGTATTTTCAAGAAATGTAACGAGATTCACAATACCGACAGTATCAACTCCAGCTGCCCATAAATCGGGGTAGAAAGCAAGTCCCGCAAGAGTCATGTATCCACCGTAGCTACCGCCCATAAGAGCGATTTTATTTGTGTCTAACTGCGATATTGATTTCAAATGTTCATGAAGCGATGCGATATCTTTTACAGAATCCATTCTTTTTTCAATGTCGTCGAGCGCCAAGTATTTTTTTCCGTATCCGGCGCTTCCCCTTACATTCGGCGCAACAACGGCATATCCCTGATACACAAAATATTGAGTAAGTGATGCAAATCCTGGCGTATACTGGGATTCTGGTCCGCCGTGAATATTGATAATGACTGGAATCTTTTTATTTTGTTCAATATCTTTTGGAAGGAATAAAAAATATGGCACATTCAATTCATCGAACGATTTGAATCTGTGAAGTTCCGGATCGACAAGCTCATCCGCCGGCACTCCTTGATGACTTTGTGTAATCTGTTTTGATTTTTGATTTTCAAGAGAATATGTCCAAACATCGCTCGTGTGGCGTGCATCGCCAACACTCATTATGAGATTCTTGGAATCCTTTGAAAACCCCGCGCCATAAACCATACCTGTTTTTGGCAAATCAGTTAGTTTTACTTCGGTCATAGACGGGATATTGTAAAGAGTTAATTTACTGTATCCATCTTCATTTACCATCACCGACAACAATTCAGAATTTCGAGATATGGAAACATTTTCAACATTCCATTCAGGCTCAAGGATATACTTTAATTCTTTTGATCCAATATCGTATTTGCATAACGTCTCAAAATCTCTGTCTTTATTTGTAATGGTATAGAACGAGGATTCATCAGATAGCCACGACATGCCAGCAAAATAGACCGGGCCTTCATGGGGCGTGATATGTTCAAGCTTTTTATCTTTCATCGACATCAAATATATATCGCAATCAAGATTCGAATTGAATTTTCGTATTCCAAAATAACTGTTTTTCGGAGAAAAATTCGAAGCGTAACAATGTCCTCCTTTGTCATACACGCATTCGACAATACCAGTTTCCATATCGCGAATGTATACGTCAAAATCAGTGCCATTTCTTTCATTTCCTGAATACCCGATGTACTTTCCATCTCTCGACCATCCACCGAAGTTATATTTTACTTTTGGATTGTCAGTCAATGCTTTTGTTTCTTTGGTTTCAAGCGAATATAAATAAAATTGAGTCTGCTCATTTCCTCCTTCTGATTTACCAAACAGTATCTCGTCTTTGATCGGAGAAAACATTGAGAAAGAAACGGAATCTTCAAATGAGGTTATTTGCTCAGGATCTCCGCCGTTACTTGGAACAATATAGACTTGCGAAGTACCTGTCGTATTGCTTATAAAGCATATTTTACTGCCGTCGTAATTAAACGATCCTCCACCGGACGATTTTACCTCAAGAAAATCTTGTATGGTGTATTTTTTCATTAAAAGTCAGTTTATCACATTACGTGAAATTTATAAAAAATAAAATGGGGGATCTTAAGTTTCCCCCATTTTTGCTGCGCCAACGGCCGAAGGCCTATTGGTCCGGTATTGCCGGATTGTTCCCTTGTTCGGTTGAAGCTTCGTCATCGATTGACGTATCTTCGTCATCTGGGCCTAGATAAGGCATGAGCGTTTACCCCCTTCCATAAAATGAACTGCACTATAATGTTAACAAACGTAGTGAATTTGTCAAAAACAGATTATTGATTTCTCCAGATAGAGGAATCAATGGATACTTATTCATGCAGTCCGATCTGATATTCGTACAATTTTCTGTACACTCCGTTTTCTTTCTGAATCAGTTCATTATGCGTGCCAACTTCGACTATTTTACCTTTTTCAAATACAAGAATTTTATTTGCTTTTCGCACCGTTGAAAGGCGGTGAGCAATAATCAGTGTCGTGCGATTATGCATTAATTTTTCCAATTCCGTCGTAACAATTTTTTCCGTTTGAGAATCAAGCGCGCTTGTTGGTTCATCTAGAATAAGGATTGATGGATTTCTCAATATGGCACGTGCAATTGCTACGCGTTGTTTTTGTCCAACCGATAATTTAATGCCACGCTCGCCTACTAAGCTATCGTATCCTTTTGGTAGTGTCCGTATAAATTCATCAATATGAGCTTCCTTTGCAGCTTTGAAAATATCTTCGTCCGAAGCGTTGAAAGATCCATAGGCAATATTTGTTTTTATGGAATCATTAAACAAAGCGACTTCTTGCGGCACAACCGCGATGTGTTTTCTGAGATTGGATAAATTCCATTTTCTCGTATCTATGCCATCAACTAATACTTCTCCTTGCGATGGGAAATAATAGCCGGAGATAAGGGAAATGGTGGTGCTTTTGCCAACGCCCGATTCGCCGACAAATGCGACAATCTCACCCGCTTTTATTGTAAAATCAATATCGGTCAAAACACTCGGCTGATTTTCTCCATAGTTGAAGTACACATGTTTGAAATCAATATTTCCTGCCACCTGCTCCTGACTGACTGAACCGCTTGGATTGTAAACCTCCTCTTTTTTGTCGAATATTTCTTCTGCATGCGCCGCAGTCGTAATTCCGTTTTGGATTGTTTGCCATTGATATCCAAGAGCAACAAAAGGACCGAAAAACATGAGTGCATATCCGTTGAGTGCTATCAGTTGACCGATGCTCATTGCAGAGGTTGCAACCAAATGTATCGAAAGACTGAAAATGGCTAATTGCGTGAGAAATACGATACTGCGCTGAAAGAAACCAACATTGCTCCATGTTATTTCAACTTTGCTCCACATATTCATGACGTCCTTCAAAAAACCGGTTTTCACTCTTTCCGTTTCATACTCTTCAGCGACAGCTTGTTTGAGACTTTCGACTTGTTGCACTGCCTGCGCCGCGTCATCCCAGCTATCGCTCCACTTGTGACGTGCAGCGGAATCAATCGCCGCTATCGGTCTGAGGATTTTGATCAATGAAAGAATATACAATGCCACGCCAGCAACCAAAACCCACGCCATCATTTTATTGATGGTCATCGCAAGCACAAAACCAATGATAATACTCAAAAACTGCGGCATGAGAGTAACAATTGAATTAATAATTGCCGAGATTCTCCATCCTGCACTGCCTAATTTCTGTATATCTCCATTTAAATGAGCGTTCTTGTGATATGTAATGGGAAGTTTGAATAAGTGAATGAGACCGCTGCTCTCAACATTAAGTTGTATGCCGAGCTTTACTTTTCGTCCTATTCGATCACTTATCCAATCAATGTTGTTTGCAACAAGCTGAACGATAGTCCATGCGATAAGCAAAAAAAGCCAGAGTGGCAGACCGGCTTGGAGAGCTGATTTGTGCTCGGATACACTTACCAGTGCATCAAAAAATTTACCGGTGACAAAAGGAACAAAACCGTTTGCGATTGCGGAAATGATGCCGAGAACAAAAAGTGCTACCAGTGTGCCTTTAAATGGTTTGGCATGACGCCAGATCGCTTTTGCACCAGTTTTGAGTTCCTTGTCAGAAATAGTCTTGTCTTCCATACAGGAAAAAGAATAGCATGAAATTATAAATATGAATAATCAAAACAGACCCTGACTTTCTCTAGGCAGTGAAGCAGACTAAGTTTGATTAAAATGATCGCTATTCGTTTAAGTCAAGGAGTTGTGTTAGTCCAGCAGTTTGACAATTACTCACAAAAAATATATAAATCAACTCAGTTGGTTCTTAAAAATTCTAGGGGGTGATCCAATGATACTCTTTTCTCTTTTGTGCAGCTTGCTGCAAATCGCAGGTACGATTACAATGGTAGTCTGCTGTTTAACTGGCACTACCGGTGTTAAATTACAACCCGACCTTATTCTTTTTGTCATGGTTTGCGGCATTGCAGCGCCACTCAAGTTGCTTTACAAGAAAAATCGGGAGCAACCATTAAACTGGGCTGCCGCAGTCTGCGGATCCATGATAGCTGTTGTATTGTTCCTGATGTTTGTGAAGGTCATCAACCCGGCAAGTTAAAAGGAAACTTAATCAGAAAAATAAGCCTCTGTAGAAATACGGAGGCTTTTTTATTACGTAAAACACTCTGTCAAAGGAAGTAGAAATTATTAATTTAAATATTGTTTTGCCTCAGTTAAAAATGTTAAATCTCTTTGCTTGATGTACGGATTACCGGTTGTACCGTCTACGTTACTTTTAAGAGCATTTATTGCATCTTCATAGGATAACCATACAGGTTCGAATCCATCATTAATCTCTTTTTCAGTAAAATTCGGTGTACCTTTTTGACCAACTACTTTTGCCAAATAACAATATGAAATCTGTTTGAGATGAATAGCTTTATTATATTCTGTAATGATACCGATTTCATTGACAACTTCTATGTTACACCCGATCTCTTCCTTACATTCTCTTTTGAGGGCAAGCGCTCTATCTTCCTCACTTTCTATACCACCACCCGGTAATTTATAAAAGTTACGTTTTGTAACATGAAGTAAAGCAATCATTCCATCATCATCAAAAACAACCGCTCTAGATGCTTCACGTAAGCGGAAACCATTTGCTTCACTGTCAGGAATATTCTCGGGATTTAATAATAAAAGATTTTTCATATTTTTATTCTTTTCCCGAAATAAAAAGTTTCTTGCACTCTTCTCGAAGAACCCCTTCGACTGCTTGTACTTGCGGTTTTCTCCCTTTGGCAAATATCTCCCGTGCCGGGATATCTATAGTCAGCCATGTATAGTTTTCATTACCGTGTGCTTGTCTAAATGCAGCCATATCTGCGATTTTTGCACCGATTACGACACCTTCAAGTCGTGCCCATACGCAAGCAGATGCACACATAGGACATGGTTCATGTGTTGTATAAAGTATACAACCATACAAATGGCGGGTACCAAGCTTTTTAGCCGCTTTTCTGATAGCAGCAACTTCAGCATGTTGAGTGGGATCGTTATCAGTTTTTGCACGATTGGGAGATTTAGCAATTATTTTCCCATCTTTTACAATAACAGCTCCAATAGGATAGTCGCCAACTTTTTTGTTTTTGTTTGCCTCTGCAATGGCAACTCGCATAAATTTTTCCTCAACGTGAATTGTTTTCATATTATTTCATCATCTTATCTAACGCTTCCAAACATTGCGGAAGTGAAGTCCAACCGGCTGATCCGTTCAGGTGTCCTCCATTTTTGATAATAATGAGTTCCCCATTCAATTCTTTTGACAGAGTCGTCGCATTGCTAACCGGAACCACGGGATCATTATCGCCATGAATAATCGAGAATTTCTTTGTCTTTGATTTAATCGTTTGATAGTCAAAACCATTTTTCAAGAAGTCTTCTATTTGCTTATCTTCGTTTTCTTCATTTAATACGCAGCGGCCGGAGGCTAAAACAACTCCTACAATATTCAACGTTTTCGGCGAAGATTCCAAATATCGCAAAATAGCTGGAACACCGAGACTGTGACCGACTAAGTAGATTTCATCATCCGTATTTTTTTCCACATTTCTTGCTATTTCTTCTACCCACTCACTGCAAACTGGTTTCTCCGGACTTGGCATGGAAAGCGCACACGCGTAGATATCCTTTTTATCCAATTCAGCCATAAGCCATGGTCGCCAACCGCCGTTCGGACGACTTCCGTATCCGTGAATGATAAAAACTTTTTTCATATATTTTCTAAAGAATAAACATCTAAAGCTACTTCTTCATACGGGTGCACTTTTTTAATTGCACTAATAACATCCTGTAATTTTTCTTGTGAGCATACTGTTTCAATCCGTTCCTCAACAACTTCTTCGACTTTTCCAATCTTGCCGATATGAGGTTTAGCCCCCTGTTCTGGTTTGAACCTACCAATACCTTTTGTCGAAAATGTACAGTGAGTGTAATTGCCGATAACACCGGCACCAGCCGTTGCCATTGCTTCACGGACTACATCAGTATGTGTTTCGGGAACAAAGACAACAATTTTTACATTTTTACTTTGCATGTTTTTACCAATTTCTCTCTTTTCCTTCAAGCCAGAATTTTCCCGTTTCGACTTTTGATATGGCGAGGTTGTAAATATCTTCGGCTGCATCTTTTGGATCGCGCGGTGCCTCGTCTCCTCCCATGTCGGTTTTCACCCATCCCGGATCGAGAGCCGAAACGATAATGCCTTGTGGTTTTAACTGCCTGCCCATCGTTCTTGTAAACATGTTAATAGCGGTCTTTGAAATCTTATATGCTGGAACATAGAAAGAAGCTTCTATCGGATCTATCAATGATGATGCCATTGAGGAGATATTAATAATATGACTCGGATTGTTTAGCAAAGGTAAAATTTGAATCGTAAAATCCGCCGTACCCACGACATTCACTTCAAGTGTTGTTCGCAGATCGTTTGCGTCAAGATCGGCGTCAATATCGTCAAGTGCAATGGCAGCCCCATTTACCAGAACATCGATTTTTTTGTTTAATTTTTTTATCTGTTTGATTGCCTCTTTAATTGTCTCTGATTTAAGATAATCCGCTCGGACGGGAACGAAATTCTTATCGGCAATATTTATTTTTCCCATCGTCGACGTACCGATGACAAACCACCCTTCTTTCAAGAATTTTTTGGCCGTTGCCATTCCAATGCCGCGACTTGCCCCGGTGATAATGACTGTTTTCATGGAACGATTTTAACATAAAATCAATAAAATATATTCTGAGCTTCCTATCCAGCAAAACGGAAATTGACAATACTGAATTAGCGTGATAATGTTCTTACGAGTTGTTGCCAGCGGATCTTTTCAAAGAATCCGTCTGAGTTTGAAAATTTGGAGGAAAGAAATGATGCAAATACTTCTTATTTCTCTGGGAATAATTGTTCTCGTTGTTTTGGCTTTTGTTCTTCTTCCTACGTCAAAATCAAGGGAGTGTCCGAACTGCAATAGTCATACGTTGAGCCCTTTTTGCTCAACCTGCGGCAGTAAGACTGTACGAGTTCAGTGTTGCTGGAAGTGCTGGGGAGAGGTTTTTAAGCAAGATCATTACTGCAAAGGATGCGGCCTTTCACGGAAGGAGGCTCTTAACCTAGAGTGAGCGTCTGGTCTCGATTTAAGACTAAATGTAGTGATCCCTGAAAAAAGCTAAATCCTCCGTGTTGTCTTCAGCCTCGTTCCGATTTATCGGAACGAGGCTTTTTATTATTCTAAAAAGATAAGTGTTTAAAGGAACAACAAATCCCTATCAATCTCATCCGAATCCGTTCCCTTCTCCTTGTGCCCCATGGCTTTGTGAGTAGAAGCCAGATACACGACGTTTTTTCCGAATTTCTCTTCAAGAGAATCAATACGCTCGTGAATCAGTTTGAATTTGTCCGATTGATTGCTGTTACCGAACAGGTCTTTCTGCGAAACGGAATCAGGAATGAGATCTTCGAGGATCACTCCCGTCGTGCGATATGGAACACCTTTTGTATGTACTGTCTTGAAGCGTTCTCGGATCAAGGGAATGAGTATCTCAGGAGAATTTGTCGGTGAAGGAAGCATGACAGAGCAAGTTGAATACTTGAAACCGCTCGTTTTGAGGAAGAATGAAAATTTCTTGGCGGCAAGTTTATAATGTCTTGCCTTTCTGCAAGCTTCCTCCGCATGTTTGGAAAGCTGGGAGAGGAGAAAGTCTATATCGTTTGTCGCTGGATGGAATGTTCTCGTTTTCTGGATAGATGAATAGCTAGTCTTCGGATTTGAATCGATTTCCATGACGGAAACTCCGTTGAGTTCCTGCCACATGGTCTCATATGGTTTGGAAAGATTCTCCCTGATCCAATCAATGTTCTTTTGCGCCAGATTGAGTGCGGTATAAATCTTCTTGTCTTTCAGATACTCCGCAGTCCTTGGCCCCTCACCGAATGAAAAGTTTTTGTTGATGATTTTGTGTTCGCAGGCGAAACTGGAAAACGATAACAAAAGCGTAAACGTAAAACGCGGACTTCGCACTCGTTGCGAAATGGGACTGCGTCCCGGTCCCGCGGTCGTTGGATATTTGAATGAACGGCACATGGATCGAAAGTGTCAGGTTATCATTGATCCCGAGCGCGGTCCGATCATCAAGAAAATCTTTGAGAAAGTGGCATATGAAAAGTGGAGTGGTCACAAGATATATAACTGGCTGAAGTTTGAAATCAATTTCAAGAGCGTAACAGGCAATAAAGGGTTAACCCTCGGTAACATCTATCAAATACTGGAAAATCCGTTCTACTACGGCGTATTCGAATATCCCGTCAAAAGTGGAAAATGGTATACTGGCAAACATACCCCTCTCATCACCAAAGAACTCTACGATCAGGTGCAAAAGCAGGTCAAAAGCAATATTTTGAAGGTGGAGAATAAAGAATTTGCCTTTACAAAATTAATGACTTGCGGACTATGCAGTTCAGGCATTACAGCAGATGAAAAGTTCAAGAAATTGAAAGATGGCACCTTTAATCGGCATGTTTACTATGGCTGTACCAAAGTGAGAGATCGGAATTGCAAGTGCGGATATATCACCGAGGAAGAGCTTGTCAAACAGCTTGAAGTTTTCATTGAAAAAATTGATCTGAATGAAATTGGCATCAAGGATACGATCAAACATGAAGTCGAACGAATCAAAAAATTCATGCGGGTCATGTTCAATCAAAATGAAACGATTGAAGCCAAAGATATCGACATTCGCAATTACGTGAAATTCATTTTGAGAGACGGCACGAATCTGGAAAAACGGGAGTTGCTCGGATGTTTGAAAAGTAGGATCAGTTTGAAGGATAAGGTAATATTTTTAACGGAAGAAAAATAATTTGTTTGATCACCTTATTTTTTATTTAGATTTTTTCAATCAAAGCGATATATGAGGCCTTGCCAGAATCGATGATTTTCCTTATTCTCCAACCAGTGCCTTCAAGTATCATTTTCATCTCATTCGGTGACACGAAAAGATAATCGAACCAATCGCCGATAACTTTACCGAATCGAACCCTGATTCTTATCTGTCCTGGCATTCTGCCTCGCTTTACGTTCAATTTTTGATATGCATGATGGTCATCGCTCTTTGTTTTATACGGATTGTTGCTTTCAGCCAGAATAAGTGCTCTTGGAGTGGTGATTTTGTAAAAATCTTTGAGTAATCTTTTAGCTTTATGAACGTTGCCGAAAAGGCCGAAATTATTCCCAAACATGATGATCGTATCGAATTTTGATGGTGATAATTTAGCTATATCTTCAATTGGCAAAACCTTGGCTTTTTTCACTCCTCTTTTTCTGCAAACAGAAATAGCAAGTGGCGAGTTATCAATTGCCATAACATCAAATCCTTTCTTTTGTAGATAGAGAGGAACCCGCCCGGCACCAGCGCCGACATCAAGAATTTTTCCTTTCACATTTGATATGGCTTTTCGTTCAAAAAGATGCCATTTTTTAAAATCCTTAAAGTATCCGCTCACATTATCCACATCGATATAATCGTCATCCCGTTCAATGATTCCCACGGAACTGCCGTTTTTCAGGTATTCCATCACTTCTAATCCAAATGAGTCTTTGTTTGTTTTCATACGACAGAATTATATCAAAAAAATCAAAATTAAACCAAAAGAATTCATCAATTTAAAAAATACAACGCAACTCGAGCGCTCATATTACATCACGAATATATGCTACCTGTCAACGGCTGCGGGACTTGGACTCGAACCAAGATAACATCCTCCAGAGGGATGTGTCCTACCATTAGACGATCCCGCAAAAAATAAACGAACAAAAGAACAATACGCGAAAAACTTGATAATTTCAAGGCGTAATTTTCGCGAAGCGAAAATTACGCCTTTTATCAAAAATAGGCTTTTAATCTTTCAGATATTTCTGCACTGCCAGATAGCTTGAAAGTGCGCCGAGTAAGATTCCCGATCCGGTGATGATTCCCAGAATTTCAAAGAAATTATTCATATAATATTGGAACACGTCAAAGCCGACAAAATATACTCCGTAATATCTGTTGATTGAAAAAGTAACGATTGCAAAAAGCATGAGAACGAGAAATGCCGATATGATTCCGCAGAATACTCCGGAGACGACAAACGGACCCTTGACGTATTTATTTGAAGCGCCGACGAGCCGCATGACGGAGATTTCATCTTTTGCCATGAAAATAGTGAGCCGTATGGTATTGAACGCAACGATAATGGAAATGAGGATAAAGAAAACTGCAAGCCAGAAGCCGATCTCGTTTGCAGAATTGATAATGCTGTTCAGGCGGTCAATGACAATTTTATTCTGGGCATAATCAACGCTGTCGATGATTGTCGAGCCGTCTGACGAAAGAAGTTCGCTGCTGTCGCCGTTTAAAAAGTCTGCGATGCCGGCATATTGGGACGGATCCTTTGCTTTGATGTTGAGTGACGCATCAAGAGGATTTTCTCCAAGCTCGCTCAAGGCGGAGAGTGTCAAACTATCGCTTGCATGCTTGGCTTGAAAATCAGCCAGTGCTTGGTCGCGCGAGGTATAGGTAACGCTTTCAACTTCCGGCAATGCTTCAAGCGATTTCTGAACAGACAAAATATCGGACTCGTCGGCAGTCGTCACAAAATATACCGTGACATCGACTTTATTTTTTACTTGTGCAAGACTGTAACTGAAAAAACCGGAAAGCAACATGACTGAAACGATGATAAAAAGAGTGATAGTCATAACCAAAAGAGAAGAGAGCGAAACAAAACCGTTTCTGAAAAAATTCTGCAGTCCCGATTTGAAAATTCTTTTTGTTGCAAGCCACATATAATTTATAAATAAAAAAATATTACATCGAATACTTCCCTGTTGGATCGTCGCGCACGACTTTTCCATTTTCCATCGAAAGCACGCGTTTGCCGAGTGAATCGATAACGCCTTTATTATGCGTCGTCAGTATGATTGTCGTGCCGAGGTCGTTTATTTTTTTCAAAATCTGGATTATTTCGTAGGTGTTGATCGGGTCAAGATTGCCGGTCGGCTCATCGGCAATGATGATGTCCGGCTGATTGACGATGGCTCTCGCGATAGCCACGCGTTGCTTTTCACCGCCCGAAAGCTCATGCGGAAAATTGAACGCTTTCTCGGAAAGATTAACGAGATCGAGCACATGAGGAACATCAGAATGGATTTCCTCGTCGCTTCGTCCGGAAACTTCCATGGCAAAAGCAATATTTTCATAAATGGTCTTGTTCGGCAAAAGGCGGAAATCCTGAAACACCGTGCCGATTTTTCTCCTGAAATAATTTATTTCATGCTTGGTCAGCTTGTGAATGTCAAGCGATTCATAAAATATTCTGCCTTTGGTCGGCTTTTCCTCGGCAAGAAGCATTTTGATAAGCGTTGTTTTTCCGGCGCCGGAATGTCCGACAATGGAAACGAATTCTTTTGGCTCGATGGAAATCGTAACATCTTTCAAGGCGGCCGTGTTGTCAGAATATATTTTTGTGACTTTCTCAAAAACAATCATGAACGGTTATTATACCATATTTTTTTCCGCTTCAATGAATTCATCGAGATCACCCGCCAAAACTTTGTCTATCTGTGAAGTCTCGACTCCCGTGCGGTGATCTTTGATCATTTTATACGGATGAAAAACATAGGAACGGATCTGACTTCCCCAATCAATCGACGTCGTCTTGCTGATATGCAATCCCTTTTCTTTCATTTTTTTCTCTTCTTCGCGTAGAGCAAATAATTTTCCTTTCAAAATCTGCAATGCCTTTTCTTTATTTTGCAGCTGACTTCGCTCGCTCGCGCTCCGCACTGAAATACCGGTCGGAATATGCAAAAGCCGGACTGCGGTTTCGCGCTTGTTCACATTTTGCCCGCCTGGACCGCCAGCTTTCGAGACTTCCATTTTAATTTCATTTTCCGGAATTTCTATCTCGCTGTCCTTTTCTATTTTCGGCACAACTTCAACGAGAGAAAAAGAAGTTTGCCTCAGATTTTTAGAATTGAACGGGGAAAGACGGACCAAGCGATGCACACCGTTCTCGCCTTTAAGCTCGCCGTAGACATTTGCGCCGATGATTTCAAGCGTAATGTTACGGTAGCCGCCGTGGTCATTTTCATTTTCATCAAGAATATGATATATCCATCCTTTTTTCGTAAAAAATTTCGTATACATCTCAAAAAGAATTCTGGAAAAATCTTCCGCGTCATCCCCGCCCGCACCGGAAAAAATAGTCATGATAGCATGACCGCCGTTATATTTATCTTTTCCAAAAAGCTCGGATTTCAATTCCGCAATCTCTCTGATGGTCGCTTGCGCTTTTGTTTTGTCGTTCCAAAAATCCGCCGCTTGCATTTGGCTTTCCAATTCTTTGATTTTATTTCCAATTTCTTTCATGAGCCACCTCCCAGGATCGAACTGGGGACCCCATCTTTACGAAAGATGTGCTCTACCAACTGAGCTAAGGTGGCCAAAACATTTTGCAAAAAGCAAAATGTATGGGAGCCGTTGACCAGGATCGGACTGGTGACCTCGTCATTACCAATGACGTGCTCTACCAACTGAGCTACAACGGCTTGTTGTATAAAAACAAAGGTGGAGACCAACGAATACTAAATGATTTTTACCTTTTTTGCAATTATGCTATCATTAGTTTTAATAAAAAATTATGAACCAAAGACTTGGAATCAGGGCGCTTGTTTTATATATCGTGAAAGGTCTTCTGCCAGGAGTTATTCTTTTGTTCCTCACATTCATTGTATTGTCCCTGAAAGATACGCTGATAAACAGTTTTATCAATTCCGGATATGCGGCGCCGGATGTCATCAATAAAATCGTTCTTTTCGTTATCGGCGGAATGTATGTTCTTTCGACGCTTATTCTGATATTCGGACTTCTGATCAATTTGATACATTATTTCACGTGCATATTCGGCATGGACGATTACGGCTTCAAAATGCATCGTGGACTTATCAGCAGAGATGAAGTAACAATTCCCTACCATCAGATTGAAGATGTCGATGTCGATCAGAGCGTCATCGGAAGACTGCTTGGTGTCGGCAAACTTATCATTCTGACAGCGGGAAATGAAAACAAAGACAAGCACGGCGAAGAAAATGAAATTGTCTTCAGCATTATCGATATATCAATAGCAAAATCTCTGCAGAAAATCCTCGTTGAAAGAAGTTCCGTACAGTTGGTCAAAGAAGTTCCGAAAGTATGATATAAAAAAATAAAAAGAGCGGCGCCCGCAGGGCGCCGCTCTTTTTATGTATCGGATATTTTATTTAGAACCCGAATAAGTGACTGAAGAATGATCCGATTGATCCGAAGAATCCTCCCATGCCTCTGCCTTGCGGCTTTGCAGAATTCGTCTGGTCAATGACTGAGGAAGCTGTGACGGATGTTCCATTCACATTTCCCTGAACAATCACTTGATCTCCGATCGCAATGCTTGAAACTGATGCACCCGTCACGCCCGGCTTGGTAACTTTTGCGCTTGATGCGTCAATCGTGTAGGTAACATTTCCGCTGTTGGTAATCGTAAGCGTTGTGCCGCTTATGGCAGTTATTTTTCCTGCGACGACCGGCTCGCCATTGCCGACAATCTGCAGCGTTGACGATGCATGCTGCATATTTCCACCAGGTCTCATACCCATACCAAACTTGCCGTCAAAAATTTTTGTCGCGGTGACATTTGCTCCGGAAACAGTTCCTTGAATCATAACCGTATCACCGACTGCAATTGCAGATACCGAACTTGTCGCGTTTGATTTCATGACAGTGGCATTGCTTGCATCAACCGTGTATGTGGTTGCCGGAGTAGTTGTCCCATTTCTGCCAAAACTTTCGCTGGTCACTGTCAGTGTCGTGCCGTTTATCGATGCGACTTCTCCGACAACTGCCGGTTTCATTCCCATTCGATTTCCTGCATTGCCCTGAAATTGTCCATGCATTTGCATTTGAGGATTATTTCCCCATCCGACTTGTCCTACTGCGGGCGGCACAGCGGCAAACGCCGGCACAATGAGCGCAAGACTGGTGACAAGAGCGACCGAAAGCGAACCGATAATATATTTCTTATTCATAAATTATTATATTTTTATTGATTGATAATCTTTTCGACAAAAGGATTGTATCCTTTGTAGCTTGTTATACGCTTTTCAAGCTTGGCGAGGTGCATAAAATAAATTGACTAATGCTCATTTGAAAGTTAGAATGGCGAAATATGAAAAACATTGTTACTCTTGGCGGTGCAAGCGGACATACGCAAGTCCTTCTCGCGCTCAAAAATATTCCCGATATTCAAATCACCGCAGTTTGTCCGAGCACGGATTCAGGCGGTTCAACGGGAATATTGAAAGATGTCTACGGCTCAAGCGGCTATCTTGGGGATCTGACAAAATGCATCGTCGCCCTTTCAAATAATAAATCTCTCGCACAAGCTCTGATGTATCGCTACGCTGGCGGTCCGATTGAAGGCCATACCGTAAAAAATCTTTTATTTTTCGCGCTTGAAAAAACCGGCAATTTGAAATCCGCACTCGATGTTATGTCTGATATTTGCAAACTCGGCATTCATCGCGTCCTGCCGGTCACCAATAAAAAAACGGAATTGCGCGCCCGGCTTGAAATCGGCAATGAAATTTCCGGCGAGACCAATATCGACAATATCGCCAAAAATCCGCTGTGGAATCCGTATGTCCATTCCATCAAAAATGTCTATCTCGTCCCGTCGGTTTCCGCATCAGAAGATGTGCTTCAAGCGATAGAAAAATCGGAATACGTTATCATCTCGCCGGGCGATCTGTATTCAAGCATCGTCCCGACACTTTTGCCCCAAGGCGTGACAAAATCCATAAAAAAGAGCGGGGCAAAAATAATTTTATTTTTGAACATCATGACCAAGCAGGGCGAGACGGACAATTACACCGCGAGCGATTTCATCAATGCCGTTGAAAAATATCTTGGTAAAAAAGTGGACTATATCATTTCGAACAATTCAAAGATTTCGAAAAAAGTTTTATTGAATTATTCTCTCGAAAGCAAAGTTGAACTCTCGAAATTTGTCAAAAAATCTGATAAGCGGGTTTCCTTCGCCCCGCTTGCCATGGTCAACAAAGCCGGCGCTCTCGTTTCCAATCCAAAGGTGATCAAAAAGTGCGTAATGAAGATTATGAAGTAATTTTCTCAAACAATCAAATCAAAAAGAAGATTCTTGATTGCGTTCAAAACTGCAGCACTGGGCAGTGTTGATAACTTTTTGCGCGACCGATGGGACTCGAACCCACGACCTCTCCCGTGACAGGGGAGCGCTCTAACCAACTGAGCTACGATCGCAATATTTTGTTTTTAATACCAATCAAAATAACTATGGAATAACTATGGAAGAGTAACAGAAAAACTCTATTCTTTCAACATTTTTCTTTTGTGTCGACGGGTGGAATCGAACCACCGACCTTAGCTTTATGAGTGCTATGCTCTAGCCAACTGAGCTACGCCGACATTGTAATAAATTGTGCTTTCTAACCAAAACAGCTATACCGACACTATTAAATTGATGTTATCTGACCGAAACAGCTACGCTGACAGATAAAAACAAAATTCAATATAGCATTTTTCTATTGAAAAACAAATTCCTTTGAAAAATAAAGATTTATTCTTTATAAACCCAAATGCGCGCTGACATGCCGCTCTTGAGCTCCGGGTATTGCGACGGATCGAATCTCACATATACATTGAATTCATTCGTCGGACGCTGGTTGAATATGTTGTTTGTCACACTCGCTTCCGAGGTCTCGCCTATTTCATCGACAACGCCATAATATTCTTTCGAACCGAATGTATCCACGGTGAATTTCGCAATATCGCCCACTTTTATATCCGCGAGTCCTTTGTCTTCATCAAGATGCCCGACAACGCGAAGCTGCGTCGGATCAATCATTGTGGCAACGGTCGCCTGGCCCGCAAGCGCATTTTCGTATTGGCCGATATTCTGATTCACGGAAACTATCAATCCGCTTACTTTCGCTTTGACGATCTGGTCTCCCACGCGGGCAATCGGTTCATCGGCGCTGACTGAATCGCCGTCTTGTACAAATACTTGCTGAAGCACGTCTGAATTCTGCGAGGAAAGGCTGATGAGCGGCGCTTCAATGACAGATTGATCAATATAAACATATTGGGATGAAACATACAAATATACGACAAGCACCAATGCTAACAGTATGATTATTCCGATTAGCCACTTTTTCGTTTTTTTCTGTTCCATAATTTTTAAAAATCAATTATTTTTTCGCCGGCATGCAATCCTGAAATGACTTCGACCATACCATCGTCTCCAAAAAGACCGAGAGTGATTTGTTGTCTAATATTTTTCCCGTTATTTTGAAGAAGAGCAAAATTATTGCCGTTATCGTCAAGAACGAGCTGTGATGGAATCTCCACGACATTATCATGCTCGGCAGAAATGATATCCACATCGCCGGTCATTCCGGCGCGAATCCTGCTGTCAGTATTCGTGAAATAAAGCGTGACATGATACGCGGGCGAACCGTTGAATGTCGTTTCCGAAGTATCGATTGCCGTTACTTTTGCTAAAAACTTTACACCGGCGCCATAGGCATCGAGCGTGACGGTCGAAGTGGCATTGCTCTCTATTTTCGGAACATCAGTCTCCGATGCATATGCGTCGACTTTTAATATTCCGTTATTGATGATCGAGAGAACGGGAGTGTTCGGTGAGACAACCATTCCCAATTGTGCCGTTACATTTCTTGCGATTCCGGAAAATGGCGCCACAATGGTTGCATTATTTATTGCCAGTTGCGCATCAGCTATCTCGGCTTGCACCTGTGCAATCGCCGCTTCCTGGGCATCAATTGTTTCCGGCGTTGAACTCGCCTCTTCAAGCAGTAAATTTTTCTGATCTTTATTCAATGTTGCCGCAGAATTCTGCTGTCCGGTAATTCCACCGGTAAGGGTGGTGACGGCGACATTCACATTTGTCCGCGCTGTCGAAATATTTGTAATCCAATTACTAATGGAAGAAATACTTGAAGGAGCGTCATTTAATAACGTGTTCGCATCTGAAAGCAATTGCGTCAACAAGCCCAAGTTCGTCTGTGCTTCCGTTTCTGCAGCGGATAAATTGCTGCTGGAACTGCTCAAACTTGCAACATCGCTCTGCCATGCGGCCAATTTCCCGAGAAAAGAAACGTATTCAGAAATAAATGTTTCTTGCAGCTGTGAATTCGATGTACTGAAAGTCAGTGACGGTATTATGCTTTGCGGAATATTTATGAACTGATTGACTTTGTTATAAATGGCATCATTGGAAATTGTATACGCGCTTTGAATTGCATTCTCAACGCTTTCATTTGCCTGGGTCAATGCAGTTTGATCGCTTGTTACCTGCGCTTGGGTCACCGCAAGCTGTTCCGGTCGTGTTCCTTCTTCAAGCGAAGCAAGATTTGCAGTTTGTATAGCAAGCGCCGCTTCTTCTTGGCTCAATTGCGCTTGTTGCGTGGAATCATCCAAACTCGCAAGCGCTTGACCTGCAGTTACCGATTCGCCCTCTTGCACATAAACAACCGAAATTTTTCCCGATTCCTGAAAAGAAAGATCGACGCTGTTGCTTGAAGAGACTGTTCCGGGAATATCAATTGAAGCAGTGATATTTCCCCGCGAAACAACATATACGCCAAGCGCCGGCTCCCTATTTGAAAAAATATACCATGCCAAGCCGCATGCAATAAGAATAATGATTGTCCAAACAACAGACCGTATGTGGGTAAAGAAAAACTGTTTCATAAAATTATTATACAACGTAATTATTATATCCTATCTGGCATGTACTTCAAACTTGAATTTTTTCAAAACAATAACCGCCAATCCATAAAAATACAAATGCAATCACTACGAGAACTATTGCATCGGTTCCCAATCCCAAATCATGGTAGCCGATATCGGAAAGAAGGACACGCAGCCCGTCAATGCCGTAAGTGAGCGGATCAATGCGGGAAATAATGGAAAGCCAATCCGGCAATCCCTGAAGCGGAAACAGCGCTCCGGAAAGAAAGAAAAGCGGCATGATAATAAAATTGATAATGAGCGAAAAAGCCTGCATATCATCAAGGAATGAGGCAATCACGGTGCCGAAAGACGCAAAAATAAGCGAAATAAAAAACATGATCACTACTGCGGGAAAAACCCACAGCCAATTTACCGGCTGGAAGCCGAAGAGAACCGCTATGACAAATACTATGCTGCCTTGGATGGTGGCGACGGTCGCACCACCAAGCGTTCGGCCGAGCATAACATCAAGACGCGACATCGGGGCGACGAGCGTTTCTTTCAAAAATCCGAATTGACGATCCCAGATAACTTCCATGCCGGTAAAAATTGCCGTAAATATAATGCTCATTCCGATGATGCCGGGAGCCAAATACGCAAGATAATTGCCTCCACCACCGCCAAATGATCCGCCGAAACCATAACCGAACATGAGCAGAAATACAATCGGCTGGGCAAGCGTTCCGATCAAGCGCGGCTTGGAACGCCAATATTTTTTTATTTGTCGGAGCCAAAGATAATAAATTTTTTTCATGGCTATTGAATTTTATCTTCCGTGCATTCTCTGCATTGTCCTCATTTGATCAGTAGAGCTGGCTTCCTCATCACGAATAGTCTTGCCGGTAAGTGCAAGATACGCATCCTCGAGAAAAGTGGTATTTGTTCTTTTTTTGAGTTCATCCGAAGTGCCGACGGCAACTATTTTGCCGTGATCAATGATGACAATACGCGTTGCAATTCTGTCGGCTTCTTCCATTTGATGCGTAGTGAGAAAAATTGTCATTTTTTCAGTTTTATTGAGTTGTTGCAATCGATCCCACATCAGACTTCTGGTCTGGGCGTCAAGACCGATGGTCGGCTCGTCCAAAAATAATATTTTTGGATCGTGCAAAAGCCCCCGTGCAATTTCAAGCCTGCGTTTCATTCCTCCTGAAAATGATTTGACGACGCTGTCTCTGCGCTCCCACAAATCGACAAATTTTAGCAATTCTTCGCTCCGTGCCTTTCGTTCTGCATCGGGAACATCATAGAGAACTCCGTGCAAATCCATATTTTCCCATGCGGTGAGATCGTCATCAACGCTTGGATCTTGAAAAACGATTCCAAACGTCCGGCGCGCCTGTTCAGGCTGGCTCACCGGATCAATATTGTTCAATCGAATGGTCCCAGAATTTGGATGAAGAAGCGTTGTGAGCATTTTTACTGTCGTGGTTTTTCCCGCGCCGTTCGGACCGAGAAAAGCGAATACTTCGCCGTCATTTACCGTGAACGAAATATTATCCACTGCTATGAGATCGCCGTATTTTTTCGTCAAATTACTTACTTCAATCATGCATTTTATTCTATCATTTTTTTATAAAACAAAATATTGCCCTCTCGAGCAATATTTTGTTATTGACGTTACTTGTTGCGGAGGTCGGAATCGAACCGACAATCTTCAGGTTATGAGCCTGACGAGCTACCGTTGCTCTACCCCGCTATTCAGGTATATTACAACAAAAAATGAGAAAATGCAATATTTATATAATCTCAAATTCTTTAAATACTTTTTGATATAAATTAATCACACGTTTCGCTTCTCTTTGATTAATCAGAAAATCTGATCCTTCATGAGCAATTGCATTTCGTATTTTATGTGCTTCCCATGCTTCCTCAATGGTTGAAAAATCATCAGTATTAACGGCTTTTAATTTATCGCCGATGCTATCTCCCGGCAAATTGAGCGTATCAAGAAGTTCTGAAAGAATGATATCCGCTTCAATAATTGCAAGCTTCCATTTATTCGCATCATCTGAATCAATATGATCCTGAACAAGTTTCCATTTTGGATTTTCCAATTCTCCCGGACCGGATACACTCTCCATCGCGCCATCTGTCGGAAGAATTTTTGCTATCGACTGTTCGCGCAATTTATTGAATCGTATCGCATACAAAACGATGACGATAATCATCGCGATTGAAAAAAGAAAAGCGAAAATAGCGTATTTTGCAAAAAAATTGATGGCATAAAACTGCGCACTGCTGACAAACTGCGCACTCGAACTGCCGAAAACAAGATCATGTAGACCTTGAATCAAAGTGACAAGATCAAAAGATTGGGGCGTTGCGGCGTTCATATCAATGTATTATATCATCCAACTTTTATTTTGGATAATTACGATTTTTCTCCCAAAAAACTTTTGCCGATTGCAAAAAGTGTGTCTTCATTGCGGTGATCCGCAATAAACTGGATTCCAATTGGCAATTCTTTTCCATCGATATTTTTTACACCGGACGGTACGGATATGGCCGGTACACCAGCAAGGTTAACTGGCACCGTAAAAATATCTTCAAGATACATCGCAAGCGGATCGGAAATTTTTTCACCAATTTTGAACGCGACATTCGGTGCGGTTGGTGTGGCGATGATATCGACGTTTTCAAAAGCAGCTTTATAATCATTTTTGATAATTTCACGAACAATATTTGCTTTGTTATAATATGCGTCATAATATCCGGACGAAAGCACATATGTGCCGATGATAATTCTTCGCTTCACTTCCCTGCCAAGTCCCGCTTCACGTGAAAGAAAATAATCCTCGATACCGTTTGCACCCGAAACTCTTTTGCCATATCGCATACCATCAAATCGCGCCATATTAGAAGAAACTTCCGCCGGAACGATAACATAATAGACTGCGAGAGAATATTTCAAGTTTGGAAGTTTGATATCAATAATATTGTGACCGAGTGATTTCAATTTTTTCAAAGATTCTTCGAAATTCGCGATGACATCTTTATCGATACCACCCATATTCAAGAAATCTCGTGGTACTCCAATTGTGAATTTTTTGTTAGCAGGAATTTTTTCCATTTTTTTATCAGGAAGCGAGGTACTATCCATTATGTCTTGCCCTTTGATTGCATTAAAAAGAATTTCTGCATCTTCCACCGTCTTTCCAAATGAACCAATCTGATCAAGCGATGATCCCATGGCCATTACACCATATCGCGAGACCGCACCATATGTCGGCTTGAGTCCGACAATTCCGCAAAAAGAGGCTGGTTGACGAATCGATCCACCGGTATCGGAACCAAGCGCAACCAAAGCGGTATTCGAAGCAACAGCCGCAGCTGAACCACCAGATGATCCACCAGAAACTCTTTTCAAATCATGTGGATTTTTTGTTACGCCAAACGCTGAATTTTCCGTCGAGCCGCCCATGGCAAATTCGTCCATGTTGGTGCGGCCAATGAGAATAGCGCCATGTTCTCGCTGCAATTTCTCAATGACCGTCGCATCATACGTCGCTTTATAATTCTCCAGAATTTTTGACGCTGAAGAAGCAATCTGTCCTTTGACCAAAATATTGTCTTTCACCGCAACTGGAATGCCCGCAAGCAACGGGAAATCTTTTTTCGCTTTGCGCGCTTCCGCAATCGCAATATCCGCAAACTTTGCCTGCACGAGTGCATTACTATAGATTTCGAGATACGCGTGAATATCTTTGTCTTTCTTTTTTATTTCATCGAGATACGCTTGCACGAGTTCCACCGCAGAATATTCACCTTTTTTCAAAGCTTCATGTGCTTTTTGAATTGTCAGATTTTTCAAGTCAATCATGAGAGTATTTTCTTCACTTTCAAATAATTTTTGTCTTTTTCAGGAAATTCAGCGACGATCGCTTCGGTGTATGTTTCGCTTGCCGTCACTGGTCCATCCATTCGTGTAACGTTTTTGTGCTCGCCTGCGACTTTCTCTTCGCCGACAACTGATGTGACTTCTTTTAATTGTGCCACATAGCCCAAAATCGGCTCTATTTCTTTCAAGAGACTTTTCTTTTCCACATCGCTCAATTCAATGCGCGCAAGTTTCGCCAAATGTTCAATATCCTTGATTTCAAGCATGGAAAAAATATAGCATTTTTCGCCTATTTATTCCACTTTGATTATTAATGAAAAAAGAATGCGACCGCAATGATCAGATACGCCATCATCAGCTGAACTCCTTCAAGCCAGTTGCTTTCTCCATCTTCGATCACGGCATTCACAATGAATACCGAGAAAATAATCGCGGCAATCTCAAGCGTGGTAAAAACAAAACTCATCCGTGTTTGAAAAAATAAACTGATAAAAACAAGAAGTGGTGCGACGAGCATTGCCACTTGCGTCGCCGAACCGATCGAAACTTGAAGCGCCAAATCCATTTTGTCTTTGATCGCCATGGTAATCGCCGAAGTATGCTCCGCCGCGTTTCCGATGATTGCAACAAACACAACGCCGATGAAAAGCTCGCTCCAGCCGAGATATGCGACGAGCGGCTGTATCGAGCCGACCAAAATTTCACTCATGAAAGCGACGAGAACGGTCGAGAGAAGTAAAATCGTAACGCTTTTTGCGATGCTCCATTTTGCCTCGATTTTGCCAACTTCTTCAGCATACAAATGCTTGTGCGTGTGAAGCGAGAAAAATAAACTTGACAGATAGGTGATGATAAGCGCAGCGGAGACAAAAATACTCAAGGTGAAAACGGTTGGGGAAGATGCTGAAGTCGATGTCATAAAAATCGCCGGAATGACAAGTGCGATGACGGCAACGAGAAGCGTCGAGCCGCTCGCTTTTGCGGCGGTTGCATTAAACGTCTGTTTTTTTCTTTTCAGTCCGCCGAAAAATATCGCCGTTCCAAGGACCAAAAGAAGATTTCCCAAAATGGAACCGGTGATTGATGCTTTGACCACTTCAACAAGCCCAGCGCGCAGTGCAAAAATACCGATAATCAATTCTGTCGCATTACCGAATGTTGCGTTTAAAAGCCCACCAAGTGCAGGACCGGTATAGACGGATAATTCCTCCGTCGCCTCGCCGATGTATTTTGCAAGTGGTATAATTGCGAGAGCGGAAACGACAAACGATGTGGTCGGCGATGCGTGATAAAAATAGGCAAAGCACGCAATCGGCACAAAAAGAAGCAGTGCCTTGAAGAATTTGTCGAGCATGAAAATAGATTTATTTATTAGTAATTAACATAAAAAGTATATCATGGATAATATGAAAATGTATAGCGGCGCATACGGCAATGCCGGCGGCGTGCATACGATGAAGCCAATGTACGAAGTTCGCGGAGATTCGGTTTATCGGACAGTATATAATCCTGCCGGGCACAGTGCTTTGCCTGATTTCAAAATCCGCGACGGTCAAATGTATACGACTGCGTATCATCCGGCCGGAGCTTCCGCAACACCATGGTTCTCGATCAAAGGCAATGAAATTCACAACACTTCATATCACCCGGAAGGGATCAAAGCTTTACCAAGTTTTCATTTGAGATAGTAAAAATCCCTGAGTTTATCTCGGAGATTTTTATTTTATTTTCCTTTTGCCGCAAGTTCAGCAGCATCTTTTTCTTCCACAATTCTGAATGTGTCTTCGACGGAAGACATGCCTGCATCATCACCAAAGAGTGTCAAACTATCAAGCTGTCTCAATAAAATGATTGAGATGAATACGGCGGTGCCAAAAAATATTTTCAATATGCTAACGAGCAAAAATGGTGCCGGAACAAAATCAAATGAAATGACTAGAAGTGTGCCAAGAATATACGTAATCGCCCATTGAAACGGCACGAGTTTCTCTCCATACAAATTCAGTATTTTTTTGCGTGAAAGCTGGAGATCTGAAATAACCTCGAATAAAAACTGCCAGGCGCTGCCGGCCGCCGGAGTACTGCCGGCTTCTTCTTCGGTAATGGAACCGAGAGTTTCAGTCATTTTTGTAATGGTGTTTGATGGATGGGTCACATGATATGCCGGATCATGGTTTTCCTTTATCTTCGTATAATGATCACTGACAATCTTTTTTACTTCTTTTTGTATGCGGGGAACCAAACCCGTTACGCGATATAAATAGGAATAATAACCGTCGGTCGTGGTCAATTGATCATTGATAGCCGAATACCGGTCATTCTGCCGGGTAATAAAAAATCCGATGAAGAGCGTAAAGAAAAATGTCGTGCCGACAATAATGTCAGAATAATCAGTAACCGTAAAACTCGCTTTGAAAACAAAAATAGCATAGAGAATGATAAAAATGAACGTTGCAATATAATTCTTAGTGCTTGATTTCATGAAAATCTATTTATTGATAATGAAACTATTATACTATATTAAAATAAAAAAACCCTACGCCGAAGCATAGGGTTGGAGTTGACGCACATCTCCCAAGCGTTTAGTCATTGTGGAACGAAAAACCGCGGTTCACTCCCCAAAAAAGGAGTATCAAGCACTCGCGATGATAATTTAATAGGATACGCTTTCCAGTGACCGTCATCATGCAGATAGATGCCGATGATGAGAAACTTCCCATTTTCCTTGAACAAAAGGAAGTTTCCGTTCATGACGCCGATATGCAGAAAATCCTTATAATCGTTATAAAATTGGATAATCTGCTGCGCTGTATCCTCCCTGTCTTGAGAAACGAAACAGAGCTGATCTAGTTTTTCGTCAAAGGCGTTGATGATCTGCTTGCCGGTGACATTATTGTTCGCAAGATCGAACACGACAATTCGCTGACTGTCCCATCTGGTTTGGATGACTACTTTTAGATACGGATTGGAAACGGCCAGCACTTGCTGAACTCCTACTACCAAAAACAAAAACAGGAAACAACCAATCAATCTTTTCATGATTTCCTCCAATTTTTTAAGGTGCTTCGGTATTATATTATCATGATAAAATATATATGTCAATATATTAAAAGTGCCTTATTTCAAGGCCATTTTTGCCAATTTTTATTTTCGCTTGACGTATCTTTTGGGAAGAATATAATATAAGTGTAAATTATGAATCATTTCATTTTTTACAAGTTCTTCACATAGCGTATCTTTTTTCAAGAAAGTCACGCGAATGGTTGGTCTGTCAGCCAACGTAGTTCTTTCGGGACATTGTATAAATTCATTTATACAGCTTCCCAGTGTTGGTGCAATTTACAAACGCCTTCGGCTACCACACTTCAAAATATTGCTTTGTTCTTTCTCAGACATCATTATATCATCATATTCCTTTCCCCTTTTCATTCTTCTTCCTTTCTTTCATTTCCTTTTCTACTTCTTCCTTCTTTTGATGATTCTCTTGTCGCCCTGATACCATCGGTATCAGGTTTTTTATTTTTAAAAAATTACGCTATCATTTTCAAAAACTCCTTTTCATTCAAAATTTTTACTCCGAGCTGCTCTGCTTTTTCATATTTTGAACCAGGATTTTCACCGGCTACGACATAAGTGGTTTTTGCAGAAACAGATTCGGAAACATCTCCGTCAAGCGCGCGGATTTTATCCTTGGCAACATCTCGCGGCATGGAAAGGGTGCCAGTGATGACAAATGATTTCCCCGATAATTTGCCTTTCGTGCTTGCTGTCTTTTTCGGCTCAATGATATGCACTTGTTTTTCCAATCTGTCCGTCAGTTTTCTGTTTTCCGCATCTTTGAAAAAATCATGGACAGACTTGCCGACGATATCGCCGACGCCGTTTATGATTTCCAATTCGGGAGTTTCAGCATTTTTAATTTTTTCCAGTGTGCCGAAATAATTTGCAAGATCAATCGCCGTTTCTTCACCGACTTGCGGAATGGAAAGCGAAACGATGAACCTCGCGAGCGGTACATCGCGGGATTTTTCTATCGAGGCGAGCAGATTGTCCACGGATTTCTCGGCAAATCTCGGCAAGTTCAACACATCTCCACGCTTCAGCGTGAAAATATCGTCAAAATTTGAAATAAGATTGTGTTCCAAAAGTGCATCAATGATTTTTGGCCCACAGCCGTCCATATCAAATGCTTTCTTTGAAACAAAATGATAAAATTTCCGTTTCTGTACTTCAAACGAATTTTTGTTGACGCATCGCCATGCCGCTTGTCCAGGAATTCTTTCTATTGCACCATTTCCTCCACACGCCAAAATCTTTTTCGGCCAAGCAAATATTTTTTCCTTGCCCGTTCTTAATTCTTTGAGTACCTCCACAATATCCGGAATGACGTCCCCTGCCTTTTGCAAGACGACGGTATCGCCAATCCTGATATCAAGTCTTTTTATCTCATCTTCGTTGTGAAGCGTGGCACGGGAAACGGTCGAGCCCGCAACAAGTACGGGTCGCAAATGCGCGACGGGTGTGATCACACCCGTCCTGCCAATCTGAAACGCGATATCTTCCACGACCGTCGTCACTTGCGCCGCAGGAAATTTGTAAGCGATTCCCCACCTTGGAGCTTTGCCGGTATAGCCAAGTGCTTCCTGAATTTTTCGCGAATTAATTTTGATGACGATGCCGTCGAGTCCATAATCAAGCGATTCCCGCAGCTTTTGCCATTTTTTATAATAACGCTCAATGCCTTCGAGGTTGTCGACGATTTCAAAATTCGGATTATTTTTGAATTCTAAACTTGCTATCAATTTTAATTCCTCGCCCTGCGTTTTCGGGAACGGCTCGTTGATTTTGTCGATATCATAAATGAATGAACTCAATTTTCTTTTTGCCGTCACTTTCGGATCAAGCTGGCGGATAGAACCGGCGGCGACATTTCGCGTATTGGCAAACTGCGGCTCGCCATTTTTTTCCCGTTCTTTATTTAATTCCTTTAATCCTTTTTTTGAAAACCAGCATTCGCCGACTGCGATCATATCGACTGGTTTCGGTAATATGAGCGGAATGCTGTGGATCGTTTTTAAATTTTGCGTCACATCCTCGCCAATCTCGCCGTCGCCGCGCGTGGCGCCTTGGATAAATTTTCCATCTTTATATGTCAGCACGATTTTCAGCCCGTCGATTTTCAGCTCGCAGCAGTATTCGAGTTTATCATGTTTCAAACTTGGGAATTTTTCAATCATCCTTTTGACTTTATCCTCCCACTTTTTCAATTCGTCAAAATCAAAACAATCGTCAAAGGACCACTGGCGCACGACGTGCTTCACTTTTTTAAATTCCGAAAGTGCTTTCCCGCCGACACGCTGGCTTGGCGACTGCGGCGTTCTGAGCTCCGGATATTTTTCTTCGATGCCGACAAGCTCGTGCATCAAAGAATCATAAGACTCGTCAGTAATCTCCGGCGCATCAAGTACATGATATAGATAGCGATTGTGATTGATCGCTTTTGTCAATTTTTCATACCGTTCTTTCACTTCTCGAGGAATATTTTTCATACGCAAAAATTAATTGCTGTTGTTGTATTGTTCCTCAATTCCTCTTTCAACCCGCCTGCCGATGATTCCGCTGTTGAGGCCTTGCGCGGAAATTGTGGTTTGAATGATACCGTTCATAAATTGTTTTACGATAGTGATGCCAGCATTCGGGCTTGTGACATTCGGCGGAGTTGTCGTGGAATAATTGAATATCTGTGTCGGAATCACCGATGTGCTGTAGATATTATTACTGCCTGGACTAAAACTTAATTGCGTTGAACTGCCATTGCAAGTGATTGTTGGATTCAATGTCGTAGTACTTACGGAATTGCAGTTATTATTTGAATCAACACTAAGACACGTCGGAAAAGCGCCGAGCACAATATCGGAATACAGCGCACATTCTTCGGCGGAATCCGCCGCATAATACGCCACCTGCGAAGCCTCTTCGGAAGTTGATATCTGCAATTCTTTCAGGGAAATATTAAAAATGGAAATACCGATTGCAATCAAAAGAGCCGAGGCAAGCACCGCAAAAAGCATGGCAAATCCTGACACTTCTTTTTTCCCTGTTATTTTTTTGTTTGTAAAAAATTTCATTGCAAATACGGTGAATAATTATAAATAAAATCACTGATAATGACGCTCTGTGAGCCGCCCGGACTTTGCCAGGAAACTTTCACATTTACCTCGGCTTCGTTTGGATTTGAACTACTCGGATTTGGAATAATATTGATATATCGGGAAAAGATCGATGGTGATTCTCCAACGGGAGGATTGGAAATAAGCGGAACAAAATACAAAAAATTACCGCTCGTATCGCGCGCAATTTCCATCTGACTTGGGTTTGAATTTGGATCCTGCGGATTATAGGCTAGAACATTCAAATCTCTCGTATCAATGTTGCAATAAGAAGAAACGCAATTATCATCAAGTCCTGAAAGCCAATCCGTGACTGTGCTGTCTGTCTCGGCCTTTAGCGCAGTATTGTCCCTGATATTTTTTACCGCTTCAATCGCATCTTCGGCGAGAAATGATGCCGTTGCTTCGTCTTTTGAAATTTCCGCATCCGAAAGTCCTTTTTGTGCTATTGACATCGGGGTTGCAATCGCAATCAGCAAAATGGAAATAGCAACAAGCGCTTCGATAAGCGTAAAACCTTTTTCTTTTTTTGCATTGATTAATATCATACTATTGAATTTAACTCCTTTGTCTTTCCGACGCGGTCGTCTGTATATCAAATTCAGTACTCGTACCATTTTGAGACGGTATGAGACCGCTTGCGGTTATGAAAACTCTCGGCTGGATTGTAACGCCGTCTCCAAAAACATAAAAATCCATGCTGGAAATATCGACAGTCGATGTCGGAGCAGTAATGCTTTGCCAATTATTGGTACAATTTGAATTCAGGCAGATTTCCTCCTGCACATTGCCTTGTCCGGCGGACAAATTCGGATCTGTACTCTGGACAAATTTATAATAGGTGGTATTACCGTCTGAATCATAACTTATTTCCTGAGTTGCACCTGATGAACAATCTCCGACAGTGTTGTTGTAATAACACTGATAATTCGTTCCCGATCGCAAATTTCTCGTCATGGTATCGATAGCAAAATTCACATTATCAATGGTGGTTTTTATTGACTGTGCTCTGTCGTCCGCATTAACAATAGATACAAGCGCACCAATAGCAACAACCATGACTGTTGTAAAAATTGCAGTGGCGACAAGCATTTCCACAAGTGTAAAGGCTTTGTTGAATTTTATTTTTCTGATCTTCTTCATAATTTTATTGAACATATACGAGCCCTATTGAATTTACAATAACATCTTTTGTCGCACCGTTTAGTGAAGCAACCTGAATATCAGCATAATTGTAATGCGTATTGTCTCCATCTATAGTTATTACCGCATTTGGATTCGGTCTGGTAAAAAGAATAGTGAAACCGCTTGTTACTTGCGTACCGGTTTGAGCACTTACACTACATGTGCTGTTTGAACTGACGCAAATACCTTTTATATAATTTCCATTGCCAACAGTGTATCTTGAAATACATTCGTGATCGTTTGTGGTACATGACTGTGAAACTTCATCAGCATCATATTTACCATTAGAAACATAATAATTTGAAGAATTTTTACTAATTGTATCTGTAAAAAAAACAAAATTTTTATTACTTCCTGGCGGATCGGCACCATTCAAATTAAGATTAAAATACACACCGAACGGGGCGAAAGGATTTAATGTTGTTTGTGATTCATTTACATTTACCCCATAACTTTGTGCTTGTTGCACAGTAAGTGCAACATCATACGCAAGATCTTTGAGTAAAATTGTATTATTAAAACCATTTGAACTGAAAAGTACAATCCCGGTTAAAATGACAAAAATGGTGATAGTGACCAAAAGTTCGATAAGGGTGAATCCTTTTCTTGATTTTGATCTTAGATTATTAAATTTCTTCATTTTCACCCTAATATTATATCATTTTGTATAAAAAAGGGTTCCATCTTTCAATGGAACCCTGCGGGATTTAACAAATCCCTAATTTGTAAGCTGCGCGGAAAACATGGCAGGATCTGAACTTTCGCCTGTCAGCGATGAGCCGCTGCCTAATGATGTCCCATTAAATGTTCCATCATTACTTCGATAAGCAGTCACTGTTAAACTCTGTGTTACCGCACTACTATAATAAGCCGTTATACTGACAGAATCACCGGCTGAAAAAGAAGTAAACGGTCCTCCAATTGTTAGCGGTATAGCACCAACCCCTGTACCAGATAGAATTGGGGTGGAACCAGAATAACCAACAATACAACTGTAATCCACAAAAGGGCTACCAGCTGCACCGGATATTACATAATAAATATCATCATCTGGCGTTGCAGTCACTGTCGGCGTTATCGTCATTGTTGACGTCGCCGTAAAAACTGGTGTTGATGTCATCGTCACCGTAGGTGTCGATGACATGGTAACTGTCGGTGTTACCGATGTTACTATCTGCGTTGTGAACGTCGGTGTTGGAATGGTCTTTGCCTGCGTCGGTGTTCCTCCACAGCCAGAAATTGTAACGAGTGCGACGGAGGACAAAAACAGTCCTGCCATCATCACCAACAATAAATTTTTCATGATGTCCCCCTTGGACAAAATCAATTGGTTAAATTTTAGAGAACTCTGAACTCCCTGTTGGGAGACCTTGACAAATGTCTCTATTTATATCATATATCAAAAATTAAAAAAGTCAAGTCTGCAAATATCCTATTGCCCTATGCGCAAAATCGCAAAAAGATTCCAGCTGGTGAAAAGTTCGAGAAGCAGGGCAAAAATAATGAACGGTGCAAACGGTATTTCGCTTTTCATGGTAAGCCCGAATTTCGATATCTTCAGTTTTTGCAATTCCAGAAGAATCAGGCTGACGATAGCTCCGATCCAAAACGCAAGCATGATAGCAGAAATTCCGATACTCATGCCGAGAAGCCAGCCGACACCGAGTGCGAGCTTCGCATCACCAAGACCCATCCACTTCCCGCCCGAAATAAGCCAAAAAAAAGCAAAAAACGCGAAAAGTGTTGGACCCGCCCAAAAATTGACAAGTGTCGGTCCCGAAACAAGAAAAAAAACAAATGCAATAATATCAAAAAATAAAACCATACCATCGGGAATTATTTTGTGCTTCAAATCGTAAACGAAAATGGCAACGAGTACCGAAATAGCAAGTAGATAAAGAAAAATAAGAGTGGAACCGAATTTCAAAAAGACAAGCGCAAATAAAATACCTGTCGAGAGTTCAACGAGCGGATACTGAAGTGAAATTTTGCTTTTGCATGTTGCACATCTTCCACCCAAGAATAAAAAGCTGAAAACCGGAATGAGTTCATACCATTCGAGCGTCTTTCCGCATGAAAAGCATTTGGATCTGCCGGAGATGAAAGAAAGACCCGTGTTATAGCGCAAAACGACAACATTCACAAAACTGCCAACAATCGTTCCGAGTATGAAAAAAATTATCGTGTCAAGAAAAATCATTATGGCATTGCATCGTAAACCAAGGAATTCGCCGGCGAAGCATTTACTTCTTCTAGCGGACTTCCGCCAGTGCATATCGTAAATGGCGTTGAGGAAAGATTCGTTGAATCAAATCCTTTTTTTGACGATAAATATTGATTCGAACTTTCAAGCGTCGTCCATAGCTGATATGTTGTGCAAATGGAAGCATTCGAACCAGTTTCTTGTGTCAGCGGAAGATAATTATACTGGTATGCCAAGCCACTCGGACCACCCGATGGCGGAGTCGGGATGGGACCAATCGCAGCGGTGCTTGTTGGATATTGTCCATAATGATTGAAATATGTCTCGAGAGAAAGTTGTATCGAGCTGATGTCAGCGACTCTTTTTTTATCACGGCTTTGCACCTGTGCCTGACCAAATGAAGCGTAAATAATAATCGTCAATATGACAATAATACTGATGACAATGAGAAGTTCGATAAGAGTAAACCCTTTTGATTTTTTTTTCATAAAACAATTATAACTTTTTTGGCATAAAAAGAAAAACGCCCCGTTGGGCGTTTTTCAAAAACTAATTAAAAAATATTTTAATCAGTTGCTGTACAAAGACCATTACCTATAGCAGCTGCGGTTGTTGTACCAGTGTAACCACTTCCATCAACGCACCAATATGCACCTGTTGATAATTCAGCTGCAAATGTATATGTCGATGTTGCTGAAGTACACGCAACAACATGACCAGAAGCATTTGATGTTACGTTAGTAACAATTGATGCACCTTGTGCATCTCCCGATGTATTAAACACAGAACCGGTATCGCCAGTTCCCGTGCAAGAAGTTATAGCGGTAGTACCATAATCTTGACCGATATTATAGAATATGGCTGCTTGTGCTTGGAAATTACTCAATCCTGATTGTACGGCTGCATCTGAACCCTTTGCTCTCGCCGAATTCAAAGACGCCAAAACGACTGATGAAAGAATACCGATGATGGCGATGACCACCAAAAGTTCGATCAATGTAAAACCTTTTTGCTTTCTAATCATAATCTTTAATTTTTATCGATAAAAATCAATTAACATTAATAAAGTTAGCTTGTTGTTTTGATTCTTTCCGCATCGCTTGCTCAAGGCAAAAAGAAAATCATCGAAACATTATTGCAATATTCAAGCTGACAAGATAATTATACACCAGCAGAAATTAAAGCGGCAAAGTTGAGTGTTGATAAGTCAAGAGCAATTACATTCCCGCGGAAATACTATATATAGGAACAAGTACGGAAGCCATGAGGAATCCAACGCCGATACCGAGAAGAACAATCATTGCCGGCTCGATAAGCGAAACAAGCCCATCAATGGAATTCGTCACTTCCCTTCGATAAAAATCTGAAAGTGTTTTCAAAATATTGCCGAGCTGTCCGGTCTCTTCGCCGATTTTCACCATTTGGACAAATATGCCGGGGATTTCAGGATGCTTGGCAAGTGCATCGGAAACGGAGCTTCCTGCCTTGACATCTTCTACCGTTTTTTCGAGCAGCTGCTGAAAAATTCTGTTCTCAACAATAGTGGATGTGATCTCAAGACCTTTGACCATCGGGATTCCGGAGATGATCATGGTGTTCATATTTTCCGCAATGCGCGAAAGATAGAGTGTCGAATACAATTTCTTGGCAAGCGGAGTTGTCAATTTCAGTTCATCAAGCGATCTCTTGCCAACATCGGTCATAAAATATCTGACGACAAAAAATCCTCCGATGATAAGCGCAATAAGAATAAACACTCCGTAGCTGACGACAAAGCCGGAAAAGCCCAGGACGAATTGGGTATAAAGAGGAAGCGTCTGGCCGGAGCCCGTCAGAATGCCGCTGATTTTCGGGATGACAAATACAAGCATCAGAATCATAACCGCAATAAATGTAAATACAACGAACGCCGGATAGATAAGAGCTGTTTTCACTTTTGAATCCACTTCGTATGTTCTGTCCAGATGATCCGCCAGATACATGAAAGTCTGATCCAGCTTTCCGGATTCTTCTCCCGCCTTAACCATATTGACGTAAAACGGAGTGAAAATTTTCGGATGCTTCGCAAGCGCCGCGGAAATCGGGCTGCCGGACTGCAAATCGTCCACGATATCCTTGAGCCGCTCGCGCAAAACGCGACTGTCAGATTGCGCCGAAAGAAGCTGGAAAATTTTTAATGCGGAAACCTGCGCTGCGAACAGTGTCGCCATCTGCCGGGAAAGAATGACAATGTCTTTGTTTGAAACGCGGTCAAAAAAAGAAATATTTTTTGAAAAAAAAGAACCTTTTTCTTCTTCCGGCTTTATGGAAACAATAGAAAGCCCTCTTTTTTGCAGCGAGCTGATTGCAATCTCAATATTGGAAGCATCGATCGTGCCTTCGCTTGGCGTTCCTTTTTGGTCGAGTGTTTTATATCGAAATGTCATCGCAATAAAGATTTATAGAAGAATTATATCATCTTTTGCAGAATTTTCGCGTCGTTTGAATACATATAAGCATTTTCAACGGTGATTTCTCCGCGCGCCACAAGCTCGGCAAGACATCGGTTCATATCAACCATTCCTTCCTGCGAACTCGTCTCAATAACCGAGCTGATTTCATGGATTCTATTTTCACGGATCAGATTTGCCACCGCGTTGTTGTTAATCAGAAGCTCGTATGCCGGTATCAGGCCGCCGGAAATTCTCGGAATGAGTCTCTGCGAAAGAATTCCCGTCAGGCTTCCAGCAAGCTGAATGCGTATTTCCTCCTCCTGCTCCGCCGGGAATGAATCAATGATACGGGAGATCGTCTGCGCGGCGCTATTGGTATGGATCGTCGAGAAAACCAAATGTCCTGTTTCCGCCGCAGTCACGGCGATTGAAATAGTCTCCGCTCCGCGCATCTCACCGATAAGTGCAACATCAACATCTTCCCGGAACATACTCCTGAGGGCTGTGGCAAAATCAACTGTATCAATTCTAACTTCACGCTGATCAATAATTGATTTTTTCGGCTCATACACATATTCTATCGGATCTTCAATAGTGATAATATGCTCCGCCCTGCTTTCATTGATGGATTCAATCATTGCGGCAAGAGTTGTTGTCTTTCCGTGTCCGACTGGACCGACAACCAGGAAAAATCCCTGCGGTTTGTCCGCAAAATTTTTCAAGACTTCTGGCAAGTTTAATTCACCGAGACTTCGAATTTTTTTCGGAATAAGACGCAGAGCAATCGAAACCATCCCCTGCTGGAAATACGCGTTGCCACGAAATCGTTCCCCATTTTCAATTGCATATGAAAAATCAAGTTCTTTTGTTTTCAAAAAAATTTCCTTGTTTTCTTTTGTCACGAGCTCCGAGAGGATACCGATCATCATTTCACCCGAGACAACATCGCGCTTGACGAGCGGAAGCAAAAGTCCGGACACACGGATCGTCGGGCGCTTGCCTTCCGAGAGATGCAGGTCTGATGCGCCTTCCTGAAAAACAATTTTTACCAATTCCTCAAGTTCTGTTTTGTAGTCTGCCATATGTTTATAGTTATTAATATTGATTGTAACGCATTTTTCCTTTTTATGAAAACGATCAGAGCTGATTGACTTCTTCAAACGGGATGATTTTCTGCATCGCTTTGATGATAGCGTCTTCTTTCATAGTGATCAAGCCATTTTTTCTCGCAATTTTATAGACTTCGGATTCTGATGGATTTTTCAAAATGGCGTCTTCTATTTCATGGCTCATTTTGAACATTTCAAAAACAGCGATTCTTCCTTTTGTGCCAGTCGGGCATTGTGGTGTCGATTCTTTTTCAAAAAATTGAGTTGCTGTGGGAATTTCATTTCTGAATTGATCCGGCAGATCCGCAAATTCCTTGTCAATCATTTTCGTGACGCTTTCCGTCGTCATATCGAGTGGTTTCCCTGTGTCGGGGCACAGCTGATTGACCAAGCGCTGCGCCACGGCGAGTACAAGCGTCGGTCCGATAAGATACGGATCGACGCCCATATCGATCAGTCGCGGAACAACGCCGCATGCGTTATTGGTGTGAATGGTCGAGAGCACCAAGTGTCCGGTCAATGCCGCTTGCACGGCAAGCCCCGCGGTTTCTTTGTCTCTGATTTCACCAACCATGATGATGTTAGGATCTTGTCGCAGTGTTGTGCGAAGTCCGTTTGCAAAATCATATCCGATTTCCGGAAAAACCTGCGATTGGCTCACTCCGGCAATACTGTATTCAATCGGGTCTTCCAAACTCAAAATGTTTTTGTGATCTTTGTCCATTTCCTGAAGCATCGAATACAGCGTTGTTGACTTTCCGCTTCCGGTCGGACCGGAAATCAATATCAAACCATACGGTCTCGCCATCGCTTCGCGGACCATTTTCAAATAGCGGTCGGAAAAACCCATTTGATCAAGCGACTTGACGCCACGTTCCTGATCAAGAATTCTCATAACGACTTTTTCGCCGTTGTTGGTCGGAAATGTCGAGACGCGAAAATCTATTTTTCTACCGTCAATAACGGCGCCGATGCGTCCGTCTTGCGGCCTTCGCTTTTCATCAAGGCGCATATTGGCAAGAATTTTGATACGTGCGACAACAGCTTGCTGGACTTCAAGCGGTAGGACGAGACTGGTGTTGAGAACGCCATCCACGCGAAATCTCACGCGGACTTTGTCCGTCATCGGTTCAATATGGATATCCGATGCGTTTCCTTCGATGGCGTATCGCATGATGGTGGCGACAATTTTCGTCACCGGAGCATCCTCGACGATTTTCGTCTGATCCTGACCTTCATCTTTTTGATTCTTGATGATGCTGACACCTTTGACATCGGCGGAAAGCTCGACATCGAGATCGGTCAGGGCCTTTTTCACTTCGCCGCCAAGCCCGCGATAGCTTTCAATGACTTTTTGGAAATCTTTCTGTAGAATAATGAACAGCTTATAGGGAAGATTCAGTTTTTCAACAATAAAGCTGATGGCATCCCTCGCCTCGATATTTTCCGGATCAGTGATACCGATTTCAAGCACGCCGTCTTCCAAAAAAAGCGGGACGAATCCGTAATGCGTGGCGGCATCCTCCGAAACATATTTCAAAATGGAAAAAGGCACTTGCTTGCCTTCCAGATTTTGCACGGGAAAATTGTAATATTCCCCTTCTGCATTCAAAATGGAATCGGCGGAAACTCCCTGGCTTTCCAAAACATCTTCTATTGTTTTCCCCGACGAAGCCGCCTGCTTTTCGATTTTTGCGGCATCACCTTTTCCGATTATCTTTTTATCCGATAATATTTGAAGAATATTCATACGCGCCTGTTTATTTTATTTGAGACTTACGTTGATGGTGGTCGTCGATGCCGGAGCATCCGTGCTTCCGACGGGAGCAAACGGATTGGCTCGTCCTGCCGGCTCCGCAGAGAATGAAACCGTATTGTCTTTCAGACTTTCAAACGAAGGATCGGAGAAAATCGAATCATCGAGCTTGACTTGACCCATCTGCTGGAGAAGAGAATAAATATACTGGGCATCGGTTGATTCAGAAGTGCTCTGGCTTGCGGTAAGCGAAGAATCTCCGGTGGTATTTGCCGTGTTGCTTGTTCCCAAATACCAAAAAGCTAGAAGGATGACGAGGATGACAACAATGATTGTGATGATTTTTTTCATGATAATAATTTTTATTGCAGCCAATACGTATTGAGCGTCACGTTAAAATCATAAAAACCGGTGTCGTTGGCGTTGAAGGTAATGTTCGTGATGTCAACAAGACGCAGATTGCTCTCCAAATCCTGCAGAAAATTTATGAAATTGCTGTAGGAAGCATTGACAGTGAAGCTCAATGAAACCGTTCCATATGCATTTGCCGTGCCGGCTGCGTTTGCATTCCCAGAGGCGGTGGAGTTGCCAATGGTAATATTTTTGGCAATCAGATTTCTTCCTTGGGCAATCTGGCTGATCTCGATGATCAGGCGGATATTGTCGATATTCGGGGGAAGCATTTTGGAAAGGCGATCCTGATCATCCGTGCTGATGGTATTTTCTTTTTGAACAAGATTATTCTCCTGCGAAACTATCGAAACTGAACTTTTTGCCACATCCTGATAATTGGCAAGCTGGCTTTGAAGCGCATCAATACTGTAGGTCGAATAATCGGTCGGATTGGTCGGCGTGCTTGTGCCTTTGTAATTCGGATCAACATAGCCGAAGAAAATTCCGAGTGATGAAAGTATTAAAATGATTGGTAAAATTAAATTCATAGTTATTATTGTGTTGATTGCGTTGAACTTGCATTCGCACTTGCATAGGATATGAACTTCGGATTAATCGTCGCTGAAAAAGTAAATGAAACGCTTCCGTCGGCGTTCAAGCTGAAGTTCGACAGCTTTGCATTGCTGATAATGTTCTGCCAGTCCGGCAAATCGAATTCATCTTCCTGCGAAGCGACGGATTCCCAATCCCGGGCGACGCCGGCAAGCTGGACCGAGACGGTGCTGTTGCCGTTTGCATCTTTGCCCGCCGAAGAAAATGTAAAGCTGTTGAACCTGACATCCTGGATGGTTGCTTGCTCGAGAAATGCAAAAATCGGCGAGATAGCGACATGATTTGCAAGAAGCTCTTTGGCGACATTGATCCTGTTATCGAGATCGATGATATTTTCCACGGTGTTTGAATCGGAAATCAAGCCGGTTTTATTGGTGGTAATCGTATTTTGTGCAGTAGTAATTTGTCCAATGAGATAATTTTTCTCAAGATAGACCCATGCGACGAGACCGAGCGAAACCAAAAAAATAATGATTGAAATGAGAAGGAAAAGACTCATGCCCGATTTGGCACTTTTTACCTGCGCGATCGGCGCTTTCGGTATAAAAGATGTTTGAAATTTTTGATCCATTTCTGATGGCTATTATAACTCAAAAAAACAAAAATAACACAATACAATCTGTGGACTAAACCTCCTGAAGCTTGCGAATAGCAAGGCCGATGGCAACGGTAAATTCCGGACCGGCAACGCGAAGCACTTCTTCAAGAAAAGCCGGGTATGCAATCTTTGAAAATGGGTTGGCGACTTCAACAGGCGTCTCAAAAGAATTCTGCGCTTTTTCTTTGACGCCTTTCAAAAGCGCTCCGCCGCCGGTCAATATAATCTTGCTGATTTTCTTGTCGGATTTTTTGTAATAATCGAGAATGAACCGTCCCGTTTCTGCAAAAATATAATCCATGGTCACCGAGGACACTTCAGAAACGCCCGGATTGCTTTTATTTTCCTCGATGCCGTTTTCGCGTTTTATTTTTTCGGCGTCAACGAAAGGAATGTCCAGTGATTTGGAAATGGCGAGCGTAATATCCTGCGAACCGCGGTTGATGACGTGCGAGGCTTTGAGAATTCCGCGTTCGACAATGAAAACTTTCGTCGAGCCGGCGCCGAAATCCATGATCATTTGCGGAGCGAGTGACGGATCAAGCGCCGCCCGCATCGTGCTGAAAATTTCCACTTCGGAAAAGCTGACGTTGAGCGAGGCGAGCTTCTGGATGTCTTTGTTTTTGGCAAGAGCGTCGTTGCTGATAACCACAAGCAGGACTTCCGTCGATTTGTCTTCTTCGACTTTCGCGCCGTTTTGGAATTCAGAAACCGTACTTTCGTCCTTCGGCATCGCCCACCAATCGAGCGTCACTTCGGAGATCGGTACTGGAATATATTTTCTCGCTTCAAGCGGGATCATGTCGGCAAGATTTTTTTCGTCCGCAGTCGGAATTTTTATGAAAACAACAAAGCTTGAACCGATAGAAATCGACATGCCGCAATCCGCAGTCGTCGTGTTGGATTCCTTCAATACGTCTTTCACTGCTTCCGCGATTTTGTCCGCTGGAAGCACGGAGGATCTTCCGAGATCGGTGTTTGCATATGGACCGAGCGCCACTTCGCCGTATGTTTCAAGGACTGCTTTGCCGTTTTTCTTCTTCAGTTGGATGACTTTGACGGATGATGAACCGATATCGATGCCAAGGACGCTCGCACTTTTTTTGGCGGAAGAGAATTGATCCAGAAAATTTGTAAAAAAATTTGCCATACGTAAAGATATGATGAACGTTATGTTATTATAACACAACACAACCTCCGTTCAATGACGTAATCCTCAAATACCCAAAAAATAAAAGACTTTTTCGGCGCCCTGCTTTCGCTCATCCTGCCCAAAGGTGCCGATGTCATTGAAATTGAAAATATGCCGATGGAAACCCTTGCACAAAAATACCGCACGCCGACGGTATAGAAAATGGCGCTTCCAAAGTGCTTTTCTAATATAAAATCCCATCGCCATTACAACCAGTACGACGATGCGCGAAGCATCAAAAAACTCTCCGCGCAGCCGGCGCGAAAAAAGTTTTGTGTTTTGCACTGGCACATTAGAAAATGTTATTGCAAATATTCCTGCACATTTTCCAACTGTCCCGCATACGTGTCCGAGCAATGTATCATGCCATTTGCATCATGCAGATAATACAAACATGTCGTCGTTGCCGGATTGAGCACCGCGTTTATCGCATCGAGTCCGGGATTAGAAATCGGCGTCGGCGGAAGCCCGGCATACATATATGTGTTGTAGGGCGAATCAATCTTTTCATCCGCCGGCGTGATTGGCGCCCAATAGCCTTCTCCAGTATTGCCTCTTGCGTATTGCAGCGTCGAATCCGCTTGTAATCTCATATTTTGCAAAAGGCGGTTCCACAAAATTCCCGCGACAAGCGGCATGTCAGATTTCCCCGCCGCTTCCCTTTGGACAATTGATGCAAGTTTGAGAACAGTCGTCCATTTGATATTTTGTGCGAGTGCTTCCGCGGCGTACGGAGCGAATGATTCGGCAAATTGATCCTGCAATCTTTTGACCGTATCGAGCGGAGTGGCATTTGCCGGAATCAAGTACGTATCCGGAAAATACACACCCTCGACATAATCCGGATCGGTATCGGTATCGACATTGATCCATTCATTTTTCTGCGCATCCGTCCAGCCGAGCGTGCTTGCGAGAATTTCCGCAATTTCTTCTTTGCGAAGACCTTCCGGAATAACAACCCATTTCAAGGATGGGCCTTTTGATAATACACTTGCAATCTGCCATGCGCTCATTGAACTTGAAATTTTATAGCCGCCGGCGGAAATATTTTTTACCCCCTTGAGCCATGCCGCCATTTCAAATATGAAAGAATTTCTGATAAAGCCGTCATTTTTCAATAAAGAAACTGATGATTCCGTTGCATTGAGCGGAACGGTAAATTGTCCGGTTGCCGAATTCGATTGCGCCAGCTGGAAAAATATCAGATAGACAAACAAAATAAAAAAAATGACTGCAAAACTTGCGATTGAAATCCATATTCCATTTCTTTTTGCTCCGGAAATTTTTTCTTCCATATATTCATAATATCACAATCGAAAAGCCGTGCCGATTAACATCGGCACGGCATAAAAATCAAAGCGTATTGATTTCTTCATGAGATTCTATAAAGACGCTGAAAAACTCCATCTTATTTTGAATCTTCTCTTTCCATCCTCGTCTCCATCGCTTGCTATTCAAATGAACTGACCACTTTTGTTTTGACAACCATCGGTCGTATCTTGAACGCTCCTGTCGGACCGCCCACTTGGCAACCTTGAATAAAAGTTTGCTCTTTTCCGATACGGAAATTTTATGCGACGGATTCGCGGCAAAATCTTTTTCCGCAAAATGGATTTCCGCCTGTCCACCGGCAAGAGCGACAAAATCAATGCATCTGCGCCTGATATTCAAAGTATTACCGCGTGTCTTAATACTCTTATATATCATTACACGCAAAATAGTCTTCATCTCCTGCATGAAAGCGTGACCGAAAAAGGAATCCGAGTCTACGCAGCAAGAATGAATAAACAAGATAATCAGGTCCATTAATTTTCTTATCTCGTCCTCGACAATCCTATCAATCTTTTCTTCGGACTCTGCTTTGGCAAGCCCGACTTTTTTATTTTCCGTCATCGAGCCCTCCAATTTTTATTTTCGCAGAGTGCGAATGACAATCTGCCGCAAATATATCATGATTCAAAAAGAAAAGCGATAAAAAAAATTTAAAACTAGAATAAAAAATAATAATATGGTATCTTTGCCAAATACGGAGACGTGGCTGAGTGGTCGAAAGCGCCTCACTGCTAACGAGGTGGACCCGTTAAACGGTCTCGTGAGTTCGAATCTCACCGTCTCCGCAGACGAAAATTCGCTGGCAAGCCAGCGAATTTTTATTTATTTTTCCGCGCCATCTTCACGGTCAAAACTGCCGATATTCCTGTGATGGGAAAATTTCAGAAGCTGATGCTCAATAAACCAAAAGATAATGAAGACGACGAGCGCAGCGATGGTGCCGACAAGCGCAAGCTCAAAAAATCCAAATCCCGCCGCCATACCGACGCCGGCCGAAACCCATAGCCCCGCTGCAGTCGTCAACTCGGCAACTTTATGGTGGTCCGGCTGAAAAAGAACAAGACCTGCACCGATAAAACCAATACCGGTAATGACAGCTCCTGGAATGACAACTGCACTCGTCGCAGAAGCATTCGCCCCGCTCGCCAGAATATATTCTGAAATAAGGGCAAAAAGTGATGAACCAATGGCGACCATTGCATATGTCCGCATACCGGCGGTCTTACCCGCAAATGTCCGTTCAAGTCCGAGCACCGAAGCAAGCCCGATCGCCACGAGAACCCGCACGATAATTTCAGTCGTCGTAATATCCATAAAATAAATTATTTTTTGCTAATGCGGCGATTATATCATATTCACGATTTTCTGTGGAATGCTACAATGGTTCAATGAATTTCAATTCCCCACTCGAGCCAATCGTTCGCCCAAATGAATTTGAAAAAAAAGCGCTCAAAAAGCTTGGTCTCAAAACCGTCGGCGATTTGCTCTATTATTTTCCCGCGCGCTACGGCGACACGTCGGAAAAAAGAAATATCGGAAGTCTTCTTACCGGCGAAAAAGCGGTAATCTTCGGCAAAATTTCCGGACTCAAAACAAGCAAAGGATTTCGGAGCAAAATCCCGATGTCGCAAGCAACGATTGAAGACGAGTCAGGAAAAATAAAAGCAGTGTGGTTCCACCAGCCGTACATAGCAAAAATAATCCATGATGGAGCATTCGTCCGCGCAGACGGAAAAGTCTCCGAACGGAAAGGAGAATTGTATTTTTCAAATCCAAAGATCGAAACAGTTACAAAACTTCCGATCGGCGTCGGCGATTCACTTTTCGGAAACGACGGCGAAGCGCATTCGCTTTATCCGGTGTATCCGGAGACGAAAGGCGTCACATCAAACTGGCTGTATCATAAAATACAGAAAATTTTCAGTTCGGAAATTCTCGATGCTTTGGAAGATCCGATACCGGAATATATTTTGGACGCGTATAATCTTCCGTCTCTGAAAACCGCGCTCGTCTGGATTCACATTCCGCAAAAACAAAATGATGCGCTCGCCGCGCGAAAACGATTTGCATTCGAGGAAATTTTTTTCATCCAGCTGCAGAAAAAGAAAGATAGGATGGCTTGGAATAAAAATCCTTCGTATGTCATTTCAAAAACTCCGGCGGAAATTGAAGCATTTACCAAACGATTTCCATTTGAGATGACCGATGCTCAACACAGTGCGATTGAAAAGATCCTTGGCGATTTCAAAGCCGGTCATGCGATGGCACGATTGCTTGAGGGCGATGTCGGTTCCGGAAAAACTGCGGTCGCCGCGGCAACAGCGTTTGCAATCATTTCTTCGCGGCCAGCTGGACAGACTTTTGGCAATCTGCAGGCCGCATACATGGTGCCGACCGAAATTCTCGCCAAGCAGCATTTCGAATCGTTCATCGAATATTTTACACATCTGGGAATTCAAGTCGGATTGATCACCGGAAAAGAATGCAGAAAATTTCCGTCAAAAGTAAATCCAAAAGGCTGGACAAAAATTTCCCGCGCGCAATTATTAAAGTGGGTTGCAAACGGCGAAATACCGATACTCATCGGCACGCATGTGCTCATCCAAAAATCCGTCAAATTCAAGCATCTTGCATACGTCATTATTGACGAACAGCATCGCTTCGGCACTTTGCAAAGACAAAAGCTCACGCGGAAAGAAGGTCTCAATCCGCATCTTTTGTCTATGACCGCAACGCCGATTCCCCGCACTTTATCGCTCACTCTCTATGGCGATCTCGATATCACTCTGCTTGATCAAATGCCTGCGGGCAGAAAACCGATTATTACGGAAATTGTTTTGCCAAACAACAGAAATGAAACGTATGAAAAAATAAAAATTGCGCTTAACACCGGACGGCAAGCATATGTCATCTGCCCGAGAATCGATGTTCCCGATCCTGAAAAAGAAATGGCGGTTATTGCAAAATCAGTCAAAGAAGAAGCAGAAAGATTGAAACGGGATGTATTTCAAAAATATGAAATCGGAATTCTTCATTCTAAAATGCTTCAGAGCGAAAAAGAAAAAGTGATGCATGATTTCACATCGGGTAAAATAAAAATTCTTATCGCTACCTCGGTCGTCGAAGTCGGCGTCAACGTGCCGAATGCGACGATTATCATTATCGAAGGTGCGGAAAGGTTCGGTCTTGCCCAATTGCATCAGCTTCGCGGGAGGGTCTTGCGGAGCAATCATCAGGCGTACTGCTATGTTTTTGCGCAAGCGAAAACGGAAAAAACTCTGGAGCGGTTGAAAGCATTCAAAAAAACTTCCAATGGCTTTGAACTTGCCGAGTTTGATCTGAAACTTCGCGGTGCGGGAGAGCTTGCCGGCGGCAAGCAATGGGGCATTAGCGACATCGGCATGGAAGCGATACGAAATATAAAAATGGTCGAAGCTGCGCGAAACGAGGCAGAGAAAATTTTACAAGAAGATGAAACTCTTTCGCAATTCCCTCTCATTGTTAAAAAGCTTGCTGAAAGAAAAACGGAAGAGATTCATTTTGAATAAATTGCGAAAAGGTAATTTTTGATATACTATCTGCCCATGCGCGTGTAGCTCAGCTGGTCAGAGCGCGAAGCTTATACCTTCGTGGTCCCTGGTTCGAATCCAGGCACGCGCACAAAATAAAGGCTATTTTTCTACTTGACAAGAGTATTATTTGGTAATATAATGCGAAAACAAAGTATGGCGGAAAATTTTGAACCAAAAGAAGAAATTTCAACGGAAAAAAAACCTGATATACTGGATGATAAATTTCGTGTTGAGGAAGTTTTTAAAAAATTGTCGGAATTAAGAAAGGTTCAAGAGAACACTCAGTCAAAATCTTTATAAAATAATTTAAATAAAAAAAATATGAAACCCGAAAATATAAATAATAATGAAAAACATGAGCTTATTGGAGAAATTTTTGAAACTCAGGCAATGGCCGCAGAATTAATAAAATATGGAATCGGGATTGAGAATAAAGAACTTATTGATGATTTGATACAAAAAAGAGAATTTACAATTAATGAATTAGCTGGAAGTTTATCAGAACAAGAAGTGAATGAGTTAACTAGACCATATCTTGAGGAAAATGATGATAATATTCCTCTTGATTTTGATTCTCGTAAAAAATATTACGCAGCAAGAATTTTGATAAAAATTACAGAGAGTACGAAAGCAGCTTAAATTCAATATTAAAAAGAGCGGCACCCTAGGGTGCCGCTCTTTTTAATATTGAATTGTATTTTTTATACTTTCATTCCCGCCTGCTCGATCACCTCTTTCTTTTTCGGCACAATGCCGTTTGCAATCAAAAGCTTCTCGAATTCTTCGCGCTCAATCGTCTCGATTTCTATCAATCTTTGTGCGATAGCATCCAATGCTTTGCGGTGATCGGTGATTATTTTCTGCGCGCGATTTTTATTGTCATTCATTATAGCTGAAACTTCCGCATCAATCTCGGCGCTGACTCTGTCAGAATATTCTTTGTCCTCGACTCCTTTGCCAAACATCGCCCGTCCGCCTTCACCTTCAAGCGCGACCGGACCGAATTTGTCGGACATTCCATATTTTGTCACCATATCCCTCGCAAGAGCCGTAGCAACCTGCAAGTCGTTTGAAGGACCCGTTGTCAGATCGCCAAAAATAGTTTTCTCCGCGACATATCCGCCGAGTGATACTGCAATGTCATCGAGAAATTCTTTTTTCGATTGCAATCTCTTGTCCTCAAACGGCAGATGAAGCGTGTATCCGCCGGCTCGTCCGCGGGCGATGATTGAAATTTTATGCACCGGATCCGCATGAACGAGTACGGAAGACACCAGTGCATGCCCGGCTTCGTGATACGCGGTGATCTCTTTTTCTTTTTTGGAAAGAATATGACTCTTTCGCTCCGGACCCATCATGACTTTTTCGATGGAACGAATCAGATCAAACTGGGAAACTTTCTGCCTGCCTTCCCGCGCCGCGAGAATGGCTCCTTCATTCATCAGCGAATACAAATCCGCGCCGGAAAATCCCGGAGTCCTTTCCGCAATAACGCGCAAGTTCACGTCTTCGGCAAATGGTTTCTCTTTTGAATGGACTTTCAAAATTGCTTCGCGATCATTTCGATCCGGCAAATCAATAATGACTCTTCGGTCAAATCTTCCCGGCCTCAAGAGCGCGGTATCCAAAACATCCGGCCGGTTCGTCGCCGCCATAACAATGACTTTTTCATTCTGCTCGAAGCCGTCCATCTCAACGAGAATCTGGTTTAGCGTCTGTTCACGTTCGTCATTGCCTCCGCCCATTCCGCCGCCGCGCACTCGTCCGACAGCATCAATCTCATCGATAAATATGATGGCTGGCGCTGCAGACTTCGCCATTTTGAACAAATCTCGCACGCGGGAGGCGCCGACTCCGACGAACATTTCCACAAATTCCGATCCGGAAATAGAAAAGAATGCGACTCCGGCTTCACCGGCAACAGCCCGCGCGAGCAAAGTCTTTCCCGTTCCCGGTGCACCCATCAAAAGAATTCCTTTCGGAATTTTTGCCCCGATATCAAGGAATTTTTTTGGATTTTTCAGGAAATCCACGACTTCCGTTAATTCTTCCTTTGCTTCTTTCGCTCCGGCAACATCAGCAAACGTCACGCGCTGTTTTTTGTCCGACGGTAAAATAATTCTCGCTTTTGATTGCCCGAAAGACATCGCCTGCATGCCGGCACCTTTCATCTGCCGCGTGATAATCCAGATAAAAATTCCAATAATGACGAGCGGAATGACAAACGGCGCAAGATTGATAAACCAATATGAAAAACCAGTATCGCTTTCAATCGTAATATCGACTTTATCAAGAGCAGCGGAATTCACTTTGTAATTCGCCAGAGTTTCCGTCAGTGCCACACCTTCTTCTTTTTTGGAAGTTTTCACGACCGGTGTTGAAGTCGCAGTCGTCGTCGCATACGTAATCGTCAGATCATCGCCCGAAACATTAATACTTGAAACAAGCCCGGAATTGATATCACTCGCCACCTGCGAAATGGAAATCTGCTGGTTGGAACTTCCGCCGGAAAAAATCGCAGAATATAAAACAGATACGATAATAAGAATCAAAATGGCATTTATTATTTTGGTGAACGAAGACATCGGTCCGCCAAATCTCGGCATTTTGCTTTTGTTTCCGTTTTGTTTTTTCGCCGGTTTTTTGTTTTTTTGATTATCCATAGATTGCCCAATATAACACAGATTTCAGATTTTATAAATATCTGCTAGTATTAACGCATGGCACCATTTGCTCAAAACAGAAAAGCACATTTCAACTATGAAATCCTTGAGAAAATCACGGCGGGCATTGAACTCGTCGGTTTTGAAGTCAAAGCGATCAAAGCCGGTCGCATCACGCTTGATGGCGCATACGTCATTATCCGCGGCGGAGAAGCATTCCTTGTTGGCACGCAAGTTACGCCCATTCAGCCGAAAAATACTCCGAAAGATTTTGACGAGCGAAGAAATCGCAAACTTCTTTTGACCAAAAAAGAAATCCCGCGTCTCGCCGGCATGGAAAACAAACAAGGATTGACAATCATTCCACTTTCAGTGTATAATATTGGATACAAGCTCAAAGTCGAGCTTGGCATTGCCAGGGGCAAAAAGAAAAGCGACAAGCGCGAATCAATAAAATCTCGCGAGTCCGCCCGGGAAATGGACAGGACATTGAAAGGAAAATAATGGGGATGATCGGCCTAGACAATTGACCAATTATCCGTGCGGCAAAGTGGAGCAACCTTGTGAACTCCTAAATCTATCAAGGAAACTGTAAATGCTAAAAACATTTCTCAAAAAGTAGCGGGCGTTGCATCACCATTTATGGCGACCGTTCCTACTTTCGCTTACGCATTAGCCTAAGCGACATGTCACCTGCTGACGTCTGATAGGTAGCGCGATGTGTAATATTTTCAGAATATATTTTATGAGTTCTCGGCGTAAAATGAAATTAGAGAATCGGATTATAAACATTTTGTTTATTTCAAGTTTATAATCTTAAATTTGTCTTCGGACAAAAATAAATAAACTAGACTTTGTAGAAGCACTGCTAATAATCATTTGCACGGCGGTTCGATTCCGCCCATCTCCACATACACGCTATTTGAGCCGCGCGATCGATAAAAGGCGACTCTATTCCTGCATATTCACTCGGTTCGAGTCGTGGACTTTCAGATCGTATACCATTCATTGTTTCGTCAATCAGCAAGAACGGTTTGAGCAATACAGCGCTTAGTTTTTTGTCCTTCAGTGTCCAGTTCGAGACAAAATACTCGACTATCTTTTTTTGGCTTATAAGGTCTCCTTTTTTAAACCACATCTTGGAATGATGGGCAAAAACAAAGATATTTTTTAGGGAGTCTTCCCAGTTTTCCTCTCGGCCTTTTGCCTTTTTCATCCACTTTAGGGCCTCGTCCCGTTCCGTTTCCAGTTTCTTTCTCCGGTCCAAATATTCCTTGTCGGTAATTAGTTCACGAATTCTCATATCTGTAAGGACCTCTATAGATTTTTGGGCTTTGTCATGAACTCCTTCGAGGTTCCCCATCCTAACCTTAAGGGTTTCATTATCCGTTTGCCGAATACGTTCAATCCCTTGGCGCACCCAGAATACGAAGCGTTTCGGAATATGAATTCGTTCCAAGAAGTCAGCAATTTGAGCTTTTAGACTTGGAAGGGTGATCGAAGATTGAGAACACTTGTTCTTGCCCTTCTTATTTGTGCAGTGATAATAGGTGTAGGAACGAGTTTCACCAGTACCCTTGATGAGTTTTGTTTTTTCTTCCGCCGTAACCATGTAACCGCATTCCCCGCAACGAATGGTTCCCGTGAAAGCGAATTCGTGGGTCTTGGGGCGAGGCTTTCCTTCGCGCCCTAGAATTTCCTGCACCCAGTCAAATTCATCTTGCGAGACCAGGCGCTTATATTTATGGGGATATGCTTCCCCTTTTCTTTTCATAAGACCGCAATAGAATGGGTTTGTGAACATCTTATAACGATAACGTGGGGAAAGAAAAGAAGAACGATTTGGTATATGAATATGATCTTCGATACATGCTATCAACCCGAGAAGGCATGTTAGCCCGAGATTTGGCTGAAGGATTAAACGACAAAAAAAGTCTCCGTTTTTACTTCTCGATGGCCTTGGAACACTCAGAGAAATATTTGAGAGAAATCTACCGCAAGACCATGGAGACACCAGAACATAAGATTAAAAAATCTCGTGGAGCACTCTTTTCTTACCTCATAAAAAAGTATGAACACTTTGACACTATTGACTATTGATCCAGGTGCTAGATTCTGGGGAGTCTCTGTTTTTCACGGGAGAAACTTCAACATCTCCTTTATAAAGAAGCTTTCTACAAAAGCTTCTCCTAGAAACAGACTCTGCAAGACCAGGAGGTTATTTCTCACCCTTTGCAAGAAGTATGGTCCCGACATCCTCATCATTGAAAAACCCTATAAATTCTGGGAAAAGCAATCCCAATATCTAGGAAGGATCATTGGAGAGATAAAACGGCTTGCTAGGAAGGAGCGAATAAAAGTGATCGAGTATTCTCCTAGAACTGTCCGGAAAGTGGTCTGTAATGATAAAAATGCAACTAAAGAGGGTATAGATGATGCCGTCTGTAGGTTCTATCCAGAGTTAAAGACGTACCTAAATGAGAGCCGAAACTACAATGACAAATATTGGGGTCGCATGAAAGTCTTGTGGAACAACTAATGATTGAACAACGACTTGGCGAAGGTCAAGGCTTGGACGGGTGTTTAAATGTTTACAACAAACTAATAGATTTAGATGATTTATCAACAGCTTTAATTTTCGATTACATCATGGCCGACGAAGTTAATCACGTGGAACGTGGAAATTATTGGATTAGATATCTGCTTAAAGGAAATGAGGTAGCAATACAATCCTTGGAAGCGCGAACACGTATAAAATTATTGAAATTGGGTTTGGATCTTTCCGTTCCAATTCCAGTGAACGTTCGCGGGCGTCGTCTCGCCGGGTTCACTGATGAAGAAATCAGTAAATGCCAAACAGCGGAATTTGACACCCAACAATATTGACAAAAGATCGAATTTAACAATAATACTTTTATTACTAATTATTTTAAAATAAACAGAAGGGGTAAAAAAATGAAAGCTAAATCTTCCGCGGTGAAAAAAAAAGTTAATCCTTCCAACTTAAAGTTCTTAACTCATGTTTCTAAATTGACGAAAGCATTACAGTCAAACAATCGTGAAGCAGAAAAAATAATTAAGCAATTAAAAGCCCTTCGTCCCTTCCCCATGCCAAGCACCTGGTAGTCAAGGACTGTTTGCCCCAGGACTTCGACAATAGGCCTTCCCAAAATTTTAGGTGGTGAACAATTATTCTTTTTCAAGAATAGCAACGTAGGAAGAACCTGCAGAAGTTAAAATATTTTTTATTTTCCAACCGGTTCCTTTCACAATATTTTTCATTTCGTTTTTTGAAACTAATAGGTAATTAAACCAATCACCGATATAGTTTTCGAATCGGACTCGTATTCGAAGTTGGCCTGCCATTCGTCCCCTCCTTTTGTTCAATTTAAGATATGACAAATGTGCGGAATTACTTGTTTTATATGGGTCATTGCTTTCAGCAATAATAAAAGCTTCTGGTTTAGTGATTTTATAAATGGCTTTTAATAAGGATTTAGCTTTTTTAAAACTCCCAAACAAACCAAAGTTGTTGCCGTACATGACAATCGTATCAAATGAATTTCTTTGGAGAGTATGAATCTTTTCAATTGGAAGAACCTGCGTTTTTGTTATGCCCCTTGCTTTGCATACTTTAATTGCGAGAGGTGAGTTATCTATCGCTGTGACATCGAGACCTTTTCTTTGAAGATATAGCGCAACTCTTCCCGCGCCGGTGCCCACATCAAGAATTCTTCCCTTGGCAAATACTATTGCTTTCTTCTGTTGAGTTGGCCAGTTTTTAAAATCTTGAAAATACGCTGGAGAACCCGTTGATAATCCAACATAACCATCATCTCGTTCGATGAGTTCGTAAGACTTTTTTCTTTTGAAATAAGCCCATATTTCTTGCCCATATGCATCTTTATCAAAATTCATTATAAAAAAATATTATGAGGTCTGGTGTACTTGTTATTAAGCACCGCTCTCGTTAGCCGAATTGTACCTTTGTAATGCCAGAATTGCAAATTCCTAACTGGTCACATTTAGTGCAATAATTATTATAAAAAAAACATCGGCATTCATTAAAATTGGGCAAAACAAGGTCCGTTCCAAAGTTATATATTTTTAAGTATTGTTCTTTCCATAATTTTTTTGTTTGAAACGAAACTAAATATTATGATGAAGTTCATTATGTAAAATAAAAAAGGAGGGCAATCTTATGGCAACTCTCAAAAAAGAAGTCATCGTTGGCTGTTATTGAAAATCCATCTTGAAAGGTGTCCGCCGTGAGAATCAAATATCTTGTTTTGGTTATTATTCTGTCAGTTTCAAACGCATTTGCTCAAGACGGTAATTCACAGGACGTTATTTATTTAAAAAATGGTCGCGTGGTAAAAGGAACGATTGTTGAAAAATCGCCCGGAGGGAAACTTACAATTCGGACTTGGAGTGGATACAAGTTCACTTATAAAAAATCGGAGATTAGTAAGATTGAAAAAGAAGAAACAGGGAAGGATGAAGAGCAGGCAGATCAAAACGAGTCAAAGCCAACCACTAAAAATCGGGGCCATGTAATCGATAATTTATACGGCGATTCAAAGTATTTTATCCAGGTTTCCCGGCACATTCAGAAATTCAGTTACTTGACTCCACCACCACCTACTCCCGTACCGCCGGTGTCACCGATTTGTTTCGATTTGGAGATAACAATTCCCTTGGAGTTAAACTTTATTGTCGCGGATTGGGTATCTACTCCTGACCCGATGCCATAAATTCCACTAGAAACCTTCGTAAATGAATAAATGAAACTCGATGTTCCATCTTCATTTTCCAATTCTTGATTGGGTGAACCGAGTAGCTCCACTACATCTTCCTTAGTACTTACACCTTTTTTGATTTGTGAATACGCACTTTGGTCGATCTGATGGCCCAAAGTAGTTACGCACCCCGTTATAAGACTGCTTGCAAAAGAAAAAATTAGCGAACACAGAATAAATCTCCGTAACATTATTCGTCTCCTTTTCGAAGTTATATAAACCAAAGTTCTCAATTAAGAACCTTCAAGGACAAAAAGGGGCCTAAATATGTTCTTTTTTGAGAACCTTAATATAGCAATAAAGTTCTTAGTTGAGAACGTTTATTTTCGTATTGATTTTAATAATGGGGGCATGTCAATACATGCGAAACGAGTCTCGAAAAACCTGAGGAAAATGATTGTTGATAGTGGTATGAGCGCAGAAAAAATTGCTCAAGGGGCAGGCATTTCTAAATCACAGATTTCCTACTACTTGAATAGCACTCGAACACCTACCATTCAAACCTTAGAGAAAATATCGGATTTCCTGAAGCGGGATTTTCAGGATTTTTTCAGATAATAGAAGTTCAGTGTTTCGAATATGGCCCTAAGAATCGGGTTCCATTGAAGTGAATCATGTGGGAAGGATTTTCCGCAACCCATACTTCGGTTTCCCACGCAATCACGGAGAGGTATTTCGTCATTATTGATTTCGTCGGGAACGCAGTCACAAACACGAGTCCTGCCGTGCAGCCTGAAAACATTTTCTTGAGTTCTTCATGCCGCTTGGCATCCATCGGTCCATGACTTGTTACCGACTCCACGAGGACCAGCCAGTTTTTATCAGGATAATAAATTACAACATCAGGCATTTTCCCGTGGGAATCAACAGTAACACCGAGCTTCGCCAATGACTTTTCATCAAAAGATGCCCACTTCTTACCAGTATCACCCACATAGACAACTTGAGCGCCGGGGACGAAACGAGAACCAAACTCTTCCACGATAGCCTTGATAAGCTGGCTATGTTCCCCAGGACTTAGTTTGATCTCATTACCAGGAGTAATCTTTAAGGCTACTTGTTTCAAATCACGTTCTGCCGCATATTTTTTCGCCAACTCTGTTTTTATCAAAAGGTATTCTTTAACCTTTTTACTCCACCGCGAAGTGCCGTAACTTTTTACTAACTCAAACGCTTCCGGGGAAATCTGATATACCGCTTTGGGGCTATTTACCGAACGTTCAGGTTCATCGGGGTTATACATAGCAAGTCCAGCTTGGACAAATTGATGGATAGTAAAACGACGAAATGTCTCTCTGCTGTTGGGAGCATATTTTTTTCCATATGCCTTCAAACTAAAGTCCATCATGGGCGTAATGCCCATGAGTGGCGTAGATGCGTCCTTCCACTCCGTAGTTTTCTTTAGATTGAGCAAAGCCAAAAGGCAAAGTGCCGACCGCTCATTTATCTGTTCTTTCGGCATTCCAACTTCAGTGAGGATCTTTAACGCATCTTCGATATGTTCGTGTTGTTTTTTGTTCATTGGATTGATTTTACCATTTTATCAACATCTCCCTGATTAGCAGTTCTATTCGATTTTGCCATTTTGCCGAGAACTCTGAGCGCTTCAATCGGTGGATATTTCAAAGAGCGAAGATCGGTCGCATTTACTTGCGTATGTCCGTTGAATTCCCTGAAATATTTGTCAACACCAGATGAGTTCAAATACATCGTTAGACCCCGCGCTACATTTTCTTCAAGGCCTGTTTTCTTAATGTGAAAAACATTTAGATGGTTTTCAAAACCAAGTCTTTTGGCTTTAATTTCTTTGGGCGAAAGAAGAGCTGCGCTTATACGCTTTTTCTCCTCTTTGGAAGAAAACCTTTTTACCAAAACATAAAACCCTTTTGGAAAAAGCATTTTTTTCGTTTCATCGTCTAGTGAGATGGCATTAGATTTTCGGATCTCTTTTTTGGGCCATTTCACTGAGTTACCATCAAAGTGCGCTGGATACAATAGTGGAGCATCACCTTTTAAAGGCATTTTGTGAAGATTGTCTTTTATACGAAAATCAACCACCGGCCCCGTCGATACTTCTATACCAATTTCTTTGAGACTACATTTGTCAGTATTCGAGTTTTCCAATGAATTCTTTTTGATTTCAGTAGGAATATGGATGAACGATTCCTCATCCAACGGATTAAGGATTTGTCCAATATCACATTTGAATTGTTTCAAGTCTGAAAATGAAGAGTCGGAAGATATTGAAATTAAAACTTCTTTTGAAATCCGTCCTTTAACCAAATGGAAAATAACGTTTTCTTGAAGAACTCCGTCATCCTTGAATGCCCGTTTCCTTGAATCAAATAAATGAATAGTTTTAATCGCCGTTTTCTTAAGTAAAGATTTTCGAAACGATCTGTAGTAAGGGCCGTTGCAAAAACTTCGAGGAATGATAACTACTAATTCGCCACCTTTCGCCATTTTATTTACTGCCACTTCTACGAAGGCAGAATAAAGATTCACTGTCTCTATTCCCATTGTTCGAAGCATTTCTCTATGTTCAGAATCACTGTGAATTTTCTTGTAAGGAGGGTTTAGGATCGCATGAGTATAGTTTGGTGATTCTGATTTCCATGAATTTCTTACCGCATCAACAATGAAATCATCGTTGTAAATTCGATATTCAAAACGACCATTGGATTTGTTCTTTTGAAAACTGTTAAAATTATTTTTGAGATACGCCGCTAAGTCGTTGTCTATTTCAAATGCATCAACATATATTTTGGGCTTTAGTCTCTTAAGAGAACTCCATCTTTCAAGAAAAGCGAATGTTAAGGAACCGATACCTGCACCCGCATCAAGTAATTTGATTTCCCTATTGGTAAACTTGGAAAAAAGTGACGCCATGAATGCGCCCACAGGAGCAGGTGTCATAAACTGACCAAGTGCCGACTTTACCACCGGGTCAAGTGCCTTAGAAACCTCTTGCCTTTTTTGGTCAACTATTTGGAGCATTTGTTCTCATTTTTCTTAATTCTAATAATCATTACTTTATGCAGTTACCACAAGCGCAGATTAAGTATACATCTGTTTACCAAAATTCAAAATCTCATTTCCAGAAGACTGACTCGATAATCCGACTTCAAAAACTCTTTGAATTCTTTCATCTCTCCTAGCCCTTTATTTTAGGTAATATACAATATAAGTTATGGCAGACTATCGAATATGACGATTCCAAATTACATCACGCCAATCACGAAGATCCACTCTACTTTCAAAGAAGCCAAAGGTTTTTTTGATACGTATGGGGGTATATCGATCTTTGATGACGAGCCGAGACTCGATGTTGTAGCTCTCACGCAAGGAAAGCGCAATCTCGTGGTAGGCGAGCCCGGTGTCGGTAAAAGCCTGTTGCTTCAGGTCGTCAAAGAACATCTTGATCAAGAGAAATATGCCACTGCCATCATTAGCCTTCGTGATCCAGATGCAATTAAACAAATAGACGAATTTTTGAATTCTCCTTTCCAAACCCAAAAAACCTTACTACTTGATGCACTCGATGAAGTTAAGGCGAACTTATTTCCATCGCTACTCCAAAAAATCGAAGACATTTCTGCTAAATATCCGGACATTTCGATTTTTCTCTCCTGTAGGTGGGTATTCATCAGTCGATATACAAATTCATTTCCCGCATTTCGCTTCATCACAATTTCTCCTTTTACCCGCAGACAAGTAAAAATGTATCTCATTGGGTCTCCAATTTTTTGGTGATCCAACAGTCATTGACGAATTGCCCGATCTCACTAATTCGGAAGAACTGATACTCACAAGCCAATATAAGCGGTGGGAAGAAGAACAATCCAAAACTGCATCAAATAACACGGAAGAAACTGCTGAAGAGCTTTTGAAAGAATTTCGTACTTTACTTGAACCCGAACCGGGAAAATTTAAAACTAATGTGTTTCAATTCTACAATAGACATTCGAATGAAATTACTTCACGACTTACAGATAATGATCGCGAGCGAATTATAAATCTTCTTTCAAATACAGTTTTTAAATTCATGGACCCAGGCCAATACGGTATCACAATCACTTCAGAAAAAAACGGTTCACACACTTTCACCGTAGCTGACACGATACATATTTTTGGTGATGCAATCGTGACCGCGGAACACATCGGAATGAACATAACTCCCTTTCGACAACAAATTCTCAATTTCATACCGTTTACATTTGGAGATAATCTGACCACCATCTTTAATTTGGTGAAAAACATTCGGCCCGAAGAAATGACACCCATTATTGAAGTTTATCGAAAACGTCATTCAGATTTGTGGCGGCATAACCCCCATAGTTTTGTTAAAGCTGTGGAGCAGTATCACATCTCAGAAGCCATACCTGTTTTGAAAACCTTGATATTTGAATCAAAATGGGAAATGCAAGTTAGAAATGCCGCCTTACCAGTGATCGATTCCCTTGCACCAGATATAGATTTTCTTAGACAAGTCGTCGCAAGGTACAAAGATAGTACAGATAACGAAGAGAAAAAATTAGCAGACATCGCGAATGGTTTGCTCATTACTAACTATGCTGATGCTGACGCAGTGCATTGGCGTTTAAAAAAAATCGTTGAGCGAGCAGCCGCCTTCATTAAGCCGAGAGGACCGCACGCGCATATGGTAGGCGGCTTGGAGGAAGAAATTTCATTTGGAAAGACATTTGCAAAACCGTTATAGATAATGCTGGAGCTAAAAACATGATCGGCATCAAAGAAGCTTTCCAAAACATAAAAGGTGTATGGGTTTTGTCGTTTAACTGCCACGATAGTGTGACAGCCCAAAAGAAGAAAAAGGTCCTAAAAACAAAAAAACGAGCTGACCATACCGGTCAGCGTAGAAAGAAGTAGCATATTCGAGTGTAGATACTATCTTTCGTCCACTACTCGAAATTTTCTAGGTATATCAGATGGTCGTGCATATCGTTCGGAACGTGGACCATTTACGGTTTCATCTAACGCCTTTGCGCCAGGTCTCGTTCCCCGTCTTTCAAGAGCGTTAATCTTTTTCGCTTGTTCCCTAATCCTGACGAACGAAAGATTTATCTCGATGTGCGTGCCTTTGTCATTCCTGCATGAATAGGAATCATAGATAAATTTCTTGTCAAAATACGGATATAAAATACGATAAATCACATGATGCAGAAGTCTGTCTCGCACGACCGCCTTGTGTATGCTTCTCGGTTTCGGATCGTTGATAGCAAATGCTTTATAGCCGGAATGAACGTATGTTTTGTTTTTCAAATCATCATGCAGACTTGCAATATTTTTTGAGAGTTGAAGCGCATATTCTGCCACATCATTTTTATATCGTTTGTCAGAAACAAATTCCCGCCATGCTTGGTGAATATTTGTCAGAGATATGATAGTATCGTACATGTTGGAAAAAATACTATACCACAAAAATACCATGAATGTTGCCCCCCCCCCGCAAATCGCCAGTTGTCGTTGCAAAAGAAAAAGAAGCGTATCAATTTTGGCTTAGTCTCCACAGAAATTTTCCCAAGTCTGAACGCTTTGGTATCGGACAGAAAATAGAAAATACGTTTTTAGACATTTTAGAATATAGCTTTGCATCAGTGTATCTGTCGCCGGAACCGAAAATTATCTTGCTCACAAAGACAATATCAAAACTAGATACCTTGAAATTCTTTGTTCAGCTTGCTTGGGAAAGTAAACTGATACCGGAAGAAAAATACATTGAATTTTCTGAAAAATTAGAGGAAATTGGAAAAATGCTCGGCGGATGGAAACGCGGATTGCAACAAAAAACTCCCGCCAAATAGACGGGAGAAAATGAATGAGTTTCGGAACCACGATCCGATGCCTGTTCTCGGCATTCCAGACGTTGTCGTTCGACAAACGATTGACGTTCACGTTGAGCCCATCGGAGTTCACGTTCACGTTCGCCACGAAATTTTGTGCAATGTTCCTCCTATTCCACCATCCGCCAAACCATGACAGATTGTATCTTATGCGGGACCTCAAAGTCCTCTGAAATATTGCACCAACTTTATTTATTTTTATAAGATATCCGTATCATCCACTCTTTTACAAGACGTATCCGGTAAAATTCTCAAACGATACAGACATGCAATTGCAGTCTCAAGCCGTAGCCGGAGACATCTAGAATTGCTTTTTCATTATATATGAAAAATAAAAAATTAAAATAAAAAACCCCTCGATCCTGCTTGCGCAAAATCGAAGGGTCAAAGTGTCCAAGTCCCAAAGGGACAAGAACGAAGTGTTGAAGTTACAGTTGCGGAACCACGACCCGAGGCCTGTACCCGGCATCCCAGACGTAGTCGTAAGACAAACGAAAGACGTGCACGTAGAGCCCATCGGAGTACACGTCCACGTCCGCCACGAAATAATCCTTCCCAACTTTGAAGAGGAAGAAAGTTCCGTAACCATCGGTACGAAGCCACTTGGCGTGCTTCTTGCAGAACTGCTTGATCTGGGCCTGAGTCAGACACAGACGATCGAGGTTTTCTCCAAAACTTCCGAAGATCGCCTTGAAGTCGCCGTCCTGCGTCATCTCAAACACGTGGGTTTTCACCCGCTTGGTCGCTTCAGCCGGAACATCAAGACCCCAGTTTTTGAAGTCGGAGTCGATATAATCGGGGAAAACGTCCTTGGCGTTCGCGATAGTTTCCGTGCCGTCTGTCGGATCAAGAACGGTGTCCTTGCCGAGAGAAATGCACGTGAGATGGCTGGTTTTGAGCTCGATGGATTCGGCAAAGAATTTTTCCATCGCATCCTCGATCGCCGAATTGAGCTTGCCATCCGCTTGAATCCGCTGAACAGCCGATCTGTCGAGGGCTTTCGAAAACTTGCTAACCGCCCTCTTTACCCCTCTTCGTCCGGCTTTCTCGCCCCGACTCACGAGATCCTTCATCTGCTCGGATGTAATCAATGACTTAGCCATTGTTATCATCCTCCTTTTCTGAATTTTACTTCGCGTGGTTTTCACCACAGCTTTGAATTGACCTGTTGGATCAGCTCAAAGCTGTAGTGAAATACAACTGTTTTTAAGGTTCTTATCTACTTACAATTGTACACCTTTTTAATATATCTGTCAAGAATAGCTATACTCCCTTAGAAATAAGCTAGATTTGGCTATGATACTACATATTTTTTCAGATCCGGAATATAAATATACCTATTCTCTTCCTGAAAAATCGTACGGACTGCCATCACGGTGTCCCACATTAAAAAATAAACTCATATTCATAAATATGAGTTTATTTTTTTAAAATCTTGACACCAATATAATATATGTGTTAGTATTCTAACAAGTTGCTCTTACAAAAAAGGAGAACCGCATGTCTATTCACACAGGTCAGCTCATCAAGACAACTGAAACACTTGGGGATTTGAAAAATGCCCATGTTGCAGAAAAACATATTCGAGCTCGCACACCGAATTGTTTTGGAACCGTATTTTCTGAACGGCCAAAGGAAAGGCTTGTCTATGTTAAACATGTAAACAAGCCTGATCTCGCCGTGTATGAACGCGGTGAATTATCTTCAGCCGAACAATTTTTGCAGGTTTCTTAAGAAATAAGCCCTGCAAAAAACCGCCCGACACAATGTCCGGCGGTTTTTTATTATATTTTTCATTACGTAAGGGAAAAATAAGAATATCCACAGCTATTGACAATATTAATATAATGATATAAAATATAAATAAAGCTGTTCTTCGTAAATTTAAAAAACGAGGTGGAGTGTGAAAAACATTTTCATGCTGTTCCTGCTGACGTTTAGCGTTTTGTCCACCGGCTGCATTTATAGAGTGGTCTATGGACCAAGAGTCTATGACATTTATGGACAAGACACTCCTGCTGCCGCGAGAATTCGTTTTTATCAGCAACATCCAGAATTTAAGGATGATGTGATAGATGATGGAATAACGGGCATTGTGCCGGGACCAAATGGCTGGATAATTAGTCATCATAAAAAAGATGCTAGTCCTGCCGTTCCCCGTCCTCAAAGCTTAAAGCCTGCAGTTAAAGCTAGAGAATGGGTAAATGTTCCTGATGGATATTTTCAGCCGCCGCTCGATGGTCCAATTGAAATCAATTGGAAAAAAGGACTTCATGGCAAGGGAAACACCGGCTATGATTTGTTCGCCAAAAAAGGATCGCGTGTCAAATCGTCGGCTGCCGGCAAAGTAATTGTTGCATCAACGGGATGGAATGATGGATCGGGATATTTGATCCGGATTTTACATCCGAATGGAACCATTACGGCTTATTGCCACCTTTCCCAAATTGATGTTTGGAAAGGACAAGAAGTTTTCCAAGGACAAACCATAGGACTCTCTGGAAACAGCGGAAACGTAAGCAGTGATTGCGGTGGAGATGGATCTCACCTGCATTTTGCGGTTTACTATACGGAAAATCCAGCTCCAAAATGGGAGTCGCGTTACGCTTCTCGTTAATTGTGTTTAGGAAAAAGGGATCGTGATTCGTCACGGTCCCTCTTTTTATTTTTATATCTTTCCAACAAGATCAAGTCCGGGTGATAAAGTATCATCTCCTGGCTCCCAGCTTGCCGGACAAACTTTGCCGCCGTGTGTGGCAACAAACTGCGCAGCTTGGAGCTTTCTGAATAATTCTTTTGCAGATCTGCCGATGGAATTATCATTGATCTCCATCGATTTCAAAACTCCGTCCGGGTCGATGACAAATGTTCCTCGCAGAGAAACTCCCTCGGACGGAATATATGTGCCGAACATTTCCGACAGCTCATGCGTCGCATCGGAAAGCATCGGGAATTTTACTTTCTTGATAGCCGGAGATGTATCATGCCACGCTTTGTGCACTTCGACGGTATCGACGGAAACAGAAAGTATTTCAGTATTTAATTTTTTAAATTTGTCATAATAATCCGCCATCTCTTCAAGCTCGGTCGGGCAGATGAATGTAAAATCTTTCGGATAGAAAAATACTATTACCCATTTTCCGCTAAAATCGGAAAACTTGATATTTTTTTCTTTTCCTGCATGCAAAGCTTTCGCTTCAAAATCTGCAACTTTCTGGCCGACTTCCACCAAAAAAGATTCTCCGCACATGTCGCATCCCCCACCGCACATTGTGTTATCTTTGCTCATAAATTTTTATATTGTATTAATTAGTAATATAAAAAGTATATCAAATATGCTAGAATTGTTGAAATCGCCAGATTTTATGAATTTAAAATACAAACTTATCCTTCTTACACTTCTCGTTATCGTTTTTTGTGCGATTCTTTTTGGCATAACGGCACATAATCAGCTTGTAATGAATTTTGACGCCGAAACCGCGCAATTATTTTCCACATTTCATTCTTCTTTTCTCGATAATTTCGCCCTTGCCATTACTCAAGTCGGCAATACGTATCCAACAGCGATTATTTTTTTGATTCTCGGGCTTTTCCTGATTATAAAAAAGAAAAAATATTCGTTTTATATTTTTTCGATAGCGACCGGACTCGGCATCACGCTCGTCGAAGCGATGAAAGTCAGTATTGAGCGCATCCGCCCGCCGATGCATCTTTTGATTGAAACCGGATACAGCTTTCCGAGCGGCCACTCGACCATTTCCACGATTTATTTGCTTTCGGCGATTATTCTCATCGCTCCGCTTCTTGCAAACCGCTTTTCAAAAATCGTTTGGATAACGCTTTGCTCGATTATTTTTCCGCTTGTCGCGCTTTCACGGATTTATCTTTCTGTTCATTTTGCTTCTGATGTCGCAGCCGGCATCATTCTCGGCGCAGCATGCTTCCTTTTTGCCAACACCGTCACATTCCACCATCATTCCTACAAAAAAGAAGCCGAGTGACATCGTTGCCAGAAAAAATAAAATATGCTATAAATAGCTTCTAACGCAGTCTATTGGGGGTTGTGAAAAATGCACGCTTTCAATACGTTATTTTTAAAAAACTTTGAGCATAAAAGTAAGAATCAATCATCAGATACGGGTCCCGGAAGTCCGCGTCATTACCGACGACGGAGACAATCTTGGAGTCATGTCTGTGGGAGACGCTTTGAAAAAGGCCGAGGAAATGGGTTTGGACCTGATAGAAATATCGCCGAATGCCGTTCCTCCGGTTGCAAAAATAACTGACTACGGTAGATTTCAGTACGCTGAAAATAAAAAACTCAAGGATTCAAAGGCAAAATCGCAGAGTATTGAAATAAAAAGTATTCAGGTCAAGATCGCAACTGACGAGCACGACCTCGCCATGAAGGCGGCAAAAGCGTCAGAGTGGCTTCGGGAAGGACATCGCGTGCGACTCAATTTATTTCTCTCGGGACGGGCGAAATATCTTGAAAAGAATTTCTTGCAGGAAAGAATGGAAAGGATTTTGAAGATGATTACGGAAGAATTCAAAATCTCCGAAGCTCCGCAGAAAAGTCCGAAAGGATTGACCATGCTGATAGAGAAAGCGACAAAAAAAGTTTAAATAAAAAATATGAAAACAAATAAATCATTTACCAAAAGATTAAAAGTGACGAAGAATGGCAAGATTCTCGGAAGACGCGCCGGGCAGAATCATTTCAATGCAAAAGAAAGCCGCAACACGCAGCTGAAGAAAAAGAAATTCATGGCAATGCACTTCACATCGAGAAACAAAGCGAGATTTTTGCCGGGAAGATTCAAATAAATTTAAAAATAATAATACACAATCATGACGAGAGTAAAGCGAGGAACGATGAAGAATAAGACGAGAAAGGGCATCTTGGCGATGACCAAGGGTTATCGTCTGAACCGAAGAAACAAAGAAGCATCCGCGATCGATGCGATCATGCATGCCGGAGCAAGCGCATTTGATCATCGAAGAGACAAGAAAGGAGATTTCCGAAGATTGTGGAACGTTCGCATTAATGCGGCATTGCGGGAAAATGGAACGACATACAGCAAATTCATCGGCACTTTGAAAAAGAAAAATATAGAAGTCGACAGAAAAATCCTTTCCACATTGGCAAATGAAAATCCGGAGACATTCAAAAGAATTGTAGCTCAAGTAAAATAAATCAGATAAAAAATCAAAAGAAAAAAGGCGAACCGCAAGCGGTTCGCCTTTTTGAAAAAACTTTGAAACAAAATTAAACTGTGGCAACCTGCGGAGTGGGGAAAAATCGTTTATACAGCTTGTCGATCAAGCTCTTAGTGTCGTAATACACACCGTTGACATGGAGGTTTTCCGGCGACAAATCCGGTAAAATAAGCTTTTCTAACATCTTGCCTGACTTGTAAACGTAATGTACTCCGCCATCTGTGGTGCCCACTTGAGAAGCGGAAAAACTTTCCACATCTCTTCCGTTTATGTGCACATGCTGGACAGAACAACCGTGCGTTTCTGCCTGAAAACCATTGTGAGCTAATTGTTCATTCAAACACTGCGGGCATGCACGGTAAAGAACAGAAAATGAAATATTTACGGAAGAATACCCGCTTTCAATTTGTTCTCTGCCTTCTGTCAAAACGAGGGTCATTTCCTGTTCGGGAAAAACTTTCATACAGAGCGTGCACCAGTTGAGGTGCTCTTCTTGCAACTTCGTCTTCACAAGAAGCGCGCGAAAATCAAAATATTTCTTTTTGCTTTCGCGCGAGCCTATCTCCATGGAATCACGTTTTGATGTAAGTTCTTCCAGGGTTTCTGCATCCTGATCCATCCGATTTTCCAACGATTTAAGCTCAATCACCATCAAATCAATTTCAGAGGACATTAGAAAACTCCTTTTGTTTTTTGTTTCAATTTAAAAGAACCGCCTTTGATTTGATAATAAAGGAAAAATTTGACTTTGTCAATCAAGCTCCACACTCTCTCCATATTCCGGATATTCGGCTTTCACATCAAGCTCATCACGCAGGCGCTGGACCAAAAATAATGAGGATTTCGGCTCGCCCATGACCGTAAAAACTTTCTTCAAATCCCCGCCTTTTGCCGCATCTTCGACAAATGAGACGAGGTGGTCAGAATCTTTGTGCGAAGAATATCCTTCAATCTTTGCAATTTTTGCCTTCACAATAATTTCTTCATTATCTATTTTGACCATTTTGGCTCCGTCTTCAAGCTGTCTGCCCAAAGTTCCCGTCGCTTGGTATCCGACAAGCAGTATCGTGGCGCTCGCATCTCCCGCATGATCTTTTTCATGCTGGACAATTCTTCCGCCGTTTGACATTCCGCTTCCCGCCATAATGATTTTCGGATTCGGCGTCTCATCTATTTTTTTCGATTCCCACACCATCGGCGTATCTTTTAATTTGGGAAATTTGAATACGTCATCTCCCGTTTTTATTTCGTCGCGTACTTTTTGATTCAAATAGCTTTTGTATTTTTCATAGATGCCCGTCACCTTGATAGCAAGCGGCGAATCGAGAAATACCGGAATTTGTTTGACTTCTTCATTCATGAAAAATTCATTCATTTCGTAGAGCATCATCTGGGTGCGCTCGACGGAAAACGATGGGATGATCAGAAGTTTTTTGTTTGCAATCGTATCGGAAATTACATCTTTCAATTCTTTTCGTCTTTGATCTTTTGGCTCGTGATTGCGGTCGCCATACACGCTTTCCATAATAATATAATTTGCATCCGTAATTTGTTCCGTGTCATTCAAAAGAAGCGATGGAGAATTACCGAGATCTCCGGTAAAGACCGCTTTTATTTTCCCATCGCTGACTTCCACCATTGATGCGCCGAGAATATGTCCGGCATCGCGCAAATAAATGGAAACTCCGGCATCAAGAGCAAAATGTTCGTGATACGGCAATGTATTCCACAGCGTCATAGCCATTTCCAAATCTTTTTTCTCAAAAAGTGAAAGTGTGCCGTCTTTTCTCGCCTCGCTTTCCAAAATTCCGAGCGTATCTTCCAAAAGAAGCTCTGCGATTTCTTTTGTCGGCGGAGTGCTGAAAATTTTTCCGCGGAAACCCTCCTTCACAATCTTCGGTATCCTGCCGATATGATCAATATGTGCATGCGTGATGATGAGAAAATCTATTTCGCTCGGCTGATAAGGAAACGGCGCCTGATTAAATCTGTGGGCGACATCCGTTCCCTGCATCATGCCGCAATCAATGAGAAGTTTGATATTTTTCCCGCTTGCATCCGTATGCTCCACCAGAAAATTCGCCCCCGTCACCGAACCCGTTCCGCCGTAAAAAGTTACTTTCATGTGTTTTGTTGTTTTTAAATTGCTTTTTCATTATAGCACTTACCAATCGTTCTCGAAACAAAAAGAAAAACCATCTGTCGCGCAGATGGATTTTTCTATAAGGATTACCAGATAAGCATTACCCTAGATAATACTAGGTGGGTGCCCTCGATGATGCGCCAAGACGTATCAAAAGTTAAGCTCCCTGAAAATTAATTTACGAGGATAATGCTTTACTCGTAATCCTAACTTCAATTATACTCCGACTGTGCCGATGTCAACAAAAAACATAAAAAGAAAATCATTTTGACGACTCTGTAAATACGAAAGCCGATTTGCCTAGGCAAATCGGCTTTCTTTTCGGACAGAAAAAATAAAATATTATTTTATGTCCCCTTTTATCTTCTCAATATACTCTGCGGCCGCATTTTGTCCTCCCAGACCGAATGCAAGACCCAAAGCGAGTGATATCGCGATGATAATGCCGGTGAAAAGCGTATTGATGAAAGAAACTGCGATACCGAGCTGCATGATAGCCGCAAGGATTGCAAATATCCAGATAGCCCACTTTGAAAGCTTACCCGCAAAGTTTGCTGATGTGATATTTGCCGCTTTTGCCGTGCCAGCAACTAATTTCTGAACTGCTTCAGCAACAATTGCCGCAACGAGAATGATAAGCACCGCTACGATAACTTGAGGCAAATAACCAAGGACAACATCCTTGAGGAATGCTGTGACCTGGGTCAAGCCGAGAACTCCGAGCGCCGCTACCAAAAATACGATGATAATGAACCATTCCACCAATTTACCGAGAAAATATCCGGTATTGAGCTTGAATCCGGCTTTTTCAACATATTTCTCCATTCCAGCGGCCTTCAAAGCGCTGTCTATTCTCGCAAGTTTGACCAATTCAAAGATAAATTTGAAAAAGATCGCACCGACGATCCATCCAACAATAGCGATAATAACAGCAACCAAGAATGTTGGGATAAAAGCGATAACGCCTGACCACATATTCTGCAGGGAAGCTGACAAAGCATCTGTAAAAATCATAAATTCTTATTAAATAATTATTAAACCTTAATAAATGTCATATCGTTTTAGATATGAACGACCTGTTTCTATGAGGGATATTATACCATTTTAAAATAGCTTATCCAAAAGCACTTGGTGTGGATAATCCAAAACATCTTTGACAAGCTTGTCGAACATCCGGATGCGGTAATTGAAATCCGCGGTTTCAAAATACGCATAGAGAAGCTCGGTGCCAAGCTCGGCTTCGATGGATTTTATGATGTTGGTCAAAACCTGCTTTTTGATATTGTCGCCGACGACAAGCAAGTCGAGTCGACTATCCTTATTTTGTGTGAAAACGCCGGCAATAATGATTAATTTGAGTTTTCCGGATTTTGAAAGCCGTTTTACTATTTCGCCGGCATCAAGAGTTTTAGTATTGATGAGCAACTGCTTGAGTGCCGTGATATAGGGGAAATTTTCGTTTAAACAATACCCGTGGGATTTTATTTTTACCTCGACTATTTTCCTGCCCTTTTTCTTTTTGGCAACTTTATAGAAAATTCCTTTTTTCAAAAAATGAATTTTTTCCAAAATGGCGAATTCTTTCTTCACATTTTTCTTTTCGATTTTTGATTTGCCGGAAACCAAATCAATATCGAAAAATTCTTCCGGATTGAAGATAAAAAGACGGAGGATTTTCACCCGCGCTTCGCTGCCGAATAATTTGCTGAGAATTTCCATAGGTTGGTATTATAGCGCAAATTAATCATAAGAAAAGGGCGTTTTCGCTTCGCGAAAACGCCCTTTTCTAGCACGTAAGGTATTATTTCAATGAAATTTTTCCTCCTGCTGCCTCAACATCTTTCTTGAGTTTCTCGGCATCTTCCTTTTTCATATCTTCTTTTAAGACCGAAGGAGCTGCATCAACGAGATCCTTGGCTTCTTTTAAACCAAGTCCGAGGACTTCCTTGATCGCTTTGATGACGGCGATCTTCTGCGCGCCGGCATCTGTCAATTCAACTTTGAATGACGTTTTCTCTTCTGTTGGAGCTGCGGCAGCTGCAGGACCGGCGACGGCGACTGCTGCGGCTGAAACACCGAACTTCTCTTCGAGCACTTTGACGAGCTCGTGGAGATCAATAACTGACATTTTTTCTATTTCTGCAACGATTTTTTCAAATTTTGCAGGAACTGCTTTTTTCTCTTCCATAATTTTGATTAAATATTAATGAATAATAATTTACACTGTTTTCGTTTTTGCAATCGCATCAAGTGCGACAACAAACTGCTGGATCGGCGAATTGATGAGATTGACGAACTGCGCGTACAGAGTTTTCTGTGATGGGATGGCTGCGATTGCAGTCATTTCCTCCACCGTCATATACTTTCCTTCAAAGATACCGCCGACAATTTTGACATTGCCATTGTACTTTTTCTGGAATGCATAGAACTCTCTCGCTGGTGTGGTCAGATCATCACCGTAAACGATGGCAAGCTCTCCGACGAATTCCGGCATGGTGCCAGTAATTTTTGCATCATTGAGTGCGATCTTTGCCAATGTCTTTCTCGTGACCAAATATCCAACACCTTCCTTTCGGAGTGCGCGTCGCATTGCCTGATCATCGGCTACATTGAGCTGGTGAAAGTTTGCAAAGACGACTGACTTGGCGCCTTTGAGTGCTTTCGCAATCTCAGCGACCAATTCCTGTTTCTTTTCTTTTGTAATGGGCATGAACTACTTTTTTGTTTATAAAATAAAATCGACCTTATAAATATATAAGGCCTCTAAGCATTAGAGTTTGACCTCGACCGGTCCTTTCGGATTATGGCTTTCGCCACCGGTTGTCTTTGGCCTTAATGCAAGTATAGTAGCAAAAAATGAGGAAAAGTAAAGGAAATAAAAAACACCCTCTCGGGTGTTTTTTATCTTATTTCTCTCCCTTTGCTTTTCCGACTTTGCGTCTTGAAACAATGAGATAGTTTGAATACTTTTTCGGGGTTCGGGACTTTTGTCCTTTGCCGACATGCTTTCCCCACTTGGTCTTGGCAAATCTCGTGCCTCGCGGATGTTTTCCTTCGCCGCCTCCGTACGGGTGATCCATCGGATTCATGACAGAGCCTCGGACAGTCGGTCTGATACCAAGCCATCGTGAGCGTCCGGCTTTACCGATATTGACGAGCCAGTTTTCGTCATTTGAGACGTTGCCAATACTTGCCCATGCGAGCTCCGGAACTTTTCTGATCTCGCTTGAGGGCATTTTGATATGCACATATCCGGCATCGTTTGCCACGATCTGCGCAAAACTTCCCGCTGAACGAACCATCTTTGCTCCGCCGCCGACTTTGAGCTCAATATTATAAACAAAGGTGCCGACAGGAATATTTTTCAAAGGCATTCTGTTGCCGACTTTGATTTCCGCTTTTTCAGAGGTGAGAAATGTCTCGCCGACTTTCATTCCCTTTGGCAAAAGCATGTATCTCTTTTCTCCGTCGGCATAATTTACGAGTCCGATAAAACCGGTTCGGTATGGATCATATTCAACGGTCATGATTTTTGCCGGAATATCTTTTTTGTCGTAAATAAAATCAATGTATCGGAACGCTTTTTTGTTGCCTGAACCCTGGTGCCGCATGGTGATCCTGCCGCGATTATTTCTGCCAGCCGCATTCTTTCTGCCTTTGGTCAAAGCTTTCAAAGGTTTTGACGCAGTCAAAACTCCGCGATACGTAACCGTGGACATGTTTCTTCGTGATGGTGATGTTGGTCTGTAAAATTTCATGTTCGTATTTTATATGAAAGCTATCTTATCTCCCTTTTTCAAAAAGACAAGCGCTTTTTTGACTGATGATTTGGTTCCGACCTTTCCGCGTCTCGTAATATTTTTTGCCGGAAGATTGACGACGTTGATTCTGATAGGGGTGACTTTGTAAAGCTGCTTGATCGCTTCCGCAATTGTTTTCTTTGTCGCGGCTTTCGTCACTTCAAATGTATACACGTTTCGTGATTCCGCTGCGATGCCTGACTTTTCGGTTATCTTCGGCTTTTTGATGACTACCGTGCTAAAGTGTGAGTTTGTCATAATTTTATTTGGCTTTTGCCATCTTATGCTCGATAAATTTGACCGACTCGGCCGGATTTTCGATGACCAAGTATTTCATATTGACCAAATCCACCGGATTGATGTTTCGCAATTCGTCCACAGTAATATTGCCGATATTTGCAAAACTTTTTTCCACGGCAAAATTCTTGGTTGATGTTTCGATAATCGCGCTGTTATTTTTCTTTGAAAGAATATCCGGGCAGGCTTTGATCGAACTCATTGATTTCAAAATCGCGACAGCATCCGATGTCTTTGGTTTGGCAATATCGAATTTGTCGATGAAAATCACTTCGCCATCTTTGAACTTCTTTGAAAGAAGGACATAAAGCGCCTTGATCTTCATTTTTTTGTTAATCTTTTTGGAATAATTTTTCAAGCCGTTCGGGCCATGCGCAACGCCGCCGCCAACCCAGATTGGTGAGCGTGATGAGCCGTGCCGTGCGCGACCAGTGCCTTTTTGTTTCCACGGCTTCTTTCCTCCACCCCGAACATCGCCCCTGCCTTTTGTGTGAGCGTAGATGACTCTGCGGTCTGCGAGCATTGAGTAGACAACCTGGTGCACAAGATCGGCATTCCATGAAAGTCCGAAAACATTTCCCGGCAATTTGACCTCTCCGACTTCTTTGCCCTTTTGATTATAAACTGCTGCTGAAAGTTCTGCGGAAACTTTTGTCTCTTTTTTGAAAGTAGTTCTTTTCACTTTTTTCGGTGCGGATACTTTTTTTGTTTTTGTTGTTTTTTCCATAGTAGTATTTTTAAAATATTATCCGCGCACTTCGACAAGTGTTCCCCGTCTTCCCGGGACTGCGCCGCCGATCAAAAGCTGATTGTTTTCTTGATCGACTCCAAGAACTTTCAAGTTTTTTACCGTGACTTTGTCTGCACCCATTCTGCCTGCCATGCGCATGCCTTTCGGAACCATGTTTCTCAAACCTCCGGAAATAGATCCTGGAGCATTTTCGGAATGCTTCTGTCCGTGGCTTCGCGGCTGGCCTTCGAATCCGTGTCTTTTGATGACGCTCTGATATCCTTTTCCTTTTGAAATCGCGGAAACTTCGATCATATCGCCGACTTTGAATTCGGAAAGATTGATGACATCGCCGATTTTAAATTTTGAAATATCGTCAATTCTGAATTCTTTGATGAATCTGGCATTGACACCTTTCAAGTGGCCTTTCAAAGGCATCGTGATATTTTTTTCTTTCTTTTGTCCGAATCCGACTTGTACCGCACTATAGCCATCCGTGTCTTTGGTTTTCAATTGAGTGACGGTCAAAGGACCCGCTGACAAAATCGTCACCGGATGCACCTTACCCAACTCATCAAAAATTTGGGTCATATTCTGTTTTGTACCGAGTATAAATTTCATGCTGTTGTAATTATTGGCAGAGGATCAGGCCGCAAGCAATATGAAAATCGCTCTTTGGCGGGATCATGCCCTCTTGTTGATAGTTTAATTCATCTTTACATCAATGTTCACACCGCTTGGCAGACTCATGTTGGTCAAAGCTTCGATCACTTTCGCAGAAGGATTGATGATATCAATCAATCTTCGGTGTATCCTCATCTCAAATTGTTCTCGCGCATTTTTGTAGACGAATGACGCACGGTTGACTGTGTATTTTTTGATCTCCGTTGGAAGCGGTACCGGACCGATGACTTGCGCATCATGTCGGAGTGCCGTTTCGATAATCTGCTTTACTGAAGCGTCAAGGATTTTGCTGTCATACGCCCTGACTCGTATTCGTAGTATCGAGGAACTTTCGTTTTTGGTTGCTGTTTTCGGAATCTTCAACTTTGTTGCTGTTGCAGATTTTGTCGTATTCTTTTTTATTGCTGTTTTTTCTGGCATACATTTGGCTTTTCGTCAGCAGAAACTTTTCTGCTTGAAAAGCTATTATTAAGCAATAACTTTTGTGATAACTCCCGAACCGACGGTCTTGCCTCCTTCTCGGAAAGCAAATCTCATCTTATCTTCGAGAGCAACCGGAGCAACAAGCTTCACTTTGAAAGTAACGGTATCTCCCGGCATAACCATTTCAACTCCCGGGTTCAAAGTAACATCGCCGGTAACATCGGTCGTTCTCATATAGAACTGCGGTTTGTAGCCGGTAAAGAACGGCGTGTGTCGTCCGCCCTCTTCCTTTTTCAACACGTAGACTTCCGCTTCAAATTCGGTGTGGGGAAGAACGCTTCCCGGCTTCGCCAATACCTGTCCTCGGTGAACATCTTCTTTCTTGGTACCTCTCAAAAGAACACCGGCATTGTCACCAGCTTCTCCTCTCTGGAGCTGTTTGTTAAACATTTCTATACCAGTAACGGTTGTTTTGGTTGTTGGCTTGATGCCGACGATTTCACATTCTTCGCCGACCTTGACCGTTCCTCTTTCAATTCTTCCGGTAACGACAGTTCCTCTTCCTTCGATTGAGAAAATATCTTCGATCGGCATAAGAAATGGCTTATCAATGTCTCGGACTGGAAGCGGAATGTATGTATCGAGAGCGTTCATAAGATCTGTAATGCATTTTGCATCTGGATCATCCGCGCTCTTGCAAGCCAAAGCTTTCGTGGCTGAACCCCGGATAATAGGCGCGTTCGCACCGTCGTACTTGTATTTCGTCAAAAGCTCTCTGATTTCCGATTCAACAAGATCCAAAAGATCGTTGTCGGTAACGAGATCGCACTTATTCAAGAAGACGACAATCTTTGGAACACCGACTTGATATGCCAAAAGAATGTGCTCTTTTGTCTGAGGCATCGGACCGTCAACTGCTGAAACCACGAGAATAGCACCGTCCATTTGCGCGGCACCGGTGATCATGTTTTTGACGTAGTCGGCGTGTCCCGGGCAGTCTACGTGCGCATAGTGTCTTTTGTCGGATGAATATTCGACGTGAGAAATCGCAATCGTGATAATCTTTGATGCATCTCTTCGTCCTGCTGACTCTGATGCTTTCGCAACGGAATCGTACGCGATATCATTTGCCAATCCCTTGAGGGACTGAACGTGAGTAATGGCCGCGGTAAGAGTTGTCTTTCCGTGGTCAATGTGACCAATAGTACCGACGTTTACGTGCGGCTTTGATCTATCAAACTGGGCTACTTCTGCCATATTTTGTTTGTGCTGATTTTCTCAATAGATTGCGCGAGAACGCTCTCTCTATTCAGGAAACCAACTGATTGATTAATCCCATCATTCACTGAAACTGCTCAAGGCAAATTTCGGCGGACTGGGAGACTTATAAATTACGACTTGCAACTCTGATGTGCTTTTTTTTGATTTAATAGAAAATAAAAAAGCGCACAGCGTGTTTGGCAATAGTAGCAAAAGAAAAAGAAAGAGTCAACAGATGAACTGTTGTTTTTTACACTCTTTGCGTCGCTGTTCCTCTCGCTTCGATAATCGTCTTTGCCACATTTGGCGGTACGATGGCATAATGGTCAAATTCCATTGTTGCAGAAGCTCTGCCTTCGGTAAGAGACCTAAGTGTTGTAACGTATCCAAACATTTCCGCCAAAGGAACCATTGCTCGAATGACTTTATTCATGCCGCGATCAAACATTTCTGTTATCTGTCCTCTGCGTGAATTGATCGAGCCGGAAACATCTCCCATGAATTTCTCCGGTGTAACGACTTCAACTTTCATCATCGGTTCAAGAATAACCGGCTTTGCACGTCTTGCCGCATCTTGAAATGCCATTGAAGCGGCGATTTTGTATGCGAGCTCGGATGAGTCAACATCGTGATACGATCCGTATGTAAGCTCACAGGAAACATTTACTACGCGATAGCCGGCAAGAATTCCTCGCTCCATTGCTTCTTTCACGCCTTTTTCTACTGCGGGAATAAATTCCTGCGGAATAACACCTCCTTTGATGGAATCGATAAATTCAAAATCTTCGGATCGATGAACATTTTTTGGAATTTTTTCTCCTTCCTCAATCGGCTCCATCGGCTTGATTTTGATGAGCACGTGTCCATACTGACCTTTTCCTCCGGACTGTTTGATATATTTTTCCTCTTTTTCCGCTTCGCCGGTGATAGTTTCTTTGTAAGCAACCTGCGGCTTGCCGACATTCGCTTCAACGCCGAATTCCCTTTTCATTCTGTCCACAAGAATTTCCAAGTGAAGTTCTCCCATGCCCGCCATAACGGTCTCACCTGTTTCTGAATCAGACTTGATTTTAAAAGTTGGATCTTCATCGGAAAGTTTTTTGAGGGCAAATCCCATTTTTTCCTGGTCGGCTTTTGTCTTCGGTTCGATTCGAAGAGTAATGACCGGCTCCGGAAATACGATTTGGTCCAAAATAATCGGATTCGCCTCGTCGCAGAATGTGTGCGACGTCTTTGCGGATTTCAAACCGACGGCTGCCGCAATTTCTCCGGCAAAAACCGTTTCCACATCTTCGCGGTCGTTGGCATGCATTCGCACGACTCTTCCCAATCTTTCTTTTTCTCCGGTCGTTGAATTATAAATATACGTTCCAGCGGAAATCGTTCCGGAATAAACTCGAAAATACGTGAGCTGTCCGACGAACGGATCGTTTTGCAATTTGAATGCAAGCGCACAGAATGGTTCCTCGTCTGATGCATGTCGCGTGACTTCTTCTCCAGTTTTCGGATTGATGCCTTTGACTGCCGGAATATCAAGCGGGCTTGGAAGATAATCCACAACAGCATCAAGCATCAGCTGCGTGCCTTTATTTTTTAAAGCGGAACCGGTCATGACTGGCACAATGGTATTTTTGATTGTCGCTTTTCGCAAAACTCTCTTCAAATCCTCGATTGCGATTTCTTTTCCTTCAAGATATTCATTCATCAACTTGTCATCTTCGCCAGCAATTTTTTCCACAAGCTCAAGGCGGTATTTTTTCGCTTCATCAAGCAAATCATTTGGAATTTCTTCTTCGCGAATCTTGTCGCCCATTTCGCCGTCAAAGTAATATGCTTTCATTTTCAAAAGATCAACAAGACCTTTGAATTCACTTTCAGCACCGATCGGCAACTGCAATCTAACGGCATTTTTTGTAAGTCTTTCAAGAATAGACTGGTAGGATCGTTCAAAACTTCCTCCGGTTCTATCGAGTTTATTGATGAAACAAATTCTCGGCACTTGTCCTTCATCGGCATATCTCCAGTTCGTCTCTGACTGCGGTTCAACTCCGGCAACGCCGTCAAAAACAACGACAGCTCCGTCGAGCACGCGAAGAGATCTTTTTACTTCGGCGGTAAAATCAATGTGTCCCGGCGTATCAATAATGTTGAATCTAACTTTTTTGCTCAAATCCTCTTTCGGCATATAACTCGGATTCCAAAAACACGTAATAGCGGCAGATGTGATGGTGATGCCTCGTTCCCGCTCCTGTTCCATCCAGTCTGTCGTCGTATCGCCTTCATGAACCTCGCCAATATTGTGCTGCGAGCCGGTATAATAGAGAATTCTTTCAGAAACCGTCGTCTTTCCAGCATCAATGTGCGCGATGATTCCGAAGTTCCTGACTTTTTCCAATGGATAATCTCGTTTCATTTTTTCAATTAAAAAAATAGTAATAAATTACCAGGCAAAATGCGCAAATGCTTTGTTTGCTTCCGCCATTTTGTGCGTATTTTCCTTCTTTCGGACCGCATCGCCTTCATTTTTGGAAGCGGCAATAATCTCTGTCGCCAATTTTTCCGCAATTGGCGCGCCTTTCTTCGTTCTCGCAGCCTCAACAATCCATTTCATGGAAAGTGCGCTTCTTCGTGCGGGTCTGACCTCTACCGGCACCTGGTAATTTGCACCTCCGACTCTTTTTGAGCGGATTTCCATATTCGGAGCGGTATTTGAAAGCGCAAGCTCGAAAATTTCAACCGGATTTTTGACTTTTGCTTTTTCTTTGATGATTTCAAGCATGTCATAGATATTTTTCTCGGCAACGCTTTTTTTGCCATCGTACATGATGTAATTCACGAGTTTAGTGATTTTTTCCGATTGATATTTGTAGTCTGGCTTTAACGCTTTTTTTGTTTTAAGTTTTCTTCTCATGGGATTTTGGTTAAAAAATTATTTCGCTGCTTTCGGTTTCTTTGCACCGTATTGGCTGCGACCTTTTCTTCGTCCTTCCGGAGCTGTAGCATCAAGCACACCTCGGACAATCGTATATCGAAGTCCCAAGTCTTTAACGCGTCCACCTCGCAAAAGTACAACGGAGTGTTCCTGAAGTGTATGTCCCATTCCCGGAATGTATGCGGTGACTTCCATACCATTGGAAAGTCTGACCCTCGCGATCTTTCGGATGGCAGAGTTTGGTTTCTTCGGAGTTTTTGTCGTCACTTTGATACAGACGCCTCGCTTGAACGGCGAGTTCAGATATGTCGGGCGATTTTCAAGCGTATTAAAACCCTTGGTCAGGGCAACCGCCTTTACCTTTCGCTTGGCATTTTTTCTGTTTCTTTTTATTAATTGATTGATGGTTGGCATGATTCGATTTATTTTTTAATTAGGCAAATATACAAACGCAAAAAGCTACAGAGATATTTTCACTTTAAAAAAGCAAAAATCCCCGCAACTCGTTTCAAAACATTCGCATACAGCCAGTAGCTAATGTCGCGGTTATACTAATATACTCTTTGAAAAATAGCAAGAATATTCTTTTTACATATGAATCCCCGTTAAAAGAAAAAACAAGGCTGAAATAATAGGTGTAATAATTCCCGGCAGGAATATTATGAATAAAATAATAAGTATCAATCCGTATCGCTCGGCAACTTGCGAGAAAACAAATCGGTTGCCGATCGGAATGATGGAAAAAAGGACTTTGGAACCGTCAAGTGGAGGAATGGGAATAAGATTGAAGATCGCCAGTGCAATATTGATAAGAACAATAAAGGCAAAAATTGAAATAAGTAATACATTTGTTTGCGGAATAATGCGGATGAGGATTCCAAAAATAACGGCAACCAAAATATTTGAGAGCGGTCCGGCAAATGCCACGAGCGGCTCGGCGATTTTGCGATTTCTTAAATTATAGACATTATACGGCACTGGTTTCGCCCAGCCGATCATAAAACCCGTGCCGCTGATATACAAAAGAAATGGCAAAATGATCGAACCGAACCAATCAATATGTTTGAGAGGATTAAGCGTCAATCTGCCGGCGTATTCTGCGGTCCTATCGCCAAAAGAAAGTGCCATCAGTCCGTGAGATATTTCATGGATCATGACAGAAAAAATCAGAATAAAAAGCTCAAGTATGATATTGATTTGCATAGATATTTGCCTGAAAAACATTTCTATGATAGCATACGTGCTCACATTTCAACAATAATTTTATGGCAAAAGTCTGTGCAATCACAAAAAAAAGTTCAATATTAGGTGCCGGATATTCCAACAGAACCCGTGCCACGCAGTTTAACCCTACCGGAAAAATCAGAAAATACATCAATCTTCAGAAAAAGAGGATTTATGTCCCTGAATTGAAGAAAACATTCGTCCTTACCCTTTCGACGAGAGCTCTCAAAACAATCCAGAAAAACGGCGCTTTCGCCACGCTTTATAAAGCCGGAATTATAAAATAAACTAAAACAAAAAGGCGGCTCGCGAGGAGAGCCGCCTTTTTGTTTTTAATTCAGCTATTATTTCTTTGTTGTCGAAGTTGCGGTTGCCGCTGTCGACGTTGCCGGATTTTGCATAATAACCGGTCCGACATTCACAATCATATTTCTCGACGGAGAATATACGATTGCTTTGGCTGCTTTTTGATATACGAGCACCACATCGCCGTCTATCGCACCCGTATAAAATGCCTGCTGTTTGATAAGAGATGAGGCGTCGTTGATTGTAGCGATGACAGGCTGTTCACCGGTAGGAAGAATGACAAGCTTGCCAACTTTTGCAATGAGAGCAGCCATCTGAGCCTGATCTGTCTGAGCTGTTACTGCACTTTGACTTGTTGTTGAAGATCCATAAAAATGGTTCCATACCCACAAACCTCCAACTCCAATAATGATACCAATAATAAGTCCAACAAAAACTGAACTGCCACCCTTTTTTACTTCGTCATCCATTTTTTTATTTTATTTAGTTGTTAATAATAACGAGCTTTAAAAAGCTTTGTACATGCATTATACAAATAATCCTAAAAATAAACAACTTGCCCTGTTTATTATTTGTTTCCTATTTTTTCCATCTGATGTAAAAACAATATCGCCATTAATTATATGTTTCGATTGGCACAGTTTTGACATTCTCGAGCGAAGCAAGCGTTTCTGCATCCGGATATCCGTATGTATTATTTTTCACCGGAGAATTGTAGTATAAAAAAATCCCCACACCGTACTTATGGTGGGGGGATTGAACATCTTTGCACCTTTAATGCTTACTCTGATGCCTGGATGGGCAATTTCAATAGCAGTTGCGATGAACCCGAACAATAAAGGCTGTTGCGACTGTCGAGGAATCTTCCGCGGTCATCATGTCTGAACACGATAACCCCGCCACGCCCCGGCATCACAATAAAAAAACTTTCTCCTTCCGGTTGATTATACTGACACGCAAGCTCAAGAACCTCACGGCGGGAATAAAATGAAAGACCAAGATCTTTCACTCGCTTGCACATTTCTTCTTCCGCATTCCCAAGCTGTTCAAAGGAAAAAATTACCGGCGTTGACCTCCCGAATGTTTTTCCAAAATCACCCAATACCGTGGAACTGGTTATCAGCTCTTCTTTGGCTATCGGACTCAGAGAAATTCCTTTCTGGTCTACCCGCTTAAGCAGATCTTCATGGCTCATCCGAAAAACTCTCAAAACTGGCAGTTTTTTTAGACACATCTTGAGCGGATCAGCCATCACCTTTCCAGAATTTTCTCTTTCAAGAACAGTATTGTCACTCGGTGTCATAAAATCTCACTTTCTCAATTGTATTTAACGGTTGTTCAGACAACCGCTTGCAACCCAACTAAAAAGAACTGGCGGAAATGATACAACTCTTATTTTATTTGTCAAATATTTTCACTTTGTAGCTGTTGATATCTCCGAAAAAAAGTTTCGGCTTCTCGCCATCGGCAAACATTGTCGCAATTTCGTCGCATCTCTCATTTCCCGGCACTCCGGCATGTCCGGCGACATGATTCCATGTTATTTTTTTATCTTTTGCGGCTTCAATCAGCTCTTCCCACAGCTCGCGATTCAAGACCGGCTTCTTTGCGGAATTTTTCCAATTGTTTTTCTGCCAATTGTGAATCCATTCTGTCATCCCGAGAGTGATGTATGTCGAATCCGTATTGAGAATTATTTCTGTGTCGGAATTTTTCACGGACTGCAATGCGAAAATCGCGCCGGAAAGTTCCATTTTATTATTTGTTGTATGTTTCTCACCTCTGCCCAGCTCGGTGACTTTTCCATGCCCATATACAATCGCACCCCAGCCGCCCGGCCCCGGATTGCCTCGCGATGAACCGTCACAGAAAATAATTATTTTATTTTGCATTTTTTGTATAAATTATTTTTATATTATATCAGATTTGTGCTAAGATTTATTCATGCTTACGAAAAACCAGGCAAAGCTCATCAAATCTCTAGCTGACAAAAAAAATCGTGTGGAAACGGGATTATTTTTGGTGGAAGGAGCAAAGAGTGTAATAGAGTTGCTCAATTCTGATTTTGAAATTGATCTGATACTCACCACTGATGAATTTTTTGCAAAACACGGTGAGCAAATCCGCGACTGGTCAAAAGAATTTGAAATTGTAAAACAAGATGAAATAGAAAAGGTTGGCACACTTGAGACGAATGACTCCGCGCTCGCCGTTGTGAAACAGAAATCAAACACTGCGCCTGAAACAAAAAGTACTGGAATAATTCTCGCTCTTGATGAAATAAAAGATCCTGGCAATCTCGGCACCATTATCAGAATTGCCGACTGGTACGGAGTGAAAAATATTGTTGCATCAAAAAATACCGTCGACTTTTACAATCCGAAAGTCATCGCCGCTTCCAAAGGTTCATTCACGCGAGTGAATATGTTTTACACAGATTTGAAAGAATTTTTGCCGCAAACAAAACTTTCGATTCTCGGCGCCTATATGGAAGGTGTTAATATTCATGAAACGAAATTCCCATCAAACGGAATTCTCTTGATGGGCAATGAATCAAACGGTGTAAATTCCGAATTGGAAAAATTCATCACAGAAAAAATCACTATTCCCTCTTTTGGTCACGCCGAATCGCTCAATGTTGCAATTGCAACGGCGGTGATTTTAGATAATTGGAAAAGGAAATAAAAAAACTCCTCAGATTTCACCCCGAGGAGTTTTCGTATTTCTGGCAAAACCTGCATTGATCAATTCTTGAGCGTCTTCTTGCTCAAAATCAAAGGGGGCGCCACAGAACCACATGGTCAAACCGCTTTGGTTCAAAATCTTCAGTTCCATAAATTCGAGAGGAAATCGACCAGTGAAGACAATCTTCACTGGATTGAGAACTTCAGTATTCTCTTTCATCCAATCCGGATCAACTCTGAATCCCAAAACAATTTTTCGTTTATCAACTTCCGGCATCAGTGACCTCCTTGTAACATTTTATTTGCAAACTTCTGTTCTTACAATAACAAAATATAAGTTAGAATGCAAAGATTATTTCTCCGAAAACAATTCCTCTTTCGGAAATCTCACTTTTGGCCGTTTCAGATATTCATCATCTGCCGATCGATATCCGACAGCAAACGTTACAACAGGATAGAGATTGTCCGGCAATTTCAAAATTTTCTTGAACGCATCCGGATCAAACCCCTCCATCGGGCATGAATCAAGCCCGAGCTCCGCGCACGCGGCCAAGCCGAAACCGAGCGCAATGTATGTCTGCTTTGCAGCCCACGCCTTGGCTTGCGTTTCGTCAAATTTGGAAACTGCGTTTTTTATCATTCCGATATATTGTCCCATCACTTCCTTTTGCTTTGCATCGCCGCTGGTCATGACTTCTATATATTCATCAGCTCTTTTTGCCATATTGGTCCTGACGGAGAAAATAAAAATGAGGGATGCATCGGTGAATTGCGATTGATTCCACGCGTTTTTCTTCAACTCTTCGCGAATATCTTTTGACTCCACGATATTCACGTGAAACAGCTGAAAGCCAAAGGATGTCGGCGCCATGCGGATCGCTTCCATGATTTTATTTTTATCCGTCTCGGAAACTTTTTTCTTCGTATCAAACTTCTTGGTGGCATATCGCCACGATAATTTTTCTAAAAATGACATATTTTTATTATTTATTAAATTTATTTATAAATATTATATCAGATTACGGCAAAACGCTTTTTATGGTGCTGTCCACATCATTGATCGGGATGGAAAAACTGACATTGTTTGCCCCTTGCGCCGTCGCAACATTGATGCCAATGACATTTCCGGATAAATCAAGAAGTGGGCCGCCGGAATTCCCCGGATTTATCGCCGCGTCCGTCTGAATGACTCCGGACAATTGCTCGGTATTGCCATTTTCGTCGTTTGCTTCAATACTGCGATCAAGTCCTGAAATGACTCCGACCGAAACGGAATTATTATATTCCCCGAGTGCGTTTCCGATGGCAGCCACGGTCTGTCCAAGCTCGAGCGTTCCTGAATCGCCGAATGTAACCGCCGGGTATCCGCTTCCGTCAATTTTCAAAATTGCCAAATCTTTTTCCGAATCGCGATATATCACCTGCGCCTGCTTTTGCACGCCAGTTGAAAGCAAAACCGTGTAGTAGGCATCTGTTTGTTCCACGACATGGCGATTGGTGACGATGTATCCGTCCGATCTGACAATAAATCCTGTTCCTGCTGCGACTTCCTGCCGCGTGGTCGATCCGGTCTGCGTATAAACCGGAATTTGAATTCCCGCTCCTTGGAAAAACGGATCATCACCGAACGGATTTTCGTATGTGACGGCGAGCTGGGGAACATCTTGGGAAACAACAATGGACACGACGGCTGGGGTGACTTTTGCCACGGCGGAAGTCAAGAGAGCACTCTGGGAATTGGCGATGACGGTCGTCCGGTTTGCCAATTCCTGCAATTGGCTTTTGGTGGTAGAGCTCAAATTTTGCTCTTGCTGCAAAGCTTTGTTGATAGTCTCTATATCGTTTTCAAGTGAAATGACTTTGGCGTTTGTTTCGGTGTCCGATTTTTTATTATTTTGATATTGATAGACATCAAATGCGATCGCCGCAATAAGCACAAGCGAAAGGAAACTGGTAATGATAATTTTGATTTTTTTGGAATAAAAAATCATACATAAAATTATATGCATGTAAAAGAAAAAGTCAAAATTGTAAAATCTGATATACTTTATCCATGTGTTTTTCAGCACCAGCAAGTTTTGTCGCAGGCGGAGGTCTTGCCGTCCTCGGCGGGGCCTCTCTCGTTGCGAAAAAAGAAGATAAAATTCTCGCTGCCATTCCGCTCCTTTTCAGTGTTCAGCAATTTTTTGAAGGCATTCAGTGGCTCTATTTGAACCACGGCTCTTCATCGCTTTTTGCCGGATACGGATTTTTATTTTTCACTTTCATCGTCTGGCCGATCTATTCGCCGGCGGTCGTTTTCCTGCTCGATAAAAAAAGACGAAAACTTTTGAAATGGTTTGTGTTTTTGGGAATCGGCGTCGCTGCGTATTTTCTTGTATTATTTTTTACGCAATCGCTCGCCATACAAGAGCTTAGGGCATGCATCAGCTATCATTTCAATCTTCCGCTGAAAAATTTCATCGTCCTTGCGTATTTCACCGCAATCCTCGGACCGCTCTTGGTTTCTAGTCTAAAATTTTTCAAATGGTTCGGCATTATCATCACTATCCTCGCAATTATTGCCTGGCTTTTCTTCGCCCTGACATTCACTTCCGTCTGGTGCTTTTTCGCCGCTATCGTCAGCTCAATGTTTTTCGTTTATATAAAATAGAGAAAGAATAGATTAAAAAGTCAAAAAATTTATTTTTGCGTTGCTGTTTTCAACGCCAATTTTCTTGCCTGCATCCAGTCAAATATTTTATATGCAAGCAGCTTAATGCGATCATTGATAACAAACAACACGAGCGCATATCCCCATACAAACGCCGCCCAGCCTCCATCCGAGTGGTGTCATGAACAATCCATATACGGCAATCAGTGTTGCGATGGTCTGTGTGCCGAGCACGGCAATCAACAGAATTTTTGCGGGACGGATAGACCAGAATGATTTGCGCGTACGAGTGAGAAATATCGTCAAGTGTCCGGCGATGGAGAGTTTCAAATACATCATAGTCTGTATTTGCGCTTGCTCAAGATGAAATACTCTTTCAGCGATATAAAAAAGACTGAATGAACCAATGACTCCGATCACGCCAAGTACCGTGGAAATCGTAAGCACGGAGGACATGTCCCATTTCTCGGGCTTGTTATTGTAATGAACATTGTCGTAAGCGATGGACAGTATTGCTCCGTCGTTTAAAAGCGCGAGCATGACGATCATCACCGCGGTAATCGGATAGAAATTGAACACGATAATCGCTAGAGTCATGAAAAAGAGCACGCGCAATGTTTCGGTGATGCGGTAAATGGCGTAGCTGTTCATTCGCTGGAAAATTTTCCTGCTTTCCTTGATTGCATCGATGATAACCGAAAGACCCGGCGCCAAAAGAACGATGGATGCCGCCGCGCGAGCGGCATCAGTCGAACCGGAAACGGCAATTCCGCAGTCAGCTTTTTTCAGCGCCGGCGCGTCGTTCACACCATCGCCAGTCATACCGACCATATCGCCGTTTTTTTGCAAGATATCTATGATGCGGAATTTGTGTTCCGGAAATACTTCCGCAAAACCGTCCGCTTTTTCAATGGACTCGGTCATGGCTTTTGTTTCCAGCTGTTTTCCATCGCCAAGCGATTGTGCATCAAGAATATTCGTGCCTATGCCGACTTGTTTGGCGGTTTCTTGAGCAATGGCTATGTGATCGCCCGTGATCATTTTGACATTCACACCCATATCACGCGCACTTGCAATTGTTTCCTTTGCCTGTTCGCGCGGCGGATCAAAAAGCGGCAGCACGCCGAGCATCTTCCATTTTCCCTCTTCATCCGCCCGGGCAACTCCGAGCGATCGGAAACCGCGGGCGGCAAATTCATCAACAGTTTTTCCAACAGTATCTTTTACTTCCTGGTTATCCACCGATATCTGAAGAATAACCTCCGATGCTCCCATGGCAACATAGAATTGCTTTCCATCCGGCGCTTTGATAGTCGCTTCGGTACGTTTGCGTATCGCATCAAACGGCACAAAATGAAGTACTTGATAATTCTTGAGAATTTCAGCATCTTTAAGACCGCTGAGCACGGCAACATTGATCGGATTTTTCTCATCCGTACGCAGTGAAAGCGCGCCGCACAAAATCACTTGATCAGCAGAAATATCTTTCAGGCAGAACGGATCGCCCAATTTCAGTTTGTTTTCCGTGAGCGTGCCTGTTTTATCCGCACAAAGAATATTGATGCCGGCAAGTTCTTCAACAGCCGACAAGCGTGTCACAATCGCCTGTTTTTTTGCAAGAGTCCTCGCACCGACCGCCATCGTCACAGAAAGAACCGTCGGCATTGCCACGGGGATCGCAGCCACGAGAAGCACGAGGGAAAACTCAAGTGTAGTAAGAATCGGATTACCACGAAAGACTGAAACAGCAATGATTATCGCAACCAAAGCTACCGCAAGAATAATCAAATAATTGCCGATCTTCACAACTGCACGCTGAAAATGACTGACGGTGCGGGCTTCCGTCACCAGTTGAGCGGTCTTGCCGAAATACGTGTTCATACCCGTGCCATAGACGATTGCATCAATTTCACCAAGACGAATGATAGAGCCTGAAAATATTGCCTCGCCGGATTTTTTTGTGACAGGCAATGATTCGCCGGTAAGGGTTGATTGGTCAACTTCTATCGGATCACCCGAAAGCAATCGTGCATCTGCCGGAACGATATCGCCGCGGCGCAGATTGACAACATCGCCCGGTACAATCGCATTTGCGATCGGAGTAATCCATTTTCCGTCGCGTTTCACTCTGACCGTAATTGCAAGTTTCTTTTTGAGGGCGGCTATCGCATTGCTTGCCTGATGTTCCTCCCAAAATCCAACGAGTGCATTCGAACCGAGCAGAAGGAGAATGATGAAAAAATCCAGCCAATGGCTGACGATCGCCGAGAGAATCAGTGCACCCTCAATCATTCCAGGAATCGGTCCCCAAAAGTAGGACAGAAATTTTAAAAACGGATCAATTTTCTTTTCTTCGATTTCGTTCGGACCGTATTGGATAAGTCGTTTGTCAGCTTCCGCCTGACTAAGACCGTCGGGCGATGATCCCAATCTTTTTTCAACTTCGGATATGTCTAATGTCTTCAAATCATCTTTTGGCTCAAAAATTTTTGCTTGATTAATTTTTTGATTTTCCACGACTTAATTATATCAAAAAATATTGCTATTATGCTTCCGTAGATGAATACACTATTTCTTAATCCAAAACCATTTCATTCTAATATACATATAGAGCATACCAAGCGCGAAGCCCGCACATACTGTGACAACATCGTGGAAAGGTTTCCATATGATTCCAAACCATGAGAGTGTGAGAACAATCACCCAAGCAATGACAGTTCCAACCACATATATGTACATTGGATATGTTTTCATACGTATAATATATCACTGTACAAAAAATAATCCAAAAAAACGCTATCACATTTATTTCTTTATTTTGTGGGGTGGCTACCGGGAGTTGAACCCGGACTAAAAGTTCCACAAACTCTTGTGCTGCCGCTACACCATAGCCACCATTTGTCAAAAAGTTTTGACAGCTATTTATAACAGATTTGCAGAGGAAAATCTACTTTAGTATGTCGGCGGAGTTTCTTTCTGTCCAGAAACGGAAGCAAAGTGTCGGGCAAAGGCATACAGCATGCTTGAAAGACGGTTTAAATATGCGAGAGTTTCCGGATCAATCTTTGCAAGATTTTCTTCATGCACTGCCACCACCCGCCTTTCCGCTCTTCGCGCAAGCGTGCGGGCAAAATCAAAATACGCGGAAATTTTATTTGCTCCCGGAATGAGAAAGCTTTTTATTGGCGGCAATTCTTTTTCGATATTTCCGATGACATCTTCAAGTTTTTCCACTTCGCCTTTTGCAATTTTCTTTTCCGCACCGGCAACTTGCGCCTGAATGATGAAGAGATCGTTTTGAATTGCATGGATGGTATCTTTGATATTTCTATCTGAAATTTTTGATTTGCATACTCCCAAATATGAATTTGTTTCATCAAGCGAACCGAGCGCTTCGGTGATCGCCGAGCTCTTTGAAATTTTCTGGTCACAGCCGAACGTGCCTGTTTTCCCGTTGTCCCCTTTTCGCGTGTAAAGCATACGGACAATTATAGCTTACCTGAACAAATAGATATACTGCGGCGTGCAGAAAAACCAAAATGTGACAGCGAGAAGAACATAAAATCCGTAATGAATCATGTAGCTCCACATGAAGCCTCTCTTTGATTTGGTAATGCAGTAGGAAAAGATAATGCCGGCAAAAAATGAAACAGGAAGAAGCACTTTGCCCATCGTATCCGGTATAAAGTATATGGGTATGTGAATCAAAAACGTATAGCAACCGAATACCAGCATGTCGATTTTCTTTGAAACATTGTTATTGAACAAATAATAAATACTGACCATGAAAAAGCACTGCTGAAACATAATCTCGAAAGATTTGGTCAGGAGAAACCGATAATCAAGCGCGAGCGCGGACGGCAAATGACTGCTGAACGCGGCGAGCGGTGAATGCTGGGAAAGAAGCGCAGTAAAATAATAAATAAGCGATACACTGAGAGAAAAAATCGCCATGATGAGCAGGTCTGTCGGGGAAAATTTCTCCACATAAGCGCCGATCTGTTCTTTGAACGCGGTCGTCAAGTAAATAATCGCCAGCAAAAAATACAGGCAGGTAAAAAGATAGTTGTGAATATAATCCACGCCGTGCGGCTCAAGATAGAAAATAAAAAAAGCCCACACGCCAAACCAGATGAAGGAAAGACCGAAAACTTTTTTCAATGCGCTTTTCATGTGCACGGGAGAAGACTCGAACTTCCAAGCCCTTGCGGGCGCTACCACCTCAAGGTAGTGCGTCTACCAATTTCGCCACCCGTGCATGAAAGTGCATAATATACTGAAAGCCGGCTTTTTTCAAGCAAAAAGAACGGCGCCTTGGGCGCCGCTCTTTTTTGAATTATTTTTCTTCCGTTTTTATTTCTTTTTTCTCAACTTTCACTTCATCTTTCCTTTTCGTGTCCGTATTAGATTCCGCTCTCGCTTGGAGAAGTTCACTCTTCAAATGCTTTCGCAATTCCTTCGTCGCTTTGTTTCTGACATAATAGAGCTTGGATCGTCTGACTTTCGCGCGCTTCAAAACTTCGATTGAATCAATATTCGGAGAATATCTCGGGAAAATTCTTTCAACACCAATCTCATCGATGACTCTTCGCACCGTAAAAGTGCCGCCAGCTTCGCGGCCGTGCTTGATTGCAAGAACCATGCCTTCAAAAGCTTGAAGCCGGGTTTTGTCGCCTTCTTTTATTTTCTGCCAGACACGAACCGTGTCTCCCGATTTCATATCGATATTTTTTCGTTCCGCGATATTGACCGGCGACATTGTGATATTTTTCAATTCCATAGATTTAATAACTTAGCATATTCAGGAGCCGTTAGCAATGCTTTTTTATTTTTGCATTTTCTTCATCGCTTCCGCAAAATCTTCCGGATATGGTGCAATGATGTCGAGAAGTTTGCCTGACGGCAAAGTGATTTCCAATTCCCGCGCGTGAAGCGCAAGTCGTTTGAAACCGAGCCAATTCCGCTGCTCGAGAAAAAAATGTGATGCGTATAAATTGTCATGCACGACAGGATGATTGAGCGCCGAAAAATGCACGCGTATCTGGTGCGTCCTGCCTGTCTTTGGCATCGCTTCGACGAAAGTAATATTATTTTTCCTGTTGAGCACTTTGAAATACGTCACTGCTTCTCGCATTTCGCCGCGCGCGCCGCGCTGCGCGGACCATTTCCGCACGTCGTTTGGACTTCTGCCGATTGCTCTGTCTATCATTCCACGGTCTTCCTTGATCAGTCCATATACAAAGGCATGATACACCTTGTGCACTTTTCGATTTTGGAATTGCTCTTTGAGAAATTCGTATGCTTTTTTATTTTTGGCGATAATGAGTGCGCCTGTTGTGTCGCGGTCAATGCGATGCACGATTCCCGGACGCTTAATCACATCGCCCTTTTCATTGATCATCGGCTCGCCAACATTTTTTGCACCCGGATATTTTTTCAATATCCAATCCACCAAAGTTTTTTCTTTGGTCTTTCCGTCCGGATGAACATTGAGTCCTGCCGGCTTGTTGATGACAACAACATCTTTATCTTCGTAGAGAACAGTGATTTTCATTTTGATATATTTTATATGTGGGCGGTAAGGGATTCGAACCCCTGACCCTCTCAGTGTAAATGAGATGCTCTAACCAACTGAGCTAACCGCCCGAAATTAAAAAATGTTAAATTTTTAAACGCACATGTGCCTCCGGCAGGAATCGAACCTACATCAAAGCCTTAGAAGAGCTCTGTTCTATCCATTGAACTACGGAGGCATCTCTTGAAAGCCAAAAGACTATACCAGCTTTACAACGACGGGTCAACCAACTTCTGGATTTTCATTGTTGCGATTTCCGCTTGTCGAGATTCAAAATCCGCAACGACGCTGTTGAGCGTCTTTGCATCAATACTCTCCGACTGAATCTCATTCGGATTCACACTGACATACATTTCTCCGCTTGCAATATCCCGATACAAGAAGCCGTCATACGCCATCGCGCCAAGAAGCAGGAGAAAAAAGAAAATCAAAAGAATGGCCCAGTCCCTTTTCGGTCGGACAATGGCATTTGATCCGAAAAATTTATCCATGAAACTATTTATAAATGGTATGTTTATTTTTTTCATAAATTTTAATTGTCTTTAAATTTTAAAACGGTGAATTCAATATCGCCCGACCACTGCGGCACAGCGCCTTTTATGGTCTCGTCGGTCTGCTTCAGCGACACATTTTCAATATTGATTTTCAAAGGATACGTCTCAAGCAATTGCAAAAAGAAATGTAAACCACTCCACGAACCTTCGACGATTATTTTCACATCGAGAAGTTCGGCATTCACGGCAGACAAGCTTGCTGATGATTGATACGCGATTGAACCGATCTGCGATTTCAAGCCGCTTGAGGAAACGATATTGTCGAGTGTTTGTATGAATTCCGAAACACTGTTTGCGGGAATGATATAGCCGGTGAGTTTGCCGGAATTCAGCTCATTTTCCTCAACGCTTTTTTCCATGGACGAAAGCGAATCTTCTTTGCTGACTTCCGTTTGTATTTTATTTTCATTGGCCATTGTTTCCGCAATTTCCGCGTTCACCAAAGAATGAATGACAAAAAATGTACCAGGAAGCGCGATGGTCAGGACAAGCATGAAGAAAAAAAATATTTTTGTTTGTTTTTTCGGCATCATGGAAGTTTAATGAATAGCATATGAAAATGTTATAGTGAACGGCTCCGCGGAATTATTTATCAGAGTTGAAACCGGCAGAACAACGTTTTGAAATGTTGCTTCTCCTTTCAAGACGGTATCAAAAGATGTCAGGTCATCGCGCGTTGCAGAAACGCCGCTCACGGAAATATCTTCCGCATTGGTGTTCGGATCAGGCGATATTGAAATCGCCGCAATGGTGATATTTTTATTTTTGAGCGAAATAATCATATCGATAATATCCGTGGCAAATGTCGGCGAAACCGTGCCGTAGGAAAGCGCGCTCGCCATTCCGTTGATATTTTTAATCTGCGACAGCAAACTGTCATAATTGCTGCTATTTGAAAAATTAATGGACTGCGCCTGATCGGCAATATTCTTGTTTTTATATTCGGAAAAGAAAAATGACGGCAAAAAAAGGGCAATCAACACACATGAAGCGGCAGAAATAAATATGAACGCGAAAATAAAAATCCGAAGCAGATATTCGCTCGCAATTTGTCTTTTGTTATTTTGTAAAAGAAAATGCATCATGATTTTATAGTATCGCAAGTCCGATCGCAGACGCAAAATCCAAAGAATCATTGAACGCGATGCGCGGAATCTTTTCATTGATATCAAAACTATTGCTCCAGACATTCGCAAGTACAACTTTTGCATTCATGTTTTGGCGGATATGCGCCGCGAAGCTCGGCAAGGCTGCGCTCCTTCCGGAAAGGATGATTTCATCAATCATTTTTGGCAAATGAGTGCTTTTTTCCTCCGATTTTGAAAGAAGATAATCGTCAAATTTCTTCATCTCGTCAACAATAACCGAAAAAACGTTCACCAGAGAATATGAAAGTTTGCTTTCAATGTCAGCATTCGCATTCAAAAATGAATCGGGAATTTTACCGGCTGGAACCGACGGATTGATTGTTGATATATTTTCTTTTATCGCCGCGTCTCCGAGAGCAACCGTGGATGTAAAGCGGACGATCCCTGAGACTACGAGCGAAAGCAATGTCGAGCCTTCTTTGATATCAACGACAAGAAAAGTTTTTGAATCGCCGTTTTGGACGACGGCATGCGCCGTCACCCTCGATTCCATTTCAAAACTTTCAACGGCAAGCCCGGCGCGGACGCACACATCCGTAAAATCCTGTATGTTTTTTTTTGGAATGACTGAAACACTGACAAAAATTCCTTTGATGCCATCCCGTTCTTCCTTTTCAATGACATCGTATTCGAAAAAAACTTCATCGCGTTTGAGCGGAACATTTTCTTCAAGATTGAATTCGATCGATTCCCTGACATCCGAACCTTTGACAAGCGGGATCCACGTGTCGAATAGATATGTTTTTTCATCCGGTATCGAAAGCTTCACAAAATCCGAGGAAATTTTCTTTTTGGCTTCGGCGAGAGCTTTGGAAAGAGCGTCTGCATCGATAATATCGCCGTCCTTGAATGTATTCGGTGCAAGAGGAATTTCGCCGAAATTTTTAATAAATGTCTTTTCTCCGGCACCTCCAAATTCTATGTATCGGACGCACTCATTGCACACATCAATGCCGGCTGCCTGCATGGAAAGATATTTCGGCGAACGCAAAAGTTTTTTGAAAAAATTGACCTTCATATACCGACCCAATTATATCAAAAAAAAGTTTATATTACACTTTCTTTTTCTTCTCTTTGAGAATCTCGAAAAGAACGGGTAAAAATGAAATGAAAATGATGACGAGGATGATCGGCAGAAGATAGTTGTCTATGTTTGGTATCGTCCGCCCGAGGAAAAATCCGATGAGAATCACCAAGAATGACCAGCAAAACGCGCCGGCGACGTTATAGGAAATAAAATCGCGGTATTTCATGCTGCCGACTCCGGCAAGGATCGGAGCAAATGTCCTGACGACCGGCACGAATCTCGCCAGAAATACCGTTTTGTTTCCGTATTTATTATAAAAATCCTCTGTCGTTTTGATATGCTTTTTATTGAAAAAAAATGAATCATCCGCTTTAAACATTCTGATTCCGATTTTCCTGCCGAACCAGTATCCGACGCTGTCGCCGAGCGTAGCGCAGAGAAACGATCCGATAAGAATGACTTCAAGATTGAGAATGTTTTGCGAAGCCAGAAATCCCGCAGTGAAAAGCAGCGAGTCGCCCGGAAAGAAAAATCCGAAAAAAAGTCCGGACTCGGCAAAAATCGCAAAAAATAATCCGGCAACGCCGAGCGTCTTGATAAGTGTGACCGGTTCTATCAATGCGAAAAAATCGTGCAGGTATATCATTTCAATTTTGTTCCTGCGGAAATATACTCTGGCACTTCCATGAGAGCGAATTTGTCCGCGTCACTGACGGCGAGAATCATGCCGTTTGATTCCAACCCCATCATTTTTCTCGGCTCAAGATTGGTGACGAACACGACTTTTTTACCGACAAGAGTTTTCACATCGGGAAAATATTTCGCAATGCCGGAAAGTATTTGGCGCGGAACGTCTTCCGCAAAATCCACGGAGAGTTTGATAAGCTTGTCGGATCCGGCGATCGGCTCGGCTGAAAGTATTTTTCCGACTTTTATTTCCACTTTCGCAAAATCATCGATGCTGATTTTTGTATTTGTTCCGATTTCCGATTGTTTTTTCTTTTCCTGCCTGTTTTTTTCTTTGTCGAGAAATGTCTGCAAAATAATCGCGGCGGCGGAAGCATCGAGCATTTCTGTTTTCCCGAAAGTTTTTTCCACCTGCATCGATGACATGAATTCCGGTTCAAGAAAAATGGCAATTTTTATTTTATTTTCCAATTCCCGTTTGAAAGCGATTATTTTTGGACTGATTTTATTATCCTCGCCTTTGTAATCCTTTGATTCGCCGATGACAACTGCTTCAATTCCAAGCCCTGAACACAGTTTTGAGATTTGCTCCGTCAAATCGGCTTTATTTTCCAATACGATTTTTGGAAAAGCAATTTTGCCTTCCGTGTCGGTCACCGCTATGCCGACTCTTTTTTCTCCATAGTCTACGCCCAAATATTTCATGCAAGCTATCATACATGAAAATGCAAAAATGAAAAAGTATGCTATACTATTTTTATGAATATACAATCGCTAAACGGCACACTCGCTTCGTATGCAGGCGCGCATCCATGGCTTATCGTAGTTATCATCTGGGCAGCGGTTTGGAAAATGATCGCGTTGTGGAAAGCCGCACGAAACAATCATCTGACCATGTTTGTCATCATCGCAATATTGAACACCGCCGGAATATTGGAGATCTGCTACCTTATCTGGCTGTATTATCGAAATAAGAAAAAAGAAAATTTGCCGGAGCAAAAAAATTAAATTTCAAAATCCGCCGTTTGGCGGATTTTGATTTTGCGGTGTGACTCAGTTGTGAACTAACCTGTTCCAATCAGTGTAAGGGTTTTTGAGCAAAAACTCCAGTCGTTATTTTGAGGTGTCTCGGTCGGATAAAATTAGACGGTTGAAAAAGGCACCGTCTAATTCGGGAAAAAATATTGTTTATTTTCAAGCAAATTAGACGAATTAGACGCTACGATGGCTATTTTAAACTGCTACTTGACTACATCATCTATCAATGATATTATATAACCGATGTCGGAATGACATCCATCATAGATTCGTATGATGATTTCTCGCAAGGAGAAGTAACATGGTTCAAGCATCAAGCGCTACAGAGATCGTTCTTTCCCAAAAAAATCTGCGAGCCCTCACATTCGCAATGGAGGTCTTGCAAAGTTTCTGCAAACAGAAGGTGTCCTTCAAGGATGCTATCGTGTATAAGCAGGACAAGAAACTCGATCGATATGAAATCGGGGTTCGGATGGAGAATCCTTTCCACAACACCGTGTTCATTGTCGGTTTCACTATGGAAGATCCTTTTCACTCCTTTCCGGCTGAACCTCATGGAACAGTGGAAATCGGACGGACGAAGGATATCCACGACAAACACAAAGTCGAAAAGATAACTTTTCGGTGCAATCAGGGAACATTCGAAGTTCCCTGGGAATCGGACGAGCTTATTGAAGAGCTTGCCAACGCCGAAAGTCCTTTCAAAAATCTGTAGACAAGGAGGATGTCATGCCGATGATTTCCGTCGAACGGAAAAACGAGATAGCACAGTTGTTCATGGACAGAAGGCCAGACCTGTACAGAAAGTCGTACTCGAAAGAACCTTTTGAAAATTTGACCGAGCACTTGTATCATCGGGGATTTATCCTCGACAAAAAGACCGGTCAGATGATCCAAACAACCGCGCGGAACCTTGACATGACAATCATCGAGGCTACGGACTTCTTTCGGGAAGTTATCTCTGAAGTTTCCGAATTGATTTCAAAAAATGCTCGCTGCATCGGGAAATAAAATCCCCATCGCAACGAGCGAACCAGTCCTTATGAAAGGGACTGGTTTTTTTATTGTCTAAAAAACCTGCCGCAATAATCAGAAGTATTTTATTTTTTATGTTAAAATAAATCCTATGAAAACTTTTCAATCACTCTGCATATTCGGTGATAGCATCTCATATGGAGCGTGGGATATCGAGAAAGGTGGTTGGGTGAACAGGCTTTGGATGTATTCGGCAGAGCATGACAAGAACCATCATGTGAATATTCAGATATACAATCTGAGTATTCCGGGAGGCACGTCGGAAATGATTTTAGACAGGTTTGAATCCGAAGCGGACATGCGGGATGGTGATGCGCTCATATTTCAGACGGGAGGAAATGATTCTGCATACGAAAATAGTCCGGACAATTTTCTCGTTTCTCCGGAAAAATTTGAGTCAAACATAGAAACAATTATCCAAAAGGCAAAAGTTATCACAAAAAATATCATTTTCATCGGTTTCCCGGACTGCGATGAATCGAAAACTTCGCCGGTCTTTTGGAGGAATATTTATTACAAAAATAAGAATATCAACGCATACAACAAGATCATGAAAAAAGTATGCGAGAAAAACAACATACTATTTCTTGATACATTCGGTCTTTTGAACAACAACGATTTTGCCGATGGATTGCATCCGAACGCTTCCGGACATGAAAAATTATTCAAAACAGTGAAAGATTTTCTGCAGACGAATAAGTGGATATAGGATAAAATTATATGCAAAAATCTCTTGAAGACATAGAAAAAGATTTCAGATCATCGATTGAAATACCAAAAAGTATTTCGCAGAAACAATTTTTCTTTTGCCCTGTCGGTCTTGTCGGTGCGGGAAAAACTACCGTGACGAAGCCGATTTCTGAAAGGCTCGGACTCGTGCGCATATCAAGCGATGAACTAAGAAAAATGTTGAAAGAAAACGGACATGATTACAGTCCTGTCAAACAAATCGGTTTGAAGTTGGCGCAAGAATTTGCACAAAAAGGTCTCAGTATCGCTTTTGACATGGATTGCGGCAATCCGGAAGTGAAGGAATTTGTTGAAAAGCTGGCGGAAAAACTTCATGCAAAAGTCGTGTATGTTCACATCAATACTCCAAAAGAATATATCTTCGAGAAATTCAGGAGACATCCGCCTTCCTGGCTTGCCGAGAATCCCGAGGATATGATCAACAACTACTACGCGCAAAAGGAAAAGAGAACAAAAGAAAATACACCATTTGATTATCTTTTTACTTTCGATACTTCACGACCCGATCTGAACAAGCAAATCGATGATTGCATCAAGAAAATAGAAAGCGTGAACGGATGAATTTGACAAACTAGATTATCTCTGATATTATCATATCGGGTAAAGTACCATAAATCATTTTTGGAGAGTGCATCATGGACATTTTCACCGAGGCTGTTGAAAAGACGTTCGCTGAATTGAACGGGCCGTTGATTGAAGCCGATTTCGTGGAAGTGCAGGAAGACGATCTGGTCGTCGGGGAACTCACGGACGAATACCTGAAAAAGTTGTATCTCGCCACCGTCCACTTGAACAATAAGCTGGGAGGACTCATCAGGCTTCGCGAAGAGAAAGAGGCGGCGGCTATGAACGCCAACTCGACCAAAAGCGGAATCCTGCTTTTGTCCCGTCCTCATCCCGGTGAAGAAGAAACGAGGGAATTCTTTCACTTGCTTTCGCAAGAACGCGAAGTGAAAGGTCTTTTCGGAGCCGTCCTCAGCCAGTTCTGGTTCATTGTCTTGAGGATGTTTCCGCAGATCGAGGCCTGTGACTTGGCGGCGATCCGCGCAGGATGGAAGATCGTCAAGGTCAAAGGGAAGGAAAAAGATTATTCGAATCTCTGGGCACATCTTAAATCTTATTATGAGTGGGCTAAACCACTTGAGTCGGTTTGGCTTCTTAAGACTAGTCTTTCTGCTGAGCAAGTTAGAGATGCTGCCTTACAACATATTGATCCAGATGATAAACTTATCGTGATTGATGTAACTGGAAAAGGGGCTGCATGGAGAAAGCTTTCGCAGGAATTAAGCACATGGATTACCAATAATTTATAAAAATGACTAAACACTATCCAAAAGGACTCGATAATCGTATGCGTGATGAGAATGGGGAGATCCGTGAAAAAAATGGTAATACTAAAATGGGTACCATTGAAAAGGAATATGATAAGGATTTTGGCGTCAGATCAGATATGAAGCTAAAAAATTTCTTGGAACAAGAAGGGTACGATTCACTCAATGAAGTCTTAAAAGACTACTAATATTTCGTTATTGATAGGAGTGAGATTCGAACTGAAAACACGTTGAAAAATATGGGGCAAGTCAGTCCCTCGATAAAAAATACCTTCTGCGGAGAGGGCGAGATTCGAACTCGCGATGCCCTTTCGGACATTCCAGTTTTCAAGACTGGTGCGTTCAACCGCTCTGCCACCTCTCCGTCTCTAGATGAACAAAAGCTAATTTAACGCAGATTTGCTTAATTCGCAAGTAAAAAATATTTGCAATATTTGTAACCGGATGATAATCTAAAAATCAGAAAGTTCTACTTGTTTTTAGATTTTAAAATCTCAAATTTCAAAGGGGTCGTACCATGGATAAAACAAAGGTTAAAGAGGTAATAAATCTTTACCGGAAAAAGCTTAAGGAGCTGAAAATTCAAAATGTGGAATTCCCAGATAATATTCTGTCGCCAAACATTGATTGTGCCTTGGCTCATTGCAATCATATGCTTGATAAAATGGAAATCTTTATCCAACAAGACAGACTGGAAAAAGTTTTCAGATGGCTTGGCTTCATCCAGGGATGCTTGTGGTCTTTCGGCATATACACTCTGGATGATCTCAAAAATGATAACCGCCCCAAGGAATAAGGGGCGGTTTTTTTACTGAGAAAATTTATAAAATCTATTTTTTATTCTCTTGTATGAACACCGCGTATTTTTTATCTTCCACGCCGATATGATGAATCCACCAGCTGCCGATATACTCTTCGATTTCCAATATTAATTCTTTTTTTGGCGCTCCTTCTGACAATCTTTTTTTGAATACTTCGTATTGATCCATAAAGCCGCGATGCAAAGACTTATGGAAATCTCTTTCAGGATATTCGTGCTCCTCCATATATTTTTCCTCGTAGAGAAGATGCTCCCTGATATACTCGCTCAAAAATGAAACTGCATCATCGATAATCGCATCGGCTGAACCAGCGAATAAATTTGAAATCAATACATTCAGCTCGTTCAAAAGCTTCTGGTGCTGCTTATCAATGATTTCGTCTCCGACCGACATTGCCAGAGTCCATTCAAATAAATATTTCATGCTGCAATTATTATAACAAGTCTAGACAATGTCCACAATCCGCAGACGCAATTCTTCCCTGCCGAGAAAATAGCTTTTTTCTAGATTGGCGAGCAGGTTTATTTTTCCGCTATTTTCGATTTTTACCCCAAAATCTTGGGGTTTTTTGAAAAATCCGATGGCAGAAATCGTCCGACCTCTGGCATTTTTGAAGTCGATTTTCAAATGATCTTTTTTCTTACCAAAAATTTTCACTTCAAAGATTTCAATGTTCGGAAAAACAAAAACCGGCTTCGGATTATCCATGCCGAACGGCGCGAGCATGCTGATATGTTTTTCCAATTCATCATTCACGTCATCAATATGTAAAACGGTGTCCGCAATCAATTCCTTTTTTATTTTTGCACCAGATCCGACTGTTTTTTTATAAGAATTTTCAAGCGAGTCAGGAAGCGAATCCACTTTCTCGAATTTCACCGTAAATCCGCCGGACATCGCATGCCCGCCGTATTCATCAAGCATTTCTGCGGAGTCGCGCATCATTTCCACGATATTTGCAACGCCATCCGATCGGCATGACCCTTTCAATGTTTTTCCTTCTTCCCGACCCCAGAGAAATACAGGGCCATCGTGCTCATCCATCAAAGAGCTTGCCACAAGCCCGAGCAGTGACGGCTTCCAATCCGGATTGCCCGCCACTAATACTTTTCTTTTTTTCTCCGGATCGATTTGCTTCCAATGTTTTTTGATTTCCTTGACCATGCTTGCCACAATTCCTTTGCGCTCGTCGTTTATTTTATTCAAATGTTGCGCAAATTTTTCCGCTTCAATCTGATTTTTTTCTACGAGCATATTAAACGCATCTTCCGGCTTGCCCATCCGCGATGCCGCATTGATGCGCGGAGAAATCATAAAGCCGATGTCATCTTCGGTAATATTTTTTTGATCGACTTTGATGATTGAAAGAAGTTTTTGCAAGCCGATGCGCGGAGATTTGCGCAGAACTTTCAATCCGTATTGCGCAAAAATCCTGTTTTCTCCGACAAGTGGTACCATGTCGGAAACCGTCGCGATCGCCACCATATCGAGCAGCCATTTTTCCCAACCTTCTTTTACGCTAAATTTTTCGCCGTATTTTTTCAAAAATGCCTGCACAAGTTTAAACGACATTCCGGAAGCGCAAAGAATTTGTTCCGGGTATTTTGAATTGTTTTGTTTATGATTGAGAATCGCGAGCGCTTCCGGAAGTTTTTCTTTGCCTTTTACAATAGGCGGCAAATGATGATCGATAATAATTAAATCTATTCCGTGCTTTTTAATATGTTTTGCTTCTTTGATATTTGCCGTGCCACAGTCAACAGTAATAATCAATTTCGCACCATCTTTTGCAAATTCATTGATTGCCTGAACATTTAGACCGAAACCTTCGAGCACGCGGTGCGGGATATAATTTTCAAAATTTTCATAGCCGATCTTTTTGAAAAAATCATGGAGTATCACCGCACCCGGAATTCCATCGGCATCATAATCGCTGAAAATAATTATTTTTTCTTTTTTTTCTATCGCTTCAAGTATTCGCTTTACCGCTTTTTCCATTCCAAGTATCAAAAATGGATCATGGTTTTCTTCAAAAACTGGATAGAGAAATTTCTCCGCTTCGATTGCAGTCTTTACATTCCGATAAAATAAAAGTTTTTGCAAAATCTCCGAGTAGCTTGCAAATTCTTTTTTTATTTTCTCATTAAGCTCCGGTCTGACTGAATAATTCGGCATAAAAATTATTTTCCTATCTCTTTGACAAGCTCAATAAAATTTTCCGCTTTCAGACTTTCCCGTCCGATGAGCAATCCGTCGACATTTCCCTTCTCAATAATTTCTTGTGCATTATTTTTTGTCACCGAGCCACCATACAATATTGCAACTTTTTCTATTTCAGCTTTGCTGAGAAGATCACTTAATACGCGCTTGATGAATATCGTCATTTCATGAAGTTCCTCCGGCTTCATCGCTTCCTTTTCTGATTTTCCTATCGCCCAGACCGGCTCATACGCGATGACGAGATTTTTCATAAACTTTTTCGGCACTTTGAGCAGTGCGCTTTCCAGCTGCCGCTTGATTTCAGGATATTGAACGCCGTGCTCGTTGCGTTCTTTTTCGCCAACGCACAAAATGACTTTCAATCCGTCTTTCAGTGTGCCGAAAAGTTTTTCGCGAACAATTTCATCCGTATCGCTTACTGCCCTTCGCTCCGAATGTCCAATGATCACGTATTTCACTCCGGCACCTTTGAGCATTTCTGCACTTACTTCGCCCGTATGCGCCACCCCGATGCCTATAAAAACATCCTGCGCGCCCATGATTATTTTTTTCGCCGAGGAAACAGCTTTTGAAACTTCACTCAAGAATAAAAACGGCGGGCAGATGACGAGCTTGACTGTGCCGAAACCCTTTGATTTTCTGGATATTTCGGATGAAATATTTTTTGCCTCGACGAGCGTTTCCGGATTCATTTTCCAATTCGCCACGATTAATTTTGCTTTTGAACTTTTCATTGTGAAAGCATTATACCATTTTCAAAATGTTTGGTATAATACTCCCGGTATGGAAAATAAAATTTCATGGCGTGCTCTCGAATACAAGCGGAAAGAAAAAACTGCCGACTGGTATTGGGCGGTCATTATTATCGCGATATGCATCGTCGTCGTCGCGTTTATCGTCCATGATGGATTATTTGCAATATTTATTATTCTCGCCACCGGAGCGCTTCTGGCATTTTCAATTCGAGAACCGCAGCTCGTGGATATTAATATTGATCAGCGCGGATTCACCGTCGGCAATGACACCTACCCGTTTGCCACACTACATGAATTCTGGGTGGACATCAGTGAGAAAAATAATGAGAAAATAATTCTGCGATCAAAACGAGCTCTCCTGCCGCTCATTATCATTCCGATTGAGGACATGCATCATTTGGATGTCCGGGGATTCCTCCTCCAGTATCTGCCGGAAAAAGAATTGCATGAGCCGCTCTCCCAGAAAATAATGGAACGGCTTGGATTTTAGCTTTTCAGATGCTACATTAAAGCGGCGAAACCGAAGGTTTCGCCGCTTTCAAAATTCCTCTCATCGTTCAATGGATAGGACAAACCCTTGCGAAGGGTTAGATCGAGGTTCGATTCCTCGTGGGAGGACAAAAACAAAAATTCCCTTTCGGGAATTTTTTATTTTTTTGCTTTTGCTTTGTTCACAAGCTTTGTGACTCTTGATTTTAATCTCGCAGCAGTGTTCTTTTTCAAAAACTTTGTTTTGACCGCTTTGTCAATCGCTTTGTATGCGCCAGGAAGTAATTTCTCCACATCCTTTACTTTATTTTCTTTGGCGAGCTTCTTGATACCTCGAAGAGCTTGATCAATTGCACTTTTTCTCTGCGCATTGAAAATCTGCTTCTTTTCCGAAACTCGCAATGCTTTTTTTGCTGATGATGTTACGGGCATGATGTATTTCTTCTATGAAACAAAAATGTAACACTTTTGCATGATAAAAGCAAGTTGGAAATTGTGATACAATATATTCATGATTGCAAAAATAGAAGGCATCGTCTGGGATATCAATCCGAAATTTCTCACGGTCGGTGTCGGTGGAATCGGTTTCAAAATTTATTCGACGAGCGAGACAAAAGAGACTGCGCAAAAAGGTGCGGACATTTCCCTTTTCACTCACCTTGCGGTGCGCGAAGATGCACTCGATCTTTACGGATTTCTTTCCGGAGAGGAATTGAACTTTTTTGAGATGCTCATTTCCATCTCCGGCATCGGCCCGAAAACAGCGCTGAATGTTTTAAATGTCAGTTCGATAGCAGCACTTAAACGAGCTATCGGAAGTAATGATATTTCCCACTTAACGAAAGTTTCCGGTATCGGAAAAAAAGTTGCTGAGAAAATTGTGCTTGAATTAAAAGATAAAGTCGGTGCAGGAGAAGAAAATGACATCAGCCTGCGCGATGAAGTGGACGCGATAGAGGCGCTCAAATCGCTCGGCTATTCGCAGAAAGACGCTCGTGAGGCATTGAAAGATGTTGAAAAGAAATTTACAAAAACAGGAGACCGCATCAAAGAGGCATTAAAAATTTTGGGGAAATAAATTTATTGCTTATTATTATTTTTTTGATAACATTTAAATTATGGAAAAATTCCAACAAAATAATAAACTAGAAAATAATGATGAAGCAAAATTTGCTGGTGGCATAATTCTTGGTCAAGACACTGGTCCAGGAATAATTCAAGAAAATATTCCTGATGCTCGTTTTAAGTTTAATGATAAAACTAGAAAGCATGAATCTATATCTTTCAATAAAGAAGAGATTGAGGAAGTGCTTGAAGTTGGTGACAGTGTGCAATTAGTTAATAATGGAAAAGAGGTTTTTTCTGAACCGCTTAAAGTGATAAGTATTTCAAGGGATGGGAATACTGTTTTTGTTGAAGGAATAAAAGTTGGCATACCAATTAAAGAATTTAGAATAATAGAAAAAGGAATTGGTAATAAAAAGATAATAAAGAGAGTAAATAGAATAAAAGAATAATTTAAATAATTCAAAATAGCGGCGCCTTCGGCGCCGCTATTTTGTTTTTATTGTTGAACGTAATAAACCGTACATGAGGGTGCCCCTGCATACATGGGGCATGGTTCATTTGAAAAACATTGTGGCAATCCGGAGTTATATGTACCATCAAGAGCAGCACAGCGATTTATAAAACTTTGTATATTATTGTCATCAAAAGAATCTGTGATTACACACGTTCCTGTTGGTGTCCATTGTCCTCCAACACTTCCACAATTATTTTGATTTGTCGGCACCATTGTTTGCCCGCTGTTATACACTGGCGAATTTGAATACTGAACCGGTGGCTGACTAATCGTCTGTCCTTGATATTGCACCGAACCATTTGAAAAAACATTCGTATTTTGCTGAACTGGAGCTTGAGTTTGATCCTGTGAAACAGTTTGTGCCGGAGTCGAGCTTGCGGTATTTTCCATTATTTTTCCCGCTTTGAATGCATCCCAAAACGCGAGCACAAAAGCAATGACTACAATTATCAAAACAAACTCTTTGAAACTTTCGCTTAATTCTCCCGTGTCTTTTGATTCCGCCATATCTTTATTGTACTAGCTTTTGATGCACTGGGCAATAATGTGTGCTTCTGCCGCCGACAATAATCCTTTGAATAATTCCTCCGCAACCTTTCTTTTGGCACTTTTTGCCTGTCTGCCGATATGCTTTATGCATATTTTGGTATCCGCCACTTTTGCCATACGGATTGCGATAATCCGACATCGAGTCTCCGCCGACTTTGATCGACTTTTTCAAAATGATATTGATATTTTTGTAGAGCGATTTGAATTTCGCTTCGGAAATATTCATAACTCTTTCGAGTGGATGAATGCCCGAGAGCCACAAAATCTCGTCCGAATAAATATTGCCAATTCCGGAAATGATTTCCTGATCCATCAGAACTGTTTTGATTTTCCCGTTCGGTTTTTTTAAAAGTTGTCCTTTAAAAATCTGATAGGTAAAATTTTTATCCAGCGGTTCCGGTCCGAGCTTTTTCAGATCGGCAATATCGTTTATTTTATTTGTATCAAAAACAAGAACTTTTGCGAATTTTCTCATGTCCGAAAGCACGAGCATATTTTTGTTTGATAATGAAAACACTAGGTGGATGAAACGATTAAACGGATCTTTCAGCGGTCCAGCTTTGGAAGGAAGCCACTCGCTGTGCAAAAAAATATATTTCCCATACAAAAGATGTCCGGTCATTTTCATATGGACCAAAATTGTTTTCCCACCTGAAACATGTATCAGGACATTTTTTGCCATTCTTGAAACACCGGTAATTTTCCTGCCGATGATTTGTCTTTTAAAAAACAGAAAATATTTTTTGTCTTTGATGTTGTTTTTCCCGGCGTGAAATTTTGAATCATAATCCGTCCAGACATCAGTAATTCGCAAACCTTTCAACGTCTTGTCTAAAATATGCGCTGTAGTTTGTACTTCGGGAAGTTCAGGCATATATTTTTTTCAGTTCTTCACGCGCCGCTTCGGCATCGCTCCATTTTTCTTTTTCTCCATTCGCCCGCATAATGTACGGATCCGTTCCTTTGCCAGTGATAATAATAACATCGTCTTTTTTTGCTTCTTCAATTGCATGCCGTATTGCTGCTCTTCTTTCAATGACCGTCTCAGGGATTTTTTTTGTAAAATACCTCGCCATATCTTCGATGATTTCTTGCGGATCGTCTTCATACGGATCTTCATCCGTCAAAATGACGCTTGTGCAATATTTTTCGGCGATTTCCGCCATAGCTTTTCGTTTCCATTTATCTCTTCCTCCACCACATGCGCCAAGCACGCCGATAATATTTTTGCTAGAAAATGCTTCATAAATCGCGATTAAAGAATCTGGCGTATGTGCGTAATCAACAATCACTTTGAAATTTTGCTTTTGGGAAACTACAATGGTTTCAGCTCTGCCTTTTATTTCTGCTAGACTTTCGATCCCATTTTTTATCGTATCCAAATCAACACCTTCGGATTCGGCATATTTCACCGCCGCGAGCATATTGTAAAGATTGAACCGACCAACGATTGTAGAATGAAACTTTATCCCTTTATAAAAAAATTCCGTGGAATTTTCTGAAAGTGAAATTTTTTCAACATCCTTTATTGAATACGTAATTTTTTTCTCAATATCAATATCTAAAAATTTATCTGCTTCCACATCATCAATATTCACCACAATCACTTTATTTTCCTTTGGAGATTTTTCTAATTCTTTTGCGATTGAAACTTTCGCTGCAACGTATTGTTCGTAACTTCCGTGCGACTCAATATGTTCCGGCGCAAGATTGGTAAAAATCAGCGCGTTCAAATCCAAAAATTTGTGCCGATACTGCTTTGCCGCTTCGGAAGAAATTTCAAGTATCGCATACTCGCATCCGGCATTCACTGCATTGCGCAAAAATTTCTGTATGAAAAATCTTCCAGGCATTGTCATCTTGAAGAGATTCGGTTTTGATTCATCGCCAATCTTGAATCGCAGCGTTCCAGCAAGTGCAGTTTTTTTGCTCGCAACTTCAAGAATCGCGTTTATGAATTCAACCGTTGAAGTTTTTCCTTTCGTGCCGGTCACTGCCACGACTTTTATTGATCGTCCCGGAAACTGATACATGATTGCACCGAAGACTGTCAAGAAATAATGATAGATCGGCTGTCCGGCGCGGTAGAGTTTTTTCGGTATGAATTTTTCTATTTTCCTCAATACTTTATTCGGCATAAAAGTATCATACCTTTTTTCATAAATTTTACGAATTGAAAATTGCGTATCCGGCGATACCGAATGCGACCGAGACATTGAGCGATTCTTTTTTGCCCGCCATCGGCATCTCGGCGATTGTATCGGCACATTGGAGAATTTTTTTACTGATACCGTTCACTTCATTGCCGAGGATGATCGCCGTCTTATTTTTCGCTTTGACTTTCCTGAAATCGACTGATTTTCCATCTTGTTCTACTGCAATAATTTCAAATCCTTCTTTTTTCAGTTTCTTCAAGATAGCCAAGGTGTTTTTTGCATATTCCCATGTAATATTTTTTTCCGCACCAAGCGCCACTTTTGCCAAATCTTTGCGAGCTCTGTGAAATCGATCAAGTGGTGCAGGCGTTGTCCCACAGAGATATAGGGTATCAACCCCAAGAGCATCTGCCGTGCGGAATATCGAGCCGACATTATAAACACTCCTTATATTATCGAGAATGACTGTTTTTTGCATTTTGCTTTTTCATTATACTATATTATAATCCATGCATGATATTAAATGTATTTCCGGGACTTCTCACTTATAGCATTCTTTCGCCGCTCATTTTGAGAGTCGTGCTTGGTTTTGTCGCCATTGATCTCGGATATTTGAAACTCGGCAAGGAACATTTGCAGTGGAAAGAGCTTTTTGACACAATTCATTTCCGCCCTTCGCATCTTTTTGTAAAGTTGCTCGCATGGATCGAAATACTCGGCGGAATCATGCTGCTTATCGGCGCATACACGCAAGTCGTGGCAATCGTTTTTTCCATCGCATTTTTCTGCGAGAGTGTCATTGAATACCGCGAGGAAAGCCTGGAAAAAAGAAATTTTCCTTTCTATGTCTTGCTTCTGACGATTTCCCTTTCGCTTGTCTTTCTTGGGGCCGGAGCATTCGGACTCGATTCAATGCTATAAAAAATCAAATTTCAAAAATAAAATACAAAAGGCGGGCGCTTCGCGCCCGCCTTTTGTATTTTTGTTTTGATTCTTTACTATTTCGAACAGCACTTGCACATTTTGCTGAAACCTCCGATGATCAAAAGTATCGGCCAGATGACATTAACCGCCATCGAACTGAATGCTCCCAGAGCGCCGAGTAAAAACGTAACGCCGATGAGAACGATCATCCATGCCACTGTCTTGTGATGCGGGCAGTTGCACATTTTTCCTGTCGGTTGATTTGGATTCATTTCCATATATTTTTGAAATATTTAAAAAAATGATTATATCGACCCGGCAATATTATATCACGAGTCAATAGGCAATAAAAAAGCCCGAAATCACATGGTTCCGGGCTTCTTCCCTTAGGAATCTACTCCTTTTTAGAATTCAAATTCAACTAGGACGTATCGTCCCCACGCGCCCTCATCACAGCCCCTCGATAATCGTTGGTTTCAACCCAATTCCCTTTATCCTTTTCAGGATTTTTGGGCGGTATGTAACTAATCCCTCCTCCTTTAGGGATTGCACGCCTTCGCTGCAAAGAATTCTTTTCGGGAATCTCCAATTTCATAAAACCTTCCTTGTCCCAAAAGGTTAAATTACAAAAGACCTCCTTTCTCACTCCGAGATATATTTTACCTCTCGCAGAATTTTGTGTCAAATAGAAACTTTATTTATAAAATTTCAGGTATACTCTTAACCTTGTCGTACTCTTTGTATAAATTATCAATATAGCTTTGATCGGGTTTGCTTGGAATGTTTAGAGCGACTTCGCAGAATTTTTCTAATTTACTTTTATCTTCAAGATTCAATGAACCATACACTGATTCAATACCTTTCACATGATCTTCTGTCTGTTCACGCAATTTATCGGCATCATATTCACTCTTTCCACGTAATGCACTTCTCATAAGACCGTCATTACCTTGGACTAAATTTCCAAGGTGGTGATCGAGCGTATCTCTCATATTCATTTCTTCAAATGATGTCATATGAGAATTGTACCACAGTTCACATTAACGAACTCGTTCACACGTTCGATTCCTATCTCCATGCTTTCAAAATATCCTTATTTGAAGCCATGATTTCATTGTGCGCCCAGTAGGAATCGAACCTACGACCGTCTCCTTAAAAGGGAGCTGCTCTACCAACTGAGCTATGGGCGCATTATATTTAATTATCAAAACCTGCTTTGCGCTGATACCTGCCAAGACAGATATGGGCGCATAATTTCGTTATTAGTCTTTAGAAAGTGCAAAACAATAACCCGCAAAATATAACAATTTTTTTGTAAAATGTCCATCTATTGTGAATGGTAAGATTGATGATAAACTTGAAACGAAAGTTCTTATTGAAAGGAGAAAATTATGTCGCGTAAGAAACAATGGCCTCTTTCTTTGAAAAAGCTAAAAAGCTTTTTTCCGAATGGTCAGCAAGCAACAATTCAGATGCAACCATCAAAAGATCTGAAAAATTTTCTCAAAAAGAAACGTCAATGGGAAGAAGATTCTCAAAAAGGTCCTGAAATGAAATTCAAGACAACCACCAAGAGATAATCTCGGTGGTTTTTTATAATCCCAAAATAAATTTTTCAAGCGCCACAAAAAAATCCATGTTTCCGCGGTGCGCTTCGTGATACATCGTGACTAATTTTTCCAAAATATTTTCAATCTCGCCGTCTTTATAATTTTTCGCGTATTCGCAAGCTTTTTGAAATGGGTACGACTTCATTCCCGCTTCATTTGCATTCATATATAATTTTCCTAGCAGCATACTTTTTGCCTGCCAGAAAAACATTCCGTGTACTTCCTCCGCCGGCACTTGTTCGGCGAGTGCGTCCTGATATAAAACCCATAAGCCTTTTTTGTCCCGCCTGCCAAGTGCATCGGTAAATTCAAAAAAATCTACTTTCTCGCCGATTGCCGCGAGCTTTTGTTTTTTGTTCAAAGGTTTTTCCGATTTGACGAATTCCTGGATTTTTTCGGCAATCTTTTCAACTTTCGCGAGGCCAGCTTTATCCATTTTTCCTTCGGCAAAAATAAAAATATTTTCCGATGTGCCGATTTCCTTTATATTTTTCAAAATAATTTCCTTGTTTTCTTTGTTCTCAAAAGTTTTATAAAAGAAAACAATATATTTGCTCGCAAAAAGCGCTTGCCCGCTTGCAAGCTCGCCGATTCGCTCGGCAGAAACATCTTCCTCGCTGATTTTGATCAATGTCGCATTCGGTTTTTTGAGAAGCAGTGAATCAATGGTGATATTCGCCTTTTTCTTTGCAGAATCAATATCAGTGCCGTAGTAAAAGTAAATCATGATAATAAAATAAGCGAGCTGGCTGCAATCGCTGCGGTTTCGGCGCGGAGAATTTGAGAACCGAGAGAAACAAATTTGACATTATATTTCTTGAACAATTCTCGCTCGGCATCTGTCCATCCACCTTCGGGACCAATGAAAATACTGATGCTAGGAGCGGAAAATTTTTCAAAAACCTTTGAAAAATTTTCCGCTCCAAAATCAAGCACGAACATCTCTCGGTCAAAATCTTTGATTGCAGTTTCCAAACTTGTCGGTTCGAAAATTTCCGGTACAACTACTTTTCCTGATTGCTCGGACGATTCTATTGAAATTTTCTTCAAGCGTTCCAAGTTTAAATCTTTTTTCTCGCTCCGCTCAGAAATTATTGGATGAAATGCGGAAGCACCGATTTCTGTACACTTTTCCACCACCAATTCAAAATTATCTTTTTTGATGATTGACTGAAAAATATGAAGTTCGGTTTTAATAGAATTTTTTACTTTATTTTCTTTATCAACAACGATCGTCGCTTCTTTTTTGGAAAGCAGTTCAAAAAATCCCTCAAATTCGCGGCCGTCACCTTTGAAAATAATTATTCTGTCCGCAATCGAAAATCGAAAAACTTTTATCCACTGGTGGATAAGCTCCGGATTTTCAGTCCTGACAATTTTCCCGACTTCGAGCGGCTCCGATATATAAAATCTGTGCAATCTCATTGCCCTTATTATATAGTATCAGGCAAAAAAGAATAAATTTGCCTTCCGCAAACTTTTGTTATATATTGTCCGCATGAACCTTATTCCAACAGTTATAGAAAAATCACAATTCGGCGAGCGGGCATATGATATTTACTCGCGGCTTTTGAGAGAACGAATTATCTTTTTAACTGGAGAGATTGACGATGATTCCGCAAATATTGTCATTGCGCAATTGCTTTTCTTACAATCTGAAGATCCAAAAAAAGATATTAGTTTGTATATTAATTCTCCCGGAGGACTTGTCACAGCAACATTGGCAATTATTGATACGATGAATCATATAAAAAATGATGTTTCGACTGTTTGCGTCGGGCTCGCCGCTTCTGGTGGAGCATGGCTTTTATCTTCTGGAACAAAAGGGAAGAGATTCATATTACCGAATGCTGAAGTAATGATTCATCAACCGCTCGGCGGCGCACAGGGTCAGGTTTCTGACATTGAGATACGTGCAAAACAATTACTTCGAATTCTAAAGATACACTGGCAAAAATGATGGCAAAAAATACAGGGCAACCACTAGCAAAAGTAGAAAAGGATGTTGACCGTGATTATTTTATGTCCGCCGAGGAAGCAAAAAAATACGGCATTGTGGATAAAATCATATAAATAAGCTTGGAAATGCAAAGTAAAAGGCGGAATCGCGAAGCGAATCCGCCCTTTACTTTTGAATGGGCTTACGGTATTGTTGAGATGTTCAATTTATTTAGATTTAATTTGAAAGATCCCGTTTTTTACAATTTTAACTAGCAATATGTTTTAAAAAATCAGAAAGTTCGCGTGTGCAATTCAGTTTTTGACGGAAAAATTACATAAAGCTCCATAAAAAGTCTAAAAGACGGTCTTTTAGCACACTATGTCATTAAAAATAGTATTATTCCTTGCGGGCTGCGGCCTCGTGGGAATCGCGATCGGCTATTTTCTTCGGCTCATTATTTCGCTCGGCAAAAAAGGTTCCGTTGAGCTTGAAATCCGAAGAATGATGCTTGAGGCAGAAGAAAAAGCGAAGAAAACCGTTATCGAAGCGGAAACAAAATCCGTGGAAATAATGAAAGAGATCAAGGAAGAAACGCGGCAGAAAGAAGAAAAATTCAGAACAACGGAAGATCGTTTGATCAAAAAGGAAAGCTTGCTTGACCAAAGACAGACGGATATCGACAAGGAAGTCGAAAATATCAAGCAAAAAGCCGTTGAAATACGGGAAATCAAAGAACGGGCAGACAAGCTTGAAACCCAGAAAAATACTGAGCTTCAAACGATTTCCCATTTGACCGAAGAAGAGGCAAAAAACAGCCTGCTTTCTTCTATGGAGAAAAAATATGAGGAAGATTTGATGGGCAGAATGAAAAAGCTTGAGGAGGGCGGCGAGGAAAAACTGAAAAATGTCGCCAAGGAAATTTTGATCACCTCGATCCAGCGGCTTTCGACATCAGTCGCGGCAGACGTCATGTCCACAATTCTTTCCATCCCATCGGATGAAATGAAAGGAAAAATCATCGGAAAAGAAGGAAAAAATATCAAAGCATTCGAGCGAGTAACTGGCGTCGAGGTTATTGTCGATGATACTCCGGGTATCATTACGATTTCTTCGTTTGATCCTATCAGAAGACAGGTCGCAAGGATTGCGCTTGAAAATCTGCTTCTCGACGGCAGAATTCAGCCGGCAAAAATCGAGAAAGTCGTCGAAAAAGCCCAGCAAGATATTAACAAAATTATCAAAGAAAAAGGCGAACAAGCAGCGTATGAATGCGGGGTGGTCAATCTTGATCCTCGCGTCATCGCAATCCTTGGCAGACTTCATTTCAGAACAAGCTACGGACAAAATGTTTTGCAGCACTCAATAGAAATGGCTTACATTTCCCGCATGATTGCCGAAGAAGTCGGGGCAAATGTACCGGTGGCGGTCGCTGGAGCGCTTGTCCACGATATTGGAAAAGCATTGACGCATGAAGTTGCCGGCACGCATGTGGAAATCGGCAGAAGAATATTGCAAAAATTCGGCGTCTCCGAAGAAATCATCAAAGCGATGCAATCGCATCACGAGGAATATCCATATGAAACTCTTGAATCTATTATTGTCAAAGTTGCCGATACCATTTCAGGTGGACGACCGGGTGCGAGAAGCGACAGTGTGGAAAATTACATCAAGCGTCTTGGCGACCTTGAAGCTATCACCAATTCATTTGCCGGAGTTGAAAAATCCTACGCGCTTGAAGCCGGTCGGGAAATTCGCGTGTTTGTCACGCCGGAAAAAATTTCCGACATTGAAGCGCAGAAACTAGCGCGTGATATCGCGGACAAAATAGAAACCGATCTCAAATATCCTGGCGAAGTGAGAGTTATCGTTATCCGAGAAACGAGAATTGTTGAATACGCTAGATAAAATCTCCTTATTTCTAGCCATATTTTTACAATGTAAAATAACCCTTATTTTGCAACAGTATTTTTGTGTTTTCTGATAATTTTTGACCTATTGTGCTAAAAAACCGTTATATTATAATAGCTGCATGGTCAGTATTCCTCTTTTAAGAGGGGTCGAAATTTATAAAATTAATAATTTAAAAATTTATGAATAAAGCAGCTATAGCGGAAGAAGTGCAAAAAGTTCTCGGGGGGACAAAAGTGCAAGCTGAACAAGTCGTCGATAAGGTTTTCGATTCCATTGTCGGATCTCTCAAGAAAGGCAGTGAAGTTTCGATAGCGGGTCTCGGCATTTTTTCAGTCAAAGCGCGAGCGGCGAGACAGGCGCGAAATCCGCGAACCGGAGAAACCATCCAGGTTGCGGCAATGAAAGTGCCGAAGTTTAGAGCAGCAAAAGCTTTGAAAGAGGCAGTGAAATAAATTTTCTTGAGCTCAGGAAAATGAAAAAATCCCCTCACGGGGATTTTTTCATTTCTTTTTCTGTGCGGGCAGGGTGAATCGGACACCCGACCACAGTTTGGAAAACTGTTGTTTTACCACTAAACTATGCCCGCAATAAAGCCATGCTATCAAAAAAATAGCCCGTATGCAATTTAACTTGCGCGCTTTTTCACAATCGCAAGGATCGCATCGAAATTATCGTTTTTATCCGCAACTTTCTTTCTTTGAGCTCCGCATTTTACACATTTGTAATTGATGACGTATTCCCCATTTTTCATATCAACACTCTCCGGTGACATCATTCCCCCGCAACTTTCCGCCCGATCTCCCGGATGGATATCCACATGCTTTGACCACAAGCATTTCGGGCAATGATTGGTATAGCCATTTCCTTTGACTTTCTCCTCGCATTTCTTGCAGACAAAATCCTCAACAGTTTTTTGAAATTTTTTTCCTGGCATTTTGTCGGAGTGCCGAGATTTGAACTCGGACTACATGCTCCCAAAGCATGGATGCTACCGTTACACCACACTCCGATAGACGAACCGAAAAATACTAGCACAAAAAGTTTATTTACTCCACATGATGGCTCTTGCGGATCTTTTTTACTTCCACTTCATTTTCAACTTCCTTTTTCTTTTTACCTTCCTCCCCCATTTCGCGCAATTCTTTTTCGGGAAGTTTCATGAACTTCATGGCGCGTGCCTTTAAATATTCTTCCGTATTTAATTTCGGATCATCCAGCACTTCTTCAAGAAGTGCATGCAAAACAAAGCCAATTTTCGGTCCGGGATTTTCCCCAGTGATTTTCATCAGGCTTTGTCCGTCAATTTTCAGCATTCCGACGGAGATAGGATCCCGTGTCGCCTCTTCAATCATCGCATGATACTTGCGCAGGCGGTACGGATTCGCTTTCGGCCTGCCAGTGCCGATACGGTCGCATGCGCGCAGATTCATCAAATCCCAGATGTTGTCCTTGCCAATTTTCGCCACAACTCTTCGTACTGCGGTAAGTGTCACCACTGCCGTATCGGAAAAAAACATATGCATTCTCACGAGCTTCGTCACTTTTTCAACAATCTGCTTCGGATATTTCAAATCCTGTAAGATTTTTTCCGTCATTCTTGCACCGACGACTTCATGCCCATAAAATGTCCATTCTTTTTTTCCTTCCTCGCCCTTTCTTCGTGCTTTCGGCTTGCCAATATCATGCAAAAGCGACGCAAGCCGCAATTCCAGATTCCATTTTTGATCCGCAGCATGCTGAAGCGTTCTCAAAGTATGTTCCCAAACATCATACGCATGCGCTCCGCCTTGCTCGATACTTATGGTTTTTTCCAAATCAGGAATGATATATTGGAGAAGACTGAATTTATGGCAGAGCTTGATGCCATCCATCGGATGATCCGACATGAGCATTTTTGTGAATTCATCACGGATACGCTCTTTTGAAATTTTTGCAAGCAAATAAGATTCAGAAGCAAGCGCTTTCTCTGTTTCCTTTTCGATTTCAAAGCCGAGAAAATTTGCGATTCTCACCGCGCGCAAAATCCGCAATCCGTCCTCGTGAAACCGTTCATCCGGTTTGCCGACAGTTCTCAATATTTTATTTTTCAGGTCTTCTTGTCCTTTATACGGATCCTCAATCTCACCTTCATAAAATCCAACTCCGCTTCCCTCCTTAGTGATATTTAATGCAATTGCATTGATCGTAAAATCCCTCCTTTGCAAATCATCAGCTAATTTATCGCTGAAAATCACGTGATCCGGCCTCCTATTATCTGAATATTCCGCTTCAAGCCGATATGGCGTAACTTCAATGACTTTCACGGTTTCATCTTTCGTGTTTTCATTGACAATGCCGACTGTTCCATAAATATTTTCGTAAAATGTTTTGGAAAAAATTTTAATAATATCTTCCGGTTTTGCATTTGTCGTAATGTCCCAATCTTTCGGAGTAATGCCGAGAATAATATCCCGGACGCATCCGCCGATCAGATACGCTTCAAAACCGATTTTTTTGAGCATTTCTGATGTTTCCCAGACTTCTACCGGTATTGGACCATATTTTTGAACAGATTTTTTCATTGAGGTAATTCTAAGATATTTTTTGATTTTTAGCTAATTTAAGGTATGATGTTCACGTCCATGCGCTCGTGGTGAAATGGATATCACAACGGTCTTCGGAACCGTTAGTGCGGGTTCGATTCCTGCCGAGCGC